>CAJTJT010000001.1 GCA_910576915.1 uncultured Elusimicrobiales bacterium
CGTATGCCAAAACCAAAAACAAAATCAGCATGGTAACATACTTTCCTGTTCCGTATGTAGCTTATTCCCAGGTGAATACCACGGAGCAAATGGATATCGGCTTAACGAGCACCTGCGATATGAAATTAGGCTGTTCGGAAGAGTCTGCCACGTTAAATGCCACGCAGGTAAATTTAAAGGGCGGCAAATTAAACTTGGACGGCGGACGCGGGATAAAAGGTTATACGCTTAGTTTGGGCAGTGGCAACGGCGATGGCAAAATCTCATTCCAAAACGTGCGTATCCAAACGGGTACTATGGAAAGCGTAAACGCCGCTGATATCAAAGCTGCCAACTTAAATTTATTCGGAAAAGCGTTCCCCAGCTGTAAAGCCGCCAACAGCGAAAGCGGCGGACAGATGCAGTGGGCGAGCTTAAAACTCAAAGGCGCGTCTTCGAACGAACTTTATTTGGCATGCGGAGATATTCAACAAGCTGATGGCTGTGAAAATACACCCTCCGTTTTAACTGAGAGCGTTCCTTGTGTTGTTGGTACGGGCATGCAAACGCGTACTTGGAACGAATCTTCTTGTACTTGGAATGAGTGGGATACGTCTTCTTGTTCGGTTGCGATGGAATATTGTTTTGTAGATTTCGAAATGGAAAGTTGCCGTATGGAACAAGATTATACGGCAGGTGTGCCTTATCTGTATAAAAATGAAGTAAGTGCTGAAAATTTTATACAGGAATTAACTGACTTACGTGCCCCGGAACTGCATGATAAATATAAGCTTTCTAAATATATTATGGCAATGGAAAAACGGTTAAATACCGGGTTTTCTAATCATGTCAAACCTGGCTTCTGCACGGATGGAGAACAGTATAAACTGCCAAAAGTGTACTATGTGCGGGAAGACGGCGAGGAATTTTTGGCGTGGTATACTGCATGGTGTCGGTATGATAATTATGACGCAAATCCTTGTCAGGCGTCTTGGCCGGCATATAACAGTTTAGAAAGACATTTTTTCGGGGACTATTGCCCTTTATAGGATAAATTAAATACCCCCGGGTTGTGCCCGGGGGTATTTTTACATATTGAATTACTCTTGGTAATCTTTCAGCATTTTGGTGCGGCTGGGATGGCGTAACTTGCGGATGGCTTTCGCTTCAATCTGGCGCACGCGTTCGCGCGTTACGTTGAACATCTTGCCCACTTCTTCCAGGGTGCGGGGGTAGCCCGAATCAATCCCAAAGCGCAGGCTGATGATTTTGGCTTCGCGTTCGGACAGCGTCGCCAGTACGTCGGCCACTTCCTGCTTGCGTAGGAAATCCACTGCCGCGCTCGTCGGGTTCGGCCCGTTCTTATCCTCGATAAAATCTTCCAGGTTGGAATCTTCGTCCTCGCCGATAGGCGTAGAAAGCGAAATCGGGTCCTGCATGATTTTAAGAACGCTTTTCACCTTTTCCACGGACAGGCGCAGCGTTTTGGAATAATCTTCCAGCGTGGGCTCGCGGCCGTGTTCCTGGCGGAACTTGTTGGTAACTTTGGTCAATTTGGAAACAAGTTCTTTCATGTGTACCGGGATGCGGATGGTGTTGGCCTGGTCCGCAATCGCGCGGTTGATGCTCTGGCGAATCCACCAGGTGGCATAGGTGGAAAATTTAAAACCGCGTTTGTATTCGAATTTTTCCACGGCTTTCATAAGGCCCAGGCCGCCTTCCTGAATCAGGTCGGACAGTTCCAAATTGGAATTGACGTGCTTCTTGGCGATGGACACCACCAGGCGCAGGTTGGCTTTGATGAGTTTTAATTTGTCCTGCAAAATCATGTCTTCAAAGAAAACGATGCGGTCGTTAAACGCGATAAATTCTTTTTCGGTCATGGGCAGCATGTCGACCATCTGGTCATGGCGGCGGCGCACGTCTTCGATGTTATTAATGGCGCGGTCCAGTTCTTCGATGGTGAATTTGGTCTGCTTTTTAAAATCTTTTTCGCTGATTTTGCCCGCATGGAACCGGGTAACAAGTTTTTTGACGGAATCGTAAGAGCCGAAGTAGTCGTCAAAACGCTGCATATCGTTGGAGGTTTCGCTCAAACGGTCGGCCAGGTTTTTGATTTTATTGGTTAAACGCTTGATTTTGTTTTGGTTCAAATTCAGTTTGGTGATGCTGGCCACCACTTCTTTTTGTTTGGCTTCCAATTTTTCAATGCAGTTGTTGCGTTTTTTATCGGTTAAATCGCCTTCGCGCAGTTCTTTCATCAGTTTGGTGATTTCTTGTTCGCGCTTGCCGATAAACGCCGCCGCGTCTTTAAGTTTGCGGCGCATGTTGTTGAGTTCCCTCGTCGTGCGTTTGCCGCGGGGCATGAGCTCTTTGGTGGTCATTTCTTCCTGGTCGACGAGTTCTTCCCAGTTACAAATTTCGCGCATGGTGATGGGGGATTCCAAAACCAGTTTGCGCAGTTCTTTTTCGCGTTCGCGAATGTTGCGCGCAAGCGTGATTTCTTCGTCGCGCGACAAGAGCGGCACTTTGCCCATTTCGGACAGATACATGCGGATGGAGTTGGAAATATCGGGGCTGGCGGACCAGTCTTCGCTGAGCATTTCTTTTTCCTGCGCGGCGACGGATTTAAATTTCTTTTGGTCCACCACCTGGATGCCCAGGTCGTCCAGCGTGCCCATGACGCCGTCGATATCTTCGGCGGTCATGTCCGCCGCGGCGAGGGAACGGTTCAGTTCTTCCAGCGACAGAAAACCGCTCTCTTTCCCTTCTTCCAATAAATCTTTTAGCTCTTTGTTTCCGGATGCCATAAATTTCCTCAACTGCTTATTTTTTTAATTTGGTTTGCAACTGCATATATTCTTGAAAAATCTCTTGCGGCACGTTGCCCGCGCCGAGCCGTTTCATCTGGCGTTTTACTTCTTCCAGCCGTTTTTGCAGGCCCGCGTGCGCCAGCTTGGCCGCACAGGCGGCGATGTCGCGCGCCGGTTCCGCGTCCTGCGGCGGCTGAAATAACGCCAGCCGGACGATATCATTCTTCCGCTCCGGCACATATTCGGCCGCTTTTTGTGCGGCAGTTTGGGCGTCCAGGGTTTCCCCGGCCGCTTTGCGTACGGCTTCAAATAATTTCCACGCCTGGGGCGTAGAAAAATCGTTTTGCGTCAGTTCCGCGCACAGCGCCGCATGTTGCGGGCACCGCAGCAGCCACGCCGTCAGTTCTTCTTCCGCCGGACTCACGGGCGTTTGCACGGCGGGACGCGCTTCCTGTCTGCGCGCGAACGGCGTTTGCATGGCCGGGCGGCGCAGCCTTTCAAGCACCAGGGCTTCGTCCACGCCTACGTGTTCGGCCACGTATTTGGCCCATTCGCGCCGGACGATTTCATCCGGCTGTTTGCCAATCGTTTCCGCCAGTTCGCTGATGATGCGCGTTTTGTCCTGCGCGCCGAGCGGTTTGGGGTACAGTTCCAGCTGTAAACCCGTGTGGAACGCGATTAAATCCTGCCCCCGGTCCAAAATGTTTTCGAACGATTCCTTGCCGTATTTGGCGATGTATTCGTCCGGGTCGAGCCCTTCCGGCAGCGACGCCACTTTTACGAACAGACCGCGCTCAATTAAAATCAGTGCGCCGCGCAGAGCGGCTTTAATCCCGGCAGCGTCCGGGTCAAATAACACGGTTACGTTATCGGTATAGCGTTTCAAAAGCCGCGCGTGCTCCTCGGTCAAACTGGTGCCGAGCGGAGCCACCGTATATTCCGCGCCCGCCTGGTGGCAGGCGATAACGTCCATGTATCCTTCCAAAAGCACCGCGCGGCCTGTTTTGCGGATGGCGGGCCCCGCAAAGTTCAGCCCGTACAAAACGTGGCTTTTTGTAAATAAAACCGTTTCCGGCGAGTTTAAATACTTGGGTTCGCCTTCCCCTAAAATGCGTCCGCCAAACCCCACCGTGTCGCCGCGTTGGTTGATGATCGGGAACATCAGGCGGTTGCGGTAGTAATCCCGCGCACCGTAGGAGGTAATTACGCACAGCCCCGCGTCTTTTAAATCTTTTTCCGTGTATCCGGCGGCTTTGGCTTCACGCGCGAAAGAGGTGGCGTCGTTCTTGGCGAAACCCAACTCGAATTTTTGGCAGGTTTCTTTGGTCAAATTGCGCTGTTTCACGTACGCGCGCGCGAATTCGCCTCCGGCGGACATTAAATTTTTATGGTAGAACGCTTTGGCGTGGTCCAGCAGGCGGCGTACGCCCGCGCGGCGCATTTCTTCGCCCGTCATAGGTTTGGCGGGTTTGTATTCCACGCCGGCCAAACCGGCCAGTTTTTCGAGCGCTTCGTTGAACGACAGGCTTTCCATTTTCATCAGGAAAGCGATAATGTCGCCCCCTTCCTGGCAGCCGAAACAATAGTAAAGCCCCTTTTCGCTGCTGCAAGTGAAAGAGGGGGTTTTTTCTTTATGAAAAGGACAGCAGGCTTTGTAGGTTTTACCCGCGCGTTTAAGGCCCGGTACATACTGCCGGATAAATTCCACAATGTCCAACTTGTCCTTGATGATTTCTACGATATTATTGTTCACAACACGCCGTCCGCTTGGTTTGGATTAAAGGCAAATAAGGCAATAGCCCGATACTTGCGTAAAGGACTATTGCCTGTGGTGCTTCTTTAATTAAAAACGTCTGCGTTTGGTGCGTCTGGCGCGGCGTTGGGCTTCCTGCGATTTGATTTTGCGTTTCACGCTCGGAGGCATGTACGTTTCGCGTCTTTTGATTTCTTTCAAGATACCGTTTTTTTCGCATTCTCTTTTGAAGCGTTTGAGGGCTTCTTCGAGGTGTTCGGCGTCTCTTACTTTAACGAAAACCATTACGTTTTTCACCACCTTCTACGGCTAGTAGATAAAGATAAAAAAGGCGTTTTACTTCCTTATATATATTATAGCTTATTTTGGCGCGTTTTTTGCAAGTTTAGCCCGCGGGCCACAAAAAACGTCTGCCGGCCATTAAGTGGAAGTGCAAATGGTCCACGCTTTGGCCCGCGCCTTTGCCGTTGTTGGTGACGAGGCGGAAATCCTTGATATCAAACTTCTTGGCCAGTTTCTGTGCTACCAAAAGGATTTTGCCTAGCAGAAGCGCGTCCGATTCTTCCGCTTCGGACAAACGCGCAATATGTTTGCGCGGGATGATGAGCAGATGCGTGGGCGCCTGTGGGTTTAAATCTTTAAACGCCACCACGTCGTCATCTTCGTAAATGAGTTGGCTTTTGACGGAGCCGTCGGCGATGCCGCAAAAAATACAGTTCATAGAGTTATTATACATATTTTTTCTTCTTACTTTTTGGGCAAGCGGCCCGCAGGGTAAAAGTAACAAAAAACTCGCAGGCCGCACCCATAAAATCCAGTTCTGTACGGCGCATTTTACAACTCGCCTACGGCTCGGACAAATAAAATGCTTTCTCTGTACGGAACTGGATTTTATAAACGGGTTAAGGCCTGCATAAACGGAAACGGCGGACATTTTTTATAAACAGGACTAAGGGCGGGGATAAAATAAGGGAGCAACTTTTATGGGGGAACGCGGAGGGCTTGCTTTGTTTTTTTTTTTTGATACCATGGGGATAATTCTGAGTAGTAGGGGGATATAGCCTATGGTAAAGAAAGTCGTCATTCCAGCACGCTGCGCGCCGCCAGCCCCGGAATCTAGGCCGTTTAATAGAAGTTGTAAACCTTATTTAAATCTGGATTCCCGGTTCACCGTGCGGTGCCCGGGAATGACAAAGTGTGGTTTTACGCTTATAGAGTTATTAGTGGTTGTTCTTATTATTGGTATTTTGTCCGCTGTTGCTCTGCCGCAATATACGTTAGCGGTAGAAAAAACACGGATGGCGGAGGCGTTATCTATTGGAAAAACTTTGGACCAGGCCATGAATGTATGGGTGTTGGAGCAAGGCGGATATCCGGCGGGTAATGTGGAATTTTTAGGAACAGATGCGGATGCAGAGTTGGATATCACTTTACCGCTGGTTCCTGCAACAGCGGATGAAAGTGATTCCAAATACTTCCGTTATGAAGCTTGGTGCGGAGGGTATGGTTCCCAGTACTGTCGTTGGTGGGCTTGGAGATTGGATAAAGGTTATGGTTTATTACATGAAACTATTAACGGGGATGACCATTATGAGTGCTGGTATCGCCAGGCCGGAATAGCGGAAACTATGTGTAATTCTCTGGCGGCCCAAGGCTGGAGAGTGGAAAACGATATATAATGTAAGCCCCGGTTTTTTCGGGGCTTTTTTATGCCCTTGCAGTGCGCAGACGCTTAAAAATTAGTATCATATATCTATATTGTATTTTGGAGACTCCCAAATATGGCAAAAAACGACCTGACAACCAGAAACCTGATGTTGGACAGTTTGAAGCAGTATGCTAAGAACCGGATTTCTTTTAACTTAATCCGGGAACACGACGCCAAGAACGAAATTCCCTTGGACATTTTGAAAGAAATGTACGACCACGACGTACTGGGCGTACATCTTTTGTTAATCCCCGAAGAATACGGCGGCCTCGGCGGCCAGACCACCGAAATTTACCGCGTGTGCGAACAGCTTGCCCGTATTGATTTGGGTATCGCCACCGGCGTTTTCGCCACCTTCTTGGGAAGCGACCCGATTAACGTGGGCGGAACCCCCGAGCAGAAAGCCAAATGGTTCCAAAAAATCGCGCACGAAAATAAACTCGTCGCCTACGGCGCGACGGAAGCCGACGCCGGCTCCGACCTTGTTTCTTTGCGCACCCGCGCCGAACACGTCATTAAAGACGGCAAAGTGGTAGGCTACAAAATTACCGGCAGCAAAATGTGGATTTCCAACGGCGGCGTGGCCGACATTTACACCGTGCTCGCGCTGGCCCCCGGCGGCCCGAGCTGGTTCATTGTCGAAAAAGGCACCCCCGGGTTCACGCAGGACGTGCACGAAGACAAACACGGTATCCGCTTGTCCAACACCGCGGGACTCGCGTTTGACGACGTTTACGTTCCCGCCGAAAATTTGATCGGCCTGAAAGAAGGCCAAGGTTTCCTGCAGGCGCAGGCCGTATTCGGTTACACCCGTTTGATGGTGGCCGCGTTCGGTTTGGGCGGCGGCGAAGAAGCGGTGGAAACCGCTTTGCAGTATGCCCAGCAGCGCATCCAGGCCGGCGGCCCGCTGGCCGAAAAACAGGGTTTCATGCTGAAACTCATCACCCCGCATTACGTCCGCTTTGAAGCGGCCCGCGCGTATATCGACTGGACGGCCAAACAGCTGGAAGTAAACAACCACGGCCTCGCCACCGAAGGCGCAATCGCGAAACTTTACGCCACGGAATCCGGCAACAAAGCCGCCGAAGACGCCATCCAGGCGATGGGCGGTTTCGGTTATACCAAAGAATTCTCCGTGGAAAAAATCAAACGCGACGTTAAAATCACCTGCATTTACGAAGGTACCAGCGAAGTGTTGGAAATGACGATTTTCCGCGGCCGCTGGCAGGAACATTTGAAATCGCGCGGCCAATACTATTTGAACCAAGCCGCCGAGTTTGACGCTATCCACGCGCAGAACCCCAATGTAGGCGCCGACAGCGTGGCCTTAGGCTTTAGAGCCCTGGCCCGCGTGCTTGACGAATGCCGCTTGAGCAAGCTGACCCGCCACCAGTACGTAACCTTTATGCTGGGCGACCTGATCAGCGAAATGGAAGTGGCGGCCGTGTTCTCCCGCCAGTGCGCGAACAAAGTGGTAACCGAAGGGAGCCGCTTTGATATCAATACCTTGTGCACGATGGCCCGCGTCAACGCCCGCCAGAGCGCGTTCAAAACCGCGTCCGACGGCCTGCGCCTGATTTTGGGCACCTGCCCGACGATTAACACCGCCGAACTCAGCCAAGGCGTAAACTTGGTGGGTATTGAAGACAAGATGCGCGGCCTTATCGACGATATGGACGTCGTTTCCGCCAAACTCAGAGAAATTTTCAAGAAATAGGACCAAAGCATGAATATCATCGTATGCATTAAACAAGTTCCCGATTCCACCCAAGTAAAAGTGGATCCGAAAACCGGTACGCTCATCCGTGCGGGCGTGCCCAGCATTTTAAACCCGTACGACCACTTTGCGTTGGAAAGAGCCCTCGATATTAAAGCCAAAACCGGCGCGAAAGTGACGGTTCTTTCCATGGGTCCCGCGCAGGCCACCGCCGTTTTGCGCCTGGCCCTGGCTTTGGGCGCCGACGAAGGCGTGCTGCTGTCCGACCGCGCGTTTGCCGGTTCCGACACATGGGCCACTTCTTACGCGCTCGCTACGGCCGTTAAAAAAATCGGCCAGTACGATTTAATCCTCTGCGGCCAAATGGCTATCGACGGCGATACCGCCCAAACCGGCCCCGGCATCGCATTTCACTTGGGCATTCCGCAGATTACGTTCTGCGAAAGCATTGACGCGAACGGAAACCAAGTCGTCGTAAAGAAACTCATCGAAGGCGGCCACCAAATTTTGGAAGCCGACCTGCCGGTACTCGTTACGATGACCATGCCGCACGACTACGTCGCCAAATATCCGTCCTTTATGGCCGCGCACAAAGCGCAGGATAAAGTTACTTATACGTGGACGGCTGCCGACATCGGCGCGGACCCGCACAAACTGGGCTTGGAAGGCTCGCCCACGCGCGTGGACCGCATCTTCCCGCCGCCGGCCCGCCAAAAAGGCGAAATGTTCTCCGGCTCCGCCGTGGAACTTGCTGACAAGTTTGTCGAAATTTTGAAAAAGGAGAGTGTCATTAAATGATTCAGATTTCTGCTAACTGCGTAGGATGCGGCAAATGCGTATCCACCTGTCCGTTTGGGGCGCTCTCTTTGGTCAACCGCAAAGCGGTTGCCTCCAACGCGTGCACGATGTGCGGCGCGTGCGTGAGCGTGTGCCCCGTTAAGGCTTTGTCTTTACCCGCCACCGGCGCGGCCAAAAAAGACCTGTCCGCTTATAAAGGCGTATGGGTATTTATCGAAATTTCCGACGACGGCCAGACCCAAAAAGTACGCCCCGTGGGCTTTGAACTTTTGTCCAAAGGCCGCGAACTGGCGGACCAGCTGGGCGAAGAGCTCTGCGCGGTCGTTATCGGCAACAACATTCAACCGTACTTTGCGGAACTTTCCCAATACGGCACCGATAAAATCTACGCCGTGGAAAGCCCGGCTTACGCGCGCTACAACACCGCCGCGTATGCCAACGCCATGGTTACTTTGATTAAAAAGTATAACCCCAGCGTGGTGCTGTATCCGTCCACGTACATCGGCCGCGATTTGTCCCCGCGCATTTCTTCCGAACTGTTCGTGGGCTTAACCGCCGACTGCACGGGCCTTTCCATTAAAGAAGGCAATTTGATTCAAACCCGCCCCGCGTTCGGCGGCAACATCATGGCCGACATCAAATGCCCGGACTACCGCCCGCAGATGTCCACCGTGCGCCCCAACGTGTTCAAAAAAGTGGCCACGACGCCCGGCAAAATGGCGCAAATCGTAAACGAAATGATTTCCGTCCCGGCCGAAGCGTCCCGCGTGCGCATTATCAATACGCACATGGATCCGCCCGCCGCGGGCATGAAGCTGGACGAAGCCGAAGTGGTAATCGCCGGCGGCCGCGGTATGAAAAACCAGGAAGGTTTCAATCTCTTGGAAACGTTGGCTGACGAACTGGGCGGCACCGTGGGTGCGTCCCGCGCGGCCATCGACCTGGGTTTAAAACCCAAAGACCAGCAAATCGGCCAGAGCGGCGTGACCGTATCCGCCAAACTGTATGTGGCCTGCGCCATTTCCGGCGCGGTACAGCACGTGGTGGGTATGGAACACAGCGACGTGATTATCGGTATCAATAAAGATGCGAACGCGCCGATTTTCAACGTCTGCAAATACGGCTTGGTGGGTGATGCGCACCAGATTTTGCCGCGCATTATTGAGCAAGTCAAGAACGCCAAAAAATAGTTGAAAAACGACTGTACTTACCTGTCAGTTTTACGCACAAGGGACGAAAAACTTTTCGTCCCTTGTGTCTTTTAAGGATAAACAATTTTCCAAAAAGCCCCTTCTTACTTTTTGTGCCGACAAAAAGTAAGCAAAAAACTCGCCGTCCGTGCTCCATAAAAAACAGTTCTCTGCGGGAAATTTTATAACTCGCTTCGCTCGAACAATAAAATTTCTGATCCGCAGAGAACGCTTTTTATAAACGGAGCAAAAGACGGCATAACAACAAAAAATATAGTTATAAGGTGGATTTGTGTATAATAATTTATAATGGGAGGTTACAAATGTTAAATTATGTAAAGACAGAATTTATCACTTTAAAAGATAATCCCACTATCAATGAAAAATGGGTACAAGAACGAATTGCAGAAGATCCGCGTATTTTGGGTTTGGGAAACTTAATTTTAAGAGACAAAGAGCGTATTCAACCTGCAGCAGGGAGATTGGATTTATTGTTGCAGGATGAAAATTCAGAAAAACGATATGAGGTTGAGTTACAACTCGGAAAATTAAACGAAAGTCATTTAATTCGCACAATTGAATACTGGGATATAGAGCGAAAGCGTTATCCCCAATATGATCATTGTGCTGTAATTATTGCTGAGGATATTACAAGTCGGTTTTTAAATGTTTTGAGTTTGTTAAATAATACGATTCCTTTAATTGCTATTCAAATGCGTGCTGTCAAGGTGGGGGATTCTTTGTCCTTGGTATTTACAACCGTATTGTCTGAATTTAGAAGGGGTTTGGAGGAAGATGAAGAAGATAGTATGGAAGTAACAGACCGACATTATTGGGAACAGCGCGCTACTAAACGCACTGTTGAGTTGGCGGATTGTATTTTAAGTCTGATTCAAACTTTTACCCCTAATGTAAAATTGAAATATAATAAGTTCTATATAGGGTTAGAAAAAGAGGGCGTTGTAGATAACTGGGTTATATTTCGCCCTAAGAAAGAGTTAATCCGTGTTGAAATTCGCTATCCTCGTTCGGATGAGATGGATGCTTGGCTTGAGAATAACCATTTTGATTGTATGGAATATGATAAGTGGGGAAGATACCGGCTTGTGTTTAGAAGCAAGGAAGAGATAAAAGAAAAACAGAATTTATTAATTGAATTCTTAGAAAAAGCCAGTAAAGAATAGTTTTTTATTGGGCTTGCTTGCAAAAAACCGCCCTGGTTAAGGGCGGTTTTTTACATATATACGGCGTATGAAATTTTGCCCGGCGTAGGCGGCGGGGGAATGCCCAGCGCGCGTTTGCGCGCTTCTTCTTTGCGGCGGCTGCGCATCAGGCGTAAGGATTCCAACGCTACCCAGGCGGCTTCTTCATCGGAGAGCGATATGGTAGATTCTCTCAGCGCGGACGGGCGCGGGAACGTTTCCCAGGGGCGTTTGGTGCCGTGGGGAGATAAGGCGCGTTTCATGCGTTGAGTAAGACGGATAAAATGTTTTGTCATATCTATAGAATAAGGCTTTTTGAGGTGCGCGGCCAGGGCCCTATGGCCCGGGCGCGGGCGGAAAAAAGGCCTAGTCTTTGCTGGGCCTTTTGGCCCGGAGGATTTTTTGCTGCGCGCTCTTTCCGAATTGATATAATGGTATTAAGGTGTTTTATGTCTTTATTTTCTAAACTTTTTAAATTGTTCCTGGCTGTGGTACTGCTGCCGCTTGTACCCATGGTGTTGCTGCTGGCCTATTACCAGGAACATTTAAAAGATAATATCCTGGAAACGCACGCCAACCTGGCGCAGATTGTTTCGTCGTCCATGAACCAGCATATTGAAGATTTGGGCTGGCGGCTTTCGTTTGCCTCGCACGTGACGGACGCGTTAAACGCCAAAAAGGACCCCGTGCCCGTCTTGCGCGACGCGCTTTCTGCCAACCCGGATTTTGTGATGCTGACCGTTTTGTCCTCCGAGGGCAAAGAACTCTTCCGCGCTGGCGACAAACAAATTTTGCGGGACGTCCCCGCGCTTGACCTGTCCGGCGACCCCGCCTTGGCCGAAATTTCCAAGAAGCCGCGTCTGTCCGTCAGCAGTTTTGACGTGGTGGACGGCCGCCCCATCAGCGAATTTATTTATCCGCTCCCCAACGGAGATTTTTTATACGGTATCATGAGCTTTTTCGGTTTTCTCTCCCGCATGCAGGAACAGCGTATCGGCGTGACGGGCCGCATTTACCTGGTGGACCAAAACGGGGAGGTATTTGCCGATGAATACCAGTACCGCCCGGCTTTTGACGCGGATTCCTTAAAAAATGCGTTCGCGTCGGGCAAGCGGCTCCTTAAAAATTTAAAAACGCCGCAGGAAGCGTACGTCGGTGCGTATGCCACAACGCCTATTTTGGGCGCGTATGTGGCGGTTCTGCAACTCAAAGGCGAAGCGTACCGCAGTATTTATTACACCAATATCATCCTGGCGCTGTTTGTGCTGACGATTGCCACACTTTCTTATTTCGGTGCGCTGACGTTTGCCGAACGGCTGGGCGAGCCGATTGGCGCGCTGTCCGAGGCGGCCAAAGAAGTCAGTGCGGGTAATTTGGAAGGGAAAATAGACGAAGACATCGGCTGGGGGGAATTTAAAGGCTTAATTTCCCAGTTTAATAAAATGACCGCCGATTTGAAAGATTACCAGGTCCTCCAGCTCCAGGCCCAGGTAAGCGAAATGAAAGAACACGTTTTCCGCGCCGTCGCGCACGATTTGCGCGCGCCGCTGTTGGGCCTGCAGGGGTATTTGTATATTTTGCAAAGCGGCAAAGCGTCCAAAGAGGAAGAAAAAGAATATCTGGAGCAGATGAGCCGCGCCGCGCGCGATTTATCCTCTCTGCTGGAAGATGTGTTGGACGTTTCCCGCGTGCAGGCCGGCATGCTCTCCCCGCGTAAAGAAGACGTGGACGGGGCAGACCTTGCCAAAAGCGTGACCGAAACCCTGGCTCCCACGGCGGCCGAAAAAGGGCTTTTGCTGGAAACGGACGTGCCGCCGCTGCGGTTTAGCGCGGACCCTAAACTAATCCGCCGCGTGCTGATGAATTTGGTTTCCAACGCCATTAAATTTACCGATAAAGGCCACGTGCGCGTATGCGGCGGCCGCGATGCAAACGGCTGTTGGCTGGCGGTGGAGGACAGCGGCATCGGCATGAGCGAGCAGGACATGAAAGGACTTTTTCAAAAATACCACCAAATTAATTCCGATAAGCCTGGCTACGGACTGGGGCTGTTTATCAGCCGCCAAATCGTAACCGCGCACGGCGGCACGCTGGATGTAACCAGCCGCCCCGGAAAGGGAAGCCGGTTTACCGTCACGTTTCCCAAGGAGAGTAAATGATTGTATTTTGGCGTTTGTTTTTGGCGTTTTTCTTAACGGACTTTGTGCTTTTTAACCATACGGGCGAAAAAGCGTTTGTCCGCTCCCGCACAAAAGGGCTTTTGCTGCACGGTGGCGTGTTTTTGCTGCTCGGTTTGGGGTTGTGCTACGGGTATTTAACGATGCCCTGGCCGTTTTTGGAACTCATCAATTTGCCCGGCTGGATGTGTATTGTGCTGTTTGCGTTGTTCCACGTGTTTTCGGACGAATTTTTCCAGTTCGGCGGCAAATTCCGCCACGGGTATGTGGTTACTTTTTTTGTCAAGACATTTGTGAACCTGTTATTCCTGTTTCTGTGCGTGCCTTTCCAGGTGTTGTACGAAACGGGCAACTTTTTTGCGGAAAGCTGGGTGATTTTTTTAGTCGGCCTGGTGGCGGCCACGCGCGTGCTGGGGTGGTTTATCTTTTCCATCGAGCAGGACCGCTACGGCCGCGAATATCCCACATTTGACGAACGCTGGCTGCTTATGATGGTGCGCGCGATTTTCTTTTTAATCATGCTGCTGCCCGGCTGGCGGTGGGCGGCGGTGCTGGCCGTGTGGTTTGCGGCGTGCGTGTATGCGCGCAGAAACCGGCTGATGGACGTTTCCGGCGCGGCGTTTTATATTGGCATTATCGGCGCGGTACTCATCGGCTTTTTGGTCCGCCTGCGTTTTTACTTGGTGTAATTTATGAATTTAAACGAAATCAGATTTGCGTGTTTGGATACCGAAACCACCGGGCTTTCGCCGGAAACGGGCGGAAAAATTTGCGAAATTGCCGTGTCCGTTTCCCAGGGCGGACGCGTGGTGGACGAGTTTTCCACCCTGCTTAACCCCGGCCTTCCCATGAGCCCGGAAGTAATCGCCATTCACGGCATTACGAACGAAATGGTAAAAGACGCTCCGTCTTTTTCCGATGTGTTGCCCCGCCTTTTGGGCCTGCTGGACAACTGCGTTATCGTGGCTCATAACGCGGATTTTGACGTTTCTTTCCTCCGTGCCGAATTTGCCGCGTGCGGCATGCGTTTCCCGCCGTACCCGGTGGTGGATACGCTCAAACTGGCGCGCAAGAGCGGCAAGTTCGCCCGCAACCGTTTGGGGCTGATTGCCGAAGAGCTGGGTATCAGCTGCCAGGGGTGGCACCGCGCTATGGCCGATACAAAAATGGCCGAGCAGATTTTCTATTATTTTCTTACAATATTAAGTAAAGAAGGCGTGACGACGCTGGAACAGTTAAACCAGTTCCAGTGTAAACGCTGGAAAGATTTGATTTGTCATTAAGGAGAATTACAACATGAAAAAAGTGGTTTTAATCATCCGCGACGGCTGGGGCGACGCCAAAGCCGGCCCGCACAACGCCGTAACGAACGCCAAGACTCCCAACATTACCAAATACTTGGCCGAATATCCTCATACCCAAATCGAAGCCTCCGGCGAACAGGTGGGGCTGCCTGCCGGTTATATGGGTTCTTCCGAAGTCGGCCACCTCAATATGGGTGCCGGACGCATCGTTATCCAGGAACTCAAACGTTTGAAAGACACCATCGAAGACGGCTCTTTATTTAAATCCGCCGCTTTCTCCGCGTGCATTGATAACTGCGTTAAAAACAACAAACCCTTGCACGTAATGGGCTTGGTGCAGGACGAAGGCGTCCACGCCCACCACGACCATTTGCACGCCATCATCAAATACGCCGCCGAAAAAGGCATTAAAGACATTAACGTCCATTTCTTTGCCGACGGCCGCGATACGCCGCCCCAAAGCTCCATCGGCTACATCCGCACGCTGGAAGAAAAAATGAAAGAATACGGTGCGGGCAAAATCGCCACCATCCAGGGCCGCTATTACGCCATGGACCGCGGCGAAGACTGGAGCTTAACCGATAAAGCCTATGATTTGATTGTTCACGCCAAAGGCTTGCACGGCACGACCGCCGAAGAAGTGGTGGCCGAAGATTACAAAACCATGCAAACGCCCGACGGCGGCCCCATGGTGGACGAATACATCCCTCCGACGGTGCTGGGCGACTACAACGGCATGGAACCCGGTTCCAGCGTGATTTTCTTCAACTTCCGCCAGGACCGCGCCATCCAGCTCACCCGTGCGTTTATTGACGATACGTACCCGGGCCACCGCGGCGAACGCGTGCCCTGCGTGTATTGCGGCTTAACCAAATATTACGATTCCTTCCCCTACAACGCCCTTCCTTCCATGACGGACGGCGGCGGTATGGATAACCTCTTGGGCGAAGTGATTTCCAAAGCCGGTCTCAAGCAGCTGCGCCTGGCGGAAACGCAAAAGTTCAAACACGTTACGTCGTTCTTTAACGGCAAACTGTTAAAACCGTATCTGGGCGAAGACCGCATTGAGAAAAAAGGCCGCTTTGACCCCGCCACCTTTGCCGACCACCCGGAAATGGAAGCGTATATCGTCAAAGACGAAGCCATTAACCAAATCAATTCCGGCAAGTACGATTTTATCGTTATCAACTTTGCCAACTGCGATATGGTGGGCCATACGGGTAATTTCAACTCCGTGGTCAAAGCCGTGGAAGTAGTGGATGAATGCACCGGCGCGGTGACGGAAGCCGCCCTGGCTAAAGATTACGCCGTGTTCATCACCGCCGACCACGGTAACGCCGAAGAAATGTGGGACGAAAAAATCAATATGGCCAAAACCGCCCACACCACGAACCTGGTGGACTTTATCTACTTGAATAACGATGATAAATCCGCCCAAATGCAGCCTGAGGGCAACCTGGGCGACATCGCGGTGACGGTGCTGGACGTAATGGGGATTGAGAAACCTGCTGACATGACGGCCAAGAGCCTGATTAAAAAATAAAACAGATTACTCCCGGGGGAAATATCAAATTCCCCCGGGAACTTTTTATAGATATCCCTCTTGTTTAATTGGGGAATTCATCTATAATTAGTATAACAAGCCGTAATCAAAAAAGAAGAGTGAGGAGCCCCCTATGAAGAAACTGCTATTTTTTGTCGGCGTATTATGTGCGGCCGCTGTGTGTTCGGCGCAGGTGCAGGCGGTTCGTTCCGTAAAACCTGCCCGGGGTACGGCCCAGGAAATCGCTAAAGAAAAAAGACTGTATTTGCAGACGGTCGTTTCTCTTATTAAAAATAGAACGAAGGACTTGAAAATCGTGGATGCGGAGGGCCGCTTCAACGGGCCGGATATGGTAAAGTTCCTCGCGGTTTTGAGGGAGGAAGTTTCCCAGTATAAATTGTCCGATGCCAAACGTTTTGAGGCGATTGTATCCCGCAAGGCTTTTGCCAACGCCTGCCCGGAGGAATTTGCCAAAACTTTGAAAGGAAATGGCTGGTTGTCTTTTATTCGGCATGAAAAAGACGGGTTTTCCAAAACGTATGAAATGCATGGCCTTACGAGCATATTCTATAATCTGGATCCGTCCAGCCCGGAGAACGGGTATGTTACGGTGATGTATGCGGATAAAACCCGGCAGAAGTTCAACGCAAAAGGCGTTTCAGTAAAAGAATAAGGCTGTTTTGATAAAAACTCTCCCTGTTAAAAGGGAGAGTTTTTCTTTTCGTAAAACACAGTAAAAAAGTAAAATGAGTGTATGGAAAGTTATATTAAAGTAAAGGTCCATGCGGGGGAAAAGAAAAACCGGCTGGAACAAAAATCCCCCGATACGTTTGAAATCTGGGTCAAAGCGCCCGCCGAGCAGGGCCGCGCCAACGAGGCCGTCCGCGCCGCGCTGGCGGAGCATTTGGGCCTGCCCGAAAACAAACTTTCCCTTATCAAAGGGGCCACCAGCCCTTCCAAAATCTTCCTAAAAAGACAATAGGTTCTTCTCTGTTGTCGCCCTGTTTTTAGTCCGCCGAAATTGTACCTCTGCCAAAAGGGCTTGTATTGTTTTTTTTTTTTGATAACATGGGGATAATTCTGAGTAGTAGGGGGATATCTCCAATGTGTCAAAAAGTTGTCATCCCGGCTGTGGAGCCGGGAGCCAGGCCGTTTAATAGAAGCTGTAAACCTTATTTAAATCTGGATTCCCGGTTCACCATTCGGTGCCCGGGAATGACAAAACGCGGATTTACGCTTATTGAATTATTAGTCGTTGTATTAATTATTGGTATTTTGGCTTCTGTTGCGCTGCCGCAATACCAAACGGCTGTTGCGCGATCGCGTTACCAGCAGTTGGTATTAATGGGGACTGCTATTGCCAAGGCCGAACAAATTTATTATATGGCCAACGGAACCTATACGCAGGATTTCTCCGCCTTAGATTTTGATTTTGGCTCGTCGTTGGCTCTGGAAAATGATTCCGGGACGTATAATGCAATCTCGTCCAAATGGGGGAGGTGTACTTTGCGTGATTATGCAACGGGAAGTGTTCAGTGTTCCAGTTCGAATGCCGGCGTGCCGGAGTTTGGAATGTATGCCGGTTTTACCGTTCGGAAATGTCACGCTTATTATTCTAAGGGAGATGTGGCCCAGCGGGTTTGCAAGTTGGAAACAAACACAACGGAGCCGGCATCTTCCAATGATTCCTATGCTACGTACAATTTTAAATAATGGTTTTTAGAAAAAAGTCTTTTTCCCGGTTTTTTTGCTATAATATCTATAGGAAAAAATCCGCCCGGGCCATAGGTGTATTGGCGCCCGAAAGAGATTTGCAAAAAACTTCGCGGGATGAAAAATTCCCGTGGGGATTTTTTGACGAAACAAAACGCAAATAAAATAGAGTATATGAGAACTTACGAAAGCGTAATTATTGTTAAACCCCAACTCTCCGACGGAGAAGTGGGCGAATTCGTGTTGAAAGCGAAAGAACTTATCGCCAAACACGGCGGGGAAGTAACCAGCGAAGAAAAATTGGGCAGAAGAAAATTCACCCACGAAGTAAACCACGTTCGCGACGGTTTCTACCTCTACTTGAAATTTAAAGCCGAACCGAAATTTGTAAAAGTTTTCGAAGACGCTTTGAAACTCAACGAAAAAGTGCTCCGCTCCATGACCATGATCGCCATGGAAGTCAAAGCCAAACCGGCTCCTGTCGTTGCAAAATAAGGTTAAAATATGCCCGCACAAATCAAATTACCGGAACAAAATCTTGTCCTTCTAGTCGGACGGTTAACACGTGACCCGAATGTGGCGTTTACGCAGAAAGGCCAGGCAGTGTGCCGTTGTGATATTGCGGTGAACCGCAGATATTTGGATGCTACCACAAACGAGTGGAAAGACGACACGGTTTTCGTTCCCGTAGTGGTTTGGGGCGCGGCTGCCGACCGGTGTAAAGACCGGGTGAAAAAGGGGACTCCCATTCAAGTGGAAGGCCGCCTCACCAGCAGCGAATACACCGACAAAACAACCGGGCAAACCCGCAGATCCCTGCAGGTTACGGCCCGCCGGATTCAAATTCTGGAATCCGGTGCCGCGGGCGGATCTTCTTACGAAACCCACGCGGCCGCTAAGGACGACGTCCCCACTTCCGAAGTGATGGAAGACGACGTGCCCTTTTAAACTTTAAGACAAGAGGAATATCCAATGTCCGAAGAAATTAAAACCCAAGCCCCCGCGGCCAACACCGCCGCTCCGGCCGCCCGCCCCGAAAGACCGGCGCGTCCGTTTATGGGCAAAAAGCGCTTCGAAAGCAGAAGAAAAGTCTGCAAAGTCTGCGCGGAAAAAATCGAAAACATCGATTACAAGAACTTTCAATTCGTGAAGTCCTTCACCATGGAAAGCGGCAAAATCCTTTCCAGAAGAATCACCGGCACCTGCGCCAAACACCAGCGCCAGATCACCAAAGCGATCAAACGCGACCGCAACTTGGCCATCTTGCCGTATTCTTTGCCCAAAAAATAAGCCGGAGGACGAACAATGAAAGTTATTTTGAAACAGAACGTCAAAAATTTGGGCATGGTGGGCAGCATCGTTGATGTAAAGCCCGGTTACGCCCGCAACTTCTTGGTGCCGCACCGCTTGGCGGAAATCGCCACCGAAGGCGCCATTAAGAACTGGCAGCTCGGCGCTGAACGCCGCGCCAAACGCATCGAAGCGGAACTTGCCGAAGCCCGCGCCATCGCCGAAAAATTGGCCGGCGTCGTGCTTCCGTTCACCAAAACCGTCAACAGCGACGGCGTGGTGTTCGGTTCCGTAAACAAAGCCGACATCTTCAAAGCGTTGAATGCGCTCGGCCACAACATCGCCAAAGATTCTATCGAACTCAATATGCCTATTAAAGCTTTGGGCGAAACCGAAGTGGGCATTTATTTGAAACCGACCGTCACCGCCACGATCAAAGTGCAGATTAACCCTTTGACCACGGTGGAAGAAAAAATCGCTGACGCCAAACCGGAAGCGAAAGCCGAAGAAGCGGCCGAAGCCAAATAAATACTGGAAATTGCGTTTTGTATACCCCCGCGAAAGCGGGGGTTTTCTTTTTATATAGAGAAGAAAAATAGGATAAAGAAAGAATTTCTTTCCTTTTTCTGCCGCCAGAAAAAGGAAACAAAAAGACCGCAGCCTGCGCGGCATAAAAACTGTATTTATCTTCCCGCCGGACAACTTGGCCTACGCGCCTCGAACAAGTCCGGCAGTTGGATACGATAAATAAGTTTTTATAGACGCCGCCAAAGGCCGTTAAAACAGCCTTCGCTTGGGCAAATAAAATGCTTTCTCCGTACGGAGCGGATTTTATAAACGGGTTAAGGCCTGCTTAAACGGAAACAGCAACGGCGGACGCTTTTTATAAACAGGACAAAGGGCGGGTAAAAAATAAGGAAACGGATTTTATGGGGTATGGGTTGTTATTTATTCGCGTACGCCATTCCTAAAATAGTGTAACTTCAGTAGTCAAAAGGCTGCGGACAAGAAGGGAACCCAGGCTCTGGGAGGCTTGCAGACAGGCAGATATCTCCTTGGGCTGTGATAGTCACCGTCTATTATTAAGCCCTGGTCAAGGACGCTGCGCGCCGCACCCTGCGGGTCTCCCCTCTGCCCTCGGCAAGTGTTGTTACGTAGCTAAGCAACATGTCCCAAACAGTGTGGCCTAAACTAAGCTAATAAGCGGGACAAGAGAACCGCGGCCTGGAAGGCCTTGACCCGTTTTTTTTTTTTGATACCATGGGGTAACTTTAGGTTTGGTGGCTTACTATACTTACGTCATTCCCGAATGTTTAGCGGCCCGCAGGGTTCGGGAATCTGTCATTTAGTAACTACGAGATTTCGTACTATCCGCCGTCCGCAGGACCGGGATGACGCAATGAAACGAACAAGCCGCCAAACTGTATCAAGGGGGATCTGTCCTATGGTAAACAAAGTCGTCATCCCGGCCGCGGAGCCGGGATCCAGGTCGTTAAATAGAAGTCGTAAACCTTATTTAAATCTGGATTCCCGGTTCACCGTGCGGTGCCCGGGAATGACACAGAAAGGTTTTACGCTTATTGAACTATTAGTCGTTGTGCTTATCATCGGTATTTTGGCGGCGGTTGCCCTGCCGCAATATCAGGTGGCGGTGGAAAAATCCCGGCTGTCGCGGAATATCCCTTTGGTGCGGAGCATTAAAAATAATGCGGAAGTATACCACATGGCAAACGGAAGTTATCCTCCCAATACGGGGGAGGCCCTGGCGAATGTGGATGTGCCCGCCGGTTGCCGGGATTATGGACTCGGGCAGTTAATTTGTGATACGGGATATTTCGATTTGTCGTTAGGCTTTGGCAACGCTTCGCAGGCCGTTATGGGTACGTCGCGCGGAAAGAAAACAGGAAATTTGACAGGATATGTGATGTTTTTGGATTATTCTCCTTTTGCGCCGGGAGCGCATGAATGTTGGGCAGCTGCCTCCAGCGATACGGCGAATCAAGTTTGTAAGTCTATGGGTGGCAGTTTGAACCGCAGTTTCAGCGAGTCCGAATATGAGGGCGGGCAGGTAAACGCGTACCGTCTTCCGTAGAATAAAAATTAATGGGCATTTTTCCCGGTTGATGTTCCGCCCGGGTGGCGGCCGAGCGGTTTTGCTGGTAGCAGGTTATGAATACACCGCGATATTAAAACTCCCCGGTTGCGGTGGCCGCGCCCGGGGAGTTTCTTTTACAAGATTAATGCACGCCGTGCATCCAGCGTTTAATGGGTTTCATGCAAAGCATGAGTATCCCGGATACGGCCAGCGGTACCACCACCAGCCACAGGAAGAACTGCACGTTGCTGATACGTCCAAAATAGCCGGAGTATACGCCCGCCAGCTTGTTGGCCGCGGCGTTGGATAAATACCATACGCCGATTAACAGCGACACAAACCGCGTCGGTGCCAGTTTTGTAACCATGGATTTGCCCACGGGGGAAATACACAGTTCGGCAAACGTCTGGAACAGATACGTAAACGCCAAATAGAAAAGCCCGATTTTGGCATTTCCCACCAGCGCAAACGCACCCGCCAGCATAACGGCAAACCCTAAAGACAGCAGCCATAAGGATACCACGAACTTGCCGGGAGTGGAAGGCTCTTTGCCGCGCTTGGCAAGCTCAATCCACAATTTGGAAAATACCGGGGCAAAAATCACCACGTAGAGCGGGTTCAAACTTTGCAGCCAGTTGGCCGGGATTTCCCACGAGTGCCCAAAGAGCGAAATCACGCGGTCCGTATACTCATACGCAAACAGGTTAAGCGCGGCCCCGGCCTGTTCGAAAGCCGTCCAAAAGAAAATGCTGAAAAACGCCAAAATCCCGATTACGGCGATTTGCTGTTTTTCCTGCACAGTCAGCGGCTGGGCGGTTTCGGTTTTGGCGCGTTTAGCTTTTTTGGTATAAGCGAAATACGCCACCGCCAAGACGGCAAACAAAACATACGAAATGCCGTGAAAGCCTTTCATATATAAAGCGATGACGGGCACGGCCAGTGCAATCGCCCACAGGGCCGGGTCTTTATAAAAGGTCGGTTTTTCTTTGGGGGCGAGGCCTTTGCCGGGCAGGAGCTTTTTGTATCCCAGGATAAACGTGGCAAGCCCGATCAGCATGCCGGCGCCGGCAATCCAAAACGCGGCTTTGTAATTGCCCGCCTGGGCCAGGTGGCCCACGAGTAACGGGCCGAAGAACGCGCCGATGTTTACGCTCATGTAGAAGAGGGTAAATCCGCCGTCGCGCCGGGCGTCGTTTTTATCATACAGTTGGCCGACGATAGCCACCACGTTGGGTTTGAAAAACCCGTTACCCAAAATAATAAGGCCCATGGCGGTATAGAGAAACGCCACGGTGGGCGCGCTCATTACAAACATACCGGCGGCGATGAGTAAACCTCCCCAAATGGTGGCCCATTTTTGGCCTAAATAACGGTCCGCCAGGAATCCGCCCAGCAGGGTGGATAAATACACCAGGCTGGTAAACGTGCCGTACAGATTGGACGCGCCGAACTTGTCCATCTGCAGCAAATACACCATATAAAGGATGAGAATGCTCCGCATGGCATAATAGCTGAAGCGTTCCCAGAGTTCGGTCATAAACAGCAGCCATAATCCGGCGGGCTGTTTTGTTTTAACGGCGGGTTGTTCCATGTTGCTCTCCTAAAAAGGGGGATAATACACTGTACTAAATATCCGGGGGAAAAGGGGCTTGATTCGTTTTTTTTTTTTGATACCATGGAGATAATTCCAAGGAAAAGGGGGCGCCCATGCGTCAAAGGCGCGGTTTTACGTTAATAGAGTTGTTGGTAGTTATTCTAATTATCGGCGTTTTGTCCGCAGTTGCCTTGCCGCAATACAATAAAGCGGTGGCAAAAAGCCGTTTTACGCAAATTGTTACCGCCGCTAAAAGCTTGGCGGACGCGCAAACCGTTTATTATATGGCCAATGGCGAATATGCGGCGGAACTGGACCAGCTGGACGTAACGTTTCCGGCCACTTTGGAAATCCGTCCGGGTTCCATCTATTTTAAGCACGGTCAGTGCAAGTTGGATGGGGGACGCATTTTGTGTGATGCAAATACGGGCGGTCTTTTTACGTGGAGCGTTTGGCTTCCCGGAGGAAACCGTTGGTGCTGTGCCTATAATAGCGATAATTATGCCGCGTCTTCTTTATGCATCGCGGAAATAGGGAAATCCGCCGATGATTGGTTCAACGGCTGCGGAAGTGAGGGGTATTGCCATTGTTGGGCGGATTAGCGTCTTGCCTGTTTCAATTCGCTTTTAAATTGATACAATAAAAGGGATGGCCTGTTACCGCAGGGTAAACGCCATCCCGATTTTTTATTATAAGGATAATTTATGGCTAGCAATTTGTTGGAAGAACGTATCCCCCCGCAGGCGATTGATGCGGAAATGGCTGTTTTGGGTTCCATGCTTTTGGATGCGGAAGCGGTGGAAACCGCGTTTGAAATTTTAAAGCCCGAACATTTTTATAAAGATGCGCACCAAAAGATTTTTGCGGCCATGAAAAACCTGGTGGACCGCAGCCAGGCGATTGATATCGTTACGCTTTCCGAAGAATTAAAACGCAGCAATCTACTCACCCAGCTGGGCGGGGAAATTTACCTTACCCAACTGGTGGACAAAGTGGCCACCTCGGCGCACGTAAAGCACTATGCGGAAATCGTATACAAAAAATTTGTCGTGCGCGATTTAATCCGCACCGCCACGGGGCTCGTCCAACGCTGCTATAAAGAGGAGGACGACGACCCGCAAACGCTGATTGACTCCGCCGCCGACCAAATTTATAAACTCAGCCAAAAGCAGCGTCTTTCCGGCTTTGTGGCCTCCAAAGATTTGGCTCCCGAAGTGATGGATATTTTGGAAAAAGCCATCCAAAACAAAAACGCCATCCAGGGCGTGCCCACCGGGCTCGACGCGTTCGACCACCGCACGGGCGGTTTACGCAAGTCCGACCTTATTATTTTGGGCGCGCGCCCCAGCCAGGGTAAAACCGCTTTGGCGCTCAACATCGCGCACCACGCGTGCGTGGAGTGCAAAATCCCGGTGGCGTTTTTCTCGCTGGAAATGGGCAAACACAGTATTTTTGAACGTATGCTCGGTGCGGCTTCGATGGTGGAAATCCACAAACTGCGCACGGGCTGGTTCGACCGCAGCAAATGGGCCGACCTTACGCGCGAACTGGGCCGCCTGGCTTCCGCTCCTTTCTTTATTGACGATACGTCCGGCATTTCCATTACCGAACTGCGCATGCGTTCGCGCCGCTTGGCCTCGGAACTTAAAAAACAGGGAAAAGAACTGGGCTTAATCGTTATCGACTATTTGCAACTAATCCGCGGCGGCGAACGCCGGGTGGAAAGCCGCCAGCAGGAAGTGTCCGAAATTTCCCGCATGCTTAAAGATTTGGCCCGTACCTTAAACGTGCCGGTGCTTGCTTTGTCCCAGCTCAGCCGTAAGAACGAGGATAAATCCCGCTCCGACAACAAACCCCAGCTTTCCGACTTGCGCGAATCCGGCTCCATCGAGCAGGACGCCGACGTGGTGGCCCTCATCCACCGCGACTGGTATTATAAGCGCGATGATGAATCCCTTAAAAACAAAGCCACGCTGATTATCGCCAAACAGCGTAACGGCCCGGTAGGGGATATCGACCTTGCGTTCTTCGGCGAATACGCGCTGTTTACCAACCCCGCGCCGGAACATATGGAAGTCGCCCAGGATATGGGCGGCGATACGGTGATGATTCCGGAGTAACGTATGACTATGCCGATTTTACGCCCCACCGTTGCCGAAGTGGATTTGAAAAAAATGGCCCGCAACCTGCACAAAGTGCGCGAGCGGGTGGGGAACGTCAAAATTTTAACGCTGTTAAAAGCCAACGCGTACGGCCACGGAGCCGTGCCCGTGGGGCTTTATTTGCAGGAAAACAACCTGTGCGATTTTTTTGGTGTAGCGTCGGTGGAAGAAGGCCTTGCGCTGCGCGAAGCGGGTGTTACGCTTCCCGTTCTGGTGCTTGGCAGTATCTATCCGTTTGAAGCGTTTGAGTACGCCATTAAAAACGATTTGGCGATAACCATCGCCAGCCAGGCCGCGGCGGACGCGGTGTGCGAAATTGCCGCCAAAGTGGGCAAAAAGGCGCTCTGCCACGTGAAACAGGATACGGGCATGGGCCGCATCGGCACCCGCCGGGCCAACGTGTTCGGCGTGATTGAAACGCTTGCCAAAAACCCGAACGTAATTTTGGACGGGCTCTATACCCATTTATCCAGCGCGGATACGGACCCGGCTTTTACCGAAGAGCAGGTGGGCTACTTCCGCGATACGCTGACGAACGTCAAACTCCACGGGATTCATATTAATCACGTGCATATGGCCGCTTCGCCCGGTGTGGCGGCGCGGACGGATATTTATTTCGACATGGTGCGCCCCGGTCACGCGGCGTTTGGGCTGGATGAGGGGTATGAACCCGTTTTGTCTTTTAAAACGCGCGTGGTGTACGTAAAAGACGTTCCCGCCGGAAGCAGTATCAGTTACGGGCGCAGTTTTATCGCCCAAAAAGCGATGAAAGTGGCCACGCTCCCCGTCGGATACGGGGACGGGTATCTGCGTGCGTTTTCCAACAAGGCCGAAGTGTTGATTAAAGGCAAACGCCGCCGCGTGTTGGGAAACGTAACCATGGATATGATGATGGTGGATATTACGGACGCGCCGGAAGTGTCCGTCGGCGACGAAGCCGTTTTGGCGGGCCGCCAGGGGGACGAAGAAATTACCTGGGCGGAACTTGCCCAAAAAGCCGGAACCATTGATTACGAACTGTGCACGCTCCTTATGCCGCGCGTGCCGAGGATTTATAAAAAATAATGTTTACCGCAATCGGCAAATTTATGACCAATATGTTTACCCAGGTGGGCGGAGCGGCCGCGATGGTGCGCTCGTCCGTGTTCTGGTTTACGCATTCCCGGTTTGAATTTCACCAGGCGGCGCAGCAGAGCGTGACCATCGGCGTGGAATCGTTGGGCGTTACGGCGCTGACGAGCTTGTTTACGGGGATGGTGCTCGCGCTCCAGGCGGGTAACACGATTGGCAACATTTTCGGCGAACCGATTTTTGTGGGTACGATTGTTACGTTTTCGCTCATCCGCGAACTGGGCCCTGTGCTGACGGCGGTGGTGGTTTCTGGCCGTGCGGGCGCGGCGGTGACGGCGCAAATCGGCACTATGGCCGTTACGGAACAGATTGACGCGCTGTACACCCTGGGCACCAATCCCATCCGCTATTTGGTGATTCCGCGCATGTTCGGCTTTCTGCTTACCATGCCCGTCCTCACGCTTTTTTCCAACCTGTTCGGCGTTATCGGCGGGTATTTGGTGGCGATGTACGCCCTGGGCGTGCCCGGCGAAGTGTATATGACCGACATCACCACGTTTATGGACGTGGATGACTTTTTGCACGGATTTATCAAATCGTTTGCGTTTGCGTTTATGGTGGCTACGGTGTGCTGTTATAAAGGCATCAGCACGCGCGGCGGCGCGGAAGGGGTGGGTAAATCCACCACCGGCGCGGTTGTTACCACCATTGTGCTTATTTTAGTGTTGGACTATTTTTTAACCGCCATTTTGACGGCGTTCGGGATTTAACATGATTAAAATCGTGGACCTTAAAAAAAGTTTCGGCCCCAAAGAAGTCCTGCGCGGGGTGAACCTGACGATTGAAGAAGGCAAAACCACCTGCATTCTGGGCGGATCCGGCTCGGGCAAAAGTACGCTTATTAAGTGCTTGATCCGGCTGGAGGATTCCACCGGCGGGGAAATTATCGTAGACGGAAAAGATATCACCAAAATCCACAGCGAGATCAAACTCGCCGCCATCCGCCGCCATTTCGGCTATTTGTTCCAGGAAGGCGCGCTTTTCGATTCCATGACCGTGGGCGAAAACGTGGCGTTCGGGCTGAAATACTTAACCGATACGCCGCTGAGCGAATATCCCAAAATCGTCAAAGAAAAACTGGCGCTCGTCGGTTTAAAAGATGTGGAACATTTAAATCCCAGCGAACTTTCCGGCGGTATGAAAAAACGCGTTTCGCTTGCCCGCGTGCTGGCCGTGAACCCCAAAGTAATTTTGTACGACGAACCCACCACCGGGCTGGACCCGATTATGTCCGACATTATCAGCGATTTGATTATCGATTTAAAATCCAAACTCGGCGTGACTTCGGTGGTTATCACGCACGATATGCACTCCGCCTTTAAAATTGCGGATTACATCGCTTTTTTGTACGAAGGAAAAATTTTACTCTACGGCACGCCCGAAGATTTCAGAAAAACGGACAACCCGTACGTAAAACAGTTTGTGGAAGGCAGCAGTCATGGGCCTATCCAAATGAAATTAAAAAAAGATTGATTTTCGGCTATTTTTGGAAAATTTTAGATTTTTTTACTTATTCACGTATTTTTAAATACGCTTCATCGTAAAGAAAATCTAAACTTTCCACAAAAATATCGAAAATTTCTGTTAGTGCGTTTTTGGGCTCTTTTTCATTTTTTTGCTTGCTCGCGTATTTTTTAATACGTTTCTCCTCAAAGAAAATGCAAAAACCGCCACAAAAACATTAAAAATCAGAGCGCAGTCTGACGTTATTGGTGGAAACTTGTTTTTATTTACTTGCGTATTTTTAAATACGCTTCATCGTAAAGAAAATCTAAACTTTCCACAAAAATATCGAAAATTTCTGTTGCAGTGTAACGTAAAAATTAAGGCGGTTCTAAGGGCCGCGGTAAAGGAAAAATTTTTTATTTTAATATAAGGATATTATCATGAAACCAGAAACCAAATTAGGTATTTTCACCGTATTGGGGCTTATCGTATTCGGCTTCTCGCTTTATTTTTTAGGCGGATTTTCCGTTACGCGTTCGTACGATTTGAACATTAAATTCGCCGACGTTTCCGGCCTGCCCGTTAAAGCGCCCGTCAAACTTTCGGGCGTGGAAGTGGGGAAAGTAAAACAAATCAAAATCGAAAACGGGGACGTGATTGTCGTCGCCCAGATTAACGAAGCCGTCGCCATTCATCCCGGCGCGCGGTTTTCCGTGGTGATGACGGGTATCATCGGCTCCAAATACTTAAAAGTGGAACAGGGAGATACGATGCTTGCCGCCTACAGACCCGGCGCGTATATCGACGGCGTAAACGAGCTGCCCATGGACGCGATGATTACCCAAACCATGGCCAGCATTAAAGATTTTGTGGACAGCGTTAATAACCAGGGCGCGTTTGGGGACCAGCTGAACCAGACCATGACCGAAGTCCGCCAGCTT
Organism: uncultured Elusimicrobiales bacterium; assembly: GCA_910576915.1. Classification (GTDB taxonomy): domain Bacteria; phylum Elusimicrobiota; class Elusimicrobia; order Elusimicrobiales; family Elusimicrobiaceae; genus Avelusimicrobium. The sequence continues at coordinate 28,557 of CAJTJT010000001.1, forward strand.
TCCGCCAATTTGAACCAGCTTGTGGCTTCCATGAAGCCCTACTTAACCCGTTCCGCCCAAAACCTGGATGACTTAACCGAACGGCTGGACGCGCTTTTGGCCGGTATTGAACAGGGCCAGGGCGTTATCGGCGGGCTCATGAAAGACGAGCAAATGAAACAGGACGTAAAAGAAAGCGTCACCAATTTAAAAGAAACGATGAGCGAAGTCAAAACGTTTGTGGGCAAGATGAGCCGCTTCCGCGTGTACTGGGATTACGACTTCTTCTATATGCCGGACTCCGGCCTCGCCACCAGCGACCTCGCGCTTGAAATCTATCCGTCCAGCGGCTACACGTTCTACCGCGCGGGTATCGCCAACATCGGTAACGAAGACGACAGCCTGGATTCCAAAGATTATTTGGAAAAGAACAAGTTTGACGTCCGCTTCGGCCTCTACAACAAGTGGGCCACCGTTTCCGCCGGTTTAATCCGCGGCGCGGGCGGTGTGGCGTTGGAACTCAAACCGTTCTACGATAAAGAATTTTTGGAACGCTTTACGTTTACCGGGGAATTTTCCGACTGGGGCCGCGACCGCGTGATTAATAACCGCCTGTTTAACAAACCCAACCTGTCGTACGGGGTGGACTTCCGCTTTAACCGCTTCTTCTCCGTTGGCGCGTGGAGCCGCGACGTGTTGGAAACCAACGATTTTGCCGTCAAGGCCAACATCTCGTTTAACGACCAGGACATCTCGTCCTTCTTCGGGCTGGCCACCATGGCGCATTAAGGGTTTTTATGAAATTTAAAACGGTTTTCGTCTGCCAGAAATGCGGTTACGAAGCCCCCAAGTGGGCGGGCAAATGCCCGGACTGCGGGGAATGGAACTCGCTGGTGGAAGAAGTAAAACAGCAGGAGAGCAAAAAGGCTCCCGCACGCACGCGCAGTTTTACGGATTTTTCGTCCGAAATCGTGAAGCTTTCCGAAAGCAAAGCCGTCAAAGAGCCGCGCATTGAAACCCATATTTCCGAGTTTGACCGCCTGCTCGGCGGCGGTCTTGTAAAAGGGCAGCTGTCCCTCTTGGCGGGTGCGCCGGGTATCGGCAAATCCACGCTTATGCTGCAGGTGGCGGCGGAACTTTCCAAAAATTTAAAAGTATTGTATATCTCCGGCGAAGAAAGCATCAGCCAAATTTCCGGCCGCGCTGCTCGGCTGGGCGTAAAAGGCGATAACATCTTTTTACACTGCGAAACGGACGTGCAAAAAATCGTGGAGTCGGTGCAAAACGTAAACCCGGACGTACTGATTTTAGATTCCATCCAAACCGTCTATCACCCGGAATTTTCTTCTTCCGCCGGAACCGTGGCGCAGGTGCGCGAATGCACCAGCGAACTCGTCCGCCTGTGCAAACCCAAAGGGATTATTACGTTTGTGCTCGGCCACGTAACGAAAGACGGCGAACTCGCGGGCCCGAAAATTTTGGAACATATGGTGGACTGCGTGCTGTATTTCGATACGGAAAAAGACAACGTCCTGCGCCTCTTGCGCCCGCATAAAAACCGTTTCGGTTCGACGGGCGAAATCGGCCTTTTTAAAATGACGGGCCACGGGCTCGAATCGGTGGAAAACGCCAGCGAATACTTTGCGCAAACCTCGCGTGACCGCGCGTTAAAAGGCCGCGCGTATTCCTTGGCGCTCGAGGGCTCCCGCCCGATTTTAACCGAAGTCCAGGCGCTCGTTTCTCCCACGCGCTATCCGTTCCCTCGCCGCGTGGCGACGGGGGTGGATTTGAACCGTTGTTTAATGCTGTTTGCCGCGCTTGAAAAACACACCGGGCTGCCTTTGGATAATAAAGATATTTTCGTCAGCCTGGCGGGCGGCGTGAAACTCAAAGACCCCGCCTTAGATTTAGCCATTTGCGCGGCGGTTATCAGCTCGTGCAAAGAAATCCCGCTCGCGCCCGACAGCGTGTTCATGGCCGAGGTGGGTATTTTGGGCCAGGCCGCCAAAGTGCCGCTTATTGACCGCAGGCTGGAAGAAGCTCAGCGGCTCGGCTTTAAAAAAGCCTACTCCGCCCCGGTTACCAAGCCGGAGAAAGAAAAACTTTCCAAAATGGCGCTTGTTGAACTGACGGATTTGAGCGACTTGACGCTGAAACTGCGTTAAATTTACCCCGCGCCGAAAGCGCGGATGTTTGAAAGATTCCTGCAAAAAACGCCCCGGACAGCCCCGGGGCGTTTTTCTTCGTAACAAAACCTGCAAAATCGCGCCCAAAGTGGTAAAATATAACTAGTCTTAATTGGGGATGTTTTCCCCGTAATTTTGGAGGGCATATGCCTATTTGGATTTTCCGCATTTCCACGTTGGTGGCGTTTCCTTTTCTTACCTATACGTATATCAGACAAGATTGGATGACCGTTTTGGGCGGGCTGCTTTGCGGCGCGCTGTTGGTTGCGGGCGAAGTGTTGTTCAAACGCCTGCGCCTGGTGAAACTGATGATCGCGTGTTCCGGCGTACTCTTGGGGTACTTGCTGTTTGTCCTGTTCGACTACGGCATGGACCACCTGGCTACGCGCGACATGATAGCCTTTTGGCAGATGCACGCGCATAAAATTCAAATCGGTTTGATTGTGTTCGGCGTACTGGCGAGTTTGTTCAAATCGCGCGATTTGGAAGGCTTGTCTTATACGGGCAGCCATTTGAAAGTGGCCGACGTTACCGCGCTGATGGACGGACGCATCGTGGATTTGTGCGAAATTAATTTCCTTTCCGGCATTATCGTTTTGCCGGTATTTGTGCTGGAAGCGCTTAATAAAATGAGCCAGTCCAAGGACCCGCTGGAACGCGCCAAAGGCCGCCGCGGGCTGGATGTGGCTTCCCGCCTGCAGGAAATGACCGAAGTGGCCGTGCGCGTAACCAACAAAACGCCCAAGGCGGACACGATGGAAGAACGCGTGGTAAAACTGGCTAAAAGCCTGGATGCGGAAGTGGTAACGCTTGATTTTAACGTCAATAAAGCCGCCGCTTTGCAAAACGTGGTGGCCTTAAACGTGGCCGATTTGGCTACGGCTTTAAAACCCGTGGTACTGCCCGGGGAAAGCATGTCGCTTTTCATCATGAAAGACGGCAAAGAAAAAGAGCAGGGCATCGGTTATCTGGACGACGGCACCATGGTGGTGGTGGAAGACGGCCGCAAACACATCGGCAAACGGGCGGAAGTGTCCGTGTATTCCATTTTGCAAACTTCGTCCGGCCGGATGATTTTTGCCAAGATTAAATAAAATTTTTATGAAAGAAACGACGGGTTTTTCGTCAGCGGTAATTGTTGCGGGAGGAAGCGGCACGCGTATGGGCCGCCCCAAACAACTGTTGCCCTTGGGCGGGAAGCCCGTTCTTGTCCGTACGGTGGAAGCGTTTAAAAATGCGCCGTCCGTGCGCCAAATCGTGGTGGTCACGCCGGAAGAAAACCGCCCCGTTTTAAACGCGTATTTTTCGGATTTAATTTATGCCGCCCCGGGTTCCACGCGGCTGGAATCGGTTAAAAACGGCTTTGCGCTGACGGACCCGTCCGCTGCAACCGTAGCCGTGCACGACGGGGCAAGACCGCTTGTAAACCCGCAGCATATCGAAGCGTGCCTGGCCGAAGCGGCCGAACACGGCGCGGCGGTGCTGGCCGTCCCGGTGAAAGACACGGTAAAAATTTGCAAAGACGGCGCGGTGGAAAAAACGCTGGACCGTTCCGTTTTATGGGCGGCCCAAACGCCGCAGTGTTACCGCCGGGGAGTGCTGGCGGAGGCGTTGGCCAAATTCGGTGCGGAAAAAGACGCTACCGACGAATCCCAGCTGGTTGAAAAAACGGGCGTAAAAGTGCGCGTGGTGCCGTCCGACTACAAAAATAACAAAATCACCACGCCGGAAGATTTGGTGTTCGCGGAGGCTTTAGTGAGCGAAAACGTACAATACCGCACGGGTTTCGGGTTTGATTTGCACCGCCTGGAACCGGGACGGAAACTTTATTTGGGCGGAACGGAAATTCCGCATACAAAAGGATTTTTGGGCCACAGCGACGGGGACCTCGTTCTCCACGCGCTGTGCGACGCTGTTTTGGGCGCGCTGTGCGCGGGGGAAATCGGTATTTTGTTCCCGCCGACGGACGAGTCCATCAAGGGTATTTCCAGCGTGACGATTGCCAAAAAAGTGCTGGAAATCGTGTGCGCGCACAAGGCCGAAATCGTGCATATCGACGCGACGGTCATCACCCAGGAACCCAAAATTAAACCGCATTACGACGCGGTTCGCAAATCGCTTTCGGAAGTGTTTGAGATGCCTTTGGAAAGCGTTAGCTTTAAATCGAAAAGCCACGAGCATGTGGGCGAAATCGGCCGCGGGGAAGCGGCCATGTGCCACGCCGTGGCGACCGTCAAAATTACGCAATAGGAGTGTTTATGAAGATTCGTCTTTTTATTTGTTTATTTTTAGCCGCGTTGGTGTGCGCCTGCAGCAGTACGGATTACCGTTCCCGCAAACGCGTAACGCAGGGCATTGACTATTCCCGCTACCGCGGAAACGAAGCGTATTACGAATTTTCGTCCCCCATCCCGACGGAACCCTCCGTTTTGGAAGGCCAAACGCCGGACGAACAAACCGAAGGGGAAGCCCAGCTGGGAGAAGATGAAGATTTTACGTCTGAAAATTTTTCGGGCACGTACGGCAACTATGGCGACGTAGTGGTTACCGTCGCCACGCGTAAATTTAAACTGGGTCCCAGCGCGGCCCGCAAGGAAATGAGCATTTTTCAAAAAGCGTTGGAAACGGGCTACGCCAAAGCCTTGCGTACGTACCGCCCCACCGGGTTTACGTATGCCATGAGCGGTGTGGGGGCCGTTAACCCGATGTCGGACGTGGAAGTGAGCTGCAAACTCAGCGAACGCTCCGCCAACGACGTGGGGCAAGCCACCTGCACGCTGTTTTTTAACGAAATCCGCGTCCAATACCTGGAACTGAGCAAAGAGGCCAACTGATATGTATTTGCATAATACCGCCACCCGTCATAAAGACGAATTTACCCCGCAAAACCCGCAGAACGTAACCATGTACTGCTGCGGGCCGACCGTGTACAATTTTGCGCACATCGGCAATTTACGCACGTATATTTTTGAAGATTTGCTCGCCCGCACCATCCGCCTGCGCCACCCGCTGACGCACGTGATGAACGTGACCGACGTGGGGCATTTGGTGTCCGACGCTGACGACGGCGAAGACAAAATGGAACTCGGCGCGGCGCGCGAAGGCAAAAGCGCGTGGGACATCGCCAAATTCTACGAAGAAAAATTTTGGGCCGATTACGACGCCCTTCACTGCACGCGCCCGACGGTCGTCAGCCGCGCGACGAAGCACATTAAAGAAATGATTGCGCTCGTTAAAACGCTGGAAGACAAAGGCTATACGTACCGCACTTCCGACGGAATTTATTACGATACGTCCAAATTCGACCGTTACGACTCCCTTGTCGGCCATGCCCGCATCAGCGGTTTGCAAGGCGGCGCGCGCGTGGAAATGAGCGACGAAAAACGCAACCCGACCGATTTTGCCTTGTGGAAATTTTCGCCCAAAGACAAAAAACGCCAAATGGAATGGGACAGCCCGTGGGGCGTCGGTTTCCCGGGGTGGCACATTGAATGTTCCGCAATGGCGATGAAATATTTGGGCCATACGCTCGACATCCACTGCGGCGGTATTGACCACGTCACCATCCACCACACCAACGAAATCGCCCAGAGCGAAGCCGCCACCGGTAAAAAATACGTCAATTACTGGGTACACGGTGAATTTTTGATTTTGCGCTCTGGCAAAATGTCCAAGTCCGGCGGCACGTTTGTAACCGTGGACGTGCTGAAAGAAAAAGGGTACGACCCGCTGGCGTACCGCTATCTGTGCCTCAGCGCGCATTACCGCACGCAGCTCGAATTTTCGTACGAAAGCATGGACTCTGCGGCCAAAAGCCTTAAAAATCTGCGCGCTTTAGCCGTGCAGGCCAAACAGTCCGCCGCCGCGCAGGAAACGGAAAAAAGCAAAGCGTGGAAAGAAAAATTCACCGCCGCGATGGAGGACGATTTAAACGCCCCCAAAGCGCTGGCCCTGGTGTGGGAAGCCGTGCGCAGCGCGGAACTTTCCGCCGCCGAAAAGGTGGACTTTTTAACGTTTGCGGACGGCATTTTGGCGCTTGATTTGTTTAAGGAAGAAGCGGCCCCCAAGGCCGACATCCCGGCGCAAGTGCAGGCCCTTTTGGACGCCCGCGCCGCCGCGCGCAAAGCCAAAGAATGGAAGAAATCCGACGAACTGCGCGATGAAATCGCCCGGGCCGGTTATCTTGTAAAAGATACGCCGCAGGGCCAACAAGTGGAGAAAAAATAAATTATGAAGATCCCCGCCGAATTTTTACGCCGTATCCCGAAAGCCGATTTGCACGTCCATCTGGACGGCTCCCTGCGGCTTTCCACGCTGATCGAGCTGGCTAAAAAAGAAGGCGTGGAACTTCCCGCATATACCGAAAAAGGCCTGCGCCAAAAGGTATTTAAAGATAAATACGCTTCGTTGGTGGAGTATTTAAAAGGGTTCGGTTATACCGGGGCCGTCATGCAAAACGCGGAAAATATCGAACGCGTGGCGTATGAACTCGGGCAGGACGCCATCGCCGAAGGTGTGCGCTATCTGGAGGTCCGTTTTGCGCCCCAGCTTCACGCCAATGAAAAACTCTCCGCGCAGGAAGCCGTCCGCGCCGTGGTGCGCGGGCTGACGCGCGCGCAGAAAGAACACAACGCGTCCGCCGATGTTAAAAAAGGCGAAGATTTGGAGTTTTACTTCGGCATTATCGCGTGTGCGATGCGTAATTTCAACAAATTTATGTCGCCCTATTACGCCACGCTGATTAATGCGCTTTCCCAGTCGGATAAGAGCGAAATTTTCGGCATCGGTTCGCTGGAACTGGCGCGCATGGTGGTAAAACTGGCGAAAGAAGAAAAACTGCCCGTCGTGGGGTTCGACCTCGCCGGCGAAGAAGCCGGCTATCCCGCCGCCGACCATCTGGACGCTTACCGCTATGTTCATAAACATTTTATCCGCAAGACCGTTCACTCCGGCGAAGCGTACGGACCGGAATCCATTTTTCAGGCTATTACCGATTGTTACGCCAACCGTATCGGCCACGGTACGCATTTGTTTGCGGCGGATATGATTAAAGATAAAAAGGTGAAAGACAAGCAGGGCTATGTGGAGTCTTTAGCCAACTATATCGCTAGCGAGCGTATTGGTATTGAGGTTTGTCTGACGAGCAATTTGCAGACGCTGCCGGAAATTAAGTCCGTTAAAGACCATCCGATTAAAGAGATGATCCGCCGCGGTTTGCCCGTCAGCATTAATACGGATAACCGCCTGGTTTCCAACACCACCGTTACGAAGGAAATGGAACTTTTGGTTAAAAACATCAAACTTTCGCCCAAAGAATTAAAAAACATTGTAATTGCCGGTTTTAAGAGCGGGTTTTTCCCGGGCAGTTATATTGAAAAGCGGCAGTTTGTCAGAAAGGTGATTGACCGGTATAATCACTTGGCCAAAGAGTACAACATTCCTCTTTATTAAAGGCTGATGTTAACTTACGATTTACGCACAAGGGATAAGAAAGTGTTTTCTTATCCCTTGTTGCTTTTACGGGCAACCATTTTCCATATTTGGCTAAATTTGCGTTCCCTTGCCTCTCAGCGTACCTAGCAGTACTTCCTCGGGCAACTGGCAACGCAAATTTAGCGCAAATCTGAAAAATCAGCCAATGCTATGCAAAGTTATTCTGTCTTGGTCTCTTGGGCTTGACGTGCCATTCAGACACGCCTATACGCCCAACTAAATCCCGCCAACTAAAAACGGTTTTGAAAAATCATATAATCTTCTATTGTGTTATTCTACTCTGCACGGCATTTGAATAACGACGGTTGCTTATTTGGACCGCTCCGTTCCATCGTTATGCTCGAAGTCTTCCTCACGCCGTCATTCCGGCACGCTGCGCGCCGCCGGAGCCGGAATCTAGAATTAGGGCCGTTTTCCTTTTAACCGTCATTCTGAATTGACGCTTTTTCCGCTTGGCGTCACCCCGTAAGAGCCTGCCCCGTGAAGTTGTTATACGGGGTAGTAATACGGGGTCTAGTTATAGGGTGTCAGGAGTCGGAAAGGGGAATGTTCTGCGGCGGTCCGCAGGGCGCTAACGTATATGCAAAACAGCCCCAGTTAAACTGGGGCTGTTCGTGTTTTATTTCTTTTCGTCAAAGCCTTTGGCGTTGGGGATTAGGTGCCGCGTCATCTCTTTCACCGCTTTTTTAAGCAGTGTTTTGCGCGCGCGGATTTTGGTTTGGCGGTCTGTGGCGCGGCGGCCGAATTTGGCCGGATTTTCGGGCGGGGCACTTTCCAATTCTTTCCCGCTGTCCCACGAAATGCGCTGGCTGGGATAAACGCTCTGCTGTCCCGTCACCAAGAAACTGATTACGCACGCCACCGTGGCGTACGGGGCGATGGCGGGGCCAAACAGTTCAATCGCCATAATGCTGGCGGCCAGCGGCGTATTGGCCGCACCCGCCAAAACGGCCACCAGGCCCAGCGCGGCCAGGGTGGCGGAGTCCACATTCATAAAATCGGCCAGCATGGCTCCCGCCTGCGCACCTACAAAGAAAATCGGCGTTACAATCCCGCCAATGCCGCCCGCGGCAAACGTAACGGAGGTGGAAAGCATTTTATACAAAAATCCGAATGGAGAAGCCGCCGGCTGGCCGCTGAGCGGCCCGTCTATGCCCGCCATGCCGAGGCCCAAATACAGGGGGGAAATAAAATGCCCGATTGCAAGCAGTACCACTCCCCCGATAAAACACGCCCAAAACGGCCGCGTGCGAAGCGCAATGTAGCGGAACACTACGCGCGTAAATTTTAATATCTCAATAAACAGTAACGCTACCAGGCCGAAGAACATCCCGGCCACAATCATTTTTAAAAAGAACTGTTCCGAAAATACGGGCACGAAATGGAGCGGGTGATAAATATAGTCCACCCCTAAATAAGAAGTCACCTGGAAGGCCGTAATCCCGGCCACGAGGGCGGGGAACATGACTTCGTAAAAAATATGGCCCACCCATAACACTTCCAGCCCGAACAGGGCCCCCGATATCGGCACGCCGAATACGCCCGCAAACCCCGCGCTTACGCCGCAGATCATCATTTTGCGGCGGTCGGCCGGGTTCATGCGCAGAATTTTGGCCATAAGCGCCGCCACGCCCGCGCCCGTATCGGCGCAGGGGGCTTCTTTCCCGGCGGAGCCGCCGGTAGCCATGGTTAGAATGGACAGGAAAAACCCTTTGGCCGCGGACAGAAGCGAAATGTTTTCGTAGGCGTTGATTTTGTGGAGGACGGCGTCGGTGGAAAAGTCTTTGTCTTTTTTAGCCACTTTGCGCGACAGCACCACTACAATATATAACGCAAACGGCAGGCCCAGGTAGAACATCGGAATTTTGTTGCGCAGCGCAATGGATGCCTCCAGCGTTTTTAAGAACGCGGCGTCCAATACGCCGATGACGCACCCGATGCCGGTGGCCAGAAAAAACCATTTAATAATGTTTAAAACGTTGTTTCTGTGTTCGTCTAACATACTTATATATCTTATCAAAATTAGGTTTTTTTCGCGCGTCCCGGAAGCGCAAAAAAGGGTTAGAAGCCGGGGAAAAACGACCCGCGCTATTTTTGCTATACTATATATGGAAAATCCCATATAATTTTAGTTATTTTGCGGGGGGATAGTTCCTCCTGCCAAGGAGTTTACAGTATGGATGCTTTTATTTCGTCCGTTATTACGCTGGCGCTCGTAATGGACGGTTTCGGTAATATCCCGTTGTTTATCGCCGCACTTAAAAAGGTGGCGCCCGAACGCCGCAAAGCCGTGCTCGTGCGCGAGCTGGGTATTGCGCTTCTTATCATGGTGGCGTTTTTGTTCCTCGGCAAATGGTTCTTAAAGGCGTTTGGCATTCAGGAGTATTCGCTGAGTATTGCGGGCGGTATCATTTTGTTTATTATTTCCGTCAAACTCGTGTTCGGCGGGGAAGAAGAAACCAAGAGCGACCCGAAAGAAGACGAACCGTTTGTCGTGCCGCTGGCCATCCCGCTGGTGGCGGGCCCGGCCGCTTTGTCTATGGTCATGATTACGGCCGCACAGCAGCCCAATAAATTCATTACGCTGTGCGCGGTGATTGTGGCTTCGCTTATCAACTCGGCCATTTTGATGGCGTCGTTCCCTATCAGCAATCTCCTGGGCAAACGCGGGCTGACGGCCATTGAGCGTTTGACGGGTATGATCCTTATTTTGATGTCCGTCGATATGGTGATGGGCGGAATTTCCAAATTTATGAGCTTATAGGAGCCGTACGAAATGAAAAAGTGGTTTGCCGTTTTTGTTTTGTTTTTATGCGCGGCCGCCGGGTTTGCGCAAAATACGCAGAAAGTGGAATTTGCGCTGTTTGTCAGCCCCACCTGCGTGCATTGTAATAATCTAAAGCGCGAGTATTGGCCGAAACTGAAAGAAAAATACAAAGACACCGTCCATTTTACGGAATATGATTTGTCCGTAGACGGCAACCACTTGATTTTTATGGAAACCGCCAAAGCGTACGGGCTGACGGAAGGCCTCGGTTATCCGGCCGCGGCGGTGGGCAAGACTTTTTTGATGGGTTACCCCACCCAAATCGGCACGTATGCCGAAACGGCCATCGAACGCGCCCTTTTGCTGGGTGAAAAGACGGACGTGCGCACCCAGGCTTCCGCACAGGGCGAGCCGGAAAAAGCGTTTAAAAAAATTACGTTTTGGGCGATTGTCGGCGCGGGCTTAATCGACGGTATTAATCCGTGCGCGTTTGCGGTTATTGTGTTTTTTATCTCGTTCTTAACCGTGTATAAGTACAACCGCCGGGAAATTGTACTCGTGGGTGCGGCGTATTGTTTTGCCGTGTTCTGCGCGTACCTGCTGCTGGGACTGGGCGTATTTAAGTTTTTGTATGCGATGCGCGGCTTCTCGTACGTTATTAAAGGATTCTATATTTTAACGGCGGGGCTGTGCCTGCTGTTTTTTGCGCTCAGCGTGTACGATTTTTGGGTGTATTTTAAAACCAAAAAGGCCGACGGTATGCTTTTGCAGCTGCCGCTCGGGCTCAAAACGCGTATCCATAAAATTATGGGTTTTTTCCTGCGCGATAAAAACAAAAGCGCGCTGCGTTTGACGCTGGCCGCGCTGGCGGTGGGATTTGGCGTGTCTTTGGTGGAAGCGGTATGCACCGGGCAGGTGTATGTTCCCACCTGCGTGCTGATTATGCAGGACCCGGCCTTCCGCGCCCGCGCCGCGTTTTATTTGGTGCTTTATAATTTGATGTTTATCGTACCGCTGGTAGCGGTTTTTGTGCTGGCGCTTGCGGGATATGAATCCAAAGGATTTAACGAATTTTTGAAAAAACATTTGGGTCTTACCAAATTGTTGTTGTGTGCCGTGTTTTTAGGATTATTTGTGTTGCTCGTCGGAAATATTTAATACGCGAGGTAATTTATGGTTAATTTGTCCCGCCGCGGCGGTTTTACGTTGATGGAGTTAATTACAGTCATTATTATTGTGGCGATTTTGGCGACGTTTGCTTGGCCGTCTTATGAGCGTTTTATAGAACGCATGCGCTTGGCGGAGGCCGACTCCACCATGGGCAGTGCGGTGCAGGCGCAGGATCGTTATTTCGTGAAACGTTCCCAATATACCCGCTACTGGCACTACCTGGACGCGGTTCCGCGCGCCGTGGAACGCCCCGTGGAAGGGAACGATTATGCCAACGGTTTGGAAAATACGATTTATTATTCCAACGGCGGGGCCAATAAACCCAAAGAAGAAGCCCGCCCCGGTTTTGCCATTTCGTTTGAGGCAGACGATACAAACCATTGGTTTGTGGTGGCGCGGCGTGTGGGAAAGGGGAAATACAATTATACGTTGGTCCGCCCGTTTGACGGGCATCAAACCCTCTGTCTTCCTTCGGAAGAAAACGAGGACGATTTGCGCATGTGCATGGATTATTCGGGCGCGGAGGAACCCGGCGACTTGCCGGAAGATCCCCGGTCGGGTATTCTGTAAGTGCGGAAAAAGTAAAAAACCCTCTTGATTTTTTGGTTTTTTACTGATAAACTTTAGGGGTAGTCCTTGGGACTATACACCTAACTTATATATAAAACTGTAGGAGGTTTTATGAATAATAAAGGGTTCACCCTGATCGAATTGCTGGTGGTCGTGTTGATCATCGGTATCTTGGCTGCTATGGCCATGCCGCAGTACTTCAAAGCGGTCGAACGCTCCCGCATGAGCGAAGCCGTTACCTTGTTGGGCAACATCGCCCAATCCGAACAGCGCAAATATCTGCAAATCAACAGATACACCGCTGACTATCGCGCGTTAGACGTCGCCCCCAAAGGCGCCACCGGTGCCGATTACTGGACCAAAGGCGATCCGACCACGGGCGCCAACGGCAACGGTTTCAAAGTTACCATCGCCGGTACGACCTATACCGATGGTATTGGTACCGCCGACCGCGTGAACAACAACACCAAAAACGGCTTGCAGTATGACTACACGTTGACCCGCTACTATGCCAGCAACGATGTCACCTGCACTGGTAATAACCCTAACGGCCAGTCCCTGTGCGCTGACTTCTGCGGTATTGATACCCCTGTGGCTTCCTGCTGCAGCAACGGTACTTCCGTAGCCTGCGTCGCGCCTGTTAACAACGACTAATCTAATTCTCTCTTAGATTAAACCCCGCCTCTTACGAGGCGGGGTTTTTTGTGGTTGTATCTATAAAACCCCGGCTATGCCGGGGCCCGGTGTCGTTTCAGTGGGGATATTTTTCTGGCGATATGGAAGAAAAATACGCAGGAGGTGGGTGAATAAAAATGTCGTCATTCCCGATGGCTGTAATCGGGAATCCGTCGTTTATTCTGTCATCCTGAACTTGTTTCAGGATCCAGTCTGTGTAACAAGTCATCCCGAGGTGTTTCTGCTCGGGATCTACTTTATTTTTTTAAATCGGTAGATCCTGAACAGAGACATTTCAGGATGACCTAATTAAAACAGCGAGATCCCCGACAAAGATTCTCGGGGATGACATCTGTTCAGGAGCATGAAATCTATATTATTTATCCCTTGCTGTCATACCGTAAGGCTGTTATACGGTATCCGCGGGAAAACAGACATAGAAATTTTATTGGATAGTTTCTGAAGTGTTGTCGATCGTATCCGGCGTTGCGGCGGCGGATTCATCGGCGGGTTCTGTACTGGTTTTTTGCGGTACAACCGTTTGGGGCGTGGTTTCTTCGGTTGAATCGGTTTCGCTCGGGAGTGCCGTTTGGGGCATTTCTTCCGGGGAAACGGGAGCCTCTTGCTGGGCGGGTTTTAAAATGGGCGCGGCGGGCGTTTGTGGGTCCGTCTGTTCTTTTTCCGGCATTTGGGCGGAGTCGTTTACCGGATTGGCAGAAAGACCGTTTTCCGTCTGCTGTTGTTCCGTATCGGCGGGGGAAGTTTCCGCCGGGAGCGGTTGTTCTTGTCCGTCCGGTGTTTCGGCGGTTGTTGCGTCCGCCGCGGACGTTTGCAGGGGTGAATCAGCGGCGAAAGCCGGAGCGTCGGCGGCCTCCTCGTCAGACGTTTCGGCGGGACTGTCGGCTTCTGTTTCACCGGGCGTTTGCGGTTCGGGTTGAGGTTCGGGCTTGGGGTCCGGCGGCAGTACAAAAGCAGGTTCTTCTTCGTCGTAAACGATGCCTTTGGAGGGCGCGGGTTTTTCCTCTTCCTTCCGGGGCGGGAGCGGGAAAAACGTCATCGTTTTGCGTTGGATGGCCGGATGGCGCGCTTCAATTTCCTGCGGTTGCTCGTTAAAAAACAAACGCCCGGCTTTCCAGGATTCGTATAACTGTTTATAAGGCGGTTCGGGGCGGAAGAAATCCCGGTCGCGGTCCCGGTCCGCCAGCGCAAACGCGATTAAATGAAGTACGGCGATGGGCTTGCCCGTTAAATTTTTGCGCGTTTCGTAATTGGCTACGCGGGCCAATACTTTTACGTCGCTGCCTTTTTGGATGCCCGTCATCTGCGGCATGCCTTTTTTGTCAAAAGAAATTAATAAAAGCTGGTAGGAAAGCGGGTCCTTGCCGGTGGCGTAGTAATAGAAAGGTACGTCAATTTTAATCACCAGGCGCATACGGCGCGCATCTTCGGTTACGCCTTTTACTTCCCCGCCGAACGACACCACCTTGCCCCGGTAAGCGTCCGGGTTTTGTTCAATGCCGTGCAAATAGTCCAGATTCTGGTTTTTATAGGGAATCATGGAGCTGCACGCGCACAAGAAGGCGGCTAAAAATAAAAGGGAAAGTTTCTTCATGGCTTCTATATTATAACTTTTCGGGGCGGTTTTTTCTAACCCCTTTTCGGCGTTGACCGCCGCCCGTCAAACGGATAGGATTAAATGAAAGGAGGTGCGTATGAAACCACTGAGTGAAGAAGAATCCCGTGTCATTTTGCATAAAGGGACGGAACCCCCTTTTAGCGGTAAGTATTGCCGCCACAAAGCGAAAGGGACGTATGTGTGCCGCCAATGCGGTGCGCCGCTTTTTAAAAGTGAAGATAAATTTGATTCCGGCTGCGGCTGGCCCAGTTTTGATGCGGAAATTGCGGGCGCCGTACGCCGCGTGCCCGACGCAGACGGCGAACGGACGGAAATTGTTTGCGCCAAATGCGGCGGCCATTTGGGCCATGTGTTTGAGGGAGAGCGGTTTACCGCTAAAAATACGCGTCATTGTGTTAATTCCGTATCGCTCGCGTTCCGGCCGGAGGAAGAATCTTCCAAACGCTTGGAAACCGCTGTTTTTGCGGGAGGATGTTTTTGGGGCGTGGAGCATTTAATGAAAGATTTTCCGGGTGTAATCAGCGTGGAACCCGGCTATACGGGCGGGACGGTGGAACATCCGTCTTATGAAGAAGTTTGCACCGGCAAAACGGGCCATGCCGAAGCGGTGCGCGTGGTGTTTGACCCGGAACAGGTGTCTTTCCAAACGCTGGCCAAAGGGTTTTTTGAAATCCACGACCCGACGCAGGAGAACGGCCAGGGGCCGGATATCGGGCCGCAGTACCGTTCGGAAATTTTTTACACTACGCCGGACCAAAAGCAAATTGCCGAGCAGTTGGTCGAAGAACTGCGGCAAAAGGGGTGCCCCGTGGTGACGCGTATCACGCGCGCGGGTGTATTTTGGCCTGCGGAAGAATATCACCGCCGTTATTACGAGAAAACCGGCAAACAGCCTTATTGTCACCGCCGCGTAAAACGTTTCTAGGGGGCGGAGCCGCCCCGGGCATTTTTTGAAGCCCTCTTCTAACTCCGCCAGCTACACTATTTTGGCAAAGTTGCTTTGTTTTGGCAAACGGATTTGCGGGCTGCCGCTTGTGAAGTGTCTTCTAACTCTGCCAGTCACACTGTTTTGGCAAAGTTGCTTTGTTTTGGCAAACGGATTTGCGGGCCGCGTACGTCGGTAAGCAAATGCCGGAGTGGGAGATAATGAGCGGGCGGGTTGCGTTTTTGCCCGCTTCCGGCGCGCAGTTATAAAGTCATGCTGAGGTGTTTCTGCTCAGCATCTACTTATTTTGCCGTTTTTGTAGAAGCGGGCGGCGGCCGCCTCTCCCGCCGGGGATAAATAATAATTTTTCGGCGGACGGGGTTTCGCCTGCCGGAATTATACAAACAAAAAAGGAAGAGGGATCTCTGCCTCTTCCTTTGTAAAATGCCTGCAACTACAAATAAAAAACGCCCTCTGGGAGAATCGAACTCCCCTTTTCGGATTGAAAATCCGACGTCCTAACCGATAGACGAAGAGGGCATTAAAGTGCGCCCGGTGAGACTTGAACTCACGGCCCCCCGCTTAAAAGGCGGATGCTCTACCACTGAGCTACGAGCGCTAAAAATTTGTTCAAATATCCTGGGCCTAAATTTGAAACTTGTTCATCTAAACCCGACTTAATTATTATATCAAAAATTTTGTTTTGTGTGCAACTTTTTTTATTTCGTTTTTACACAACCAAATTTCTTTGATAATTTATTATAGCACTTTTTTTGCCGGACGGTCAAAAAATTATTTTTTCCCTCGGGCAAAAGCGTTTGACATCCCGCGCAAACCCTTGCTACCATATAGAAAACGGGCCATGCCCGAATTTATTTTGCGAGGTTTTTATTATATGAAAAAAATCATTAATTGCGCCAGCGCCCCCAAAGCCATCGGGCCTTATTCCCAGGCGGTGGAATCCGGCGGATTCGTGTTTACCTCCGGCATGCTGCCCATCGACCCCGTCACCGGCGAAATTTACAACGGCGATGTGCGCGTGCAAACCGAACTTATCCTGAAAAATTTGGAAACCATTTTAAAAGAAGCCGGCTGCGCGCTTAAAAACGTAGTCAAAACCACCGTCTACATGACCGACCTTACCCAATTTGCCGAAATGAACGACGTGTACGGTTCTTTCTTTAAAGAAAATCCGCCCGCCCGCGTAACCCTGCAGGTGGTGGGCCTGCCCAAAGGCAGCGCCATTTTGCTGGAAGCGATTGCCAAAAAATAGCATGACGATACAAGACCAGGTGCTCGCCGGGCGCGTAAACGGTATTTTGCTGCCGCTGTCCTCCATGAAAACGGAGAAGGACTGGGGCGTGGGGGATTTTTCGTCGCTTATGGAATGGACGGATTTTTTGGCCGCCCAGGGCGCTAAAATTCTTCAAATCCTGCCACTGCAGGAAACGGCCCCGATGGAAACATGCCCTTACTCCGCCCTCAGCGCGTTTGCCACGGACCCCGTCTACGCCGATATTTCCGCCGTGGAAGACGTATGGGCCAGCGGGGACGGCCGGGCGTATGTGGAATCGTTAAAAAACGATATCGCCGCTTGGCACAATGCGGAAAAAGCGCCGTTTTTTGCCGTCAAACAAGCCAAATTAAAAGCCTTATGGTACGGCTACCAACGCTTTTTGGCCGACGAACAAGCGGTGCGTTCCGCGCGTTACCGGGCGTTTGTGGCCTATTGTTCGGCGCAGTCCGGGTGGCTGCGCAATTATTCCCTGTTCCGCGCGCTGAAAGAATTTTACAAATGGCAGACCTGGACCCAGTGGCCCAAAGATTTGCGGGACTTTAAAAAAGAAGCCGTAGACGCTTTTGAAGCCCAATATTCCGAATATGTAGGCTTCTTTTCCTATGTACAATGGATTTTGGACCAGCAGCTCCGCAAAGCCAAAATATTCGCGCGCGAAAAAGGCGTGCTGATTTTTGGCGATATTCCGTTTGGCACCAATCTGGACAGTGCGGAAGTGTGGTCCGAGCGGGAGAATTACCTGCTCGGCTGGGAAACGGGCGCGCCCGCGGACCAATTTTCCGAAGGCGGCCAAAAATGGGGCCTTCCCGCCTACAACTGGCCGTACCAGCACGGGCATAATTTGGATTTGTGGCGGCGTAAAATCCGCCGCGTAACGGAACTGTACGATATCTTCCGCCTGGACCATTTAGTCGGGTTTTTCCGCACGTACATTTTTGCGCCGGGCGACGAGAAAGGCGCGTTTGATTTGGAAGGGGAACAAAACCAAATTGACCGCGGATATAATTTCCTGCGTATGGTGCTTGACGAAGCGGGCGGCAAACTGCCCGTGGGCGAAGATTTGGGGGTAATCCCCAACTATGTGCGCCGGATGCTGGTGGATTTGCGTATCCCGGGATACAAAGTACTCCGCTGGGAACGCGAGGACAACGGCTACTACCGCGAACCGCGCCATTATCCCGCCGTATCGCTGGCGACTACGTCTACGCACGACACCGAAACGGTCCGCGGCTGGTGGGAAACGATGGACCAACGCGAACGCGCCAATATTTGGGAAATGATTTCCGCCCAAAAAACG
This sequence comes from uncultured Elusimicrobiales bacterium, assembly GCA_910576915.1. Lineage (GTDB taxonomy): Bacteria > Elusimicrobiota > Elusimicrobia > Elusimicrobiales > Elusimicrobiaceae > Avelusimicrobium. The sequence goes on from CAJTJT010000001.1 coordinate 46,552, forward strand.
GACGGGAATGTGCCTTTTACGGCGGATTCCCAGCGCGCTATTTTGCGCCGCGTGTTGGATTCCAACTCCGCCATTACGCTGTTTTCCTGGCAGGACGTTATCGGCACGCTGGACCGCGTCAATACGCCCGGTACGGTCTGCGGCGACAACTGGACCTACCGCAGCGCTTACACGCCCGCCCGGGCCGCCGAAGTTTATGCGCCGCAGCTGGCCATGTACCGCGAACTTTTAAAGGAGACAGGCCGCGCCTGAGGTTTTTACACTATGAGTAATTTTACCGCCATCATCCCCGCCGCCGGCAAAGGCGTCCGCCTTCTGCCTTATACGGAACACATGCCCAAAACCATGCTCAGCGTGGCGGGTAAACCCATCTTGGGCCATATTTTGGACCAGGTGGAAAGCTGCGGTATCAAAAAAGTAGTGTTTATCGTCGGATATAAAAAAGAAGCCATCGAAGAATTCGTGCGCGAACGCTACGCCCACCTGGACGTAACATTTGTAGAGCAGCCCGAACCCAAAGGCCTGGGCCACGCCATTTATCTGGCGAAAGACGCCGTGTCCGGCCCGTGCTTTATTTTGCTGGGCGATACGATTGTCGACGGCGATTTGCGGCCGCTCGTCCACGGCGGTAAAAACGCGGTGGGCATTAAACCGGTGCCGGACCCGCAGCGCTTTGGCATTGTGGAGCTGAAAAACGGCAAAATCGTATCGTTCGAAGAAAAACCTGCCTGCCCCAAATCCGATTTGGCGATTATCGGCGCGTATTCGTTTTTGGATTCGGCGCGGCTTTTTTCCGCGCTGGAAGAAGTCATCCGCTCGGGCAAAACGGTTAAAAACGAAATCCAGCTGACGGACGCGCTTTCCGTACTGCTTGCGCGCGGGGAGGAAATCGTCCCCGTGCTTATGAACGACTGGTTCGACTGCGGCACCGTGGAAGTGATGATTCAAACCAACCGCCTGCTGCTTTCGCGTCATCACCGCGTACCGGCGGAGCTGGAAAAAAACAATAAAATTATTCCGCCCTGCTGGATTGAGGACGGCGTAAAAGCGGAAAACTGCGTACTCGGGCCGTATGTGTCCGCGGCGTACGGGGCGGAATTAAAAGACTGCAGGCTGGAAGACTGTATCGTCGGGCCGCATACGCAACTCGACAAAAAAACCGCGGTTCACGCGGTGTTGGATAAGTACAACCATTAACAAAAATTATTTTTTTGCGGCCTCCGCGGTTTTTGCTGCGGGGGCTTTTTTGTCGCTTTCGGATTCGGCGGGTTCAGTTGGCACGGGGAAGAGTTCGTCGGCCAGTTTTTCGGCGTATTGGCGCGCCTGGTTGTATTCCGCCGCGGCCTGCGTAAGGGAGGCGGCGGGGCGGTTGGCTTCTTTGTTTTTGGCGATTTCAAGTTCCAGCTTGGTTTTTTTGAGTTCAAAATCTTCCAGCGCCAGGCGCAGGCGGATTTGGTTAATCAGGCGGTCTTTTTCTTCGTTTACCACGACGGGGCAGGCATTCAGCGCACTGCCGAGCGCGGCCAGGTTGCGCTGCACGCGTTCGCGCGAAGCGTTTTCCATCGCCGGGTTGGACGTGTTTATTTTGGGCGCGGATACAGCCGCCGACAAAGACGCGGCGCGCTCCGGCAGGTACATGTTCCCCACCATCATGCCGCCCACAAACAAAAGCCCCATGGTAAAAAGATATAAGATGTAACGCATGATATAAAAATCCTCTTGTTATATTTTATCAAAAAGGGGCGGAAATAAAAGGCGGATTTACTATAATGAAATAAAAGAGATTTAATTTTGTTCCAGGAGTTACGTTTATGGCGAAAATCAAGTTTGGCAAACAAGGGCATTTGGAGCTGGAGATTTCTCCGCTTACCATTTGGTCCAACCCCGGCAGCGAGGGGGAATTTATGGAGTACCAAATCGCGCTGTATTGCGAAGGCGAACCCGTTTTCAACCCCGCGCTGGCGGACCGGTTGGTAGCGGTGAAAGATGAAGAAAGCATTTACCTTTCCGATTTTATCGCCGAAACGCTGGCCGAACGCAAAGAAAACAACTGGATTATGCTGGAGCCCAAAGCGTCTTTTTACATGCACCCGCTGGAAGCCGCCGGCTGTTGTTCTTCCTACAACCGCCCGGATAATTTCAGGATGCAAATTACGCTTGAGCAAAATATTTTAGCCGGGGAAGACAATGTGTTCGGGCCGTACTCCAATACGGGGCTAAACATTAATTTCGAAGCCCCCGCCAAGGCCTGGGCGCAGTTCGCGGCCGATATCCGCGCCGAAGAGGAAGACTTCGACGAAGAAGACGAACCCGCTGATGAAAACTAACCGTTCCGTTTAAGTCACGCGCCCCGCTTTTTATCCGGCGGGGCTTTTTTATTGTTTCGCGTCCCCGTAAAAAGCTACAATACCAAAAACGGACGCATCTTTTTACGCATATGAACATCGACAAAATTTATCACTGGGCAGTTACGGGGGGAGCCGGATTTATCGGCTCGCACTTAGTGCGGGCGCTTGTGCGCCAAAACCAGCGGGTGACGGTGTTCGACAATTTTTCTTCCTCCGCGCCGTCTTCTCTGGCGGACGTAGCGGATAAAATCCGCGTGGTAAAAGGCGACGTGCGCGACTGCGCCGCCTTGCCTTCCGCGTTTGAAGGGGTTGATTTTGTGCTTCATCACGCGGCGTTGGTGTCCGTGCCGAAATCGGTGGAGAACCCGGAGGAAACTTCCCAAATTAATATCCAGGGTACAGCCAACGTGCTGGAAGCCTCGCGCGCCTGCGGCGTGCGGCGCGTGGTGTATGCTTCGTCCAGCGCGGTGTACGGCAACGGGACGGATTTGCCCCATAAAGAAACCGACCCGGTAGACTGCCGCTCCCCGTATGCCGTATCCAAACAGGCGGGGGGAGAACTGTGCCGGATGTATACGCAGCTGTACGGGCTGGAAACGGTGGTCCTGCGGTATTTTAACGTGTACGGTGCGGGGCAGAATCCGCATGCGGCGTATGCGGCCGTGGTGGCCAAATTTATGGACGGCGCGCGCGAAAATAAACCGTTTGAAATTGACTGGGACGGACTTCAAAGCCGCGATTTTATCCACGTGTCCGACGTAGTGCAGGCCAATTTCTTGGCCGCATTACAAGGCACTCCCGGCGAAATTTATAACGTGGCGAGCGGAAAAACGTGTTCGCTTTTAGAACTGGCGGATGCCGTTGAACGCGTAAGCGGCCGAAAATTATGCCGTATATTCCGAGAAAAGCGTGCGGGCGACGTGCGTTTTTCGTCGGCGGACACAACTAAAATCCGCGCCTTGGGGTTTGTTCCGGGCGTTACGCTGGAAGCCGGGTTGAGGGCCTTGTGGCAAAGTATCCAACTGCAGTAATTTTTCAGAAATCAAAAAGCTCCCTTATGGGAGCTTTTAAATTTTTCGGAGAGGGAGGGATTCGAACCCTCGATACCTTGCGGTATGCCAGTTTTCAAGACTAGTGCCTTAAACCACTCGGCCACCTCTCCAATACTTATATATATTCTATTAATTTTCTACATTCCTTGAAAACTGATTTTGCCGCGGCAACCAAATTTTAAACAAAAGGAGCAGACAAAAAAGATTTGTCTTTTTTGTGGTGTGCAAACGGGAGGGGGTTGACCCGTTTTTTTTTTTTGATACAGTGGACTTATTGCTGTGCGTAAAGGGGGATATGTCTTATGTATAAAAACCAAGGTTTTACGTTAATAGAGCTGCTAGTAGTTGTTTTAATTATCGGTATCTTGGCCGCTGTTGCGCTTCCGCAATACAATAAAGCGGTGTATAAAGCCCGCATGAAAGAGGCAGAAGTGATTATGGACAGTATTTATAAGGGCGCTCTGTTGTACCGTTTGGAAACGGGAGATTCCCCGCGGCAATTTGACGATATGACGCTGGGGCTGCCCGCGGGCTGTACCCCCGGAGACGGATACGGCATCGCCACATCGACGTGTTTGGATAAAATGACTTGCGGCAATGTTACCTATTGCTTAACAAGCGGAGCCGTGGTGACGAGTTTTAAATTCAACTCGGGTTTTTGTAAATACTGCCATTTTAACAAACGGTTTGATTCCGGGCTGTTTGTCTGCCGTATGTCTTCATCCGAAATGAGCAATCCTTCTTATTTTCACCAATATTGCAAAAGTATGGGGTATTCCGTCATACAGGACGGAAGCGTTTAATTAACCCTTTTCCCCGCTGGTCCGCTCCCTCCAAATTGCTATAATAGCTATAGGGGGGAGTATTTATGCAAACATCAAACATGCCAAAAACCGTGTACCGGTTCGGGGACGGAGTGTATATCAACCTTACCAACCGTTGCCCCAACTTATGCGCTTTTTGCATTAAAACCAAGTGGAAAATGGATTTCCACGGAAACAATTTAAATTTGGCCGGTAACGAACCGTCTGCCGGGGAAGTGGCCGCCGCGCTGGAAGCCGAACTCAAAAAGGCTCCGTTTAAAGAAGTGGTTTTTTGCGGCTACGGGGAACCCACCATGCGCCTGGACGTGCTTTTGTTTATCGCCCAAACGCTGAAAGGCTGGATGGCCCAGGCCAAATTTCCGCCTTTTAAAATCCGTCTAAACACCAACGGGCTCGGTAACTTGATTAACCATAAAAACATCGTGCCGGAGCTGGCCAAAGTAGTGGATTTTGTAAATATCAGCTTAAACGCGCAAGACGCCGAAACCTGGAGGAAAATCGTCCGCCCCGCCGAAGGGTACGAAGACGGGTTCGACGCCGTGCGCGATTTTATCCGCCTCTGTGCGGCCGCCGGGTTTGAACGTGTGGTGGCCAGCTGCGTGGACCAAACCGGGGCCGACCCCGAAGCCGTCAAAAAAGTGGCCGAAGCCGACGGCGCAACCTTCTATTTAAGGAGTTTTTTAGATGCGCAAGATTAAACGTCCCGGAGCCTTATTTGTGCTGTTTTTAGTGCTTTTGGCGCTTGTGTTAACGTGGTTTTTTGCCGCGTCGGAAGATTATTACGATTACGCTTCCGACACGATTGAAAGTTCCGCTTCCGTCGCGCCGCTTAACAAAGAAAGCCTGCTTGCGCGCGCCGTGCCCGCGCGGCCCGCGTACGATACCGAAGTAAAGTACCGCACGTTTTATTTAACCGCGCCCGGCGCCAAAAAAGTGGAACTACTGGCGGATTTTAACCGCTGGGGCAAAGATCCTATCGAGTTAAAAGCGTACCGCAAAGGCTATTTTGAAACGTCCGTCGCGCTGACAGGCGGCGAATATAAATACGTCTTTTCCGTCGACGGCAAAGACGTGTTGGACCCCACAAACCTGGACCGCCGCACTGTTAACGGGCGCGATATCTGCATTAAAACGGTAAGATAATGGAAACAGCCGAAATTACCACTTCTTCACGTGAACAAACGCTGGCTTTGGCGGCGGATTTCGCGCGCGCTTTAAAAGGCGGCGAAATTGTCTTTTTGCGCGGGCCGATCGGCGCGGGCAAAACCGTATTTGTAAAGGGCGTGGCGGCGGCCATGGGGCTTAAAAGTTCGCCCACGAGCGCGAGTTTCAGCCTGATGAAAGAGTACAAAAATAAAACGCGCCGCCTGTTTCACATCGATTTATTCCGCCTGGAAGAGGGCGAAGTTTTTAACCTGGGGTTTGAAGAAATGCTGGAAGACGAAGAGGCCGTTATTTTGGCCGAATGGCCGGACCCCATCCGCCACATGCTGCCGGCGGACCGACTGGAGATGGATTTTATTTTAAAAGAAGGGGACGAACGCGTCATCCGTTTGGCCTCGTTCGGGCGCGTATCGCACGCGCTGTTGGAGGCGTTATGCAAAGCCGCAAAAAAATAATTTTAGGGCTCGATACGTCGGGCGCGCCGCTTCTGGTCGCGCTTGAGCAGGACGGCAAAATTTTTGCCCGCCGCCGCAAAGGCGTCAAGCAGGAACGTTTGCTGTTCCCTGCCGTCAATTCCGCGCTGGAAGCCGCCGGAGCCGAGCTGAAAGATATCGAACGCATTTTTATCGTGCGCGGGCCGGGGCGGTTTACGGGGATCCGTATCTCGCTGACGTTTGCGTCGATGCTCAAGTATTTAAACAAAACCGAAGTCCGCGGGGCGACGTTGTTTGAAGTACTGCGCCGCCAGGTGGAAACTTCCAAAAAATTTGCCGCGTGGAAAAAAGAAAATCCTTCGGGTGCGCTGGCGGTCATTCTGCATGCGTTTCGTGAAGAATACTTTTTACAAGTTTTCGACGGGCAAAACGCGGGCCCCGCGTGGCTTTCGCGCGAGGAACTGTTACAACGTTTGTCCGGCTATTCCGCTCCGCTTATGCTGGCCGGAAGCGACAAAAACGGCGCGCCGCTTGCGGAGCTGGCGGGCCCCCAATACGCGTATGCGGATGAAAAAGATTGTTTTGTCCGCCCCGCTACTTTAACGGCGATGGCAAAAGACGATTCGCTGGCGCAGGACGCGCTGGAACCGCTCTATCTAAAACCCGCCCGTTTTGAATTGGTAACCCCCAAATGATTCGCCGCCTCCTCCCCGAAGATGCGCCGCGCCTGGCGCAAATTGAAGCCCTCCAGCCGTACAGCGCGCATTGGGGAGAGAAGGGGTTTGTCGACGAATTGCCGAACCCGTATTCTTTTGTGTGGTGCTGGGAAGAGAAAGGGCAGGTTCACGGTTTTATTGCGCTGCGGCTGGCCGCCGGATTTTGTGAAATTTTAAATATGGCCGTCCACCCGGACGAATGCCGCCGGGGAATCGGTTTTAAATTGTTGTATTTTGCCTTATCGCAGGTGCGTGCCCACGGCGGGGAACGCATAACGCTGGAAGTAAACACGCATAACGAGGCGGCCATCGGGCTGTACACCAAGATGGGCTTCCGCCCGTGCGGGTGCCGCAAAAAATTCTATAACGGTACGGATGACGCCTTAATTATGGGGGCCAATTTATGAAACGTTTTTTAGCGGTTGTATGCTGTTTTGCCTGCGCGCCACTGTGCGCTCTTTCGCTCGACGGCGAAAGCAAACGCGAAGCCAAGCTGTTTAATTCTTTTTTATCGTCCGTTTACGCGCTGCGTTCCAACGACGCGAAAGCGTTTTCCAAACTGCAAAAAACGCTGGCTCTTCAGCCGGATTCCAAGTATTTAAAACGGCTGCTTGTTTCCGCCGCCGTGGCGGATAACCGCCCGGATTTGGCGGCCGAATATGCTGATTTTATCTCTTCCGGCGAAAACACCGCCGACGATTGGAGCGTATACGGGGCGTATCTGTGGAAAAAGGGCGATCTCGCGGCTGCGCGGGAGGCTTATCAGCAGGCGCTCAAACAAAGCGACGATTTGCGGATTATGTTCCAATACGTAACGCTTCTTTCCGGTATGGAGCCCGCCCAGGCCGCCGCCGCGCTGGAGGAACTGGCCTCCGGCGAGCCGGATTTTGCTTCTCCCATTTATACGGAAATCGGAAATTTGTTTTTGCAGCGGGGGGATTTAAACCTGGCCCTCGGCTATTTTAACAAAGCGGTAGAAGCCGCCCCGCTTGATCCGGCGCCGCGTTTGGGCCGCGGGGAAGTGTACGAAAAGGCTTCGCAATACTTTTTGATGCTGCACGAGTTTGAAGAACTCGAAAAAATGGGGTTTGGCAACGCCGCCACGTATTCGCGCATGGGCTCGGTGTTTTTGCTGGTGAAGGATTATCCCAAAGCCGAAGAATACTTTTTAAAAGCCAAGGCCGACGATAACGGGGACGTTCCCAGCGCGTATTTTTTATCGCTCTTGGCTGAACAGAAAGAGGATTATGCCCGCGCCGCCGGTTATTTGAAGGAGTCGGCCGATTATCAAACTTCTGCTTCCAAGTGGCTGCAGGTCAGCTTTTATCAAAACAAATTGAACCGGCCGGAAGAAAGTTTGAAAACGCTGGAAGAGGCGTATCAAAAATTTGGCGGGAACGTGGAAATCGGTTTTTTCTATGCGCTGGCGTTAAATGATGCGGGCGAATATAAAAAGGCCGCGCGCGTTTTGAAAGGCGTTTTGCAGACAAACCCGACTTATACCGAGGCGCGTTTGCAGTATGCGTTTACGCTGGAAAGTTTAAAAAAATATAAAGAGATGGAGCGCGCGCTTCAAACGGTGCTGGAAGAACAGCCCGAAAACGCCGCCGCTCTTAATTTGTATGCGTACAGCCTGGCGGTGCGCGGCGAACGGCTGGATTTGGCGCAGGAATATATTGCGCGTGCACTGGCCGTAAACCCGGAGGATAATTCTTTTATCGATACGCAGGCGTGGATTTATTTTAAGCAGGGTAAAATAGCCGAAGCGGCGGATTTATTGGACGCTTTGCCGGATGAGTTGGCCGAGCGGGATGCGGATGCCGCGTATCACAAAGGTGCGGTGGCGTATGAGCGGGGCGAATGGGAGAAAGCGCGGAAATACTTGGAACTCTCCCGCCGAAAGAATAAAGAAGCGGCCCAATTATACAAACGTCTTCCGCCGCGTTAGAGTATTTAAGAACATAAAAACTCCCCGTGTATTTTCCCACGGGGAGTTTTTTGTTACTTTTTGGCGACCCAAAAAGTCGTGCATTTGTTGGCGACATGTCCTAAATAGTGTGGCTTAACTAGTCTAATGAGGGCGGGTCCTCGCCGGATGGGCAAATAGGGAGGGGCGGCCCTTTTGGGCCAACTCGCTTTGGCCTTCCTTATTCGTAAGGTTGCGACATGTCTTAAGTGTGTGGCCTAAACTAATCAGAAGAGTGCGGGTCCTTGCCAGACGGGCAACTAGGGAGCCCAGCCTCTGGGCCAGACAGGCAGATACCCCCTTGAGTTGTTCCCATCTAATTGATAAGCACCGTCTATTACTAAACCCTGGTCAAGGCCAGCGTGCCTGCCCCCGGCAAGGGGGTTGACTCGTTTTTTTTTTTTGATACAGTGGGGAAAACGGTCTGATGGCGCTTTTTCCCTGTCTTATGTTTTTCTCTGTTGTAAAGCCCGTATAGGCCGTTTTAGGAGGTATTATGAAACGGCTATTTATATTTAGTTTGTTGCTGCTTTCTTCGGCGGCGTATGCCAAAAACAAAATCAGTATGGTAACATACTTCCCGGTTCCGTATGTAGCTTATTCCCAGGTGAATACCACGGACCAAATGGATATCGGGTTAACGAGCACCTGTGATATGAAATTAGGTTGTTCGGACCCTTCTGCCACGTTAAATGCTACTCGGGTAAATTTAAAGGGAGGCAAATTAAACTTGGACGGCGGACGCGGGATAAAAGGCTATACGCTTAGTTTGGGCAGTGGCAACGGCGATGGCAAAATCTCATTCCAAAACGTGCGTATCCAAACGGGCAATATGGAAAGCGTAAACGCGCAAGATATGAAAGTATCCGCGCTGGAACTGTTTGGAAAGACCTTTCCTTCCTGCAAGGAGAAAGATTCGTCGGGGCAAATGCAATGGACGAGCCTTAAATTAAAGGGTGCGGATTCCAAAGAACTTTATTTGGCGTGCGGAGAACTGGGGGAATCAACCGAACCCAAAGAAGACTGCTCCGTCCTTTCTTATAAATTGGCGAATAAAAGCAAATGCTGTATGGGAGCTTATTCGGACAGCGATTGTTATACGGAAAAAACCACATGGACATGGGAATCCTTTTCGGGCGGAAGCAGTTTTATGTCAAACACTTTTGGCAGTGATTGGATAACACAGGCGTGTGAAAAAAATTGCTGGCAGGGCGAGTGGAATAAAGAGTGCGCTACGGGAGGTTCTTTATTTGATAATGTATTTTCCAAATATGGGGTGGTAATAAAAACTTGCCAAAAGAGTTCCAGTTGTAATTATACGTGTTATCAAAATAAGTGCTATGATACCAGTTGGGACGGTTATAAACAAATGTGTGACAGCTCGTTTAAAGATTGGAAGTTTGTAATTTTAGACGGTTATCTGACGGGAACGGTTTATGACGCGTATTGCCCAAAGAAAGGGAGCGGTTCATCCCCTTATTGGAAAGGCCGGACTACCGTATATACTTGTACTTCTAAAACGGAACGTGTAAAAAATGGTTGGTAATAATAAAAAACCGCGCTGAAAGGCGCGGTTTTTTATGCGTTGGGCGGTGTGTTTCAAAAGGCCTTGACGCGTTTTTTTTTTTTGATACAGTGGGGATTATTACGTCCACATACCCCTATATCATCTCGCTTTGACCATCCTTCCTGGGGCCTCTCTGGACGCACAAGGAGCCCACTATGAAGAAACTTATCCCGCTGTTACTGCTGGTATCAGCCAGCAGTATTTCTTATGCTGAAAGCATAAAGTTTATTACGGTGTTATCCAGCCCCGTCGGAACGTTTAACAAGCTGGAAGCGGTAGACCCCGCCCAGCCGGCCAAAGGAAATACGGTAAACTTTTGTACGAATATCGGCACGCAAGGCGTGGTAGAGTTAAAAGGCACCAAACCTGCGACCTTAACTACGGTAGTATTATCCAATAATACAACGCTTGGCAAAACGGACGAAGGGAAGTTTTCGTTAAGTAAAATTGAATTACACTCCGGCGGAAGTATTAAAGGCGGCCGCCTGTTCGGAAATATCTTGAAAGTAGATTATCAAGCATCCGGCAAAGCCAATAATTTATATGGCAACACGCTTACGATAGCGGGGGCGAAAACGAAGACGCTAGATGTAGGAAGCGGCAAGAGCAAAATTAACAATCCCGGTGATTCTACTGGAAAGGAAGAGATGGTATGGAGCAACCAGTATCAGGATGACGACGCGTGCAAATCGGGTTCTGCCTGTGCTAAACAGTATTTGCTGAAAGAAAAAGGGTCTTCTTGTGCGCCGGATTATTCTGCGTGGGTATCGGTTTCGTCCGGCACGGACACTTGCCCGGGGGCGGACAGTGCCAACGAATTCACCTGTGACGGTAGTTTTGTAGGTACTTGTACCGATATCCGCAGTACTTCGACGGAGGTTTCGTTGGGGCAAACTTCAACACGTGATTTGAATCCTCCGGCCGGATATGAGATGCGCTATTCTGATTTTTGTTTTGATTCCGACCGTTTGAATAATACAAAAATTGCTGTAGCATTTGATGGAGAGTATGTCCGGCCGACCATTAATTATGCCTGTGCGTCTTGCTCGGATATTTCTTCGGGTTATTTGCAGGATAATTTGCCGTGGGGGTTCCACTTAATGGGAAAAAATGGGGGCGTTGTGGAATGGGTGGACTATGGAACGATTACCGATGAATGCCAGGAAGGGGATGACGGGGCTTGGAGCGCCTGCCGTAGCTTATGCGGCGTGGATTGGAACGAGACAAAGGGATGCAAAACCAAAAAAAGATGTTACCAAAAATCGCAATATAATAATACTTGCGGAAACTTAACCGCTTGCCGATCGGATATCGGAAACGGTTGGTTGGTGATAACCTGCGATGTTGGTGCGGGCGGAACAAAGTATTTGTTTAAATTAAAACAGTGCGGCGGAACCATGGAGAAGCGTACGGTTACCTGTTGCGCGTAATCATTAAAAAGGCCTCTTAACTAGAGGCCTTTTTAGTTACAAAATCATCATGCTGTCGCCGAAGGAATAGAAGCGGTACTTCTTTTCCACCGCCTGCAGGTAGGCTTCGTAAATAAAATCCTCACCCGCAAACGCGGACGTCATGCACAGGGGTGTAGAGTCCGGGAAGTGAAAGTTGGTAATCAGGCAGTCGATGGCCTTAAATTTGTAACCGGGATAAATAAACAAATCCGTCCATTTTTTGCCCGCGTGGGTGACGTGGCTTTCATCCGTAAAACTTTCCAGCGTGCGCGTGCTTGTCGTTCCGCACGAGAACACACGTCCGCCCGCCCGGCGCACCGCGTTAAGCGTATCTGCCGTTTCTTGCGATACTTCGCCGAGCTCGGCCAGCATGTGGTGCTGTTCGGGTTCGCCGCGCAACGGTTTGAACGTCCCCCAGCCTACATGCAGGGTGATGTAGCAAATTTTAACGCCTTTATCCGTCAGTTTTTGCAAGAGTTCCGGCGTGAAGTGGAATCCCGCCGTCGGCGCGGCGATGGAGCCCTTATATTTGGCGTAAACGGTTTGGTAGCGGTCTTTATCCGTTTCAATACTGGCGGTCATGCCGTTGTGTTTGCGCGCTTTTTCGATATATTGCGGAAGCGGCATGAGGCCGTGCGCGTCGCAAAACGGTAAAATATCGTCTTGGTTAAATTCCAGCAAGGCTTCGTTATTTTCGGTTTTGCCGATGGCTTGGGCGGTTAATCCGTCCCCAAAATCAAGCGTCATGCCTTCTTTATAGTCGCGCGTGAGGACGGCCCAGGTGCGCGCATTTACCGTCGGGCGTACGAGTAAAACTTCCACTTTTCCGCCTGTCGGTTTATGGGCAAACAGCTTGGCGGGGAAAACTTTGGTGTTGTTGATAACAAGCGCGTCGCCCGCGTTAAAATACTCGTGAATATCGCGGAAGATGCGGTGCTCGATGGTGTGCGTATCGCGGTGGAGCACCATCTGGCGGGAACTGTCACGCGGGGTGGCGGGCTGCTTGGCGATAAGCGGGTCTAAATCCAATTCTTTGAAACGTTCAAAAGCCATAATAAAAATGTCCTTTATTTAATTTCGGCGATTTTCGCACCGGGGTAATAATTTTTCAAAATTTTGCGGTAATCTTTGCCGCTTTTGGCCATGCCGTTGGCGCCGTCCTGGCACATGCCCACGCCGTGGCCGTAGCCTTTGCCGGAAAATTGTACGTCGTTTTTGCGGACGGAAATTTTGTCAATCTTGCAGCTGCGGATGCCCGTAGCCAGGCGGAATTTTCCGCACGCCACGGTTTTGCTTCCTTTCGACGTGCGAAGCGTTAAATTAGTGGCGCGTCCGGTATCTGTTTTGCGGGCGATTTTGATGCTTTTCAGCGTGCCCGTAAGGCCGACCGTTTTGGCGTACGCAAGCACTTTGGCGTGGGAAATGTTCATCTGCCACGAGTGGCTTTTGGAATGGCTGTCGTACTTGCAGGAAGCGCCGGAGAGCGGTTTGATGGAAGCCGCGCCCGGGTTCCAGCTGCGTACGTCGTCCGTGCCGCCGCCGCAGTTGGCGTGGTAATAGGTGTAGAACAGTTTGTCGTCAAACGTAAGCACCTGGCCGCGGGTTTCGTCCACGGCTTTTTTTACCGAATCGTACTGTTTGCCGCCGCCTTTGTACATTTGGCTGCGTACGTCGCTGTATAGATCAAAATTTTGATTTTTAACGCTTTCCAAACTTTTCAGCGTATATGTGCGCGCCGCCACGGCCTGCGCTTTTAAGGCCTCCGGCGGCCACGTGTAACTCATTTCGTACGGCAGGACGCCGTAAAGATAGGTTTCCAGCGGTGCGTGTTCCACCAGGTGAAACGAACTAGCCGCCGGAATAATGAAAATTTTGCCGGAATAAACGTTTTTGTTCCAGGTAAGCAGGGTGCCTTGGGCGGGTTCCAAAATAATGGTCTGCGCGGCTTGCAGCGTGCCCAGTTGAATTTTGCCGCCGCCTAAAGCCTTTACGGCCAGGGTTCCGGGGGCGGACACTTTATATTTTTTGGATAAATTGGGCGTATAGACGTACACACGGCCGGAGTGTTTGATGTCGGCGTTTTTTTGTTTTTCGGCGAGCAGTACGCGGACCGTTTTATCCGCCGGGAGATTTTTGGCGGACGGGTCCTGCGACGGCGGATCGGGTTGTTTTTCTTCGGGCGTTTGGGGGGCGGAAACCACGGGGCTTTCGCCTTTGGCGGCGGAATAATCCGTCCGGCCGCGTCTTTGGGACGGCACGGCGCACGCCGCGCATAAAACGGCGGCGCAGAGGAATGCAAACGGTGCGCGGAGAGAGTTTTTCATAAGCGTTAAAATAATAAGTCGGCGTGCAGTTTGCGGCCCAAATGTTCGTAGGCTTTGCGCGCGGCAACGCGTCCGCGCGGGGTGCGCGCGATGAACCCGGCTTTGATTAAAAAGGGTTCGATGACGTCCGTCAGCGTGTCGACGGATTCGGATACGGCAATCGCCAGGTTTTCCACGCCCACCGGGCCGCCGGAAAAGCGGTCGATAAGCGCTTCCAAAATGCGTTTGTCCATGCTGTCGAGGCCTTCGGAGTCGATGTCCAAAGAGTCCATGGCCGTCTGCGCGATTTCCTGCGTGATTACGCCTTTGCCTTTTACCTGGGCAAAGTCGCGCGCGCGGCGCAAAAGGCGGTTGGCGATACGCGGCGTACCGCGGGAACGCTTGGCCAGTTCGGTAAGGCCCTCGCGGTCCGCGTCGATGTTTAAGAGGCGCGCGGAGCGTTCCAAAATATCGGTAATTTCGGGCACTTCGTAAAAGCCGAGGTTAAAGACGATTCCAAAGCGGTCGCGAAGCGGGCCGGTCAGCAGGCCGGAGCGCGTGGTTGCCCCCACGAGCGTAAAACGCGGCACGGCCAGTTTTAAGGTGGTCGAGCCCGCCCCTTTGCCCGTATTAATAAAGAACGTAAAATCTTCCATCGCGGGGTATAAGGCTTCTTCCACGGCGGGGTTTAAACGGTGGATTTCGTCGATAAACAAGATGTCGCCTTCAGAAAGTTCAGTCGTCAGCATAGCGGCCAAATCGCCCGGGCGGGCGAGCACGGGGCCGGAGGTTACTTTAATGTTAACGCCCATTTCGTGCGCCAGAATGTTGGCGAGCGTCGTTTTGCCAAGCCCGGGGGGCGCGTAAAAAAGACAGTGGTCCAAGGCTTCTTTGCGGGATTTGGCGGCTTCAATAAAGATATGCAGATTGTCTTTTAATTTCTGCTGTCCCACAAATTCCGACAGCGAAGCGGGGCGCAGAGCGGCTTCGAATCCGGCGGATTCGTCGGGCAGTTGGGTGACGTCTAAAATTTCGTTTTGGTTGCTCATTTTTTAAGTACCCGCAGGGCCTCCCGAATGATCGTTTCCAACGGTGCGTTGGGGTCAACGCCTTCGGTGTGCAATTTTTCCATTGCGCGGCGCGCTTCGGCGGCGGAATACCCCAAAGCGCCCAGCGCTTCCAGTACGCCGCTTAAATACGGGGCTTCGTCCAATACTTTGATTTTGCTTTCGCCTTGTACGGTCAGCGCGTCCATTTTGTCTTTCAGCGAATGGATCAGCTTTTCGGCCGTTTTGGCCGTAAAACCGAAGATCCCCGTCAAAATTTTCGGGTCGCGTTTTAAAATGGCGTTATGGAAGTCGGCCACCGAGCGCAGGGCTTTGTTTAAAAATTCCATCGCTTTTTTGGGGCCGGTGTTGGGGATGGCGGTTTTAAAAAGCGTCCAGAGTTCTTTGTCCTCTTTGGTTAAAAAGCCGTACAGTACCGTGCCGTCGTAGGGGGAGATGGATTCCGCCACGTAAAACGCGGTTTCCTGCCCGGCCGTCAGTTCCAGCGCGCTGCCGTGGGCGAGGTTTACTTCGTACCCCACACCGCCGCAGAGGATAATCGCTCCGTCTTCTTTTACTTCTAAAATTTCGCCTTTTAAATACGCTATCATATTTCCATTTTACCATATTAGCGGTAAGCGTCCATGCAATTAAAAAAATCGGCGCGCGCGAAAAGGGGTTGATTTTGGCGCGTGTTTTTTTTAGACTGTTATATAGTTGGATTAGGAGGATAGTATGAAACAAGGTTTTACGTTAATTGAATTATTGGTGGTGGTGCTGATTATCGGTATTCTGTCGGCGATTGCGCTGCCGCAGTATGAAAAATCGGTCAATAAAGCGCGCGGCGCGGAAGCTCTGATCGCCGCCAAAACGGTGGCGGATTCCGCCAACCTGTTCTTTTTGGAACGCCGCCAGTATCCTACGACGGTTTCGGAGTTGACGATTAAAGCTCCCTCTTTGGAATATTTTACGCTGACCGCCGCCCAGGACGGCGCTGCTTCCAAATATAAAATCGAGCTGGATTCCAACACGGCCTACGCTACGGTAGTGGTGTCTTGCAGCCGCGGCAAGGTGGTTGCGCGCTATTGCACGGGTTCGGAATGTGAGGACTTTTTCTCTTGCAAATCCTCTTCGAACACCAGCGAAGGCGCGCCCAGCGGAGCCTGCTTATTGTAAGTTTTTTCCCGTCTGCTTTGCCGGACGGATGAGATATAAAAGTCCCGGAGCGGTTTTCCGCCCCGGGATTTTTTAATGGTTTGTTGCAGAACGCCCCGGGCGGAAACCCGGGGCGTTTTTGATGCGTGGAAATTATTTTTTAATTCGCTTTTTTATTTGTGCTTCCTGCGCGGCTTTGAGCTTGGCGAGGAAGGCTGCTTTTACGTTTATCTTACTGTTCAGAGGCGCCGTTTTTAAGTGGCAGATGCCGATGGCCACCGCGTCGGCGGTGTCGTCCGGCGACGGGGCTTTGTTTAAGTTCAGCGTCAGCTGCACCATGCGCTGGACCTGTTTTTTGTCCGCGGTGCCCGTGCCGCAAATCATCAGTTTGACGCGTTTGGGGGGATAAAAAGTAATCGGTTTTTTGGCTTGCTGGCAGGCCAGAATAATCACGCCGCGCGTTTGCACGGTGTTGGCCATGGTAATCGCGCGTTTTAGAAAGAAGTTCTGTTCCATCGCTACTTGGTCGGGCGCGTATTCCGCCAAGATTTTTTGAAGTTCACCGTAGATGTATTCCAACCGCTCGGGCAGTTCCTGGTCCGCGCCCGTGTGAATCAGTCCGCACGCGCGTAAAGACAAAACGGAACGGGCGCTTCTTGTAAGAATGGCCCATCCCGTTCTGTCTAAACCAGGGTCTATACCTAAAACGGTGGTTATGTTGTCCGTCAAGCGGCCTCTCAAACTAAGCGTTTAATTTGGCGGCGACGGCTTCGTCGATGCTGGAGTTGTCGTACACGTTTTTGGTGTCGTCGTGGTCATCCAGCGCGTCGAGCATTTTCATAAGCGTTTCGGCGGTGTGTTCGTCGGTAACGGCTACGTCCGTATCGGGAATCATAGAAAGATCGGCCGATTCCGGCGTAATGCCTTTGGCTTCGATGGCTTTTTTAACGGCGTCCAAAGCGGCCATTTCCGGCGCGGTGATGACTTCGTACACGTCGCCGGCGGTGCGCACGTCTTCCGCGCCCGCTTCAAGCGCGAGGTCCATCAGTTCGTCTTCGGAGATGTCTTCCGTTTTAACGACGATTAAGCCTTTGCTTTTAAACATGTAAGACACGCAGCCCGCCGTGCCGATGGAGCCGCCGTGGCTGGTGAAAATTTTGCGGATTTCCGCGAACGTGCGGTTTTTGTTGTCCGTGGTGCATTCCACGATGACCGCTACGGAACCGGGGCCGTAGCCTTCGTACGTGATTTCTTCGTAAGACACGCCGGGAAGCTGGCCCGTACCTTTCATAATGGCGCGTTTGACGTTGTCAATCGGCATGTTGGCGGCGCGGGCGTCGTCCATAGCCTTGCGCAGGCGGGGGTTCTGGTCGGGGTTGCCGCCGCTCATTTTGGCGGCGATGGTTACTTCTCTTAAAATTTTGGTAAAAACTTTGCCTTTTTTGGCGTCTACGAGGGCCTTTTTGTGTTTAATGCCGGCCCAGTGCGAATGTCCACCCATAGGTATCTCCTTACAGCAAAATAAGATACTTTTATTCTACCAAATTTTTGGCCCGGCGGAAGAGGGGGGATTGTTGCTAAAATATGGATATGAATTTATCCGACCGAATTTTATAGGAATTATCCGCCGGGCAAAACCCGGAAAAAGCCCGCTTGATGGCCCGCTTTTTTAAAACGGGCAAGGGGGAATATGCCGAGGGCGATTTGTTCTGGGGCTTAACCTCCGCCGCTGTGCAAAAGACGGCACGCAAGTATGCAGCCGGGATTTCGCTGCGGGAAGTGGATGCGCTGCTTGCCCACCCGTTTCACGAAGCGCGTTCCTGCGCCGTAGTGATATTGGTATGGCAGTACCAGCACGCCAAAACGCCGCAAGAACGCAAGGCCGTATTTGATTTTTTCGTGCCCCGCTTACCCCGGGCGAACAACTGGGATTTGATTGACGTATCCGTCTATAAAATTATCGGCGCGCAGTTGTTCGGTTCCGGCGCGGAGCTGCTGTTTAGGCTGGCGGAGTCCTGCAATTTGTGGGAGCAGCGCGCGGCGGTGGTGTCCACCCTTTATTTTATTAAACGCGGGAAACTGGACGTAACATTTGCTTTGTGCGAAAAATTGCTTTCCCATCCGCATGATTTAATGCACAAGGCCTGCGGCTGGATGCTGCGCGAAGCGGGCAAGCAAGACGAAGCGGCCCTCTGCGCGTTTTTGGATAAATTCGCCGCCGTGATGCCGCGTACCATGCTGCGCTATTCGCTTGAAAAGCTGGACCGGGAAAAGCGAACCTATTATATGGGCAGGAAGGCGGCCCAATAAAACGTATAAGTTTAGTAAAATAGAAACAGGCCCCGTTAGCTCAACTGGATAGAGTACCGGTCTTCGGAACCGGTGGTATGGGTTCAAATCCCATGCGGGGCATTTTTTATGTACCGCAAGCAGGCAAACTGCTTTGCCTGCGTTGGGGTTTGAAGGCCGGAGCGTTGTTTTTGTTTGCGCTAACGCGCAAGGCAAAAACCGCGAGGCCCGGTGCGTAGGAAATTTTCGTCAGAAAATTTACCGAAGCAAAATCCCATGCGGGGCACATGTTTTCTTCCTTTTCTTTTTTCTGTTTTTCTAATTAATTTTTTTGAGTTGGCGGGATAAAAATTTTTTTGATATAACTATATTATTATGAAATCAATCAAAAACGAAGGGGCCGCTTGCTGCCCCAACCATTGTGAACCCTTTGACGCGGAATACTGGTCGCTCGTGAGCGCGGACCAGGACCCCGATTTAAAAAACGCCGTTTTGGGCGGAGAACTGAATTTGGTGCGCTGCCCGGAATGCGGCACGTTTTTCCATCACGACGGGGACCTTATCTATTTTGACGCCCCGGCCGAACTGCTGGTGTTTGTGTTTTCGGAAAAAGACCGCGAAAAAGAACCCGAACTGTTGGCCCGTATGCAAAAAGATTACGGCATTATCAAAAACACCCTTTTAAAACAGTTGAATATGGACTATCCGCCCATTTCCGTTTTTGGGCTGGAAGCGTTAAAAAATGTTTTACAAGAAGAAGAAAAGAACGGTTTTGAATCGGAAGCCATCGCCGCCGCTGCCGCCGTGCAGGGTTTCAGCGTGGCGCGGTTGAAACCGTCTTACGCGCGGCAACACCATTTCCCGCTCTACGTTCCGGCTCCCGCGCAAGGCCAGTCGGCCAACGATTATGCCGTAACGGCCGTCAAAGTGCTTAAATCCGGGCTGGCCAGCCCGCTTTTGCGTCACTTTGCCGATAAAATGAGCGAGGACGGAGCCGAAGCTCCGGCAGTATTATGAGATCTTTCCTTCCCAAAAAATACGAAGAACAACTTTATGCCGTCGGCGCGTACGCACATAAACTGGGCTTAAAAGCCTGGGTGGCGGGCGGCGCGGTGCGCGATTTTTATTTGGGCAAAGATACGCTGGATATCGACCTTTCTTTTGACGGAAACCAGGAATCCGTCGCCGGATTTTGCGTAAAACAGTGGGGCGGCGGCAAACGCAAATTTTCCCGCTTTTGTACCTTCCGCGTGAATATGGCCAACGGCCTTAAATTTGACATGGTCCGCGCGCGTAAGGAAACCTATCCTTACCCCGGCGCGCTGCCGGAAATCGAACCCACCAAAGATATTAAAGACGATTTGTTCCGGCGCGATTTTACCGTCAACTCCTGGTGCTTTTCCATTCATCCGGCCACCTTCGGCAAACCGTACGATCCTTTCGGCGCCAAAAAAGACATCGACGCCGGGCTCATCCGCGTGCTTCACGAAAAAAGTTTTTTGGACGACCCCACCCGCCTTTACCGCGCCGTACGTTTTGCGGGCCGTTTCGGCTGGAAGCTGGCCCCGAAAACCGAAAAATTGCTGATGGAAGCCGTGAAAGAAGAATATCCGCTTTTGTTGTCGCGCGAACGCTTCAGCCACGAATTTTTAAAAGTGCTGAAAGAAGAAAAAATCCGCGATATCTTTATGCTGATGGAAAAGTACGATTTATTAAAATTCGCGTGGCCCGGCCTCCACTGGCACGATGCGCTGCTGCGCACCAAAGACGTGGCCGAACGCACCGGGATTTTGGTGTGTATGCTGGGTACGAGCGGGGAAGATTTTTTGCGCAGTTTGCGTCTGCCCAAAGAGTTTAGCCAGGAAATTTTAGGCGCGTGGCAGATTGTGGAAGAACAGATGAGCCCGCTGGCTCCCGTTTCTCCGCTGCAGGCGGAAATTATCAAGGCCGTACGCCCCTGCCTGGCGCCGACCGCGCTGGAGCCGTGTTTTATCCGCGGCCGCGAACTGAAAGACATGGGCTTTGTAGGCCGGAAAATTTCCTTGGCTCATGAGCGCGTGCGCCGGGCGCAGTGGTCTGGAACTGTGACGAATCACGAAGAAGCCGTTGCTTTCTTAAAAAAATAAAAGGTTATAACTTTTTTGTATAACACCCCGGGCATTCGGCCGGGGTGTTTCGTGCCAGAAAAGAAACGTTTTCTCTAGGGGCGCGGCGGGAAACGGTCTTTTCGTTATATTGATACAGGGAAACGGCCGGCCCCTAAGTTGGCCGGCCGTTTCGGTTCCGTAAATAAAAAGTGGGTGTGCCGACCCGCTTTTTATTTTTCTTGCTTTTGCTTTAGTTATTAATCTTAATTATTGTAATTAAATAATTAAGATTAGATATATTATAATTAAAACAAATTATATTTGCAATATTTATTTCATCGAATCGTATGCCTGCCCGCTTTTTCCGTACGCGCATGCGTGCAGGAAGCGGTATAAATTAGTAGAATACAAGAGTATGGATATTATTGTCTTATTACCCGTTTTGTTTTTTTCCATCGTACTGCACGAATTTGCGCACGGTTACGCCGCGTACCGCTTTGGGGACGACACCGCTTATATACTGGGCCGCCTGACGCTGAACCCGCTTAAACACGTAGACCCCGTGGGCACGCTGGCCGTTCCGGCGTTTTGTTATTTAACGGGGCTTCCCATGTTCGGGTGGGCCAAGCCGGTGCCCGTCAGTGTGCGCCGCCTGAACTCTCCGCGCGCCGATATGGGCAAGGTGGCGTTCGCCGGGCCGCTTACCAACCTGGCGTTGGCGGTGCTATGCGTGCTTTTGTTAAAAGGGTTGTTGATGTCCGCTTCCCATTTTTCCGCATCCGCTTTGCGCACCGGGTTTTACGTGCTCCAATACGCCATTACGGTAAACGTTCTTTTGGCGGTATTTAATTTAATTCCCATTCCTCCGCTTGACGGCGGACGCATTTTATCGGCCCTGCTTCCGGCGCAGGCGGCGTATAAGTACGAATCGTTTTTCGGCCGTTACGGAATGTATATCGTAATTGCGCTTATTTTAACGGGCGGCGTGCGGTATATTTTGATGCCCGCCGTCACTTTTGTAATGGGGTTGTTTGCTAAATTTTTAATGCTTTAAGAGGTATTGTATGAACAGTGAAAAAATCGTCTTATCCGGTATGCGCCCTACGGGCAGACTCCACTTGGGCAATTTCCACGGAGCGCTTAAAAACTGGATTACGCTGCAGGACAAATACAACTGCTATTTTTTCGTGGCGGATTTACACTCGTTAACCACCGCGTATGACCAAACCCAAAACCTGGCCGCCAACTCCCGGGCCATGCTGATTGACTGGCTGACCGCCGGGTTGGACCCCAAAAAATGCACCATTTACATTCAGTCGGACGTGCCGGAAATCAGCGAACTCAACACGCTTCTCGGTATGATTACGCCCTTGGGCTGGCTGCTTCGCAACCCGACGTACAAAGAACAAATCCAGGAACTTTTAAAACAAAAATACGCCGGGCAGCTGGACGAAAAATCCCTGGGCGAAAAGTTGAGCTCCATCGCCGGGGACGAAGAAATTTCTTCGTTCGGTTTTTTGGGCTACCCCGTTTTGATGGCGACGGATATTTTAATCCATCAGTCTTCTTATGTGCCCGTGGGCAAAGACCAGACCGCGCACCTGGAAATCGCGCGCGATTTGGCCCGCCGCTTTGCCGAAATTTACGGTACGCCCGCGTTTACGGAGCCAGAACCGCTGTTCACCCGCGTAGCCCGCGTGCCGGGGCTGGACGGACGGAAAATGTCCAAATCCTACAATAACGCCATTTCGCTGGGCGAAGATTTGGAAATGGTGCGCAAAAAAGTGATGACTATGTTCACCGACCCTAACAAGAAAAAAGCCACCGACCCCGCCAACCCGGAAGGCTGCGTCGTGTTCGCTTTCCACCAAATTTATAACCCGAACGCCGCCAAACGCTGCGAAGAATGCAAGGCCGGCGCGCTGGGCTGTGTGGCGTGCAAAAAAGAATTGTTCGCGCTGATGGAGCCGGAACTCAAAGCGTTTTCCGAACGCCGCAAAGAATTTGAAAACGATACGGACCTCCTGCAAAAAATCGTGACGGAAGGCAAAGAAAAGGCCCGCGCGTCCGCGGCCAAAACCTTGGCGACCGTCAAAAAAATCATGAGGATTACCAAATAAATGAATACCGCGCCGATAAATGTCCACATTAACGTGTTTGAAGGTCCGATGGACCTTCTGTTGCACCTTATCAAAAAAGACAACCTGGACATTTGCGACATCAACATTGCGGAAATCACCAAGCAGTATTTGGATTATTTAAACGTCATGAAGGAACTCAACCTGGAAGTGGCGGGCGAGTTTTTGGTAATGGCCAGTACGCTGATGCAAATTAAGGCCAAAACCCTGCTTCCCTCCCAGGCACCCACCACGGAAGACGAAGGCCCTAACCCGGCCAAGGAACTTATCGCCAAGCTGGTGGAATACCAAAAATATAAAGAAGCCAGCAAATTTTTGGAACAAAAGTTCGAAGAAAACAAAGACAATTTCTACCGCACCGCGCCGATTTTTGACGACGGGGAAAAAGTCATCAATCTGCAAATGTTCGATTTGCTTGCTGCCGTCAAACGCGCGTTTGAGCGGCTGGACGAACGCAAACGCATTGAGCTTTTGAAAGTGGAAGAGTTCCCTATCGAAATGAAAATGCAGAAAGTGGTGGATATGCTTAAAAACCGCACGTGGGTGCTTTTGGACGATATTTTTGTGGGTGAAACCAAAAAACGCGGGATTATTACGTGTTTTATGGCGCTTTTGGAACTCATGAAAATTAAAAAACTGCTGGCCCGGCAGGACGAAAAAGAAGGGCATATCCGCATTTACTTAAACCCGGAAAATAAAGACAAAGATTTTAAAACCTTAATGCACGGAGAAGCCGCGTAAACCGCCCGGAGGATTTTTATATGACCGAAGAACAAAACCAAAACCTTGTTGAAGAAGCGCAGGAACCCGCCCGGCAGAATACCGCGTCTTCGTCGGTTTCCGTGCTGGAAGATATGTCCGTCGTGCCGGAAATCCGGGCGCAGGAATCCGCCCCGGAAGTTCCCCAAACCGCGGCCGAACCGCAGGAAGCCGCGGCTGGGAATCCGTCCGCGCAAGAAACTCCCGCCGAGGCGGCAGACGAACCCCCGGCCCCGCAGGCCGTCGCTTCCGAACCTGCGAAAGAGGCTCCGGCCGCCCAAGAAGACGCCGGTTCTTCCGCTCCGTCCGGCGACTTGTTGGAAACGGACGACCTTAAAAAAATTATCGAAACCCTTTTGTTTATTACGGACCGTCCCGTCAAACCCGGCCGCATTGCCGACGTGGTGGAAACGGCCGACGCGCGCCGCGTGCGCGAGATTATCCGGCAACTTCAGGAAGAGTACGCTTCCCAGGGCCGCGCGGTGCAGATTGTGGAACTCGGCGGCGGTTTCCAGATGTCCACCAAACCCGAATACGGCCGCTGGGTGCGCCGCTTGTATAACGAAAAAATGACCACCAAACTTTCCAACGCCGCGCTGGAAACGCTGGCGATTGTGGCGTATAAACAACCCATCACCCGCGCGGAGATGGAAGCTATCCGCGGCGTGGACGTGGCGGGCCCGCTGGAACGTTTGTTGGAACGCGCCCTGGTGCGCGTGGTGGGCAAAAAAGACACGGTCGGCCGCCCGATGGTGTACGGCACGACGGATGAATTTTTGCGTATGTTCGGCCTTAACAAAATTTCCGAACTGCCCGATTTGCAGGTGTTTGCTGCCAAAACCTTACACGAAAAACAGGAAGATTTGCCGTTTGGCGAGCCGCTTCCGCCGCTTAGCGAACCGGCCATCATTCCGCTTGAAGAACTGGAGGGGGAAGAAAAGCTGGAAGCACTAGACTCTTCCGCCGCCGACCCGTTTTTTACGCGCAACAGTTATAACCGGGGCGATTTCTTTACTCCCGGTGCCTTAGAAGAATCCGCACCCGCCGCCGGACAGGACGAACCGTCCGCCCACGCGCAGGAAGAAGTAACCGCGGACAATGAACTCGCCGCTTTGCAAACCGCGCGCGAGGAAGAAACCCAACAATCCAAAACCGGGGCCGCCGCAGAAGAGCGGACCAACCAGGAGGAAAATTAATATGAATATCGTTTTGGCCGCCAGTGAGGCGTTCCCTTTTTGTAAAACCGGGGGGCTGGCCGACGTCGTCGGCGCGCTTTGCCAGCAGTTTGCTTCCCGCAAAAACAATAAGGTTCTTTTATTTCTGCCGCATTACCGCAATATCGTGCGGGTTTCCTCTTTAAAAGTGGTTCCGGGCGTGTATTTAATCCCGGTGGGGGATAAAATCGAACAGGTTTCCCTTTCCTATATTAACTGGGGCAACGTCCTCGTGTTTTTTGTGGGCAACCGCAAATATTTCGACCGCCCCGGCCTCTACCGCACCAAAGACGGCGAATACCCGGATAACGACGAACGCTTTATCCTTTTCTCCCGCGCCGTGCTGGAAGGATGCAAGTTTATCGGCTTCCGCCCCGATTTAATCCACTGCCATGACTGGCAGACCGGCCTTATCCCGGCGTATTTAAAAACCGTCTATAAATTAGATGCGTTCTATACGCGCACCCGCAGTCTGTATACCATTCATAACATCGCTTACCAGGGGCATTACCCGTATTCTTCGTTCCGCAAAGCGGGGTTCCACCCGGTGGATTATACGCCCGAAAAATTTGAGTATTACGGCGGCGTCAGTTTCTTAAAAAGCGGCCTCGTATTTGCCGATAACATCAATACCGTCAGCCCCAACTACGCCCGCGAGGTGCAGACCGACCCCGCCATGGGCTTTGGGCTGGAAGGCCTCCTGCGCCACCGCGCGGACCATTTCTGCGGGATTGTAAACGGTATCGATACCGAAGTGTGGGACCCGGAACTCGACCCCGTTTTGCCCGTCGGGTACGACGCCGCGGAAGCCGCCAAAGGCAAGCTGGCCGCCAAGCTGGCCCTCCAGCAGCAGTGCAAGCTGGACCAGGATCCGGACAAACCGCTTGTCGGTATTGTGTCGCGCCTGGACTACCAGAAAGGGTTGGATATTGTACTCAATTTAATTGAACGTTTTAAAGACCGCGCGCAATTTGTGGTGCTTGGTATGGGGGACCCAATGCTGGAAAAAGCCTACCAAAGCCTTGCCCGCAACAACGCCGGCAAAGTAAGCTACAACGGCCGTTTGGACGAAGATTTGGCGCACCGCATTTATGCGGGTTCGGATTTGTTTTTAATGCCGTCGCGCTTTGAGCCGTGCGGACTCTCGCAGTTAATTGCCATGAAGTACGGGGCGCTGCCCGTCGTGTCGCGCGTGGGCGGACTTGTAGATACCGTAAAAGGGTTTGACGGTTCCAACGAAGATTCCGCCACCGGGTTCTTTATTAACAATTTCAGCGAAAAAGGAATCTGCCAAACGCTGGAAGATGCGTTAAAAGCGTTTGGAAATAAAAAAGTGTGGGGCCGCATGGTCAAAAACGCGATGCGGCAGGATTTGTCCTGGGATAAATCGGCCCAGGCGTATTTGGATTTGTACCGCAAAACGGTCATTTAAGGGGAGTGTATGAGAAAGTTTTGTAATGCGTTTGTTGCGCTGGTGTGTTTGTTTGCGGCGGGAGTGTTGTCGGCCGCGGACGTAAAAAACGTCATTTGGATTATCGGGGACGGCATGGGCCCGGAGATTATGGGATTTTTTATGCAGGGTGCGCGCTATGCGAACCTGGACGGCTACCCGGATAACGTTTCCCACCTGGAAAAAATGATGTCCGCGGGCACGTGGGGCCTGTATTTTAACAATACCTATGATACGCTGGTAACCGATTCCGCCGCCGCGGCGACGCAAATGGCCACGGGCGAACTTTCCCGCCCGGAAATTATCGGGCTTGATTTTAAAGGGAAAACCGTCAAAACCCTGCTGGAACTGGCCAAAGAAAAAGGCAAATCCGTGGGCGTAATTTCGGATACGTACGTTACCGACGCCACCCCGGCGGGATTTACGGCCCATGCGCCGGGACGCGGCTGGAAAATGGATATCGCGCGCCAGCAAATTGCTTTCGGCGCGGACGTAATTTCCGGCGGCGGGCTGAAGTATTTTAATACGGATGAAAACGAAAATTTACTCAAAGAGGCCAAAAAACAGGGCTACCGGGTGGTACGCAATAAAAAAGAGCTCGCCAAAGTAAAATCGGGCAAGCTGCTCGGCTTATTTTCCGATGGGGCGATGCCCATGTCCGTAGAACTGTACAAACATCCGCAGGTTCCCACGCTGGTCGCGCAGGCGCAAAAAGCCGTGGAACTGATGGAACAAAATAAAAACGGGTTTGTTTTAATGGCCGAAGCCGGAAAAATCGACTGGGCCGCCCACGCCAACGACGCGGGCGCGGTACTGGCGGAAATGAAAACGCTGGACGCACTCATCGCGTTTGCCGTTAAGTACGCGGACGAACACCCGGATACGCTCGTTTACCTGAATGCGGACCACGATACGGGGCTGGGCTCGTTTGTCTACCGTTATGTAGGTAAAGAAGAAGCCGCCCGCAAAACCGCGCAGGGCGAAGCCTTATACGGCGGCAATACGGATTACGCTTCTTTCGGCGCGTTTAAATTATTTGAAAAACAGACGGGCAGTTTGTATTATGTAGAAGAAGAACTTAAAAAAATGCCGGCGGAAAAACGCACGCCCGAATATATCGAAGCGCGTTTATCCCAGGCGTTGGGGTACCCGGTTAACATCGCCGAATTTAACAATTTGGACGATATCCCCGGTATCTTCCGCCAGGTAAACGAAAAGCGCGGCATGTCGTGGGCGACGCAGAACCATTCGGCTTCGCCGCTGATCGGCGTGGCCTACGGGGCGGAAGCGGAACGGTTTTCGGGTGTTTATCACAACACCGATATTTTGCCGCGTATGAAAGCCGCATTGGGCTGGGACGAGGATTAATTTATGGCGGATTTTTTGGAAAAAGAAACGGCTCCCGCCAAACCGAAACACGTCGGCCGGTTATACCGGCGGCTGTTTTTGCTCGTGTTTGCGGTGGCGGTGCTGTGGCAGAGCGCGCTGTTTATCGATATGCGCCTAAACGCGTATTACCGGGAACTTTCCGATTCTTTTAAAGTGATTTTCGTGGTAGAAGGGAACCCTTCCAACGAGGTCCTGGCGCAAATGGGGGAAACCTTAAACCAAAAAGCGGATGTGGCCGCCGTACGGCTGTTTTCGCCCGCGGACGCGCTGGAATCCGTCCGCCGCCAAAACCCGCAGCTGACGGAATCGCTGCTTTTGATGGGCAAAAATAAAATGCCCGCGTACTTTGAACTTAAACTGGCCGATCGGGCCGTGGGCAATGTGGGGCCGCTGGTGGATAATTTGGCCTCTGAATACGAAAAACTGTCCCCGCGTTATAATGCCGAACATGCGCGGCTCGTGTTCTATACGGGCTTGTGCGCCAAATTTTTGCGTCTTGCGCTGTTGTTTGCAGGACTGTTGTTTTTGGCTTTTATGTTTTTGGTGGAAGCCTATCCGGCCGCCGGCGCGCGCGCGCATCATGTAAGCGGTGCGCTGTCGGGCGTGTTGGCGGGGGTATGCTCCGGCGCGTTTTTTGCGGTGATGCTGTACCCTACCGGCTTTTTGAGTGAGGCCGCGCGGCTGTTTACCACGCCGGAACGGCAGATTTTGGTGCTCGTATTTTGCGGGCTGTTGGGGTGGACGCTGTCCAAATGGCAAAAATTTTAAACGTTTTCCTGCTTCTTCTGTTCTGCGCTTCGCCGCTTTTTTGCGACGAAGCCGCCGACCGTAAGAAAGAAATCGAACGGCTTAAAAAAGAGGCCGCCCAAAAAGAAAACGAATTAAAAAAATACCGGGAGCAGGAAAAGAAAATTTCGAAAGAAATCTCCGCGCTGGAAAGCCAAAAAGCCCGGACGCAGCAGTTAAAAAACAAAGTGGAGTCTGACATTTCTTTTGTGGAGCAAAACTTGCTTTCCATCGAAGAAAAACGCGCCGCGCTGGAACGCAGCATGCCCATGTGGCAGGGCGTGGCGGAAGAAGAATTAAAAACGTATTATTTTACGCCGTCCTGCGCGTTTTGCGTGGGGGGATACAGCATGGAGCAGGATATTTTTGTGGAGCGCATGGTAACGCACAAAGCGGCGTTTGCGGCCGAACTTAAAAAAGAAAACCGGGAAGCCAAAGAACGCATCCACTCGTTTGAAGAACGCAACCGGAAATTATTGGAACAAAGTTCTAAAATTAAAGAAGAGCAGGCGGTTATTTCGCAGTCTTTTAATAAAAAGAAACAGGATTTGGACGTTACCAAACGCAAGGCCGACGCCGTGCGCAAAGAAATCAACGAACTGAACAAATCCGCCGCCGAGCTGAACAATTTACTCGCGTCGTTTGAGCGCAAACGTAAGGCCGAAGCCGCCAAGAAGGCCGCTTCTTCCAAGAGTTCGGCCCCGGCGGATAAAAAATCCTCCGGCCCGAAAATCGACGTGCCCGCGCACAGCCTGCCGTGGCCGGTGAACGGAAGCGTTATCAGCAAATTCGGCAAAGAATACCGCGCCGACCTTAACACGTGGATTTTCCGCGACGGCATTAAAATTTCCGCTTCGTCCGGCGAGGCCGTCCGCTCCGTGGCCGCCGGCAGCGTGATTTATGCGGGGCCCTTCCGCTCGTACGGCAATGTGGTGATTGTGGACCATAACAAAGGGTTCTTTAGCATTTACGGATTTTTGAAAGAAATTCAAGTTTCCGTCGGCGACAAACTGCCCGTACAGGGCGTTATCGGCACGGCGGGCAAAGATACGCAGGCGCGTTCCGGCACCGGCAGAAGCGCGGTGTATTTCGAAATACGCCAAGGCGCCACGGCGGTGGATCCGCAGGTGTGGCTGAAATAAATTTTGAGAGGAATTATGAAATCGAAAAAACTCAACCGTTTCGCCGTTTTGGCGGCCGTCTTATTTTTTATGGGGACACTGTTCCCGTACGCTTACGCGGCTGCCGACAGCAGTTTAAAACAGCTCCGCACGTTTGTGGACGTGCTGGAATTTGTGAAAGAAAACTATGTGGAAAAAACGGATACGGACAAACTGATTTCCGGCGCCATTAAAGGCATGGTAAACGAACTGGACGATTTTTCCCAATACCTGGACCCGAAAGATTATAAAGATTTAAAAAACGATACCCGCGGGGACTTTGGCGGGCTGGGTATCCGTCTGCAAAAAATAGACGGTTTTATTACCGTCGTAACGCCCATGCCGGGCACGCCGGCGTTTAAGGCGGGCGTTATGCCGGGCGACCGTATTTTGTTTGTGGACGATAAAGATTTGGACGGCATGAAGCTGGATGAAGCCGTGGAACTTATGCGCGGGCCGGTGGGGAGCAAAGTTAAAATCACCATGAGCCGCAAAGACGAAAAATCCGGCGACTATAAAAAACTGCCCGATTTTAACTTTAAACGCGAAAGAATCGTGCCCGAAGTGGTCTACCACCGCATGCTGCCCGGCAAAGTGGGTTACCTTTATATGGTGGATTTTTCCGGCCACAGCACCGAAGAAGTAAAAAAGGCCCTGGTCGATTTACAAAAACAGGGGATGACCTCGCTGGTGCTCGACCTGCGCTTTAACCCCGGCGGCCTTTTGACGGGTGCGGTGGATATTTCCAAACTGTTCCTGGGCCCGGACCAAATGATTGTGTATACCCAGGGACGCAAGCAGGAATACTATCAGGAATTTAAAACCTCTTCCAAAGGCGAATATTTGGACATTCCGATGGCCGTTCTCGTGAACCAGGGCTCCGCGAGCGCGAGCGAAATCGTTTCCGGGGCGCTCCAGGACAACGGCCGCGCGTTTGTGGCCGGCCAGCGGACGTTCGGCAAAGCCAGCGTCCAGCAGGTGCTGCCGCTTTCCGGCGGCGCGGGCCTGCGTTTGACGATTGCCAAATACTATACGCCTTCCGGCCGCCTCATCCAGCGCGACTACCGCGATAAATCCAAAGCGGACGAAGGCGGTATTCTGCCGGATGTGGAAATAATCGTTCCGGCGGAAGAAGAAGCCAAAGTGTTTATGCAGTATAACGATATCGTCTACACTCCCGGCAAGGCCGCCCCCGTAATGGAATTTAAAGCCAAAGACCCGGTGCTCGACCGCGCCGTAGAAATTTTAACCGGCAAAGTAACCTTGGAAAGCGCTAAAGAAACTTCCCAAAAAGAAGCCGAAGAACGCAAAGCCAAACAGGAAGCCAAGGATAATAAATAAGTATGAAAAAAGATTTGATGATTTTGGGTATCGAGTCCACGTGCGACGAAACTTCCGCCGCGCTGTTAAAAGGCGGAAAGGAAATCGTTTCCAACGTGATTTATTCGCAAATCGAAGAACATAAAAAATATCACGGCGTAGTTCCCGAACTGGCCAGCCGCGCGCACGCGGCCAAAATCGCCACCGTTATTAACGAAGCGCTGGGCGATCACCCGCTTGATTACGTGGCGTTTGCCAGCGGCCCCGGCCTGCCCGGGGGGCTGATGGTGGGGCGCGTGGCGGCGGAGACCCTTGCAAATTTCAAAAAAACCCCTATAATAGGAGTAAACCACCTGGAGGGGCACATCTTCGCCTGCGAGTTTGAAGGAACCGAGGCGAAGGCGCGTTTGTCGTTCCCCCTGGTGGCTTTGGTTGTTTCGGGCGGACATACGGAGCTGTGGTACGTAAAAGGCTACGGCGACTATAAAATTTTAGGCCGCACGCGCGACGACGCCGCCGGCGAAGCGTTCGACAAAGTGGCCAAACTGCTGGGGCTGCCTTACCCCGGCGGGCCGCAGGTGTCCAAACAGGCGTTAAGCGGCCGGCGGGACGCAATCGCGTTTCCGCGTCCGCTGCTGCCCGGAACGTGGGAATTTTCGTTCAGCGGTATTAAGACGGCCGTCAGCTATTATTTGCGCGACCATCAAGACTACAGCGTGCCCGACGTATGCGCCAGTTTTGAAGAAGCCATGGTGGAAACCTTAGTCACCAAAACGTTATGGGCCGCCAAAAAATATAAGGTAAAACACATTGCCGTGGGGGGAGGCGTGGCCGCCAATACGCTCCTGCGCGAGCGGATGACGGAGAAGGCCAAAGAAATGAGCGTGGAAACGCACTTTGTGGAGCGGAAACTGTCTTCGGACAATGCCGCCATGATCGCCCTGGCCGCTTATAAAAAACTGGAACATGCCGAAAAAACGGGCAAGCCGGTAAAAAAGAATATTAACATTGATCCCAATATGAAAGTGCGCAACTGGGACTAGCGAGGATTTACATGATTTTGTGGGCCATGCCCGATTCGGGCGCCAAGACCAAAGAGGATCACGCCTCATTTGTTTCGCTCTTTAAGCAGGAATATCCGTCTGTCGACTTAACCGTCCGCGTTTTTACGCGCAACGTGCTTTGGCGGCGGATGTTTTCCATCAAAAACCCGACGCATGAAGAAGAAATCCCGGATATTATCCAAATTCCGCATTATTGGACGGCTCTTTTGGTGCGCGAAGGCGTGGCGGCCAACTTGTCGGAGCTGGACCCGGGCTTATCGCTTTCCGAATGCCTGCTCCCGCTGAAAGCGCATTGTTACCAACCCGGCACGAAGGACATTTATTCCTATCCGTGGTGGTTCGATTTAAGCGCGCTGCACTACCGGGCCGACCATTTAAAACTGGTTACTTCCAACCCCGAAAAAGATCTCTCCACCTGGCAGGGCCTTTTGGACGTATGCGAAGCCCTGCGCGAAAAATTCAGCGACGTTCCCGGCTACTTTCCCATGCAAAACAGCGATTGGCGCGGTTCCTTGTCTATGCGCAACGCGCTGCCGTGCGTGTGGGGGAGAGGAGGTGCTTTATTGTCGGCCGACCGGGGCGAAACGCTGGTGGGCACCAAAGTATTTAAAGAGGGGTTGCACGACTATATCACGCTGGCGCTTAAAAACTATATGCCGATTCTGCGCGAGCGCGGCTCGCTCGGGACGATGGCCTCCGGCAAAGCCAGCATGATGATTTCCCGCAAGCAGGGCGTCAACACCTTTAGCGCGCGGCGCGGCCTGCGCGTGCGCACGCTGCCCGTGCCTACGACGGGGGAACAAAGCCATGCGTATTTGTCCGCGATGAACTTGTTTATCAACGTCCGCAGCCAGCATAAAAAAGACGCGCTCAAGTTTATCAAATTCTGCGCCCGGCCCGATATGCAGCTTAAATATGCGGGCATGATTGAGGCCTTCCCCGCGTTTGAAAGCGCGTTTGAACAATTTATTTTTTCTTCGTCCCAGCGTCTGCAGACATACACGGGCATTTTGTCCACGGCGCGGACGCTCCCGAACATCACGGTGATGGGTACGATTATGGAAATTTTAAAACGCATCTTAGCCGTGTGCGCCACGCAAATCGTGGAAAACCGTTTTACGCAAGCCTCCTTGGACCGGGAACTCGACCTGGCCGCCAAAGAAATTGAATACTTGCTGTCCATTTACGAGGGATAACCATGCTCGACCGAAAATCCTATACGCTTTATAAGTTTCATAAACAGTTGAACCAGTCTTTCCAAAACAAACGCTCTTTACTGGAATGTGCGCTGCCCGCGCTTCGCAACCTGTTTAAACTGGACCGCGTATACTTTTTCGACTGGCAGCAGGAACGCGCCTTATTATCCCTTAAAATGATGTGCAAAAAAGAATACTGCATGGACATGCAGGAAGATATTTCCGTATTAAACGAGCCCGTTTTCCTGCGCCAGTTATTGCAGACCGGCATTGCCGAAACGACCGATTTAAGCTATCCCGCCCTTTACGTGCTGGTAAAATGGGAACGTCCCAGTGTAGAACTGAAGGCGGGGGAAATCCATTCCTACATGCAGGAGCGCGTGGGGGTGCTGCGTTTGGAACGCTTCCGTAAAAACCGCGTGTTTACCAACGCGGAAATCGATTTGATTAAAGATTTGGGGCTTGAAATTTCCCATAACCTGCGCAATACGGAAATCGACCAGGCCAAAAACCAGCGTCTGCGCGTATCCACGGCGCTTAACGATTTATCCACCATTTTCGCTTCTTCTCTGCGCCTTAACGACGGCCTCGAACTGATTTTAAAAGGCGTGCAAAAATATTTCCGTTTCGACCGCGTGCGTTTGTATTTAACGGATGCCGACGGAAGCAAAATAAAATCCGTGCTGGGAGTGGACGTCTCGGGCAAAGTGACGCACCAGGACGGCCGTGCACTGCACGAGGGCGAAGAAAAACTGTTAAAAGAAGTATTCGAATCCTCCGCCACGTACCGTTCCGTACGCAGTGTGGTGTATATTCCGCTTAAAGTACAGCGCAACAAAGTGGGTTTTTTAACGTTTGACAACCTTTTATCCCGCCGCAAAATCGGGTATTTGGATTTTATTTCGCTCCAACAATTTGCCACCCAAATGGCGCTGACGATTGACAACGCCCGCCTGTTCGAACGCGTGCAGGAACTTTCCAATTACGATGAACTGACCAAACTTCCCGTCCGCCGTTATTTTAACGAAAAATTTGCCGAAGAATTATACCGCTCCAAACGTTTTGATTTGACTCTCTCCTTAATTATTATGGATATCGACTGGTTCAAACAAATCAACGACGGTTACGGCCACCAAATCGGGGACTGGGCGCTTAAAGAAGTCAGCAGCGTTATCCGTAACAGCCTCCGCCAGACGGACGTGCCCTGCCGCTTCGGCGGGGACGAAATGATTATTATGCTTCCGCGCACCAACGGCGAAGAGGCCAAAATCATTGCCCGCCGCCTGCAGGAACGTATCCACGCCATCACCCTGCCGGACCGCTACACGGACGGCGAACCCGTACACTTGAGCATCAGCCAGGGGATTTCTTCATACCCGCAGGACGGCCTTACGCCGGAAGTACTGCTGGAAAAAGCCGATAAGGCGTTATACGTGGTGAAGCAAAACGGCCGCGGCGCTTTTGCCGTCTACCGCGAAGTAGCCGAACAGGCCGAAGCCGCCGTGGAATCTCCGTCGGAAAATTCGGCGAAGCACCCGGCGGAAACGTCGGAAAAATCTCCGGCGGACGCTTCTTCCCACCCGGAAAAATAAACGAGCTTATTAAAGTTTGTCATCCCGGAAGGGTAAACCGCCCGTTATTTCTGTGTCCCCTGTCGTCATTCTGAACTTGTTTCAGAATCCAGTGTTATTAACATGCCTTTTCCCCGGCTTTTTTTCTTTCCAATAAATCAGACGGTAAAAAACCAAAAAACAGTTGACAATAATCGCAAAAGTTGCAAAAATTTAAGAGTACTGTATCGGCGTGTAATTTTAACGCGCCGTTTTGCGCGTGTTTTTAGGCGCGCCACAGCTTTGTAAAAACTTAATTTTACGACGGGACATATTCCCCAAATGGATACATACACAATGAACAAACTTAAAAGTTTACTCCGGGTTTTTTCGGGTAAAGCGGTGCTTTGCGCCGTTTTGGCCCTGTTGTTTTTTGCGGCTTCTGCGCCGCTTTTCGCCCAAACGGCCGAGGTAAGATATGCTGCCGTTTATTATAAAGATGGAGCCGTGGGTAATAGTGCGACTGGATTAAAAAATGTATATTGCGATTGGTCCAATCCGAATGGAACTTTTGCGTTTGGAACGCCGTCTTCAACAGATACGGTTAATAATAAAAGTTTTGTATATTCTACTTCCACGGTTCCTTCCGGCAATGGTAATAAAAATGACCCTTGGGTATCGTCTGCTTTGATTGAGTATGATCAGCCTTATCCCTCGGCTGTTGCAGCAAATGCTTACCCCAATCATTGTTTAAGTTTGTGTATGAATGTGGTTTGTACGAACAAACCCATGTCCCAGAGTACATATTCTATTTCTTTCCCGTTGCAGCAGGTGAAGTTTGACATTGTAAAATACTATAACAATAAAAATGTGGAAAACCCGGAAGAAACTCCGGCTATTCGCACGATTGACTTGTATCCAGATACAAGTTCTAATTCAGCTGTCTGCGGTTCGTATCACTGTATAGGAGCCGGTAACGGGGATCCGTGTCCTGGCGCCGAGTATGTTTGCCAAAGCGGGGCGAATTCTGGTAGCACCAATAAGTATTGTGTTAAGTGGGCTGCGTTATCAAAATTGACTGTTGATTTTAATAAGGCTACTCAAACCCAATTGAATACTGCTGCTTCTAGCGCTAGTGCTGGTTCGGCGATTACCGCGCAAGCTTGCTATCAAGCTAGTTCTGGTAGCGGGGACGCAGGCAAGTATAATTGTGCTGTTAGCAATGGAGACGGGCAAGAGTCTGGACTTTCAATTCCTTTCTGTGCCGCGTGGGACGGTTCGTACGAAATTGCCGGCGAATTTGGTAAATCTAACGGTCAGTTTGCGTTCCGCGCAACCGTAGCAACGGATTCTCCCGGTGATAACATCATTACCGACAAAATTGAATTTAACTCCACCATCGCTTATCCGGGTATGAACCAAATCCCCATGCAGGTGGACGTGACCAATATCCATACGGTGCGCAGCACGCCGTCCGTGGTGGGTAATATTACGGCCGTGTCCGCCCAACCTTATACGTATGCGTACCGCTTGAGTAAAGATGCGGACGTGCGTATCGCCATTTTTGACGCTTCTAACGGGGATGATTTGTCTTATGGTTCCACGAATATGGGGGACCCAATTAAAGGTAAGGACCAAATCGTCCGTACGCTCGTTGACTGGCAGCCGCGCTTGGGCGAAGGTCTGAAAGGCGTGGAAAAAGACGTGCAAATTACCGAATTTGACTCGTGGGACGGTCGCAACGATAACGGCCTTTTGCTCCCTGCAGGTAACTATGTGGTATCTTTACAGGCGAAGGCTCAGGATGAATGGCCGGGGGTGGACTTCTCCCGCGCCGTTACGCGCCAGCTTTCTTTAGATCCCTTGAAACTTACCGATGTGGTTGCTACGGGGCTTAATAAACAATCCACGGGCTATGCTTCCATCAGCTACGTCCCGACGGAACCTGCCAAGATTTATTGGGATATCTATACTCCGGGAACGACCTTTACTAAGGCTAATTCCGGGGCTTTGTTTACTGATTCTTCCAAGGCTACGGGTACTGCTCCTGAGATTGCAAATAATACCGGTACTTTGGTTTACCGCTCGGTGGAAGACCGCACGGGCCGCATGAATTTTACCTCTAAATGGGACGGTTTGTGTGGGGCTGTGGATGCTGATGGTAAGCCCACTTCTTGTACCCGTACCTATGCGTTCAATGAAAAAATGTCTGATGGCACTCTTTGTAAAACCGCCGCGGGATGTACACAAGAATTTGCTCACGGTGCGCCTATGCCGGATGGCAACTATGTTTATGTTCTGTGGGCGGAAATCCCGTACAACGGTTGTTACAAAAATGCCGTGGGAAATGGCGGTACTCCATCGTTTACGGCGGGTGCCTCTTGTGCCGCAAATAAAGACGGCCAAGAATTTACCGGCGTTAAAACGCTTAAATACAATACGGGTATGATTGCTATCGAGCGCGGTATGGTGGATATCACCATCCAGCCCGTCAGCTATTCCACAATTGGCTCCAGCCCGACGGCTTACGGCTTGGATCCGTTCATCTTTAAATACTCCATCGTGCGCGATGCCACCGCGGTTGCCAAAGTGGAAAACACCGCGGGTGTGGTGGTAAAATACTTAACGCCCGAAAAAGGCGTAAGCCAGGTTGCCCAGCAGATGAATACGCTGTCCTGGGACGGCCGCGACGACGCCGGCCGCATGGTAACGCCCGGTACCTATATGTTTGTGGTGGAAACGAAGGATGCCATGTTCCCCGCGGTGACGAACCGCGCGGCTGCGGTCTTCCCGGTTGACATGTACCGCGTGGTAGACGTAACCACCACCGACGTATATGGCGACAGCGAAGCGAAATCCACCATTTCCTACCAGCTTTCCAAAGCCATGAACGTGCAGGTAAACATCTATAATAAAGATATCGTCATTCCGGCGTATAATAATACGACAGGTGATTATGGTAACGTTCAGGTGACGGCCTCCTACTCGGGGTCGGCGTTTACGGACTCGTTGACTTCCGTTACGGTTCCGCTGAGCGGCAGCACGCCTGCTACGCTCACGAATGTGGCTTTAGGTACCACGACCTCTTTAACGGGTACCGATGATCCTTATACGCGCGATACCGTTACCGTCATTGAAAACCCGAATTACGTTGCGGGTTCTGCGATTAACAATGAATTGCAGTATAAAGTAACGTTATTACGGGAAATGGTAAACATTACTGACAACTCGGCAACGGCTTGGCCGCCCCGTATTTGCGATAAGGCTACGGATAATGCTATTTTTAGAGCGAATGGTTCTGTAGATCCTTCTAACAAACCGAAATGTATTTACGTAAACGATAACACGTTTACCAACTACCCGGCCAATGCCACGGCTGCCGCCTCTGGTGTGGTGGACGTGCGCTTGCAGCCCGTCAAAACGTTTGACCGCTCCTCCACCCGCGTGGGAGACGGCATGACGATTACGGAAGAATGGGACGCGCTGTACTTCTATAACCCCACTTCTACCAAACAAATTGGGGCGTGTGCCGGCAGCACGAATTTGAGAGATTGCCCGTACGAAATGGTGCCGGACGGACAATATCCGTTCTTCATCTCCGCGCGCTCTAACGAAGCGTTCGACAGATATTATGCTGTTGCGAATGAGCAAATGAAAAAAGCGGATGGCACGAATGACAGTACGGATAAATATTTGGCCGGGGCTCCGTTTAAATATCCCGTAGAAGTAGTCCAGCAAAACTACTTATACGCTACGGATAAACCCGTCAGCAAAATCAACGTAACCCGCGGCCCTGTGTACTTCTTGGACGGTTCCACCGTTGTGTACCCCAACGCGCCGCAGCTCTTTAACGTGTCGTCCGGCCCGATTTTCATCCCGCCGTACGAAATCAACTTTGCGGTGTCCCGCGCGGCCACCGTGGAAGTGGCAATCGTGGCGCTTGAGCCGAACGTCTGTAACCCGGACCCCACCGTCCACCAGGATTTGAAACAGAACAAACCCGGCGACGTGTGTAAGTTCCTGTCTACCATGACGATTATGAACACGGGCAATTTTGACCC
This sequence comes from uncultured Elusimicrobiales bacterium, assembly GCA_910576915.1. Classification (GTDB taxonomy): domain Bacteria; phylum Elusimicrobiota; class Elusimicrobia; order Elusimicrobiales; family Elusimicrobiaceae; genus Avelusimicrobium. Next base: position 85,041 of record CAJTJT010000001.1, read on the forward strand.
GAACGTCACGCGGAAGATTTACTGGGACGGTACGGATAACAACGGTTTCTACGTAAAACCGGCGGAATACGAAGTCCGCTTGACCGCTAAAAACTATCCGGATCCGGGCCTGTACCAGGAAACGGTAAAGAGCATTACCTTGAATGCCGACCTGTTAAAAGTGTTCGACCTCTTGGAAGCGGACGGTTATGCCCTTTCCCAGCGCAATACGGATATGAAAATCGGTTATCAGATTTCCGTGCCGATGAAAGTGGCTATCCAAATCTTTAAACCCGGTACTACCATTTTCGATTACCAAAAAGGTACCCTGCGCAACCCGACTACGGGTAAAGAAGTGCAGGATATCCACGAAGTATTGGTCCGCGCGATTGTGGGTATCCGCCCCGCCACCACGCTCATTGAAGAAGTGTGGGACGGCCGCGACTATGCCCAGCAGGAAGTGCCGGACGGAACCTATCCTTTCCGCTTCGTAACGGCCCTGAACTCGGCCGATATCGACAGCGTAACGGGTGAAATCTTGGGCGGCGACAATACCAGCGCCGACCAGAGCAAATGGGATATTTATAAAGTAGCGGATACGTATGAATACCAGAATCTTCACCGTGCGACGGTAGCCATCGGCGACGGACGCTTCGTGTGCGAAGACTGGGAGAAAACGGTCTTCTTCTACCCGAACCCGCTGAAAAACAGGGAAGACGGTACGCTGGAAATTACCAAGATGCCGGTGCCCGGCAGAGTGTCCATTAAGTTCTTCAACTTGGCGGGCGACTTGGTGAAAGATTCCAACTACACCTGCGTGGACGCGAACAACTATACGGTGTTGATGGGCGATACGCTGACCTTTAACCCGGACAATACGCCCAACGGTTCCAGCAAGCTGGATGAGGACGGCTTGACTAACTTCCCGAATATCCGCAACGCAGCCCTGCGCTGCCGCTGGAACGGAAAGAACCAACATGGCAGAAATGTGGCGCGCGGCGTATACTTCGGTTTGGTAGACTTTAAAGCCCAAAACGGCCGCGAACACTGCCAAAAAGTAGTAAAAGTTTTAATACCGTAGTAAAATAAAGGGGAGAGGGCTCCTCTCCCCTTATATGAAGCAGGACCGGGGGTCCCGGAAAAGTGAAAAAAGCAGGCAGGCGGGATTTCCCGTATGTTTGCATAAAATTTGAAAGAGAAGTTAGGCTTGGCGCAAGAATCCCCGTGTGCCGGGCCGGAAGTAAACAGGGTGTCCGGCTTTCCGAACGTTGCGTAAAGCCGTATAATAAAACAGAGAAGCCAATTTATGAATATAAGAATAAAAGTTTTACTTGCTTGTTTGACGGTCGCTTTAAGCGGCGTTCAGGCGTTTGCCATTAACGAACGTGCCGGTACGAGCGCGAGTGCGTTCTTGAAGATTGACGCCGGTTCCCCCAGAGCCCAGGCTTTGGGTAATGCGTATGTGTCCATCGCGGACGGCCCGGAAGCGCTGTTCTGGAACCCCGCCGGTGCGGCGTCGGCCACCACGCGCGAGTTGCAGTTTGCGTATTTGGATTATTTGCAAGGCTATAAAGCCCGCACGCTGGCGTATTTGCAGCCGCTCGGTAAAACCATTATCGGCGTGACGTTTAACTATATGGATATGGACGATTTCGATTTCCGCGATAAATGGGGCCAGCAGAATCCCACCGCGGGCGTCCCGGTGCGTAACTTTGTGGGCAGCTTGTCGGTTGCGCGCGGTTTTTTCAACCAAAAACTGCAAATCGGCGGTACGGCCAAGTACATCACCGAACGTTTGTACCACGGTTCGGGTTATAACAACTATGATAACGTCGGTTTCGACGTGGGTGCGAAATTGCGCCTCGTCAACTGGCTGGGTTTGGGCGGCGCGCTCGTCAACATCGGCGACAAAGAAGAAATGCCGCGCGGGCTGCGCTTAGGTGCGGACCTTAATACCCGCTACTTTACGATTTCCGGCGAATACATGAAATACCGCGATGACGATTACCGCTACGGCGTGGGATTGGAAGTTCACATTCCCGAAGATTTATTGCAGGTCGCCCGGTTTGATTTGCGCATCGGTTACTATTCCCGCGAAAATACGGGTATCAGCAGCGAATCGTGGGTGAGCGATGTAGGCTTGGATGAAACGTCCAAAGTATCGTTCGGATTCGGGCTGTACAGCTCCGAACTGTTCGGGTACGGTGCGTCTTTGGACTACGCGGTTACGCCGTTTGGGGCGCTTGGCACTTCGCAGCAGATTGCGGTGTCCATCCAGTTTTAACGTATGAAAACAGAGGGGAAACTGCTTAATAAAAAAGGCCAAACCGCGGTGGAATATATCGTAACGGCGGCAGGACTTTTTACGGCGATTATCTCCTTTTATGTGCTCTATTCGCACCTGGTGCCCCAGCAGTTTGAACAGGGGGCGAAGGTAATTTTGTCGGAATACGAAGCCGGAAGTTAATTTTTTAAAATTAGGAGGACGGATTATGAAGTTTATCGTTGCTTTGCAAAACAAAATGGACGGTTTGAAAGCCCAGGCTTTGAACTGCCTGAAGAAAAAAGAAGGCCAGAACACCATCGAATACGTGCTTATGCTCGTGGTGGTAGTGGGCGTGGCGGGTTTGGCTGGCGCGCTTATTAAAAAATTCATGCCGGAACTTTTCGAAAACGTCAAGAGCAAAATCTTGGGCGGCATGAACTCTTCGGCCGAATATTAATTGATATGAAGTTTCTTAGGAAGCGTGGCGGGCAGGTAACCGCGGAACTGATGCTGATTTTGCCTGTATTTATGCTGATGATTTTCTTCGTGCTTGAATACGGCAATATCGCCTACCACACGCTTATCGCCAACCACGCTTCCTATGAATTTGCGCGTATTGCCTCGCTGGTGGCCGTTAAAAAACCCAGCGGCCGGCCGGACCGGACGGTGATTACGCAAAAAATTAACCAGGCCAAACAGAAAGTGTTTGGCAGCAAAGCGGGTTCGATAGGCGTAAGCGTTAAGGTGGAAACCACTGGCACGGACCCGATGTATAAAAAGCACCGCCATGAGGACGTAATCGTTACGGTTACGTACCCGGTGCATTTGGCGTTTCCCGGCACCAGTTTCATTTTTGCCAGCGAACCCCGCCGGGAAGGCATCCGCCGTATTCAAGCCGTTACGCGTATGCCGATTGAAAAAGCGTATCTGAGTTCGGATACCAAATAGATTTGAATTGTTAATTTAACAGCCGTTTAAGGAGACGAAATGAAAAAAGGAATTTTCCTGCCGTTGGTGGTGGCCATTTTAGCCGCCATTGTATACGCGATGATTGTCAGCAGCGCGGAGAAAAAGCTGAACGCTTCCAAAAATATCCAAAACGTATTTGTGGCCGTGCGCGACATTAAAGAACGCCAAGTAATCAGACGCGACGACGTCAAAACCCAGGCGGTCCCCGCCGCGTATTTGCAAAAAGACGCGTTTACCTATTCCACTGCGGCTGATTTTAAAGCCATCGAAAACGCCGTGGCGCGTATTCAAATCCCCAAAGGCAACCAAATTTCCAAGTACGCCATCACCTCGTTGTCTCCCGAGGCCGGCTTATCGAGCAAAATTCCGGTGCAGATGAGAGGTTACATCATCAACGTTCCCACCGCCATGGCCGGTATGATTAAGCCCGACGACAACGTCGACGTGCTTCTTACGTTCGAAGCCATGATGAAAACCGGCCAGCGCCAGAAAGTGGCCGTAACGCTCTTGCAGAACGTAAAAGTGCTGGGCGTAGGGGGCGACTTGGGCCAAGGCTTGGACGCCCGCACTGCTGCGGCTATGAAGAGCAAAGAAGAAGACGCTTCCGCTTATTCGGACAGCTCGGCTCTTTCGCTTTCTCTTTCCCCGCGCGACGCGCAGTATTTGGCGCTTGCGCAGGCCGAGGGTGACATTTCCGTCATCTTGCGCTCTCACGGTGACGTGACGAACTACTTGATGGAAATCGCGACTTTCGATAAATTATTTAATAATTAACACGGGATAAATCATGACCAATACAAAATTCATTACGAATGTATCACTTGCGGTATTACTGCTTGGGTTGTTGGCGCCCTCTTTCGCGCACGCCAAAAAAACACGTTTGGTGGCGGTCAGCGCCGACGTGGTGGAAATCAGCGGTACGATGCAGAGCGTCAAGGGCTTTTCCTGGAACCAGCTTTTTGATTTTGAAGAAGCCGCTATTCCCGGTATTCTGTCTTTGGGCGAATTTGAACGCAAAACCGCCGTTACTACGCGTCTTCGCTTGATGGAAACCGAAGGCCGCGCCCAGGTGCTTTCTAACCCCAAAATTGTTACCTCTTCCGGCAACAGCGCCAAAATTACGGTCGGCGGCAAGGTGCCGATACCGATTGTAAACAACCAGGGCGTAGGTTCGCAGCTGGAAGAATACGGTATTTTGCTTAACGTGCTTCCCACCATCATCCCGGAACGCAACAATATCATTGACTTGCAGGTCCAGTTGTCCGTTTCGACGGTGGACTACTCGAGAACCGTCGTAATCGGTACGGCTACGGCGCCGTCTTTCACCAACCGCGACGTGGAAACCCACGTGGAAATCAACAGCGGCGAAACCCTGGTCATCGGCGGGCTTAAAAGCAGCATGCGCAACGTGTCCGAAGACCGAGTGCCGTTCCTGGGCCGCCTGCCGTTAATCGGCCTGCTGTTCAAAAGCAAAGACGTGACCGAAGAGCAGCGCTCGCTCTTCCTGTTCATTACGGTTGAAATCGTAGAGTAGAATTTTTATGGCTGAAGAGTTAGAAACCCAAAAAACCGACGCAAAAATTATCGCGTTCGCCGGCCCGAAAGAGGGCGCCGGCAGAACGACGCTGGTGCTGAACTTGGCGCTTGGCTGGGCGGGTATTCAAAAACGCCCGGTGCTGATTGTGCCTTTGGACCCTTTGGCCCGCCAGGAACACAGCTTTTATTTGGATATCGCCAAACCCGTCAGCGTGGCGGATTTGCTGAAAGTGTTGGGTAATACCTCTATCGCCGTAGTGGGGGGGCTCTTACGCGGTAAAATTTCCATGTCCCAGTGGGGCGTGGGTTTATTGCCTTTGGGCAATACACGCGTGCAGGCGGCCTCCATCAGCCCGAAAATTTTAATTCCCATTTTATCCCGTCTTTCGCAGACGTTTGATATCTTTTTGGACGTGGACTCCTCTTTCCCCATGCAGGCGTTTGCGTTTGATATCGCCGACAAGATTTTTTGGGTGTCCAACGCCACCCGCACGCACATCAACTCCACGGTGCAGCTGTTTAACGATTATAAAGAACAGCGTTACCCGCTGGACCGCGTCAGCGTAATTTGCAACGGGTACGATATGCCCGGCTCCATTCCCTACGAAGAAATGGAACGCTTTTACTCCCAGCTGGGGCGCGAAGTGGACGTGTTCTTGCCGTGGGACGCCGACGTTATGGCCACCTCCAACCGCCGCGAAGTGGAGATTATCACCAATCCGCAGTCCGAATGGGTAAAAGGCCTGCGTTTGGTGCTTGCCAAAATCCGCGATTTAAAACCCGCTCCCAAAGACTGGATTGCGTCCGTATCGGACGAAGAATTTACCCAGGCCTCCAAAGAAATTTGGTCCCCCGTGTTGTTTGACGACGGCAAAGGCGCCGGCGGCGGGACGGACCATATTGCCGTGGAAGGGGAAGAAGAAGGCAATAAAACCAAGATGTCGTTCTGGGACGATTTGAAACAAAAAGTCCATAAAGAAGTGGTGCATACGCTGGAAATTGAGCACATCGTCATCAGCGAAGAAAGCTCCGCCAGCGAACAAACCCGCAAACGCGTGGCCGCCATTGTGGACGATATTTTGCAAAAACAGCCTAACCTGCAGTTCTCGCGCGACCAGCGCACGCGCTTTACCTCGGAACTGCTCGACGAAATTTTAGGTTTGGGGCCGCTGGAAGTGTTAATGCGCGATTCGGCCGTCACCGAAATCATGGTCAACGCCTTTGACAAAATTTTTATCGAACAAAAAGGTAAGTTGACCTTAACCAAATACAAATTTAGAAACAACGAACAAGTGGTGCAGGTAATTAAACGTATCGTGGCGCCGCTGGGCCGCCGTATCGACGAATCCGTCCCGCTTGTGGACGCGCGTCTCAAAGACGGTTCCCGTGTAAACGCCATTATCGCGCCTTTAGCCGTATCGGGGCCGACGCTTACCATCCGCCGCTTCTCCTCCAAACCGTTCGGGCCGGAAGATTATTACCGTTTCGGTACCATCAGCCCGGAATGTATGGAATTTATTAAAAAATGCGTGAAAATCCGCAAAAACATCATTGTTTGCGGTGGTACGGGTACCGGTAAAACCACGTTCTTAAACGCTATTTCGGGTTATATTTCCAATAACGAACGTATCATCACCGTAGAAGATACCGCGGAGTTGCGCCTCCAGCAGCCGCACTGGGTGTCTTTGGAAAGCCGTCCGCCGAACGTGGAAGGCAAAGGTGCTGTTACGATTCAGGATTTGGTAAAAAACTGCTTGCGTATGCGTCCCGACCGCATTGTGGTCGGTGAGTGCCGCGGCGGCGAAGCGCTCGACATGTTACAGGCCATGAACACCGGTCACGAAGGTTCTTTGACCACCATTCACGCCAACACCCCGCGCGACGGTTTATCCCGCTTGGAAGCCATGTGCATGCAGACGGGCGCCGATTTGCCGATTTTCGCCATCCGCGAAATGATTTCCTCGGCTGTAAACATGATTGTACAGCTTTCCCGTTTTTCGGACGGTTCCAGAAAGGTAACTTACATTACCGAAATGCACGGCCAGAAAGACGGCGAGATCCAGTCTACCGATTTGTTCCGCTACGTACAGACGGGCGTGGACGAAAACGGCAAGGTACAGGGTATGTTTGCGCCGACGGGCAGCTTGCCCACGTTTTATGAAGAATTTGCCGCCAAAGGCCAGCCCGTGGACGAAGATGTGTTTCGCAAGAACGCCGTCCCGCTGGACGAAAACGGCGAACCCGACCGCGAGGCCGTAAGACAGCTGGTGGCTTCCCGCGAGGCCGCTGCACAAAGCGCGCCCGTACGGGACGTGCCGACGGCTCCCGCCGCTCCGGCGAAAGAAGCCCCGCAGGCCACGGTGGCCCCGCAGGCTACGGTAGCCGCTCCGGCTGCGCCGCAGGTAACTGCGCCGGCGCCGGAAGCACCCCATGCTCCCGCGGCTCCGCAGATCACGTCGGTCCCGCAGACGCCGGAACAACCGGGTTCCGTGCCTCCTCCGGCTCCGCCGCAGGCTTAATTTATCGGATATAAGGTTTTTAATATGACGAAAAAAATTCACGTGTTGGGATTAGGCGTTTTATTATGCGCGTTATTTGTTTGTGCGCCGTTTGGCGCGCAGGCGCGCCCGCTCAGCGCTAAAAACCGTACGAGTATTCGCTGTTCAATGGAAAAAATGCGTATTCTGGCGGAATTTTTTGACGTCAAAAAAACCGAAGCCGAAAAAACTTACGAACTTCCCGCAGAATGCAGCGGCGGCACGGCGCGCAAAATCGTCATGCCGAAATGGTTTGCCGAAGAACTCACCCGCATGGATAACACCAAAGTAGTGTATGTTCCGGGCGAAGGCACTTACAGCGAAGTGGATTTATGGCGTCAGGCATTCTCAAACGTGTACTTTTTCCTGGAACGCGCCGATAAATCCATGGACCCGAATATCCCCCTGGTGCTCGACCAGCTTTCCCGCGGGTTCGTGTCCGACCGCATCCGCCTGGTGGCCACGCTGGACCGTTTAAATAAAGACCTGCTCCGCAACAACAAACTGCTCGTGATGAAAGACAGTATGGACGGCCGCGCCCGCTCCATGCTGGCTACGTTCGAGCTTATCAATAACGAATTTTTCAGCACCATTGAATCCTTTTCCAGCCCCGTTTCGCAAAGGGAAGACAAATACCGCCGCTCCGTGATGGCGGTGGTAGTGCTGTCGAACCATTTATTTTCCCAGTTTATGGGGCCTTCCATGCCGGCCACGCCGCCGGACCCGAAAATTTTTGCCACCACCCGCGCCGACCGTGCGTTCAGCCTGTTTATGCTGCTGTTGGGTTCCGCGCTGGCGGGGATGGCCGTGTATCTGCTCCTGGAAAACCGCCGCGAAAATATTTTACGCTTGATGGCGGAATATAAAGAGAAAAGCGTCGTCTGGGCGGAAGATTTTAACCGTCAGTTCGTTACCATCGATATTAAATACATCGTATTCGGCACGGTGGGTTTGTTTGCCGTGTTCGGTTTGATTTTGGGTATGCTGGTGGGCGGATTCGGCGGGGTGTTTGTGTTCCTGCTTGTCGTGTTCGCGGGCAGCGTGCTGAGCATCCGCATGCCGGCCGCCGTGCTCGACATGCTTAAAAAGAGCCGCGGCAAACGCGTCAACGCGCAGCTGATGGACTCCTTGATTTTGCTTTCCAACTCCCTGCGTTCGGGTATGGATATTGTGCAGGGGTTTGAGCTGGTTTCGCGCGATATGCTGCCGCCTATCGCCGACGAATTCGGTCTGGTGGTAAAGAACTACCAGCTGGGTACTCCCTTTGAAAAAGCGCTGGACGGGCTGACCGAACGTGTGGACAGCCGCATGCTTGCGTATATTATTAAAGCCATTATCATCCAGCGGCAGGTCGGCGGTAACTTGACCGTCATTTTCGCGCGCCTGGTGGAAAACATCCGCGAAGAAAGCAAGCTGGAAGAAAAACTGCAGGCCATGACGGCACAGCAGAAAATCCAGTCCATCGTAGTCAGTATCATGCCGTTTGTCATGATGCTGGTCATGTTTATTTTCAACCCCTCCCAAATGATCGGTTTCTATACGAGCCCGGTGGGCATTTTCGTATTCCTGTTCTGCGTCATTTGGATTGGTATCGGTATGAAAGTGCTCAAGAAAATGGGCGAGGTGCGGGTATAGCGTATGAACAATTTGGCATTTACGTTAGGGCTTAATTTGCTTTTGGCCGTAGGCATGTTCGCGGTGTTTTTGACCGTGTTCGGCCTCCTGGCGCCGAAAGAGAAAAAAGATAACCTGATGGACGTGGCGGTGCGCCGCTTTAAGTCCACCTCCAGTTTCTCCCGTCTGAAACCGGACGAAAAATTTTTGGACCGCGTGGCCGTGTTCTGCCTGCATATGTTCCGGCTGGAATCGAGCCTGGAAGAAATGCACATGCTTTTGGGCAGCCCGGATAAACCGCAGCCCGTCGATATTTTATATACTAAAATTATCGCCGCAATGGCCATTCCGGCCGCGATGATGTTGCTGTTTCAGGCGGTATGGCCGGTGGTGCTTGTTCCGCTGTGTTTCTACGTACCGGATGTGCTGATTAAAAGCAAAATCCAGCAGCGCCAGGCGGAAATTTTGGGCAACTTTTCCACGACGGTGGACTTGGCGGCGCTCATTATTGAATCCGGTCTGGATTATTTGACCGCATTTGAAAGAATCATCAAAATCGCCAAAGAAAAAACGATTTTGGAAGAAGAGTTGGAAAAAACGATTAACGAAATCAAGCTGGGCTACTCCCGCCGCGAAGCGTTGGAACGTTTTTCCGCGCGTACCGGGGTGCAGGAAGTACGCTCCTTGGTGGGGTTAATCATTCAGTCGGACGAACTGGGTACCAGCCTGGTGGATTTGCTGCGCAACTTCTCGTCGGATTTGCGCTCCCGCCGTCTGTCCCGCGCCGAGAAATTGGCGGCGCAGGCGTCCACTAAAATGCTGTTCCCGCTCTTTATGTTCATTTTCCCGACGATTTTTATTTTAATTTTAGCGCCGATGATTATGGGCCTTGTCAGCGGCGGTATGGGCTTTTAGAGGATAAATGTATGAATAAATATTGCACTTTTGCGTTGGTTTTTGCGTTGGTTCCGTCCTTTGCGGGCGCGGCGGCGTTTAGGGGGGAAGTCCCCGTTCGCCAGCACGGCAAAGAAGAGGGAATGCTTTTGGATTTAAGCAAAATTTCCATGGGCACTTTAAACGACGTGGAAGAGAAAAAACAGTATCTTTCCACTGTACAGCTGGAAAAACAACGTATCCAAAATTATACGCTGCGCATGGTGTACGAAAACGCTTATCTCCTCTATAAGCATGGCGATTACCAGCGCGCGCAGGAAATGGCCCAAACCATTTTAAGCATTGACCCCAACTTTAAACAGGCCCAAACGCTTGCCAAACAGGCCCAGCATATGGGCACCTATGGCACAATTTCCGAAGCGCAGGTGATTGAAGCCAAATTCCAGGAAACCATCCGCCTTTACGACAGCGGTCGTCTGGTGGAAGCCAATGACAAATTAAACGAAATTTTGACCATTCAGCCCGGCAACTCGAAAGCGCAGGCGTGGAAGCGCAAAATCGATTACGACATCGCTAAAGAATACGCCCGCCGCGGGGACGTGGCCTACGAAAAAGGCGATTACCAGGCCGCGCTCGACGCGTGGTACAACTCCCTTTTAATGCGCAAGGAAGATTCCAAACTGGTTTCCAAAATTGCGGAAACGGAAAATAAACTGCGCAAACAGCAGGTGGAAGAATCCATGAAGCAGGCGTTGGATTTTTACAACAAAGGCCAATACGTGGAATCTTATGCCGTGTTTGAACGTATTACAAAAATCCAGCCCGGCGACCCGCGCGTACAGAAATATATGTCCCAGCTGAAAAACGAAATCGCCGCGGGATATTACAACGCGGGCAATAAATCGTATAACGCCAACCGTTTTGACCAGGCTATTTCGTATTGGACGAACGCCAAAAAATGGGGTGCCGATTCCGCTTCTATGGACAGCCTGATTAAACGCGCCCGCAACGCCAAAGAAAACCGCCTGCGCGTACAACAGCAGCAGGTAATCCAGCAGCAACAAGCGCAGCAGCAGGCGCAGGAAGCCGCCAAAAAGAAAGAAGAAGCCGCTAAACAAGGAGCGGAACAAGGGGGGGACGATTTGGACGACCCGCTTGATACCGTGACGGTGGACAATAACATCCCCGGTTTCAGCGGTTCGCTCATTCCCGGTGCGGCCGGCACCCCGGGTTCTTCCGCCTCCGGCAACCCGCTTGACCCGAACGAAGCAATGCCTACTATCGGCGGCACCACCAGCCGCGTATCGGCGGAAGCTACGGCCGCTTCGCGCGCCAAATACATTGAAGGGTTGGATGCTTTTAACCAGGACGATTACGAACGCGCCCGCGCCGCGTGGATTGTGGCCAAACAGCTCGACCCCGGCAACAGCGACGCCGACCTTGGTCTTCGCAAAGTGGAAGAGTTAATGAAATAACGAGGTTAAGACGACATGAAACTTACATCCAAATGGATTTTATGGTTTGTTTTGGTGACGGTGTACGCGTCCGTCATCGGCGGCCTGTTTTATTACAATTTGTTTAAATTCGTTTTTGATAAAAAACTCCAAAACGAAATGGTGGAAATGGTGCGTTTCCGCGCGCCGACGTTGGTGCAGGGGCTGGCCGCCCGCCCCAAAGGCGAAGCGCCGTTTGTGGAAGCCGAAATTATGAAAGGCCTCGCCCGCAACGACGACCGCATCTCCAGCCTTATTTATCTTAACTACGACGGTTCCATCCGCTGGCACGAACACATCAAGTTTTTGCGCATGCCGTATTCGGATTATAACACGTCTGTCGGTTTTGAAACCAATGCCGTCGTGCAGGCTATGAACGACCGCCTTCCCCGCGCCATTTTAACCCGGGACGGCAACTATTACGATATGGCCATCCCGCTTTTGGCCAAAGACAACATGGTGGCCGGCGTGGTGAATGTGACTGTGTCGCGCGAGAACGCCAAAAAGCTGATTCACTCTTCCATGGTCCGCTATGTGTTCGGCGCGTTTATCATGATTTTGCTCATCGGCGGCGTGCTGTATCTGTTCCTGCTGCTTAAAATCCTGCGTCCGCTGCAGGGGTTAAAAGACAGCATTGAAGCTGTGTCGCTTAACAACCTTTCCCTTGTTTATGGCGAACGCAAGGACGAAATCGGCGACGTGGCCGAGTCCGTCAAATCGCTTTTGGCCAAAATCCGCGAGGATATCAAAAGTTTGGAAAGTGTGGAAATTATGTCGCTTGAAAAGGAACAAAAATGGTGGAAAACCATTTTGGCCGTTACCGTGCCCAAAGGTTCCCGCGCCATGGTGATTGACGAAAACAACAACATCTTATATACTAACTTTGAGCTGAAAATGCCGGGTAAAGACACCGTGCATTTATTGGATATTTTTGACGGCCGCCAGCAGGAAATTATCCAGGTGGTGGGCGAAGCGCTCGAAAACCCCACCAAAGTGCTGCGCGGGTCGGTAGTCAACAAAGACGTACAGTGTTTGGTTAAAGCCGTCCAGCTGCCGGACGACGCGGGCAAGAACCGCATCGTGCTGGTGCTGGAGCCGGAAGCCGACAAAAAATAAACGCAGCTGATTTAGGAGATTATATGAAAGTAGAAATTAAAAAGATTGGTATTTCGTCGTTGCTTTTTTCCGTATTTCCGTTGGCCGTTTTTGTGGTGATGCTGGTCAGCGCGTTTATGGAAGTGTTTAATCCGGAAGCCTCTATTAATATGGCTTACGTAATGGGGCTTATCATGCGCGCCATTCAGGGGACTCTTCTTGTGTTGGTATCGTCGGTGTTTTTCCTGCTGGCGTACAACTTGCTGTGCGCGGTGGGTATCCGCGGCGTACGCGTGGAATTAGAAGATAAATAAGGGGAACTTACATACATGAAAAAACTGTTTGCCGTAGTACTTTCTGTTGCCGTTGCGGGCATGGCTTTTGCCGCGCCGGCCAAAAAAGCGGCCAAAACGCCCGCTAAGGCCAAGGCCGAATTCGTAATCGTCGAATCCGACGTTTACTCCGCCGGTAAAGAAGACCCGCAGCTGACCGCCGGCATCGCCCAATTTTTGGATATGACGCCCTCCGTCAAAACCGTGTCCTATAAAGACGCGGCCGCGGACCCGAAACTGGCCAACCTGGATTACAGCTTCCTGCCGCTTTATTTGATTAAAAAGACGGACGCCGTCCGCTCCAAACTGGAAAAACACCTCCAGTACGGTTACGCGCAGGAAAACGATGACTTCATCATCCTGCCGCACCAAACCCGCACCGGCGTATATAACGGCAAAGAAGCCAAACCGGGCGTAATGGAAATTTTCGTCATGTCCCAGTGCCCGTACGGTGTAATGGCCGAAAACCTGGTGCTTGAAGGCCAAAAAGCCGGCGTTCCCGCCGCCAAAGACGTGCGCATCCGCTATATTGTGGACTATTCCGACGCCAACGGCTTTAACAGCCTGCACGGCTCCGGCGAATGGGAAGAAGACGTCCGCCAGCTGCTGATCGCCAAATACTATCCCGCCAAATTGTGGAAATATTTGGAAATCCGCAACAAAGATTACCGCTCCAGCCGCTGGGATAAAGCGATGGAAGATGCGGGCATCAACCCCAAAAAAATCATGAAAAAATTTGATACGGAAGGTTTGGAACTGTTGAAACAGGAAGCCGCCTACGCTAAAGAATACGGCGTGAACGCTTCGCCCACCTTCCTGTGGGAAGGCCAAGTACAGTTGGACTTCGGTTCCGCTTCCGAAATTGAAGGCTTTGGGTTCTTGAACCCCAACGCCGCCAAAGGCACGGCCGCCGCCCCCGCCGGCAGCTGCTAACCAAAACGGTTTGAATGGAAGCGGGGGCTGGAAATTTTCCGGCCCCCGTTTTCCAAAAAAGGTTTTTAAGTGCGCCGGTGAAAGAAAAACGCGCCGGCGCGTTTAAAAGCCTTTCCTTTGGGAGGGTCTGCTGTTCCGGCAGAGTCCTCTAAAAAGAAAAAAGGCTGGTTCAAACGGGTATGAAAATAAAGAGATTTCGCGGATTATTTTTTAAAGCGGTATTTGTGCTGAGCTTAATCTCGGCCGTGCTGGCGTTTGTAATCGGGTTCCACGTCATGCGCGTGGACAGCCGCATTTTAAAAAATGAAATTTTGCAAAAACAGGAAACGGTCGCCCGCCGGTTGGTATCAGCAGCCCGTTCCCATATTTCCCGTGCGTCCCGGCTTTTTTCTGTGTTTACGGATTTGCATACCGACCTAGGCGGTCATGAGTTTTTAAACCAGGCGGATTTGGATTATCTGCGTTTGCGTAATCCCTCAATTTTTTACTTGGCCGTTTTGGATGTTTCCGGTAAGAAAGTTTTTTCTTCCGGAGAACCCGCCGCATCATTTGATTATCAAAAAGCTTTTTCCGATATCATGGACGTTTGTGTAAAACAAGGAAAAGACTACATCGGTGACGTGTACCGTTTGGGGCAGAATGACTTGTTTTTACTGATGGCATTTCCTGTCCGCCAACATTTGGAAGATCAAAATGTTCAAGGCGTGTTGGTGGCTGAACTGGATTTGCGAGAGATGGGGCATGCGCTCTCCCAGTCGTATCCGTTGGATATGGACGCCATGTTGGTATCTTCTGACGGAGATATTATTTCTTACAATGGGGCACCAAACGGACTTTCCCGGCATACTCCGCCGGAACTAGCACAAAAATTGCATAGTATTGAAGAACAGTTGGGAGATGAAACAAATGGCGAAATAACCCTTGCCGACGGGAAAAAACTGCTAGTGGCTTCGGCAACGCTTTCCAACGCAAATTGGAAGGTATACGTGGCACAATCCGCCAACTTGGCTTCGCAATTATTTATGGAAAGTACGTTTCACTCTTCCTGGGACGTAATGGTTATTGTACTGGGGATGCTTTTGTTTGTGGTGGGCGTCAGCTATTTGGTAATTATCCCGATTACGCGCCCGCTGGAACGGCTGCGCACGGCCGCCGGACGCTTGCGCGACGAAGAGGACGCGGTCATTAAAACCTCCGACCTGGATATTCCGAACAACGAAATCGGCGAATTGGCGCAAGTGGTGGTGCAGATGTCGGAAGGATTGCAGGCGCGCCGCGCGGAAATTTTGAGCGCGCAGGAACAGCTTTCCCGCGTGAACCAGGAACTGGAAAAACGCGTGGAAGAACGTACGCGCGAATTAAAAGCGGCTACCAGCGAACTGGTTAAAACCGAACGGCTGGCCGCTATCGGCCAAATGGCTTCCATCATCAGCCACGAAATCCGCAATCCGCTGGCCGTAATCAGCAACGCAACGCGTTTATTAAAACTGCTGGTTACGTCGCCCAACCCGAAAGCGGTTAAACAATTTGGCATTATCGAAGCGGAAATTAAACAGGCCAACAGTATTATCAGCGAAGTGCTCGGCTACGCCCGCACGCGCGAACTGATGCTGACTACCATCGATTTAAACAGCTATTTGCGCGAAATTTTACTCTCCCAGCCCGTTGCGCCCGGCCTGACGGTGCAGGATGAAATCGACCCCGAAAGCGTGCGTATTAAAGTGGACGCGGAAGAAATCAAACAGGCTTTGCGCAACGTGATTTCCAACGCCGTGGAAGCCATGCAGGGTTCCGGCACGCTGACGGTGGGTACGCGCGTCGGCCGCCGGGTGGTGTGTATTTTCGTGTCGGACACCGGGCCCGGTATTCCCGACGAAGTGCGCCATAAAATGTTTGCCCCGTTTTTTACCACTAAAGCCCGCGGAACCGGTTTGGGGCTGGCGGTGGTGGGAAAAGCCATCAGCCGGCATAAAGGCAAATTATTTATCAAAAGCGAGCTTGGAAAAGGAAGTTGCTTTCAAATTTATCTGAAAATTTACAGAAAACCCGGAGACACCAATTATGGAGAAACAAGTTAAAATTTTAGTTGTGGATGACGATAACAATCTGCGCGAAACCCTGGTGGACCTGCTGGAAATCGAAGGCTATAAAGTCTATCAGGCGGGCAGCGCGGCGGAATGTTTGGAAATCTGCGCCACGGAATTTTTTAACGTTATTTTGATGGATTATAACCTGCCCGACGATACGGGGTTAGAATTAATCCGCAAAATCCGCATGTTTAACCAGGATTCCCAAATCATCATGATTACGGCCTACGCTTCCATTAACGCCATTATGGAGGCTCTCCAGGAATCCGTGTACGACTTTTTGATTAAGCCCGTGGATTTCGACTATTTAAAACGCAGCATTAACCGCGCGCTCGACAAATACTTCCTGGAAGAAAGCAACAAAGCGCTGCTTGCCCAGTTAAAAACCCGCAACGAGGATTTGGACCGATTAAATAATATGAAATCCAAATTCTTTTCCATCGTGTCGCACGACTTGTCCAACTCGCTCATGACGCTTAAAATGAGTTTCGACATGCTTAAAAAGAAAATGACCCCGGACGAAGACCAAAAAAAGAAAATGATGTTTATGGACGAATCCGTCGGACAAATTGAACATTTGATTAAAGACCTGGTGGACTGGGCCGCCATCGAAAAAGGCAAACTTCGCATTGAAAAAGCCCGCTTCGAACTGACGGAAAGTTTAAAGAAAACCGCCGAAATTTTTAAAGCCAAAGCGGCCAAGCGCAACATCCGCGTAACGTTTGAAAGCTGCGGGGCCGTGCCCGTGTTTGCCGATGAAAAACGCATCCGCCAGGTAATTTCCAATTTGCTTGAAAACGCCGTGCGCCACACGCCCGACAACAGAACGATTGAAATTGTGGTTAGCAAAATAGATGAAAAAAATGCTAAAGTGTCGGTAGTGGACTCGGGCGACGGTATCGAACCCGAACAGGCACCCAATTTGTTTACCAGCTTTATTCAGGTGGGCGCGAAAGAACGCGTCGGCCGTTTGGGGCTTGGGCTGTCCATCGCCAAAGACATTGTGGCCAACCACGACGGCCGCATTTGGGCGCAGAGCGACGGACTTGGCAAAGGCGCGTCTTTTAACTTTACGCTGCCGATTGCAAATTCTTAAGATTTAACAACGCTACGGGAGTATATACATGAATAAAAAGAAAAAAGTGACGGTGCTGATTGCGGATGACCAAACGTTGTTCCGGGAAGGGATTAAAGACGTGCTGACCGGGGAAAAATGGATTGAAGTCGTAGGCGAAGCCGCCGACGGGCTGGAAGCCGTGGCGAAAGCCAAAAAGCTCAAACCCGACGTGGTGCTTATGGACATCAAACTGCCCAAAATGGACGGCATTAACGCCACCCGCCAAATCCGTTCCACCTGCCCGGAAGTAAACGTGCTTATGCTTTCCAGCTTTGAAGACGAAGCCCACGTGCTGGACGCTATCCAGGCCGGCGCGAACGGTTATCTGTCCAAAATGCTCCCGGCGGTGGAACTGGTCAATTCCATTAAAACGTTCACCACCGAAGGCCTGATGATTCCCCAGCAATTGATGGGTAAACTGCTGCACGGGCTTCGCAAAATGGGCGACGGCGGTATGCCTTCGCAGGCCACGCTTACCAAAACCGAAATTAAGGTGATGGACTATTTGGGCAAAGGGCTTAGCAACAAAGAGCTCGCCAAAGAACTTAATTGCAGCGTTAAAACGATTAAAAACCATTTGAACAGCGCTTTTCATAAACTGGGCGTTTCCAGCCGCACCGAAGCGGTGGTAAAGGCTATCGAAAAAGGGCTGATTTCCTCCGAAGGGACCATCGTACCCGAGGAAGACGAGGATTAATCCGATGCGTTTAAAAAGGCCGCAGGCGGGCGTTTTATCCCGCCGCAGAGGACAGGCAACCATCGAATACGTGCTTATGCTCGCGACGGTGGTGGTAGTTCTGTCGGCCTTTTTAACCGCGTTCAACACGCACATCGCGCGTTGGTTTTTTGCTTTTATCGGGCAAATGCTCACGAGTTAGCGTATGAAACTGCTTCGCCAATGTATTTGGAAACTGCAGGACCGCAAGGCGCAAATTTTGCTGCCTTCGGTCCTTTTGGCGCCTATTTTCGTACTGGTAATCTATTTACTGTTCGAAACGGCCAAAGTTTCCATGACCAAAGTGCGCCAGCAGTTTGCACTTGATAACGCGGCCGTATCGCAGATGTCCGCCGCCAGCACCTATTTAAACGCCGTAGCTATGGTCAACGGGCCGCTGCCGTACCGCGTTATGTTAACCGAACAACAGCGTTTGAATCAAAAGAACCATAACGGCAGCCAAATCAGCGTTTTTGAGTTGTTTTATAAAGGCGGTGGGGTGCCCACCCTTGCCGGAGCCAATGAAGTCGGGGAGGCGAATCCTCCTGCGCCGGAATCCACGGACTGGGGTGTGCAGTATTACGACGGGGATTTGATGGAGCAGTCCCGCAAAGACTGGATGAAAGAAAATCCGTCCGTGCCGTCCGACGAAGTGGCCGTTATCAGCAAAAAACTGGTGGACGAATACCATTTCCCGGGTGAAGGAGTCGGCGTGCAGGCGATTGTGCGCTATTTGGAAACCTATGCGCGTGTGGGGTCTATTTATAAATCCCAGACGTACGTCTACGACGAATTAAGCCGCAACGCCATTATGTTCCGTGAAGCGTATTATTTGAACGTAAACGATTGCAAACGCTCTGAATGTGCGCGCCAAAGCGCGTCCACCATCCGTCAATATACCAATTTGAAGACAACCCCGTTTGAATTGGAAAAAATAAAATTTTTCGTATCTGATTCTACCCGCAAAGAAGACCATCACGGCGGCGCGTATCCCGTGCCTTTTACGGCGTCCGAATTGTTGAACGGGGAGCATCTTTTTCAATTCGCTTTTTTAAATTCGTCTTCGTTGGGCAAGCTGCGTTCGCTGTCGCGCGGCATCCTTTTAAAGCAGCCGTATAAGCTGCCGAGAAACCATTTTAATATTAATTTGGAACAAAAATATAAACCGTATGTACGCAACCGGGTTCAGCTGGTGTGTCCCCGTTCGGATAATAACTGCGTGTGGCCCCATCCGTTGCCCAAATACGGTATTACCTTGGATCCGTAATGAATAAATTACCGCTTTTTTTCCGTTCCCGCAAAGGCCAGGCGACCACCGAAACGGTGTTGCTGTTCCCGTTGTTTGTCATTTTTATTTTGTTTGTTATAAAAATTTTCGGGCTTTTGATTTTGAACCAAAAATTAGAAATCGCTGGTTATTATGCCGCCCGCCGCTTTCAGCTTCAATCCCACCAAACGGACTATTACGCCAATACCTGGGATAAACGGTTTTTGATTAAAGATATCCAAAAGAAAGTAGAAAATTATTTGGGGTTTGATAATCCCGGCATGAAAAAATTTTTAAGTTTAAATACCTTAAAAATGAATATCATTACGTCGGGTACGTGGGTAAAAGTAACGCTTACCGCGCGTACAAAACCGCCGCGCCTGCCGTTTTTGTGTAAATATAATAAAGACCGGGTATGCGAACGGGACGAGAAGTGTTTAAAAGGATATGCCTTTTTGTGCGAGACGGGCGGAGAAGTTAATATTATCAAATATGTGGGGCATAACGACCGTCCTATGCCGTACATGCGCCCGGAAGGGAAGTAGCGGCGGCCGGTTGAATTAAGGCGGCGTGTATTTATAAAACCGCCTTGACAAACTGGTTTTTTCTGCCTATACTAAAGTAGTAAGCGAATAACTCTTTGTTTGAGCATGCCTTGCGGCATGGGTCAACAAGAGTGGTTTTTATTATTATATAAAGGGGTTTTATATGTTTAAATTAAAACCGGGAAATGTATTCCAAAAACTGAACAAAATGGACAAAAAACAGGCTTATACCTGGGGCGCCATTGTGGTAGTGTGTTTTATTGCGCTCATTACGCTGGCCTCTTTTTTGGGGGACGCGGACGACGCTTCTTTTGACGGATTTAATACCCGCGGGTATGATTTGGCCCAAATGCCTTTTATTAACGACGAAGCGGAAGAATATCTGCTGGCCTCCAAATACCCGGATATGAAAAATAACGGTTCCACCATGCTTTACAGCCAAGCGGACAAAGAAGCCCGTCAGGAAGCAGACGCGGAAGCTGCTGCGGAAGCAGGGACGGACTCAGAAGAATCCTCTTCTTCGGATTCTAGCTCTTCCTCCTCCGGCGGTTATTCCAGCCGTGGGTATACGGGCGGAGGCCGCAGCGGCGGAACGGGTACTCCTACGCAGGTAGGGCAGCTCGGTTCTGCCAGCATGGGCCATGCCGGAGGCAGCGGCATGAGCGGTACGTTCGGTGCCCCGAGAGGGGACTTTTCTCCCTATAAAAGCCAGGAAAAGGGGTCCGAAATCCAAACGCAGTTGAAAAATACGGATGCGCGCCGCGCGCTTTCCCAATTTGCTCAAACCAGCCGTGCGGCGGCAGGACTCAAAGACAACAAAAACGCCAACGCCAAACGCGCTTTGATGGGCGGCAGTATCCGCGGCAGCGAAGCGTTTACCGATTCCGGCGTGGACCTTAGCAAAACCGCCGGCCTGGAACTGGATACGAACGCGCCTGTGTCTTCCGCCGATTTAAGCAACTTGGATAAGGCCGTTTCCGATGCCGCTAATAAATCAAAAGATGATAAAGAAGACTTTTTAAATGATTTAAAGCCTAGTTTTTGGGAACAGCTGGGGCAGAATTTATTAAACGCCGGGATACAGGTGGGGTTGAATTATGCGATGGACGGATTGGCGCAAACCCGGGCAAATGCAGTTGGAAACAAGGCGTTAAATGAATTGGGCCAACAATCGGCTGATGGCTTTGCGGATAATTTAAAAGCCAAATTCCCCGATGCTTTTAAAGAGGGAGGAAGTTTGGCCGGAGCCGATTTAAAAGGGATGACTCTTGATGACGCTTACGCTAAAGCGTATGGCAGTTCTCCTACCAGTAAGTCGGCTATTAAAGCCCGTCAGGATTTTTATAAATCTACGCCAGCGGGAACTGAGACATATTATACTGCCTGGGACAGAAGCTATGAAAATAACTTTTGGAGTACCCAGGGCAGTGTTATTACGCAGGCGTTCAGCGGGGCTGTGAGCGGCGGAGAAGGCGGCGTAAGTGTTGCTCCTGTACGGCAGGGAAATCGCAATTCTTCCCGTTCTCGCGGTAATTCCGGGTCTTGTACCGGTAATAAAAATTGGGTGTGCCGCGGTTCGGGCAGCAACCAAGTTTGTCAATGCGAATAGTTTTTTACATTTTTCTATTTTAGGAGGAATTTATGAATATCTTTAAATGGATAACGGGCCGGGCCGGGAAAGTGGCCCTCTCCGCCATGCAGGCGGTGGGGCTGACGGCTGTGGTCGGGGTGGCGGGTATCGCTGCCTGGCAGTATTTGGATTCTCCCGCGGAAACAAACAATACGTTTACTCCCGCGGCGTATGATTCCGGCGAAGTGGTTTATGTGGCCGGGGCAAATACGGGCGCTTATGCCGGCGGTTCTTATGCCGGGGGCGGAGAGGCCCAGTCGTCCATGCAAATTTCCGCCAATACGTTGAAACGTTTGGAACGGCAGGAAATGTCCCAGCTGGCGGCGGAAGAAATGGCCGAATATGCGCCGGATTATTCCGCGTCTGTAGCTTCTTCCGCTCCCACCCAAGCCTATCAAATGGGCGGTACGGAAGGGTTGGGAACAGGGGCGAATGTTGCTAATGAATTTGATTTAAAAAATAACCCCATGGCCGCTATGCAGCAAAGTATGGCGGGCGTAACCGATATGATTTCCCAGGCCCAGGCGCAGGCACAACAGCAGGCTCAGGCGGCTGCGCCGGGGCAGGCTCCTGCGGGGGCTCCGGCTTTAGCCAGTGCGTCTAAAAACTGGGGGTCTTCTAAGGCAACCGGCGGTGCTGCCGGAAATGCGTTTAATTCTTCTTTTGCCGTGCAGGACAGCGGAAAAAATAAAGGTTCCGTTTCGGCCGCGGATGCAGCTAAACAAGCGGGTGACGTAATGGCTTCCGCGCAGGCGCAAGCTGCCAGAATGATGAGAGAAGGTTCCAGCATGCGGGCCCGCTCTTCTTTTGGCAATAACAGCATGATTGGCGACGGACGGGATGCGTCTGTACAAAATTCCCGCACGTCTAAAGACGGCCGGGATTTGGATTTTATCCGCCGCCGTTCCGCGGATGCCGCCAAAAATAAAAACCGTTCCGCCGTGGAAGGCGCACGGGCCTTTTTGGCAAGCACCAAAGTTTCCGGCGGTATGATGATTTCTTCTGACAACGTTACTACCGGGCAGGGGCAGGGTTCCAAAGATTTCAACCAAGACTATGAGGCAAATTTGCGCGGTATTAAAAGCTGGAACACTAATATAGCGAGTGAAACGGATCGCCGCAATAAAGACCGTCACAGTATGCAGACTTGGCTGTGGGTCGCTATTGGAACGGCAGTTGCTGCTGCGGCTACCATTCCTTTTATTAAGCATATTACGGTTTTAGGTATTCCCGTCGGATTAATTTTAGCTCTTGCTTTAGCAGCGGTTGCAACGGCGTTTTGTGCGGTTGGGTTTGCTAAAGCCATGGCGTATGCAAAAAACTATGGCTCTACGGGGTATTCTACGGCCGCGATGATAACCACGGGTGTTTTAATCGCCGGGGTGTGGTCTTCGTTCTTCCTTAGCGGAGCGCATAAATTAATCACAAAGCATGCCAGTACGATATTAGGGCTTACCATTGGCGGTTCGATAATGGGCGGTTTTATGGCTGGTCAAAGTTCCGGTACGCCCAGTGTGGAAGGCGGCTTGCAGGGTTCTGAAGAAGCTGGTCAATAACGAGGCGACTTATGCAAATTGGAAAGATTATTATAGAACCTTGGAACCGGCGTAATTTTATAGGCCGGATAATAGTTTTGACGCTGCTTGCTCTGTGGCTTGGCTGGGGGCTGACGATATTTATGGAAGGCCGTCAAATAAACGCCCGCTTTCAAGCGTTGCAGGAAGAGCAACAACTGAAAGAAGAGCGTGCCCGCCGGGCCGCGGCGTACCGCAATATGTTGGAGCAGCAACAACACCCGCAGAACCGTGTTCAAAATGCGGTAGACGGCGTGAAAAAATAGGAGAACGTTATGAAAATCCTTCATTTCTTAACAAGTAAAGCGGGAAAATTGGTAGTAGGCGCCCCCCAAATGCTTACTATTGCCGGGGTTGGATTAATGGCAACTTATGGGGCGTTTAAAACGGACCAGATTTTGGATAAGGATACTCCTATCAGAACCTTGTCTTCCGTTTCCGCTTCTTCGTCGTACGAAGGTTTAAACCGCCGTGCGGATGGGATGCTTTCTTCCATGAACATCCAAAACCGGGCAGGAAGCAAAGGCGTGGCTGTTGGGGCGGACAGGGAACGTTTGGAAGGGACCCGTTCCAAGAATGATTTTGGTTTAACAGCTGTAGATAATTTAGGCCGTACGGTATCGGTTCCCGGTGCCGGGGCTGCGGCGGCTACCTCTGCTACTGACGGACTTGGGTCCGGCGGGGTGGATATGGTGGAAGTCGGCGGAGGAAGCCCGTCTACCCGTGCTTCTGTGCCGGGTGTAAGTTCTTCTTCTGTCGCCCAAGGTGCAACGGGCGGTCAAGCTCCGGCCGGAGATTCTTCCGGCGCCCGCTTAGCTTCCGCTTCTATGGCCCGCGCCTCCGGTAATGCCTTTAATGCCGCGTCCGGCTCTATGGGCGGTGGAAGCGCCGGCGGCTCGGCTGGCGGCCGGGGCGGTGCCTCGGGCTCCCGTTCTTCCGGCTCGGAAGGTTATCAGTTTTCCGGCGCGATGCCCAGCGGTTCCAATGTCGTTTCGGCTTATAGCGGCTTATCCGGCACGCAGACGGGTCCTTCTCATTTTGTGGCGGGGGGGCGGAATGCTTCCGTTGGCCGTGGGGGCCGCCGGGTAAATGAGGCGGATGATTTGAAGAAAATCTCTAAAATGTCGGCCGATGTCGCTAAGGACCGTAACAGAGGCGTAGTTGCGGGGGCGAAACCCTTTTTAGCCAATTCCGCCACTACGGCCGGTATGAGTATTGAAAGCGGTGCTGATACGACTAGGACGGGTTCGGCTGATTTTGCTACGCCGGAATCACGTAACTTAAAAGCACTTGGAGATTGGGGACAGAAACAAGAAAATACGGCGGCAGCCCGCAGTAAGGCGCGAACCCGATTATTGTGGATGACGTTGGCTTTGGTAGCTGCGGCTTTAGGCACAATGGCATTTGCGGGTGGGTTGATTTTAAAAGGACGTATGCAAATGATGCTGGGTAAAGCTATGATGGCTCTCCCTTGGGGCAAAACTGCCGGTGCGATGATGATGGCTAAAGGCAGACTCAGTATGGCTTTGGGATGGGGCGCTATTGCTTTAACCGGTGCTTATGCTTTCACTGTTCTTGGATTTGCTATTGATTATATGAGTAAATATGGTGGCGGCTTTATGCCTATTTTATCCACTGTCGCTTCGTTGGGTGCTGTGGCGGCTTTGACTATTACGGGTGTCAAGGCTATGAAAGCCCAGGTCTTTTCTACTGATATAGCCAAGTTCCAGGGGCAGGTTTTAGGCGTATTAAAACAAGCTGGAGTTGCCGGGGGCAGTACGATGGCACAACAGGTAATCAGTAAAGCGGCGAACGAGTAATTAAACAGACTATTTCAGAGGGGCCGCGTTGGCGGCTCCTCTGCGTATTTTTGTAGGGGTTCATTATGCAGAATCAAAACGAAAACGAACAGCAGGAAAAGCAACCGCTTTTTGTGCATTTATGGCAGGAAACTAAAGACGCTTTTTCGTCTAAAAAAGCGTGGATACTGCTCGTTTTCTTTTTGGTTTTACTTTTTATCGGCGGTTTTGTGCCTGTGGGTAAAATTCCTTTCCTTCGCAACTTGGCTTATGCTATGGGGTATACGCCGGATGAAACCCAAAAAATTTCGCTCCTGCGGGCGTTATTTTCTTGGAATGAACATCAAAAAATCCTGCGCGGGGAACTGCCGGACCCGGACGCCGTTTCCATTTTCGGCGAGGGCGGCGGTTTCTTGACGGCCTCTGCCGCCAAGGCGCAAAATAAACTTATCAATTTGCGTGCCGTAAATTCTTCTCTGGCCCGTAAAGGTCAGCCGCAAGATGTGTTAAAAGGTTCCTACTATTCCTTTGATACAGGGGAAAACAAGAAGCCATCTGATATCAAAATCGGGAATACGAAGGTTTCTGCGTCCACCCAGGCTAATGCGGTTCAAACCTCGGAAGTGTATTTTGGGGCGGATGCGTCTGCCATTACGCGTGATAAAACGGACGGATTTAATTCCGTGGGTACGCTTCAAAAAATTAAAAATCCGAATATCGCCGGCGCCGGGCCGAATGATTGGATGGGCCAACTGATAGATAAAGCTACGCGTTCGGAGCCGGGGCTTGCCAACATCGCTAAAAATGTAGATAAGGGCGGTATGCTTTCCAAATTGGGCGGCGTGCAGGAGTTAGGCAACAGCCGCGCCCATAAAGATTTGTATCATGCCTGGTTATACGGCAAAACGGCGCGTCGGACGCCTAACCCGGTACTTAAAAAAACATTGGCTTCCGCCAGTTTTGACAATACGGAAATGCCGAAGTCCGTTTTTTCGGCTTCCGGTTTTTCGGGCGTGGGCATCAACCCGGATGACGTCGTGGCCGACATGGATAGCGTTAAAAAGTACCTGGAGCAGGATAAAGAATGCCAGGAAGCCATGTCCTCAGTTGGGGAGACTGTCGGTGACGCCAAGAAAAATCTTTTTAAGAAGATCAAAAGCTTAAAATTTCCTGCGGATTGTGAAGCAGCGTTTTCCAGTTCGTATGGAAATGATTTGATAGGCATTACCAATGCTTGTATAGAAGTTAGGAAAGCGTATACCAATATTTTAGGTAGTAAATGTTCTATTCGGGGAACTGCCGGAAACTGCGAAGAAACGGGAGGGCTTGCCGGGCGGTTTCAATCGTATTTACAGTATTGTCAGGATAAGCAAAAGGAATGTTCCTCGTTATTGGACCCGGTTGAACAGGAAAATTGTAAACAAAGCATACAGAAAGCGGAACAGTTTTCAAGCGAAAGTTGTACTCCCAATTGCGGTGCGGCTGCGGTATCCCAAGCCCAGCAGGATACATTTCATGTGGATGAAAACGGAGATCCTGTTCGTAACCAGGATAATCCGCGTGACGAAGGCGGATTTGTGCCTCAGTTGGATTGGAGCGGCAGCTTTTGGATGGGAAACGTTAATTAGTGCAAATGCCAAATTTCCCCTTGAAAAAAACGGATTTAATTGTATAATAAAAGTAAGGACGTATCTTCGCAAGTTGTTACGGAGTGGGGGACCATCTTCGAACAACGGCACTTTTTATTATAGTTGCACAGTATACGGGAGGCGCAGGTAAAGGCCTGCCCGGGCGGTGAGGGGCCAAACCCTCGCTTTTTGCAGTTTTAAAAATTAATAGGAGGCTCTTATGCCTGAGGAAAAAAAAGAAAACAAAGCTGCCGCTAAAGACAGCTTTACCTTTAGCGATAAGATCAAGAACAGCAAACCCGCTGCTTCCAAGTCTTTCGCTAACCGTATTTCCTCCAAAATCGGGAGCGACGGCAAACCTAAAAAGACTCTTTTTGAGAGAACCAAAAGGGATGCGCCGTTCTTTATTGCAGCCATTGTGGCTTTGCTCTTGTTGCCGTTCTTGTATAAATACTCCGGCAGCGTAGACGAAGACCCAACGATGGTTACTCCCGCTACGGAGGACACGCTGTTTGACCCGAATCGTTCCGGTTTTGACGGTATTGGGGACCCGGAGGGACAAATTGCGCAGCTTTCCGGCCGCGATTCTATGGATTTAATCGTAGGGTTTGGAAACAAACAAGAAGAAGTTTCCGATGAACTTCCCATTAGAAATGATTTTGAAAGGAGCGGGCTTGACGAGGATTATGGCAGCACTAATAACACTGCTAAAGAATATAACGAAAAAAACGTTTATAGATATAAAAAACAAGCGGCGCCCGCTACGAAAGCCGCTTTCAAAAAAACCAATATCAACCCCTTGCGCGGTGCGGGTTTAACTTCCCGCAGCGGCGGTAAATTGGGCGTTGGTATGTGGGGCGGAGGCCTTAAAAAAGCTGCGGATAAAGTAAAAGCGGACGCTCCCAAATCTTCCCCCAAGCCGGTGTCTTTGCAGCCGTTGCAGGCGGCGGGTAAACCTTCCCGCTCTTACTTTGGGCAAGGTGCGGCGGCGGAAGCCAGACGATCTAAAGATGCCATGTCTAAAGCCAACGCCATGCAGGCACTGATGGACGCGCAGATGAAACCCATTGAACCGGGTAAAATCGGCGGTATCGGCGGGGGCGACTTTGGCGGCCCGGGCGGCGGAAACGGCAATTTGGACCGCAAATTTGCTTTTAACGGCAAAGAACCCTGGTGGTGGGACATGATGAAAAAACGCTCCCAGATGGAATGGGAAGCGGAGTTCAACCGCAAATGGGACTGGATTAAATGGGGCGACCAGCTGGCCCAAAACATTCTTGGCGGTATTTTGAATTGTCTTATTACCGGCCAGGATGACGGCTCTATGGGTTCTATGTTTGGTGAAGGCGCCGGCGGCGGGAAAGCTCCTACTTGCTGTGGTAAAAAAGCCTCTAAAATTGCTGCTATCTTGAAGCAACAAACTGGTTTAGAGTTTGGAAAAGAAGCATGCGATAACTATGTAACCTATGTTGGTAAAGATAAATGTCCTGGCGGCTGGGATGATGGCAATCCTTCTGCTTCTAATCTCGGTTTTGTCGGTGCCCGTCTTCACTGTTTAGGTGTTGTGGGCGGCGGTGCCGCAAAATATGCTGCGGGTGCGCCGGATATGGCTGCAGACGGAGCTGACGGCAGCTCTTCTTGCGACCAGTTGGCTTCCGCCAATGTATATTATACCCGTCCGCAGGGTGAGGCCATGAAATGGAAAAAATACCATTATGTTGTGGCCCGCAATTATGTTCCGCTTGGTGAAAAAGGCAAAACATTGTATTTATGCGATGATAACAGTCATACGTTAGATTTTACGTGTAAATACTCTTCCGGCGTATCTTCTTTTAGCGCGGAAGGCCGTGCAGCCGATGCGCAGAAGTTGGGACGCTATGTAGAACAGTGGAATGAACAAGAAACTGTGAACGGAAATTCGGTATACGTTAACCGGGCTTCTTTATTGGCGGCTTTCAAAAAACTGAATCCGTCTTGTAATTTGACGGAAAAGAGCAGTGCCTCTGAGGTAAGCACTTTCTTGCGGAAAAACTTGCGCTCCGGCGCCGTAAGCAAGAAAAATGATTATTCTACGTTTGTAGATTTAAATCAGGAACGCCCGGAAAATGCGTGTGTGATTTACGTAGGCGAATCGGACGTTTTTGAATACCAAAAGTTCCAAGCGGCTATGACGGCCCGTTTGCAGGAATTAATGGCCGCCCAAGGTGTGGAGGGCGATGCGAAAAAAGCGTTTGAAGACTTGGATTTGTTCTTTATTGAATCCATGTTCTCCAAATATGATATGTATGATTCCCGCTTGTGGTATGGTAAAAAAGGCATGTCCAAAGCGCTTCCTATGAAATATGAAGACTTTGAACAAGGCTACTTGTACCGTCGCGGTACTACCAGTAATGCGCAAAAAGAGGGTAAATCCCGCCGGGATGTTTGCAAACGCAAATACCGCATCTTGGATGACAGGGATGGCAAAATCGATACATTGATTGGACACAGATGTATGTTTAGCAATGTAAATATTAAATGTCAGGATAACAGCAATCCTGCAACTGCCAGTGTTTCTGTTTCCAAATCATTTAAGGGTAAAGCGGGTGATTTACAGGTCCGTGCGTCTTATGCTTCGTTTGAAAAAACAGATAAAGGCGCGGCGGCCTCTGTTACCGCCAATCCGCAGGGCAGCATTGTAAACCCGGGAGCCGATGGTAAATATCTGTTTAATCCCGGAAAAGATGCTTCTGCCGGTACAGTTCGTTGGAATTTGTATCGTTCCGGTAACTTAATCAGCACTGCTTCTTGTGACTTTAATGACGGCAATCCTCCTAATCCGGAGCAAAAGAGAGATTGTGTGGAAGGGGAACAAGAAGACGGTGAAGATGAAAACGGCTGTGCTACTCGGCGCATTTGCAAAAATAACACTTGGACTCCTTTTGAAAAGGTAGACCCTAATTGTGTATGTAAAAGCGGTAAAGAACAATCGCTGCCGGACCAGCCGCAGGGCTGCCATTGGAAAAGAACATGCGCCAATAATGCCTGGGGCGAGCCTTTCCAGACGAATCCGCAGGACCCTGCTTGTAAAGGAACCACCGTTCCTCCTGCGCCGGTAGACAAGGTAAATTTTTATTCCAGATTTACCATAATGCCGACCGCCGCGATGGCTGAGCCTTCGCGTTCTGAGCCGGGTGCCCAACATGCGGGTTCTCCGTGGAAGACGTGTAAAATCGATGCCATGTCTGGTGCGCTGCCTTTTATGGACGATGAAACCGCCGAGTACTTGAAAAATGCTATTGCCGCTTATAATAAACAGGCAAAAGAAACTGAAATGAACGGCTATGCACAACAGGTTCCTAACGGCCAGGCGACGGTGGCCCAAGTGGTAGATGCTATGCGTATTATGGCCGCCGCCGGAAACAACAGCGTTCCGAAAAACACGGTCTGCGCCGTAGCCAATGCCATTGGCCGTGCTTCTAAGGATCCGCAGGTGCCTACTATGAGCAATATGTTTGGAGCTTTCGCGGCTTTTATTAATGAAGATTCTTCGTTCTATCCTTCGAATTATTATATTTATGAAGGAGAGAGCAGAGTCAATAAAAAGCGGGATGAACGCTTCTACGGTTGCGCCGGCGGGAAGTCGGTTAAAAAGAACGGGACTGATATGTCGGGTTATCACTATGGTCATTATAACTGGAATAAAAACACTTATGGCGACCTGGATTTGAACGGAAGAGACAGGGCTCCCTATATCAATGTATTAAATACTGGTATTTGGAAGGCATTTCCGTTGATGGAATTGGCCACAGTTAACGGGCGTCCGCTTTTTACCCGTGTAAGCGATAAGGCCGGTACTACGAATACGACGATTGATGATAAGAACAGACAAGAGTATCATACAGCGTATCGTGGTATTTTCCAAAGCCAGCAGTCTTGTGGATATAACGGAGACACCATGTCTGTACAGAATGCGTTGAAGTATATTGAAACGTTATGTGTAAACGGCGCATCTGTAAAACCCGGGAACGGACGTGCAGGCACTTGCGGACGTGCCTATAAAGAATCTCAGTACGCTCCGACTTTGAAAGCCGGTATTTAAGTAAAGTCTTAATCAATCCCCCGGGGGGAATACCTCCCGGGGATTTTTTGTATCTATAAATCCTTGGTTACAGCGGGGATATTTGTGTGTATTAAATTTTCTGCCGGGTTTGTACAGGGCGGGATTGTAGGGAAAAACACGCTGGGGCAGGTGAAATGTTGCCGGGGGGAAATTCAGTGCCTTTCCGGAAAACGCAACGAAAATTTTGCTTCCAAATTTTCCTTTCTAACCCCCTTTTTTATTTGCCCCGCTCTTCCCTTTTTTCTATCATATACGTATGCTTTTAAAACGGGCGGTTTTTCTCATTTTTTGCACGGGACTCCTTTTGGCGGGGACGATTCCCGCGCGGGCCGGATTTCCTTTTTCTTTCCGTAAGCAGGAACTTAAAACCGATTACTCGCAAACCGTGTGGGACCAAATCATGCAGGACCAGTCTGCGTCTGACATGCGCCGCGGCATGGGAGAAATGGCTCAGGCCCGCTACCGGGAAGCCTCCAACAGTTTTGCCAAAGCCGTTATCAAAAACGCCAAGGACCCGATGGCGCACCTGCTGTTTGGCGCGGCTCTGTACTGGGAGGGCAAGGTGGATGACGCTATTTCCGAATACGATGAAGCGTTGCGGCTGGCCCCCAATAGTGCGATGGCGTACCAGTTATTAGGCATTGCTTTTGGTTGGAAAGGTGACGTTACACGGGCGCAGGAATACTTTTTGACGGCCAATAAGTTGGACCCGGACAAAGCTGATACGAATATGAATTTGGGGTCGACTTACGCCGTCCAAAATAATTTGGAAAAAGCGCTCGAACACTTTCGCCGTGCGACTGAACTTTCTCCGCGCGAGCCGTTGTATCACTATCAATTAGGTACGCTCTACGAAGCGTTGGGGCGGGACGAACAGGCCGAAGCCTCTTTTAAAAAAGCGTTACGGCTGTTTTCCGCGTACGAGGACGCCCAGCTTAGCCTGGGAGCTTTGTACGAAAAATTGGGCCGTCAGCAGGAAGCGTTAAAATACTTTAAAAAAGCCGTTAAAACCAAACCGGGCGATTATGTGGCGCGTCTGCGCTACGCGTTTTTGTTAGTCCGCACGGGGAATGAAGCCAAGGCGCGCGAAACGCTGGAAGAAGCATTTTCCATTTCGCGTTTTAAAGCGGAGGGGCTTGCGTTAAATGCGGCCTATCGTGCGAGCGGTCGGACGGCGGAATCATTCGAAAAGCAAATCGAAAAATTTAAAGAAAATCTTTCTAAAGTGGCGCCGTCCAAAGCAGTAAATGTGGAAGTGGGTCTGGAGTTTGAGCCGACGGCAAAATTGCCTTTATCGTCTTCCCAAAACTCGTTTGAACAGGCGTATGAGCGGCTGCGGCCTTCGGGCGGACTGGATAATTCCGCCCAAACTTCGCGCTCATTTAAACGGATGTTTACCTTGCCCCCGGCGGACGCCAAAACGCGCGAAACGCAAATTGACGAATTTATTTCCGGCGTGCGCCAGGCCGTGGCGCAGGGGGACGGAAAGTATAACGTAAATTTATCGCTTCAAGGCCGGACGGCGGATTTTTCCTCGCCTCATGCGCTTACGGCGGCCAATACGTCCGCCCCCAAAGCAGTGTATGACCCGCGTATCGTGGGCAACGATATGGGGCTGTGGGTGATGGGAAAAACGTGGCTGAAGCTGGTGGATGAAGCGTCGGAAGATTTGCAGGATTTCGCCCCGGAATGCCCGAAGGGGAATATCTGCGCTCTTTTGACGGGGCTTGCCGGGCTGGCGCGCGGAGATTCCGCGGCGGCGCAGGTTTCGTTTTTGGAAGCGTCTTCCGTGTCGTCCGATCCGCTTGCCTGGCTGGGCCTCGGTACGGCGAACGTGGTAGCGGGGGATGACGACTCTGCCCAACGTTATTACCGCCGCGCGCTGGAGACGGATCCCGCCAATAAAACGGCGGCGCGGAATTTAAAAGTATTGGCGCAGTAGCTGGCGGCATGGTATTCCCGTTACTCGCCTTGTCGTCATTCCCGAATGTTGGCGACACCTTGCAGGCCACCCGCAGGGTTTGGGAATCTGTCGTTTTCAATCAGAGGATTTTATGCAAAAATACGGACAGCATTTTTTAATTAACGAGGGGGTAATCAACCAAATTGTAGACGCCGCTTTGCTGCTGCGGGCGGAAAATTTGGTGGAAATCGGCCCCGGTAAAGGCGCACTGACGGAACGGTTAATTGCGCGAGGGCAAAAAAATTTTACGCTTGTAGAAATTGACCCGGAAATGGTTTCTTATCTGCAAACGCATTTGCCCAAAGAGGCGGATGTAAAAATCACGCAGCAAAATTTTTTGGAATTTGATTTATCTCTTTTGCCGTCCGTGCCGACGGAGTTCGTCAGCAATTTGCCGTATATAGACGCGGCCGACATTTTGGATAAAGTGCTCGCCTGGCCGCATTTCTTTTCGGCGGTGTTTATGTTTCAAAAAGAGCAGGCCCTGCGTATCCGTGCCAAAGCGGGAGAAGACTTTTACGGGCCGCTTTCCGTGTTCAGTCGGCTGCGCGCGCGTATCAGCCCCATTTGTAAAGTGGGCCGCGGCAGTTTCAATCCTCCGCCGAAAGTGGAGAGTGCGGTGCTGGCGTTTGAAAGGCTCAAAGAACCCGTTTTTTCTTCGGAAGACGAATGGAAAAAATTTAAGAAACTGGTTTTATCCGCCTTTGCGCAC
Organism: uncultured Elusimicrobiales bacterium; assembly: GCA_910576915.1. GTDB lineage: Bacteria > Elusimicrobiota > Elusimicrobia > Elusimicrobiales > Elusimicrobiaceae > Avelusimicrobium. Next base: position 117,828 of record CAJTJT010000001.1, read on the forward strand.
AAACGCAAAACGGCATTTAATTCGCTGACGCTTTGCGGATACCCCAAAGAAGCGGTGTCGGAGGCGCTTGCCAAATTAAATTTACTTCCGACGGTGCGTCCCGAGCAAATCAACCCGCAAACTTATGTACAATTAAATAAACTGTTGGTATAACAGGAGAGGACAAAAATGCACAAATTATTATGGGTGGTGCTCGCGGCGGCCGTAGTGTGTGGGTGCCAAAATTCTTCCGATGACATGGAAACGGTGGTTGTGGAAACGAAACCGATATCGGGGATGTCGGCTGATTCTTTTCCTTCCCAAATGCCTCTTAATCCGGGGGTGGGGGATACCGTTCTGTTTGGATTTTATACGGATGAAACACGGCCTCTGGCTGCCAATCAGCCGAAATTTAAAAAAGCGGAAAATCCTCAAACGCGCAAAGAAATTGCTGCCCGCGTGGAGAAACTGGCACAGCGGAAAACTCCGTGGCGGAAAACGGAGAGCAGCGTAGCCTTTTGCGAGAAACCTGCCGCCCGGGCCTGTGTGCGCGGATATGAGGAAGTAACCGTCCGTGCGGACGGCGATGATTTTGTGCGCTATGAATATACGACGGTTAAGTGCAAAAAGGGCTTTTTACCCACGGGCGATTGCCAGGCGGGATACTCTGTGACCAAAACCGGCGCCGGAGTGGAGGAAACGCTGTCTTGTACGCGTTATGCAAATGGGCAGTGCATAGGCAACTATCAGTCGGAGCGTGTCGACAAAGACATGCGGTGTTTGCCCCAGCCCTCTGTTAAATTATCTATTAAAAAGTCCGAAGCCGGAGTTTGGAGTTATTCCGAAATGTCGGCCGGATGTGGTGACACGAATTATCTGGTTATATGTAAACAGTTTGACCCGCAGACGCTTATTTGCCAGTCGGGTTCTTATGAAGAATTTAGCGAGTGTGAGTATGCGGACGGGGCGATATTTATGGGGGATGGGCCTGTTTCGTCGGACTGCGTTCCTTACAGGGACCTTTATTCGTGTGAAATTAAAGACGGAGCCTGTATGCGCACAAAAGTATTAAAAGGTTCTATGTCCCGCGGCCAAAAAAGTGCGCCGGGAAAAACGTCGTTCCGTTTAAAACGGCCTGCCGGATACGCGTTTAAATAAGTTTTAAAACAGACTGCTCAGCTTGTATTCCAAAATCCGCTCTTGGATGTTAAAAGGGCGGATTTTGTTTAGCTTCAGCTCCCGCACAGCCCTTTCCAACAGGGCGGTTTTGTCCTCTAACCCGGGCGCATAAAAACGCCCGGCGTTTAAAAATGCGTCTTCCGGCGCAAGGCCGATGAGCTCGCTCCCCGTTGCGGTTATGCCCAGCCGGGCGGCTTCTTTTCGGCACGCTTCAAACGTTTGCGCAAGACCGGTCGTTTTGTAATCGGTTAAATTAAAAGAAACCTGCGCACATTGATAATCCGCCATGTACCAGCCGATGGCTTTTAACGCGGGCAGGCCGCCGTTTTTTTCGCGCAGAACGGAAGCGATTTGTTTGGCGGCGGTTACGTCCTGCGTGTTTAAAGATACGTTAAACGCAATTAAAAAATTTCGCGCGCCGATAACAGTCGCACCCGTTTTTTGTACGCTCCTATCGAATTCCTGCGGGCCGAAATCGGGCGGAAGTTCTTTCAGTTTTTGCGGTAAACTTTCGTATTCGCCTTTGCGGATAAACGCCAGGTTTTTGCGTTCCGGCGTTTGTGCATTGGCTTCGTACAGGTAAACGGGAAGGTGTAATTTTTCAGCGGCGTCCCGCGCCAGCTGCCGGGCCTGTTGGGCGGCTTCGGTAAGCGTCATGTTTTTAACGGGAACAAACGGGCAGACGTCCACCGCGCCCAGCCGCGGGTGCGCGCCGGAGTGAAAACGCATATCAACCATTTCCGCCGCCGCTTGGATAAGCGCAAACGCGCTTTGGCGTACGTCGGCGGGTTCGCCCGCCAGGGTAAAGACGGTGCGGTTGGCGTCCGCGTTGGAATCGATGTGCAGCACGCGCGCGGGAGAGGCGTTTTTTACCCGTGCGGCGATTCGCTCGATAACGTCCGGCCGGCGTCCTTCGGAAATGTTGGGGACCGCTTCCATTATTTTCATAAAACCATTATAAATTTTTTAGTTTGGCTCCGCCGAAAAAAATTTAATAATAATTTGTGTTATTTGTTCGGATTTATGCTACAATAACTATAGATACTTATTAAGTTTAAGTATCTTATAATTAATAAAAGGAAGTATTTGTAAAATGCCTAAAGGAAAAGTTAAGTGGTTTAATGACCAGAAAGGTTACGGCTTTGTAACCCCCGAAGACGGTTCTAAAGATCTCTTTGTTCACTATCAGGAAATCCAGGGCGACGGTTTCAAAACCTTGGCCGAAGGCCAGGAAGTGGAATTCGAAGTCGTGGAATCCGAAAAAGGCCCGAAAGCCGTTAAAGTCGTCAAACTTTAATTTTTGGAAGACTTTAAAAAAGCCCGGGTTAACCCCCGGGCTTTTTTTCTGCCCTTTTGGGCGGTTTTTTGTAAGGAGGAGTGGTAGTAAATGAGTAAGAAATATGCCCAGGCTTCATTGGGCGAGTTGTGGCATCTGGCGTATCCGTTAATTGTGTTAATGGCGTCGCAGGTGGTAATGCAGTTTGCCGACCGCATGTTTTTGGCGTGGCATTCGCACGATGCACTGGCCGCGTGCGTTCCGGCCGGCGTGCTGGCGATGACGTTCGCTTCCATGTTTATGGGGCTTGCCAGTTACACCAGCGTTTTTATTTCGCAGTATTACGCCAAGAAAAAATACGCGTCCGTTACCGTATCTTTGTGGCAGGGGGTGCTTTTGGCGGTGATGTCTTCGCTCCTGTTGGCGGGGCTGACGCCGGCGGGGTTTGCGCTGATTAACGCGTTCGGGCACGAAGCGCAGGTGCGTGCGCTGGAACTTAAATACTTTGGCATTTTAAATTTGTTCGGCGGACTGGCGGTTATCAATAACGCGCTCGCGAGTTTTTTCAGCGGACGCGGGCAAACCAAAATCCCGATGTGGACGGCGCTTATCGGCAATTTGATAAATATCGGGCTCGATTATGTGATGATTTTCGGCAAACTCGGCTTCCCGGAGATGGGCATCGCCGGGGCCGCGTGGGGAACGATTATCAGCCAGGGTACCATCACGGCGATGTTCGGCGCGCTGATTTTTGCGCGCAAAAACCGGACGGAATACAAAATCAGCAAGCTGGCCGGGTTTTACAAGCCGGTATTTTCGCGTTTATTGCGTTTCGGGCTGCCTAACGGGTTCGGGTTTTTGATGGATATTCTGTCTTTTACCTTGTTTACTTTTATGGTGGGGAATATCGACACGATTTCCCTGCAGGCCAGCAATGTTGTTATGTCCATGCAGCCGGTGGTGTTTACGGTGATTTTGGGCCTGGGGATTGGTATTCAAATTTTGGTCAGTAAATACCAAGGATTAAAACGGGCCGATTTAAGCGTGCGCGTGGTTAAAAATGCGTGCAAAATCGGTTATACGTATGCGTTTGGAATCGGGATCTTGTTCTTTTTCGGCGCGCCCCTGTTTGTGAACCTGTTTATTCCGCCGTCGTCGGCCGATGCGGCGGTGATTGCGGCCAAAACGTATCCGCTTATCAAACTTGTCAGCTTCTTTGTGATTTTTGACGCCACTTACCTGATTTTCGGCGAAGCCATCCGCGGTGCGGGCGATACCAAATTCTATATGTATGTGATGTTGTTTTGTGCCTGGGGGATGTTGATTCCCGGCACGTGGTACATCGTGTACAAACTGCAATTATCCGTGTTTTGGGTGTGGAGCTGGCTGACGTTTTACGCCGGCGTAACGGCGGTGCTGATGCTGTGGCGGTTCTTCCGCGGCAGGTGGAAAAGCATTGTGGTTACGGCGGGCTGATTGAAAAAATCCCGGAGTTTTAGGCTCCGGGATTTTTTTGCGTTAGGGCTGAGCGAGCAGTTGTTTTAAAATGTCTTCGTGTATGCGGAAAATAGCTTCGCTTTTGGTGGCCAGATTATTGGCTATGAGCACAAAGGCGATTTGGTTGCCTTTCTCATCCGTTACGTAGCCGGCGGCGGCTTTTACGCCGTCAATCGTGCCGCCTTTTACGCGCACGCGGCTGACGGCTTTGCGCGTTTTTAAAAACCGTCTTAACAGCAGTAAATCGCCGCGGTCGTCCGGCGTGGCGAGGGAATTGTAATAATACGTAAAATTCGGGCTGGTGGTCATAAACGCAAGCGTGCGCAGGAGCGTGTGCGGAGTTACCAAATTATCGCGCGAGAGGCCGCTTCCGTCGTAAATTACCGTATCTTCCGGCCCGGCCAGCCGGTTTTCCCGCAAAAAATTATTCAGTTCCTTGAGCCCGTTTTGAAGGCTTCCCTTTTTTCCGGCGTGTACGGCCAGTTGGCGCAGTATCATGTCCGCGTACAGATTAAAACTGCGTTTGTTGATGATGACGACAATGTCTTTGAGTTTGGGCGACTGGTACGCATGCAGCAAGGACATCGTCGTATAATCCGGCGCGGTGTGCGTGGTTTGCGGCACGCCCAGCACAAAAATATCCTGTTTTTCCAGTTCCGTTTTTAACGCGTGCGCGGCGAAAAAAGCCGGGTCCGGCAACGCGGCGGAAATGGTAAACCCGGTGAAATTCGTGGGAATGGTGCCGTAGATTTCCAGCTCGTTTTGGTGTGGCGCGCCGTAAACGTAGGCATTATCTTTTTTGTTTTTTCCGTCGGCTGTGACGAAACTTTTTAGCGTAAGGCCGGGAACTTCGGGCTCGATAGAGGAAACTTCCGCCGGCTTGCCGTCCCGCGGCTGGGGGGAAAAATGAATTTTAAAAGAGTTGTCGTTAAAAGAGAGCGGACTTGCCGGGGCGGCGTAATAGTTGCCCATGTTTTCCCAGTTTACTTTGGGGCCCACGGACGGCCCTTCAAATAAAGATACGTCCGCAATAATGTTTCCTTCCACGCGCGTGATGCCGGCGTCTTTCACTGCTTTGGCCCATTTTTTGGCGACGGTCTGCCAGCTTTCCGCCCCGGCTACGCGGGTGGAGCCGAGCGTCGGGTCTCCGCCGCCCTGTAAATAGAGGTCCCCTTTTAATATTCCGTTTTCGTCCGGCCGTTTTTGCGCATACAGGTTTGTTTGAAAGCGGTGCTCCGGCCCTAAGGTTTCGAGTGCGGCGGCGGTAGTTAAAAGTTTAAGCGTGGAGGCGGGCGTCAGACGCGTGTCCGCATTGACGGAAAAAAGTTCGTCTTCCGGCGCGTTTACGTAAGCCGCCGCGCCGCCCCACCAGGCGCCTTTTAACACCGGGTGCTGCAAGCGGGCGGAAACATAATCCTGCACCGTTTGTGCGGTAGCGGATACAGTAGCACAGAAATAAATAAATAATAAAAAGTAGCGCATATATATAAAATATCAAAATTTATTAAAATAAAACCGCCCTGGCTGCTGCAGGGCGGTAAACGTCAAAATCAGTTGAACCAGGGGTACCATTTGTCCTTGTCGCGGATGTTGATAAGCAGGGATACCGCCAGCATGTCGCGCGCGTTTAAAGCCTGCGGTTTATCCAGGGTGCAGGTAAAGCGGTCAAACGCCGCGTGCGCGTTTTGAATGTACCCACACGAATCCATTTGCCCGGCAACGCTGTAATCCGCGCGCAGGAAGCCCCACAGATGTCCGCACAGCTTGCGCAGAACGGAGCGCGCGGCGGAAGTTTCCGTAATTTCCGCTAACAGGTGGCCTTCCCGGTCAAACAGCTTCCATTGGCGGCGCATGGAAAAACGTTTACGCGTAACGGTCAGCACGTCTTTGGAGCGGGCGAAATAAATTTCGTACCGTTCCTGTAACAATCCGAATCCTTTTTGTAACACCACTGCCGCTTTTTGGCCTTTGCGGTCGAATAACGTAATTTCCCGCAACACGAGCTGGGACCACACCACCCCGCAGAAGAAAATCAGTACGCCCAGCGGGATCGCCAGCGAGCAGGCGGAATAAAGGGTGTTGTAGGTAAACGCGCTGAGCGGCAGGAGGCGGGCATTTTCGCTGATGCCTGCGGCGGCCAGCGTTAAAAACGTCAGTCCCACAAGCGTCAGCCCGGTAAACAGGAATAAACTGTCCCAGCGGGCGGAAAGCGAAATAAGGATGTTGCCCTGGTTGTCTTTGGCGCGGAAAATCAGCGAGGGCGTACCGTACAGCCGGGTAAAGCGGATGGGATAAAGCGAATTGGGGTTGGCGGGCGCGTCCGGCGTTTGGCGGCGGACAAACAACCGTACCGCCAGCACGGCCAGCTGTAAGCCGGCAAATAGAAACGCCAGTACGATTAACGCGTCAAACCCATGGCCCATCTTACGCACGTAAGGCGGCATGTTGGGGGATAAAAGCGTGTTTAACTTTACGTTTGCAAGTTGCTTTTTAAGTTTGGCGAAGAAGCCGGATTTTTTGGCCGATTTGGGTGAGGGTTTTGTTGCCGCGGGTTTGGCTTCCGCAGGCGCGGCCGCTTCCACGGGGGCGCTCAGGGTTTCTTCCGCCACGGCGGGCAGGGCGGCGATGTTATAGGCGCGCGGATCGTTTACCGCCATTTCCAAAGAGGGCGTTTCTTCTTCCGTTTTGCGCGGGGAGATGAACGAAAAAATCAAATCCGTTTCCGCGTAAGTTAAATCTTTGGCCAGGATGGAATAGGCTTTGCCGTTAATTAAAAAGTAGCCGGCGCCAAAGTCGTTTTTAGGCGTAAAAAAGCTGATGTAGAAAAACGGTTCCCCGGTGGAAAATTCAATGCGTTTGATTTCTTCGCCCGTGTAGGTGTTGCCCACCACCTGCATTTTTTTGCGTTTAACATCGGCCAGATCGGCATTGATTTTGCCTTCGATACAGGTTTCGGTGGTGCAGTCAGCGGTTTTAACGTCAATGCGGGACGATTTTTTTTGAATGGAAAGCACGCTTCCCGCCGGCGGGGTTTTGACGTCCGTCCAGCCCGAGGGCATATCCAGCGTGAAGGCGCCGTCGGAGGATGTAAACGTTCCTCCCCGGGCGAGTAACGCCGAGGTCGCCAGCAGGACGGTTAGAACCGTTTTTAAAAAGGGGCGGTGTGCCATACTGGTTATTATATTAAATTTTGGCGGAATTTTAACGTCTTGCCGTTCCTACGCGCGCGCAAACTATAATTGTGATTGTGGGGCGGAGTTAAAATTGTTATCATATATTTGTATAGATTTATTAGGGAGTGTATCATGTCTGAAAGAAACATTACGGCCGCGCGTTTGTCCGCGTTGCGCGGGCTTATGCGTAAAAACAAACTTGACGGCCTTATCGTTACCAACAACTTAGACCAGCTGTATTTAACCAATTTCTTTTTTTATCCCGAAGAAACCGTCCTTTTGGTGCACGGCAAAGGCGTGGCGTGCTTCACGCGCGATTTGTATGTGGAACCGTTTGGCAAGTTCGCTCCCGAAATGGACGTAAAAGGCTGCGAAAACCGTCTGGCCGCCGCCGTGGAACAAGCCCAAAAAATGGGGCTTAAACGCGTCGGGTTCGATGCCGCCAAAGAATCCTACCAAAACGGTAAAATGATGGCCGCCGCCGGATTTGCGGAAGTGGGGGGATTTATCTCCAAACTGCGCGAAACCAAAGACGCCGCCGAATTAAAACTCATGCGCGAAGCCAACCGCATCGCTTACCAGGCGTACGAATACGTAAAACCCCGCGTAAAAACGGGCATGACCGAAAGCGAACTGGCCGCGGAACTGGAAAAATTTATGCGCGCCAAAGGCGCGTCCGGCCCGTCTTTTCTGACGATTGTCGGCTTTGGCGAAAACTCCGCCAACCCGCACCACGAAACGGGTTCGCGCAAACTAAAAGCGAACGACGCCGTACTGATGGATTTCGGCTGTATTTACAAAGGCTACTGCTCCGACATTACCCGCAGCTGGTGGCACGGCAACAACGAACCCGCCGAATACAAAAAAATCTGGAAGATTGTGGAAAAAGCCCGCAAAACGGGTGTAAAAGCCGTCCAAATCGGCACGGCCAATAAAGCGGTGGACGCGGCCGCGCGCGGCGTAATTTCCGACGCCGGATACGGCGAGTATTTCACCCACCGCACCGGGCACGGCGTGGGGATTGAAATCCACGAACAGCCCTATAACAGCCAAACCGCCGACACCGTGCTGGCCGAAGGCAACGTGGTGACGGTGGAACCCGGCATTTATCTGCCCGGCAAATACGGCGTGCGCCTGGAAGACACCATGGCCGTAGGCAAGACCGGGGCCAAAATTTTAACGAAAAAATAATTATGGCAATCAAAGATTTAGCTTCCGTACGCATGAATGATTTTCGCCGCGTGTTAAAACAGGCGGATTTGGACGGTTATTTAACCGTTTCCCCGCTGGAACAGCGGTATTTGTCCGGCATTGAACTTTCCGCCGGCGAAGCCGTATTTTTAATTACGCCCAAAAAAGCGTACTGCATTACTAAAAAACTCATCGTCAGCAAAATGACGCCCGCCGCCGCATTTTTAAAAACCGAAGACGTGCCCTACGGCGGTATGCTGGACGGCGCGCTTGCCAAAATTAAAAAATTGGGTTTAAAACGCGTCGCGTTTGACCCGGCCTGCGTTGATTTTGAAACAGGTAAAAAACTGGAATCGGAAGGATTTGTGCGCGCGCTGGGCTTAATCGGCGAAATGCGCATGCAAAAGTACGAAGATGAAGTCGCACGGCTTAAAAAAGCGTGCAAAATCGCCGCGGAATCGTTTGAGGAAGTTAAGCCGTTAATCAAAACGGGGATGACGGAAGAAGACGTGCGCGTATTAATGGCTGTGGCCATGCACAAACGCGGCGCGGATTCTATCCCGTTTAACATTGTTTGCTTCGGTGAAAACACGGCCGACGCGCACCATACGCCTTCCAAAAAACGCAAATTAAAAGCAAGCGAAGCCGTGCTGATGGACTTTGGATGTTTTTACGAAGGCTATACGTCCGACATGACGCGCAGCTGGTGGCACGGCAAAAACGAGCCCGCCGAGTACAAAAAAATTTGGAGTATTGTGGATAAAGCCCGCACGGCGGGCGTAAAAGTTCTTCGCCCCGGAGTGACTGCGGGCGAAGTGGACGCCGCTTCCCGCCAGGTGATTGAAGACGCGGGATACGGCAAAGAATTTTTCCATACCACGGGCCACGCCATCGGCCTTGTGGAGCACGACCGGCCTATCTTGCGCTCCGGCGCGCCGGACGTGTTGGAAGAAAATTACGTAGTAACGGTGGAGCCCGGCATTTATTTCGAAAATAAATGGGGTATCCGTCTGGAAGACAGTTTTCTTATCACGAAAACGGGTTCCAAAAAATTGACGCACAAATAATTACGGGCCCCGGCCCGACAAAGAGGTATAACTTATGCTGAGCACGACTCAATTTCGCGAAGGACTTATTTTTGAAGACGAAAACGGACAATTGGTGGAAATCATCGAATTCCAACACCACCGCAAAAGCCAAGCCCGCGCCGTGGTGCGCGTGAAACTGCGCAACATCAACACCGGTTCCATGATTGAAACCGCCTACCGCCCCGAAGACAAATTCAAAGAAGTGGAAGTGGAAAAACGCCCCTTTACGTATCTGTACACCACGGGCGATATGGCCACTTTTATGAATGCCGAAACCTACGACCAGGTGGAAGTGGAAACCAAAAAACTGGGCGATTTGGTGAAATATTTAAAAGATAATATGGACGCCACCGGCATCTACATTAACGACAAACTCTTTAACGTGGAACTGCCCATTAAAGTACCGCTCAAAATTGCGTCTACCGTGCCCGGCGTGAAAGGCGACACCGTCGCCAACACCACCAAAGAAGCCACGCTGGAAACCGGCGCCGTGATTAAAGTGCCGCTTTTCATTAACGAAGGCGACGTGGTGCTGGTTGACACCCGCAACGGCAGCTACGTGGAACGCGTGGCCGCGTAATGCGTTTTTTGGGGCGCGCGGTTTTCGCGCTGGCGGTGTTGTGCTGGCCGTGGACGCTGCGCGCCTTTGACGTTTCTTACGGTTCTTTGTTTCAAGTTGCAGACGTTTCCGTTTCGGCGGATAAAGTAACGCTGCCGCTTTCGCGCGGCCAGTACGCTAACATCCGCATTTTAACGCGGCAAACGTTTGATTTTGTGAAATCTTGCTTCGGGCCCTGCGTGCAGGACGCGGGCTCCGGCGAGATAAAAGTGGAAGAATTCCGCGCCGCCAAAACGCGCGGCGGTATGTGGATTGCGGACGTATCGTTCGACGGGTACTGGCTCGTTACGTTTTTGGTGTTTCAAAATAAAAACGGTTACGCCGTAAAACCGCCGGAAAATTTCCGGTTTTTGGATAAAAAACTGCGCAGCCGCGCAGAGAAAACGCTGACGGATTTAGCCGCGCAGGACGCGGGTGAAAATTCCCTATGAAATGTATTTTAAAACGCACCGGCGAAACGCTGGCGGACGATATTGAACTGGCCAATACGTATTTTACGCGTTTAAAAGGCCTGATGTTCCGCCGCGGGCTTGATGCCGGCAAAGGGTTACTCTTGGACCCTTGTCCGCAAATTCATACGTGTTTTATGCGTTTTGATATCGACGCCGTTTTTGTAGATAAAAACGGAACGGTTCTATATGTAAAAGAAAATATGAAGCCGTGGCGTTTCGGCCGTTTTGTGCGCGGTTCCCGCCGTACGTTGGAACTGGCGGGCGGAACTTTAAAAGGCCGCGTAAAAGAAGGCGACGAACTCGTTTTTGATTCACTTTAAATTTGTTTAGAGAGGTTATGATGAAAATTCAACATTTGTTTTTTGCGCTGGCTGTTTGCGTGTTGTGCGCGTCCGGCGCGTCGGCCCGGAACATTTGGGACGACTTCGGCGCGAACGTGACGCAGCACAACGTCCGCGCGTTTACCAAAGACTTGGGCGGCCTTATCGGCTCCGGCACGTATACTACGGGCCGTATTTTGGGCTGGGGGGGATTCCAAATCGGGCCGCGTGGCAGTATGGTTTTTAAAATGAGCGAAGGCAACGGTGATACCCGTGCGGAAAGACAGCATACCGCGCTGGGCGACCGGGACGAAGTGGGCGAAGTTTTTTATCCGTGGCTCCAGGCTGATATCGGCATGCCGTTCCGCATTGACGGGTTTATCCGCGCCAGCAGCTACCAGGGGTTAACCATTGCCGGCGGGGGACTCCGGTGGGGGATTACGCGCCCGAATGAAATGCTGGGTTCGTTCCAGCCGATGTTGGTGGTGGCGGCCCACAGCGCAAGCGCGCGCGATTTTTCTGCGTCGCATTACAACGCGAGTTTGGTGCTTTCCATGAAATTTAAATACTTCGTGCCGTACGTCGGCGGCGGGGTGGATTATACCACGCTTAACATCAACCGTGCGGATTTGGACCCGGTGCTCGTCGGTACGCGCGAACACGCGGCCACCGCGCGCGCGACGGCGGGGTTCAACTTTAAGCTGCCGTCTTATTTGGATTTGAGCCTGGCCGCCAACTACGCTTACTATGGCCTGGGGGCGGAAGCGTCGCTTTCCCTGCGGTTTTAAGGGCGGGTAATCTGATTTTTACGGTGACGGAACGGAGAAATCCGTTCCATTTGCTTTTAGGAGAGTGAATATGAATATTTCGTCGCGCCGTGTGGCTTGGTTGGATTTCTTGCGTATTTTTTCCGCTTTTTCCATTGTGTTTTTACACGTGTCTTCGCATTATTTGGAGAATCAAATTCCGTTTGGTTCTTTCAGCTGGTTTGTGACGGATGCGGAACTGGCGTTTACGCGTTTTGCCGTGCCCGTATTCGTAATGATCAGCGGGGTATTTTTTCTAAATCCGCAAAAGGATATTCCTCTGTCCGTTTTGTACCGCAAATATATCGGGCGGATGCTGACCGTGCTCGTGGGGTGGGCGGTTATCCGTACGGCGGTGATGAACGTGTGGCTGGGGCACGCTCCGGCGGGTGAATGGGCGCAGGATATATTTGTTTCCGTAATGTGGTATTGGTTTTTGCCGATGATTATCGGGCTCTATATGGTATCGCCTTTTTTACGCGTGTTGACGGCGCAAGGCGGACGAAAATTAATGATTTATTTTATGGTTTTATGTTTAGTGTTCTCTATGGGGCTGCCCGTGCTGGAAGATGCGGAAAAATTTTTCTTTCCCGATTCCTATTATGTCAGTACATTTACAAAGTTAATGAAAATCCCATTTTGGACGTTTGGCGCGCATTTTATGTTTGGATATTATGCGTTTACGTACGAAATCAGTCCGCTCGCTAAAAAATGGATTTGCGGCGCCGCGCTGGTTTCGTGGCTGCTTCTTGCCGTCGGCACGTACGGGTTTTTTGATGATAAAGCGGGCCGTTTTTATTTTTATTCCATGCAAGGTGCCAGCCTTTCTCCGCTTACGTTTTTTACAGGCGCGGCGGTGTTTTTGTTTGGAAAAGATGTGCTGGGGAAAATAGCTTTCGGACCCCGCGTTTTGCTTTGGACGGAACGTCTGGCCCGTTACAGTTTGGGGGTATATATGTTCCATCTGATTTTGGTGGAACTGTCTGCGCATTTTGGTGTGTTTAAGGCCATGAATGGTTGGTATGTTGCGCTGATTCCCTCTATTGCTACTGGCATTTTTATTTTGGCTAATGCGGGGATAGCGCTCTTATATAAAATTCCGTTTTTTCGTAAGTATTGTTTATGAAAAATAGGTCCGGTCCTAAAGGTTTTTAGGCCTTTTGGCTCTTGTGGTGGCGGAGCAAAAAACGTTCAATATATATAAGTTTAAATATAACAAGGAGTGAATATGAAAAAGTTTTTGGGAGTATGCGTTTTATTGTTGGGATGTTTATCTTTTTCGCAGGCTTTAGAGGTTGCGCAGGTGAAAAATGCCGTTTCCCGCGGGGTGGCTTCCTCTCTGCCGCTTGTCCGGTTTGAAGACGAAAAACAAGCCGAATTTAATAAGTTGTTGGTGCGTGCGGCGAAAGTGATGAAAAAACATGATTTTAATCCGGCGGACTTGGGTATGGCGTTGGGATTTTGGATTCCCCGTGCTATGGAATTTGAAAAAGAAAGCCGCCTGATTGACGCGGGGGAAACGGTGTCTTATCCCGTGGAGCTGACGGAGGACGAATTCCGCGCCGCGCAATATGCCGTACTTACCCTGATTCCCGCTGAATATAACGACGATGTTCTTTATATCAAAGAATATTTGCAGGAAAATCCCGTCAAGAATTGGACGCTTTACCGTCAGCATTGCAAAGAAGCGTTTGAGTTGGTATACGATGCGGTGGAAGAAATCGCCAACGAAACGGAAGGGTTTGAATACTCGATTCTGAAAGCGTTGACGCATTAATTAACGTTTTGCTTAAAAAGACCTCCCCGGCTATGCGGCCAGGGAGGTTTTTTTGTGGTTTCGAAAAAGAAGGCGAGCCCCAGGGGTTGTATTGTTTTTTTTTTTTGATAAACTGGGGATAATTCTGAGTAAAGGGGGATATATCCAATGTGTCAAAAAGCCGTCATTCCGGCACGCTGCGCGCCGCCAGCCCCGGAATCTAGTCTGTGTCATAGAAGTTGTAAACCTTATTTAAATCTGGATTCCCGGTTCACCATGCGGTGCCCGGGAATGACAAAGTGCGGTTTTACGCTTTACCGTCATTCTGAACTGACGCTTTGTCCGCTTAGCGTCACCCCGGAAAGTTGTAATCCGAGGTCTAATGATAGCGTTTCAGAATCCAGTAAAAAAGGTTTTACGCTTATAGAGTTATTAGTCGTTGTTCTTATCATCGGTATTTTATCGGCGGTGGCGCTGCCGCAGTATACGAAAGCGGTGGAAAAATCCCGCGCGGCGGAAGCTATGGTGATTTTAAACAGTATTGCGAATGCAAATAAAGTTTATCAGATAGCTAACGGAGCGTATGCGGAGCATATCGACGAATTGGATGTCGAAATCCCGGGGGAAGACAAAGTGTTTAATTCCTGGCGGCGTAAGCAAAGTAAAAATTATTAGTTTGGCACCAGGGCTCAATCTAAATCCTCAAGTATTGCGCTGGCCAACCGGCTGCCGTTTGGCAGCGTATATTTTTTGTATATAGAAGAAGAAAAACCCGGCGTGTATTGTCATGGGTATTCGACCAAAGGTACGGAAATCTGCCGGATGTTAAGCGGCGGGAAAAAAGAGGGAAATGATTTTGTTATCGGTTCTTAACCAAAAACACCCCGGGTAAATCCGGGGTGTTTGTCAGAAGCGGAAAACTAGCAATTTTTATAATAGATTTCTTTCTTCGTTTTGTCCGCCGTTTCTTTTCCGGCGAGCGTTTCCAAAATCAGGAACCCGAAGTCAATCGTCGCGGCCGCGCTTTTGCCGGTAATTACGTTTCCGTCCCGCACGGCATAATCTTCCTGATATTCTCCGCCGAAGTCCTCATTCATGGATGTAAAGCACGTATATTTTTTGCCTTTTAAATAGCCGGCATGGCCCAAAATCGTCGGGCCCGCGCAAATGGCGGCCACCGTTTTGCCCTCGGTCATAAATTGTTTGATAAGGGCTTGAACGTCCGCGCTGGCTTCCAGCGCTTTATATTCCGGGCCGCCGGGAATGACAAGCGCCCCGTATTCCGCCGCATTTAATTGCGAGAAAGGCCGCAGGTTTGTAACCGTCAGCCCGAAGCGGCCGGTAGCGTCTTTATCCAAAAGCGAATATACGTCCACAGTAAGGCCGCCGCGGCGTAAAATGGCGTAAGTGCCAACGGCTTCGATTTCTTCAAATCCATCTGTTACAATCATGCAAACTTTCATTATTCTTCCTCCGGGGAGCGGTCTTCATACGGCTCAAACAGGCCGGGAAACAGCTGGTCTTCCACGATGCGCGCGCAGTCGGCCACGCAGCCGCGGCAGGAGCGCAGGCGGTCGGTTTTCCCGTCCGTACCGCGTAAGAGCGCACAGCAGGAAGTGGTATTCCAGTTTTCAAACTGTTTAATCATGTGGCCGCCCAGGTCGAACGTGGAAAATTTGGTGGCGGGTTCTGCCATATTGCCGTCGCTGTTTTTGAGGCCGGCAAGCATCATCATGGCGCAAATGGAGCCGCACATTTCGTAACGCTTGGCGATGCCGAGCCCGTAGGCCTCGACGGCGCGGAAAGCGGTTTTTTCGTCCATGTCCAGCAAGTCGCAATAGGTACAGGCGACGGCCTGTGCGCAGTTATATCCGTTTTTGTGGCGGTTTTTGGCGAGTTGTACGCGGGATTTCATAGCATGTTCCTTTGTGTTTTTTAAAAAACCCGGAGGGCTTTTCACCCTCCGGGGAAATGTTATTTGGCGGCTTTTTTAAGCGCGCTTACTTTGTCCGTCTTTTCCCAGGCAAATTCCTTGCGGCCAAAATGGCCGTAGGCCGCCGTGGGACAATAGCCGGGACTCCTTAATTTAAAGTGCTCGATAATGCCGCGCGGCGTGAGCGGGAAAAGTTTGCGCGCAATTTGCGCCAGCTTTTCGTCCGGCAGAACACCCGTTCCGTCCGTATCCACGTAGAA
This sequence comes from uncultured Elusimicrobiales bacterium, assembly GCA_910576915.1. Taxonomy (GTDB): domain Bacteria; phylum Elusimicrobiota; class Elusimicrobia; order Elusimicrobiales; family Elusimicrobiaceae; genus Avelusimicrobium. The sequence goes on from CAJTJT010000001.1 coordinate 133,357, forward strand.
ACCGACGGGTTCTTCGCGCCCGATGGCGTAGGCCAGCTGGACGGTGCATTCGTGCGCCAGTCCGGCCGCTACGATGTTTTTGGCGATGTAGCGCGCCATGTACGCCGCGGAGCGGTCCACTTTGGTCGGGTCCTTGCCGGAGAACGCGCCGCCGCCGTGGGGGCAGCGTCCGCCGTAGGTGTCTACGATGATTTTGCGGCCCGTCAGCCCGGTGTCGGACTGCGGCCCGCCGATTACAAATTTGCCCGTGGGATTAATATAGATTTTGGTGTTTTTATCCATCCACTTTTTGATTTCGGGCGTGAGGGCGGCATTGGCGATTTCTTTTTTGGATTTTTCGGTGATTTTGTCGCCGGATTTATCCAAAATTTCTTCGGTGTGCTGTGTGGAGATGACGACGGTATCCACGCGGACGGGTTTGCCGTCTTGGTATTCCACGGTTACCTGGCTTTTGGCGTCCGGGCCGAGGTAAGCCAGCGTGCCGCTCTTGCGTACTTGTTCCAAATTTTTCAAAATTTCATGCGATAACACCAAAGAAAGCGGCATCAGTTCCGGCGTTTCGTTTACGGCGTACCCCACCATCAGGCCCTGGTCGCCCGCGCCGCCTACGTCTACCCCTTGGCTGATGTCGGGCGATTGTTTGCCGATTACGTTGATGACGGCGCAGGTTTTGTAGTTAAAACCGTATTTGGCGTCGTCGTAACCGATGTTTTTGATTACGTCGCGCGCGATTTGTTCCACATCCACCCAGGTGCGGGTGGTAATTTCCCCGCCGATGATCACCAGGCCGCGCGTGATATACGTTTCGCAGGCTACGCGGGCGGTTTTGTCTTTCTTTAAAATTTCGTCTAAAATAGCGTCGGAAATTTGATCGCAGACTTTGTCCGGGTGCCCTTTGGAAACGGACTCGGACGTGAAAAAGCATTTTCCTTGTTTAATCATAATCTATACGGAACCTGATTAAATTTGAGGGGGAGGGATGGTTCCATATTCATATTATACCACTTGTGCACATCACTGGATAGCGTTTTCCCCAAGCGGGTGCGGTGCGCCGCACCCTGCGGGCCGTCAACTCCGGGACTTTGTTTGTTATTGCCGTTTAGCAGGCCTTAACCCGTTTATAAAATCCGTTCCGTACGGGAGAAGCATTTTATTTGTCCGAGCCGTAGGCGAGTTGTAAAATGCGCCGTACGGAACTGGATTTTATGGGTGCGGCCTGCGAGTTTTTTGTTACTTTTTGTCGATACAAAAAGTAAAAACTAACTTTGGGGCATGTCTTAAACAGTGTGGCTTAAACTAATCAGAGGAGCGCGGACAAGCGGGGAGCCCAAGCTCTGGGCCTTGACTCGTTTTTTTTTTTTGATACATTTGGCTAATGAGGCGGGCTGGCCGTATTCTTTTCGGGTTTGTTTTGCCAAAAAGGCAGTTTAATTCGTTTTAACCGGCCAGTCCCTCCTCAAGAGACACCGGAAGCGGGAAGAGCGGATTCCCCCGTTCTTCCCGCAATACTAACGAGGAGGGCGTATGAAGAACAAAAAGAAAGCCTTTACGTTAACCGAGTTATTAGTAGTGGTTATCGTAATAGGCGTGTTAAGCGCGGCAGTACTGCCGAAGTTTAGTAAAGTAATCGAAACGCGCAAAACAACGGAAGCGGAGGAGTTAATGGCTTCTATCCGCACGGAACAGGAAAAGCGCTGCGCGTTGGATAAGCCGTATATAGCGGATGATATTTCCAGACTAAATGATATTGTAAAGAACCCGGACACGAAGAATTATGAGATAACGCTGCAAGGTACAGGCGTAATTGCGAGCAGTAAAGGTAATTACAGTTATACGTTGGAAATGCCATCGTATTTAGATGGGAGAATTTGTTGTAGAGGAAATGACTGTGAAAAACTGAACAAGAACTATCCGAACTGTGATGTGGGATTCACATATGAACCGTCGCCGGAGAGCTGTGCGGGAACTATCCCTCCGGTAGAACCTGAAATACACCCTTGCACGGGCAGTGATACGCAAGCGTGCGGATGTCAAAACAAAGGCACACAAAGCCGTACGTGCAATACAACCACGGGTGAATGGAGCGACTGGGGCGCATGCAGTATCAGTGACTCCTGTGAATGTACGGGGGAAAAGAAAGACCGCCAGGCGTGCACGGCGGGAAATACCTGTGGGTTTGAAACGCGCACGGCGACGTGTGACGCCTCTACGGGCGAATGGGAATACGGTGCTTGGAACAAAAGCGGGTGTACCTCCCAACCTACGCAGACGAGCAAGAGCTGCAGTTCTTGCGGCGGCATGCAGAGTATTACGTATACGTGTAATAAAGACAGCGGTTCCTGGGACAGCACGTTTGGGGATTGCGACAAGCCGGAAGAAGAATGTGATGACTGCGTAGACGGCCGGGAAATTGTTAACGATTATTATGGGGATGATACATGTGATGGGGACAAAATAAACCAGTATGTGGTGGATAGAATGGTCCTGTCGAAATTTGAATGTTACGATGTATATTCGGTCGGTGAAGATACGGAATGGTCAGGCAGTTACACTTGCGGGGATGCTCTTATTGTTTGTGAACCTCCGTTGGTGCGGCGTTGTATTAAAGGCAAGTGGAAATGTCAAAATCCTGAATATGATGACTGTCCCGGAGGAATTTGTAATGAACAGCCTGGTGAGCCGGGGCATATTACTTCAGTTGGCCGGCAGGTTGTTGCCAAGGTTACCATTTGCGGCCGCGGGGGGGCGATTATCGACGGACCGATAGACATTGGAACTGATCTTCAAAACTGTACTTTGGGGGGAACGTGTACCTCGGTGGGGTTTCCCGGAAAGTGGATTAAAGATGCAAAGGGACGGTGCTGCTGTCAGCCGGATTGCCACAGTAGTCCCAATTCAAACGGGCTTGCTTGCGTGGCCCCCAACTGCTTGACGACTTACACCGGCGCGAATGATGGTTTGAAATAATAAGCTTGTATAAGAACAAAGCCTCCGCTGTATGCGGAGGCTTTGTTGTTCGTGTGTGGCGGATAAAACGGGTTATTTGGTTTCGGGCGTGGTGGATTCCTGTGGCGTAAGGGGCAGTAAATCTTCGCCGTAGGCGAAATCAAAGACAATGCCGGAGATAAACTGAAGCTGGTTGAAAAAATCTTGCTCGCTGATAAATTCGTCCGGCGTGTGGGTGGTGTTTTCGCCCAGCGGGTCCATATCCGGGCCCAGGCCGTAGGTAATGACGCCCAGTTTGCGCAGGAATTCGTTATCGCCCGACGCGGGGCTCATGCCCGGTACGGTGATGGCCCCCGGCAGTATTTTGGCCGCCGTTTTGGAAATGGACGCAAACAACGGGTCCGTGCCGTCCATCGGCGCGGGGAACGGCGTTTGGGGGCGTTCCAAAATTTCGAGGCTGATGTTTTCTTCGTCTTTAAAAATTTCTTTTACGTGTTCGAAAAAATCGTCCGGGTCCGTGCCGGGGAGCAGGCGCACATTGATGACCGCGCTGGCTTCGCCGCTGGCGGAGCCGGAATCTTTGCTGGCGGAAAGTACGGTGGGGTTGAGCGTATCTTTTAACTGGGAGCGGAAAAACGGGTCAAGCGCCATAATCTCGGCGGCGGAAGATTGGGTTTGCGGCCCGCCGGAGAGCAAAAAGTCAATCGTGGTTTGGCCGTCTTCATCCTGCAGCGGAGCGATGGTTTTAAAGAAGGTACGCGCCGTAGGGGTGAGTTTGGCGGGCGGATTGTACGCGGCGATTTTGGCCAAAGCCTGCGAGAGCAGGTAGACGGCGTTATCGTTTACCGGCATGGACGAGTGCACACCCGTGCCGTAGGCGGTGATTTTAATATCCATGTACATTTTGGTGGAGGCTTCGGCAAAGATTAAATCCACGCCGTCTTTATTTTTGATAATGCCGCCGCCTTCGTTGAGCGCAAACCCGGGTTTTATTTTATCCCAATGGGCGGCGCCCAGCCATAAAAGGCCTGTTTCGCTGCCGGATTCTTCGCCGGAGGTGGCGAGGAAAATGATGTCGCGCTTGGGGGTGATGTTTTGGTCTTTTAGCCAGGTGAACAGGGCCAAATATGCCGCCGTATAATTTTTTGCGTCCGTAGAACCCAGGCCGTAGATGTTGCCTTTTTCCACGGTGGCTTTAAAGGGGGGATAACTCCAGCCTTCGGCGGCGGGGGCCGTGTCTAAATGGGAAATGAGAAGCAGCGGTTTTTGTTCCGGGTCGCTTCCTTTAATGCGGGCCATGAGGTTGGCGCGGCCTTTGCTGGGGATAAAAATATCCCAGTCTATTTGGTGTTTGTTAAATTCTTTATACAGGTAGCGCGCGGCGGAAAGCTCGTCGGGCTCCGGCAGGGAAGTGTCGATATTGATTAAGTTAACCAGATGGCGTTTTGCTTCGGCATTGAGCGCGGCCCACGGGTTTGTTTCACCCGCGTGAGCGGCGGACAGACAGAAGCAAAGCAGAGCCGCCAGGTAAACTTTTTTCATTTTTTCTCCGGCAGGATAAACTCAATTTTTGCGCCCGGTTCCACCCCGTGTTTGGCGGCCGTTCCGGCAGGAAGTTCCAACACGTAACGCCCAAAGCCTACTGCCTGGGGAACGTCGTAATCCGGCGTGTAGGTGTAGGTGTGGTCCATGTCGTGCGCGACGGAGGAAACGGTATGGTCGTTTTTGATGAACGCGATGTCTAAATTAATAAGGGTGTTTTTCATCCAAAATTGTTGGAGTTCGTCTTCATCGGAAAGAAAAAGCATGCCTTCGTTTTCGGGCAGGTGTTTGACGAACATCAGGCCTTTTTCTTTCTTTTCGGGCGTGTCCGCCACGCGGGCTTTAACGGCGAAACCGTCCGGCAGCGTAACGGTGACGTTTTGATACTGGTTGCACGCGCACAGGCAAATGAGTGCGGCGGTTAAAATAGCAAATTTCTTCATATACATAAGTGTAGCAAATTAAGTCTTTTCCGTGCGGAATAACGGCGTTTTGTTATTCCCCGCCCTTCGTTCTGTTTATGTTGTTGCCGTTGTTGTTTGTGAAGGCCTTCATCCTGTTTATAAAACGCCTCCCGCGCGTTTCCGTTTATGCAGGCCTTAACCCGTCTATAAAATTCGTTCCGTACGGAGAAAGCATTTTATTTGTCCGAGCCGTAGGCGAGTTGTAAAATGCGCCGTGCGGAACTGGATTTTATGGGTGTGGCCTGCGAGTTTTTTGCTTACTTTTTGTCGATACAAAAAGTAAGAGAAGTATTTGCTTCTTTTCGAAAGAAAAGAAGAAAGAACCCTGCGGGCGGCCATACGGGGCGCGCCTTTTGTGGGTGGCGACATGTCCTAAACAGTGTGGCTTAAACTAGTCAAATTAGAGGGGAAAGATAACCGCGGCCTGGAAGGCCTTGACTTGTTTTTTTTTTTTGATAAATTGGGGTAACGGTTCGGTTTGGGTTATATAAAAACTCCTACAGTATCCCAAACCGGGCCGCCAACAAGAAAACTTGTAGGAAGGAGAGAAAAATGATTAAGAATAATAACAAAGGGTTCACGCTGATTGAGCTCTTAGTCGTTGTGCTCATCATCGGCATTTTGGCCGCCATGGCTATGCCGGCTTACTTCAAGGCGGTGGAACGCAGCCGTGCCGCGGAAGCAGATACGTTAATCGGAACGGTGGTAGGCGCTCAAGCTCGTTATAAAATGAAAACGGGTAATTTCGCTACGAAATGGACCAGCCTTGACGTGGCGCCGGCCAACGCGGCTGCTTTCAATGTTTATTGTACGAAGGGCCCCCAGCCTTCTGCTGATAACGGCACTTGCACCGGAAACGGTTTTGCCATTAAGTTAACGGGTACTTCTACCACTTCCGGCAATCATTCCGGCGTGGAAGCCGCGCGCTCCGGTTCCGGCCAATATACGTATACCATTTGGAAAGAATACGATTCTACGGAACCGCCGCATTGTGCACTTGGCACTAATACGGAAGATGACAAAGAATTCTGCATTGAATATACCGGAAATGAAAGTTACACCGGTGACGCTTCCACGGTTGCCGGAAGCTGATATGGTTTGAAGTTTGCAAACCGCTCTCCCGTGATATGGGGAGGGCGGTTTTTTATTTGCGCTTGCACTCTGGGGTATTTTACTGGTACACTTAAATAAATAACGTCCGGCTCTTTGTATGCGGCAACCCGTGGAGGTTTTGCGTGAAAGGTTTTACTCTGATTGAGTTGTTGGTCGTCGTTTTGATTATAGGTATTTTAAGCGCGGCGGCTATGCCCGCTTACCAAAAAGCGGTGGAACGCTCCCGCATGGTGGAAGCCGTCAATTTACTGGATTCCGTAGCCCAGGCGCAGGAGCGCCGGTACATGAATGTAAATAAGTATTCGCTGGATTTCCGCGGGCTGGGCGTGGCCCCTAAGGGCGCTTCGGGCCCGACGTTTTGCACCAAAGGCTCCGTTTCCGGCGGTTCCCCCGCGTGCGGCACGGGCAACGGCTTTTTAATGCGTCTTACCGGGACGGATTACCCAGAAGGTATCGGTTATGCCGAACGCGTCAGCCCCGGCGAAATCCGCTACGCGTACACCCTCAGCCGCAAGTACGACAGTACCGGCACTACCTGTTCGGGAACCAACGACAACGGCAAGGCGCTGTGCGCGGATTACTGCGGTATTGATACGCCCGTCGAATCCTGCTGCAGCGACGGCCGAAACTCCGCTTGCGACGAAATCGGCGGCTGATATTCACCCTTTTTCCTCTTAACGATACCGTCCTTGCCAGCAGGGACGGTATTTTTTATGGCGTTTTGGCGGACGGGACGTATAGGTAATTGGTATAATAATACTATGGCTGCCCCCGTATTAACCGTCCGCGAGCTGCGGGTGGATTTTACCGTCGATAAACGCACCGTGCCCGTGTTGCGCGGGCTTTCGTATACCCTGGAAAAGGGCCGTATCTTGGCGGTGGTGGGGGAATCCGGAAGCGGGAAGACGGTGCATGCGCTGTCTCTTTTGCGGCTTTTGCCGCCGTGCGCGGATATTGCCGGGGGCGAAATTGTATTTAACGGGCAAGATTTGCTTTCTCTTTCTCCTTCCGCTTTGCGCGACGTGCGCGGCAATAAAATTTCCATGATTTTTCAAGACCCTTCCTCCAGCTTAAACCCCGTGCTTACCATAGGGGAACAGCTGGAAGAAACGCTCCGCGCGCACCGCAAAATTTCGCGCGAAGAAGCCCGCCGGCAGGCGGCTCATCTGCTGACGAGCGTGGGTATCGCCGATGCGGAAAAACGCCTGGGCGAATATCCTTTCCAATTTTCGGGCGGCATGTGCCAGCGCGTGATGATCGCCATGGCGCTTGCGCTTTCGCCGGACGTGTTAATCGCCGATGAGCCGACTACCGCTTTGGATGTTACCATCCAGGCCCAGATTTTGGGACTCATGAAAGCGCTCCAGCAGGCGGCGGGTACGGCGGTTATTTTTATTACGCACAACCTGGCGCTCGCCGCCCAAATCGCCGACGACGTGCTGGTGCTCTATGCCGGCCTGTGCATGGAAAAAGCCCCCGCCAAAGAACTGTTTTCGAACCCGCTCCACCCGTATACGCAGGGGTTGTTAAATTCGCTGGCGTCCCTTTCCCAAACGTGCGAGGAACTCCCGGCCATCGCCGGAAACCCGCCCGTACCGGGGGAGAATTTGCCCGGCTGTCCGTTTGCTCCGCGCTGTAATAAGGCGTTTGACAAGTGCCGCGCGTGTCTGCCGCCGCTGTTTGAAAAGAACGGCCGCCAGGTGCGCTGCTGGCTGGAGGAACCCAAATGACCGCGCGTGTGGAAATTAAAAATTTGTATAAAACGTATTTCCGCCGCAAATGGCTGTTTGGCAAGGGGGAATCGTTCCCCGTGTTAAAAGACGTTACGTTATCCCTGCCCGAAAACAGCGTGCTGGGGCTGGTGGGAGAGTCCGGCTGCGGCAAAACGACGCTTTGCAAAGTGCTTTTGGGAATTGAAAAACCGACCTCCGGCACCGTGCTGGCGGACGGAAAAAACACGGCGGAAATTTCCAAAACCGTGTGGAAAAGCCTGCGCCGCGTGATGCAGGTGGTATACCAGGACCCGTATTCCAGCCTGGACCCGCGCATGAACGTGCGCCAGGTGCTAAGCGAACCGCTGGATATCCACGGGCTGAAAAAAGACCGCGCGGAACGGGAAACTTTTTTAAAAGGGTTATTGGCTTCCGTCGGAATGTCGGAAACGTTTTTAGACCGCTATCCGCATGAATTTTCCGGCGGGCAGCGGCAGCGCATCTGTATCGCCCGCGCGCTTGCGCTTGAGCCTAAAATTTTAGTGGCGGACGAACCCGTTTCCGCCCTGGACGTATCCGTGCAGGCGCAGATTTTGAATTTGCTTAAAAAAATCAAGCGGGAACGCAAAATTTCCATGCTGTTTGTAACGCACGATTTTGCCGTCGCCCGGTTTTTGTGCGACGAAATCGCCGTGATGTATAAAGGGCGCATTGTGGAACGCGCGCCCGCCGAAGAAATTTTTACCCGTCCTCTTCACCCGTATACACGGGCTTTGCTGGCCGCTGTGCCGCGGGTGGACGGAACCGGGTTCGCTTTGGCGGCCGGGACGCCGGGTGCGGAGCCCGGGCGTGAAAACTGGGCCTGTCCGTTTGCGCCGCGCTGTGCGGCGGCGACGGAAGATTGCCGCGCCCGTTGTTTTGAACTGAAAGAAGTATCGCCGCGCCACTGGTGCGCGTGCGGAGCCATTTCCGCCGAATAATACGGAGTATTTACCATGAAATTAAACGAAAAAAGACTTGTTGAAACTTTCTTAAAATTAGCCCGGACGGACAGCGAATCGTACGACGAACGCGCCATGCAGGAACTGGTTGAAAAGGAACTCAAAGAAATCGGCTGCCGCGTAACCGTGGACAACGCCGGGAAAAAGTACAACACAAACGCCAAAGGAAACGTAATTGCGTTTCTGCCCGGAACGGTTAAAAGCGCACCGTTTGTGCTGTGCTCCCACCTGGATACGGTAACGCCCGGAAAAGGGGTTAAACCCGTGGTTAAAAAAGATTGCATTACGTCGGACGGAACCACCGTGCTGGGCGGGGACGACAAAGCGGGCGTAGCGATTATTTTGGAAATTTTGCGTACGCTTAAAGAACAATCTCCCGCGCATCCGCCGGTAGAAGTGGTTTTTACGCTGTCGGAAGAAGTCGGGATGTTCGGCTCCAAAAATTTGGATTGTAAAAAACTCAAAGGCCGCGAAGGGCTGATTTTGGATAACGAAGAAGTGGATACGCTGCTTATCCAGGGCCCGGCCGTCAACACGATTGAAGTGTGGATAAAAGGGCTGGCCGCACATGCGGGCGTTGCGCCCGAAAAAGGCATTTCCGCGTTGGAAGTGGCATCGTATGCACTCGGACAAATGAAGCTGGGCCGTATTGATAAAGACACCGTGGCCAACTTCGGCGTAGTAAAAGGCGGCAGCGCCACCAACGTGGTCATGCCGGAGTTGTATTTAAAAGGCGAAGCGCGCAGTCTGGTAAACGAAAAACTCGCCAAGCAGACCGCGCACATGAAGGCGTGTTTTGATAAAGCGGTCAAACGTTTTACCAAAAAAATCAACGGTAAAACCTGTAAGCCAGAAGTAAAATTTGTGGCGCAAGAGCGTTATCCCGCCGTACGCGTGGATAAAAAACACCCGGTAGTAAAATCCGCCGTGGCCGCCGCCAAAAAAGCGGGCGTTGCGCTTAAACCGATTGCCTGCGGCGGCGGGTGCGACGCCAACGTGCTGGCCGGAAAAGGTTTTACGCTGCCCAACGTGGGCGTGGGCGTGCGCGACTGCCACTCTACCAAAGAAAAATTAATTTTGAAAGAATTTTTTGCCGCTTTCCACATTGTTTTGGAAACGCTGCTTTCCTATAAAAAATAAAGGATTTTATGCTCCGCTATATTTTAAGAAGACTTCTTTTGTTGCCGCTTGTGATTCTGGGTGTTACGTTTTTGCTCTTTTTCCTCACCCAGCGGCTCAGCCCCGAAATGCGCGCGTCTTTGTACGTAAAAGACCCGCGCCAAATGGGCTCTTTGGAAGAAGTCATCCGCAAATACGGTTTGCGCGACAACGTGTTTAAACAATACGGCCGCTGGCTTTCCAACGTAGCCCGCGGCGATTTGGGCTACAGCCCCAGCGCCAATATGCCCGTCGCCCGCGCGATTAAAGAGTATTTGCCCGCCACCATCCAGCTGGCGTTTGTAACTATTCTGCTCGTCGTGTTTTTCGGCGTGTGGTTCGGCAGTTCATCGGCTGTGCATAAAGACAAATGGCAGGATATCGCCGCGCGTATGTTTAGCGTGGGCGGGTTTTCGCTCCCTATTTTTGTACTGGGGCTGCTCTTGTTGATGATTTTTTACGGCAAACTCGGCTGGTTTGCGCCGGGCGGATATTCTTTTCAAACAGATATGGTGATTCACGGCGGGGCGTTTAAAACGTACACCGGGTTTTTGCTGGTGGACGCCCTGCTGAACGGAAACATGCGCGTATTTGGGGACGTTTTATCCCACCTGGTGCTTCCGGCGGTAACGCTGTGTATCGGTTCGTTTGCGCTCATGGTGCGCGTTATGCGCTCGAGCATGCTGGAAGAATTAAATAAAGATTACGTCCGCACCGCCCGCGCCAAAGGTTTGCCGGAAACGGCCGTCGTTTACAAGCACGCGGGCAAAAACGCCATTATTCCCGTAATTACGCTGGCCAGTATCCAATTTATCCGCCTTTTGGGCGGGACGGTGATTGTGGAAACCATTTTCGATTACCCCGGTATCGGCCGCTTTGGCGTGCTGGCCGCGCAGCAGCTGGATATTGCCGGGATTTTGGGGTTTTCCTTAATGGTGGCGGTGCTGTTTGTCATCGGTAATTTACTGTCGGACATTTTATATACGGCGGTGGACCCGCGTATCCGGCTGGATTAAACTATGCTGAAAAACCGTATTTTTAAACGTATTTTTACCAATAAAACCTCCCTGGCGGGGTTTATATTGGTATCGTTTTTTGCACTGGTCGCGCTGTTGGCGCCGCTATTGGCCCCCGCGCAGAACAAAAACAACCCGTACCAACTGCCGCAGAAAAGCTACCAAATCGCGCCCCAGCCGCCGTCCACCCAAAACTGGTTCGGCACCACCGAACAGCAGTATGATTTGTACTACGGCGTGGTGTGGGGGACGCGTCTTGCGTTTAAGGTAGGCGTAACGGTTACGTTTTTTGCGTTTTTAATCGGATTATTCGTCGGCGGGACGGCGGCGTATTTCGGCGGGAAGGTGGACGAAACGCTCATGCGCCTGACGGACGTGGTGTTTGCCGTGCCTTCGTTGGTGCTTGCCATGGTGATTGCCGCCATGCTGGGGCCGGATATTAAAAATATGATGATTGCCCTTACCGCCGTAGCGTGGCCGTCTTATGCGCGTTTGGTGCGCGGGGATATTTTGTCCGTCAAACAGCGCGGATACGTAACCGCCGCGCGGACCTTGGGCGCGCGCGGGCCGCGCATTTTACTCCGGCACATTCTGCCTAATTCCATTTATCCGTCCGTCGTAGTGGCCAGTTTGGATATCGGCTACGTGGTGCTGACGGCGGCTTCGCTGTCTTTTTTGGGGTTGGGCGCACAGCCCGGCACCGCCGATTGGGGGCAGTTAATCGCCATGGCGCGCAACTGGGTGCTGGGGACGGCGCAAAATCCGTTTGCGTATTGGTACACCGTCGCCGCGCCGGGCGGAGCGATTTTTCTGTTTGTGCTGGGCTGGAACCTGCTGGGGGACGCTTTCCGCGATATTTTGGACCCCAGGCAGGCGTAATATACTAAAATAAAAGAAAGATTTACTTATAATTATGAGGTGCCTATGATTCGCCGCAAAGATTTGTATACCGCTTTATCCGACAGTGCGTTCCGCTTTCCGGACAAAATCGCGCTGGTGGAAGCGGGGACGGGCAAAGAAGTTTCTTACCACGAACTTTTGATGCAGGTGGACCGCGCCGCCGATATGTTTTTTGAACACGGCATTCGCAAAGGGGACCGCGTGGCCATCGTTCACCGCAACGCCATTGATACGGTGGTGGCCAACTTCGGCCTCTACAAATTGGGCGCGGTCAGCATTCCCGTCAACTTCATGGTGACAAAGCAGGAAGAAATCCAATACATTTTAAATAATTCGGGCGCCAAAGCCGTGGTTACGCAGGCGGAATTTATCCGCCATTACGTAAAAGCGCTGCCCGATACGCCGGAAGTAAAATACATTTTTACCACGGACGAAATTCCGTCTTCCGCCGCCGAAACGCCGTGCGTGCAGAAATTTTGGGACGAGGTGGAAAAGTCCGTCCCGCACGACGAAACCGCTTCCGCCCAGGCGGACGTGGAAGATTTGGCGTTTATTTTGTACACCTCCGGCACCACCGGGCTGCCCAAAGGGGCGATGCTGACGCACGGAAACTTGGCGTCCAACGTTATTTCCTGCGCGCAGATTTTTAAAGTGACGGACGAAGACTGCTTTTTGTGCCTGCTGCCGATGTTCCACTCGTTCGCGTGGACGGCGTGCGTAGTGATTCCGCTGTACCTTAATTTAAAAGTGGTGATTGTGGCCAACGTAATGCCCGCCAGCAAATGGCTGGGGGCGATGGGTTCGGAAAAAGTTACCATTATTTTGGCCGTACCGCAAATTTACGCCGTGCTTTCCAAAGAAGCCAAAGGGTTAAAACGGCTGTATCTGCGCTTTTGGCCGTTCAAAAACGTGCGCTTTGCCGTGTCCGGCGCGGCGCCTTTGACGCAGGAAATTAAAGACCGTTTTGAGCAAAAAATCGGCGTGCCGATACTGGAAGGCTACGGCCTTACCGAAACGAGCCCGGTGCTGAGCGTCAATACCGAGGAACTACAAAAAATTAAATCTGTCGGCCCGGCCATTCCCGCCGTTAGCACGATTGTGCTGGATGACGAAGGCAACGAAGTGCCCCGCAACAAAGAAGGCGAGCTGTGCGTAAAGGGCCCCAACATTTTCAAAGGTTACTGGGGCAACGAAACCGCCACTCGTGACGCGTTTACCGAAGACGGCTGGTTTAAGACGGGCGACATCGTGGAAATTGACGACGACGGTTTTATCTTCATCAAAGATCGCAAAAAAGACATGATTATCATTAAAGGGCTGAAAGTTTTTTCCGCGCAGGTGGAAGCCGTTATTTGCGAACATCCCGGCATTGAAGAATGTGCCATTATCGGCGTGCCGGACGGCCGCGGCGGCGAATTTGTGAAGCTCTACGCCGTCAAAAAAGAAGGCGCGGAAATTGACCCTGCCGAATTTCGGAAATTCTTAAAAACGCATTTGGACAATTATAAACGCCCGCGCGATTTCGAGTTTGTAGAATCCCTGCCCAAAAACGCCTTGCGCAAGGTGCTCAAACGCGAACTGCGCAAAGACGCCGTGGCCAAACTGGCCGCGCGCGGCGGTGCGGAAGCGGAGGAATCCCTTGGCTGATTTGGCGCGCGTTTTGGCCGAGGTTGTTCCGTCTGCCCACTACGTGGGGGGAATTGTGCGCGGCAGTTTGATGCGCAAGGATTCTTCGGACATTGACCTCGCACTCCCGCCGCAGGACGTAAAGCCCGCCGCCCTGGCGCTTGCCAAAAAACTAAAAGCCGCCGCGTTTGAAATGGACGCGGAGTTCGGCGTGTGGCGGCTGGTGACGCATAAGGATAAAGTCCAAATCGATTTAACCGCTTACCAGGGAAAAGATTTGAAAGCGGACCTCCTGCGCCGGGATTTTACGTTTAATTCGCTGGCGTACCCGGTGTCGGCTGTGCCGGAAATCCAAATCAAAAAACAGAAAGACGGAACCGCCAAAATCCGGCTTACTAAACTTAAAAGAGATTTAATCGTCGATTTGTCCGGCGGCCTTGCGGACGTGTCCGCCAAAGTGATCCGCATGAACAACCCGCGCGTATTTAAGGACGATCCGCTGCGTATGCTGCGCGCGTTCCGTTCGGCGGCGGAACTCGGCTTTTCTATCGATGAAAAAACACTGAAGCAAATTCAAAAAGATGCCGCGCTGATTTCCCAGCCCGCCGGGGAACGCGTGCAGGAAGAACTCCTGCGGCTGTTTGCCACCTCCAAGGCGTATGAAAATTTGATGTTAATGGATAAGTACGGGCTTTTGACCGCGCTTTTCCCGGAACTGGAACCCCAGCGCACCTGCGCCGAAGTGTATTACGGCAAAGGCGGCGTGTTAAAACATACGCTGGACGTGTTCCGCCGCATGGAGTATCTTTTAGACAATTTGCCCAAGGCCTTTAGCAAGTACGCCAAAAAACTGGCGCCCGTGGCCGTGAGCAAGCCTCTTTTCAAAATGGCCGCCCTGTTGCACGACGTAGCCAAGCCCGCCACCGCCAAAGTGCAGGGGGACCGGCTGCGCTTCTTCTATCACGAAGAAAAAGGCGCCAAAATGGCAAAAGTAATTTTGGAGCGGCTGCATTATTCCCGCGCCGACATGCGCCTTATCTGCGCGATGATCGGCGAGCATCTGCGCCCCAGCAACCTGGCCAGTAACGACGTAATCACCGACCGCGGGGCATTCCACTTTTTCCGCGATTTGGGCGAAGCCGGCGTGCCCATGCTCTTGTTGTGCTGGGCCGACTACGCCAGCTACGTAACCGACGCACAGCTTAAACGTATTCTGCCCAAAAGCGCGGACCGCATGCTGACGATTGCCCAGGCGCAAAAAACGGCCAATATCGGCAAAACCCTGCGCCATATGCAGGTGTTAAATCTGCTTTTAAAGAAATTTTTTGACCAGCCGAAAAAAGTCCGCCCCGCGCGGATTATTACCGGGCGGGACGTGATGGACGTTTTATCCCTGCCGCCGAGCCCCAAAATCGGCGAGATTTTGGACGCGGTGGCCGACGCGCAGGTGGACGGCACGGTGACGGACCGCGAAAGCGCGCTTGCGTTTTTAAAAACGTTAGACCTTCGCGGCCAGCATGTTCACCTGTCAAAAAAATAACGGCGCATAAAACAGTTGTGCCGGACGGTAAACTTTGCTAAAATAAATTGCAGCAGACGTTTATTGCGGGCGTGGTTCAATGGTAGAATGGAAGCTTCCCAAGCTTTAGACGAGGGTTCGATTCCCTTCGCCCGCTTTTTTTATCAGGGAAAACTATGGAAAACGAAAACCTGGATTTAGACGTAAAACCCGCCGGAAACAAAGACCTTTGGCTTTTCCTCATTATCGTGGACATTATTTTTATGTGCGTGTTCGGGTTTTTCCTGTACAAGCATTTTTCCGTCAGTCTGTTTAACGGCGCGCAGGTGCGCGCGGAACAACCGGCCGACGTTTCGGCCCCCGCAGAAGAGACGCTGCCTGTGGTTGACGTAGAAACCGTAATGCCGATTGAAACCACTTCCGTGGCCGCCGCTCCCGCGGAGGCGAAACCCGAAAAAGTGCAGCCCGCCGCGCCGAAAGAAAAACCTGCGGCCGAACCCGTGGAAGTGCCTTTGACGGCGCTTATCCCCGCCGAACCCGCCAAAGCGGAAGAACCGAAAGCGGAGCCCGAAGAGAAACCCGCCGCCGAAGCCAAAAAAAGCGTGATTGTGGCCGTGAATCCCAAGAGCTCCAAATACCGCCGCGTAACGTTCCGCTGGTTTGGCGAAGGCAAAAAAGTTTCCATCGTAAGCGGGTTTACCATGTCCAAACCCCAGCCGCTTAAAAAGAAAAACGGTTATTGGGAAACGACGCTTTCCATCGCGCCCGGGACGTATAAGTTCTTATACATTGTCGACGGCGTGAATACGCGGGACCCGTACGCCGAAGAAAAAGACGGCCGTTCCGTGTTAATCGTTGAATAAATTTAATGTAAAACTACAAAGAGCCCCGTTCGTAAGAGCGGGGTTTTTTTAAAGGTGCCCGTATGAAACAAAAACCAAATCCCCTTACGCTGTTCCCCGTGCACGGCTGTAAAACGGTGACGTATGTAAAACCGGCGGTAAAAAATCCGAACATTATCGTAGGCGAGTTTACGTATTTTGGCGATACGGATTTTGAAAAACACGTTACGCACCATTATGATTTTTACGGAGATAAATTAATTATCGGCAAATTCTGCCAAATTGCCGCCGGAGTTAATTTTATTATGAACGGCGCCAACCACCAAATGAACGCCGTATCCACATTCCCTTTTTATATTTTTGAGGGTTGGGAACAGCCCGTGCCGCCGCTGGCGCAAATGCCTTACAAAGGCGATACCGTGGTGGGAAACGACGTGTGGATCGGCCAGAACGCCACTATTTTGGCGGGCGTTCACATCGGAGACGGAGCGATTATCGGCGCAAACAGCGTAGTGGGGAGCGACGTTCCCGCCTATACGGTCGTTGTCGGCAATCCGGCGCGGCCGGTGCGGAAACGGTTTGACGAAGAACTGACGGGGTTGCTCCTGAAATTGCGTTGGTGGGATAAAAGCGTGGAGGAAATCAACGCGCTGATTCCCGTCCTCTCTTGTAGTGATTTGGGCAAAGTAAAACAGGAAATAAAAAAATTGCTTGAAGCAAATTAAAACCCCCCGGCATAGCTGAGAGAGCGACTTTACATTTACAGCCCCTTCGCAAGTGTTTGCGGAGGGGTTTTTATATTGTGCAAATTATCAAATGCTGTGCGCCGCACCTTCCAGGCCAGCCCCTGCGAGCCGCATCCTGCGGACCGCCTCCTGCCCCTGGCAAGTGTTGTTACGTGGCTATGTGACATGTCCGAAACAGTGTGGCTTAAACGAGTCTAATGAGGGCGGTGGGTAAGGGAGGGACGGCTCGGTCTTGCAGACTGGCGAATACCCCCTATATTGTTCCCTTCTAACTAAAAGCTACCGTCTATTACTAAACTCCGGCCAGGCCGGAATGCCTGCCCCCGACAAGACCCTGCGGGCGGCTATACGGGGCTCGCCTGTTCGTAGGTAGCGACATGTCTTAAATAGTGTGGCTTAAACTAGTCTAATGGGGGCGGTGGGTAAGGGCGGGGCGGCTCGCCCCTTGACCCGTTTTTTTTTTTTGATAATATGGGGATAATTCTGAGTAAAGGGGGATATATCCTATGTATAAAAATGCCGTCATTCTGAATTTATTTCAGAATCCAGCCGTTAATAAAACAGAATCTTCTGCATGGATGCTGAAACAAGTTCAGCATGACAATAAGCACAAAGGCTTTACACTTATTGAGTTGTTGGTTGTCGTATTAATCATCGGTATATTATCAGCCGTGGCGCTACCGCAATATGAAATTGCGGTAATGAAGAGTAAAATGAATTCTCTTTTGCCCGTCATGCGTGCCATCAAAGACGCTAACGAAGTGTATTATATGGCAAACGGCGTATATGTGGATGATTTGAACCAACTGGATGTTTCGATAGACGGATTGGATACTGCCAACAAAGTCGCCGGGAGGTTGGATTTTTCAAATAACACTTGGATAGATCAATATGCGGGAAGCGACTGTCCTACCGGAAACTGTAAGGTTTTAGGCGGGCTGGGGGTCTTCTCCCAGTCTAATACCAAGTGTTACATCTCCATTTATTATGATCATTCGGTCCGGCCTGGAAGGGTGGAGTGTGGCGGGGGACATCCTAAATGTGCCCGCGTGTGTAAAAGTTTGGGGTTTTAGAAATTTTTGACGTTCCCGAATTACAGGGCCGTTCCTTTTTTGGGGACAAAGAAGTTAGCCATATTTACGCCTTCGTGCGCGAGCAGCTGGATTTTTAAGTTAATGCCGCCCGCATAGCCCGTCAAATTTCCATTCGCGCCGACTACCCGGTGGCAGGGAATAATAACCGAAATCGGGTTATGCCCCACTGCGCCGCCGACCGCCTGCGAGGACATTTTGGCAAGCCCTTTTTCTTTGGCGATTTTGTTGGCAATATCCCCGTACGTAATCACTTGTCCGTAAGGAATTTCCCGCAGGATTTTCCATACGGCTTGCCGGAACGCGCCGCCTGCGGGCGCAAGCGGAAGCTCCGCAATATCCGGCCGCGCACCTTGAAAATAGCGGTCCAGCCAGGTTTTGGTTTGGCGGAAAATATCCAAATCTTCTTTTTCTTGCACGCGGCCGTAAAGGGTGCTTTCAAAATACTTTTGGCCGTCAATCCACAGCCCGGCGAGGTTTTTGCCGTCGCTGACGAGCGTCATGTTACCCAAAGGAGATTTGTAAAAGGTTTTATAGTACATATTATTTCCTTGTGTTGGCGGGAGCGTAGTCTTTCATTCCGCTCACCGCGCCACCCGCCACCGCCCAAAAATAGAGGCTTGCTGTTGAACAATACGGGCTGAAGCGTTTGCGGTATTTTTCAAAAAGGGGTTTTGTTATTTTTCTGTGGTGGTAGAGCATGCGCAGGCCCCTCTGTATTCCGAGGTCTTGATAACTGAGGATATTGGGTCTTTCCATGCAGAACAGTAAAATCATTTCCGCAGTCCATACGCCTATTCCCGCCAGGGCGGAGAGTTCTTTGACGGCTTCTTCATCCGTTTTGTTCCAAATGCCGTTTAGGTCAAATTTGCCGTTTTGGATTTTTTGGGCAAATGCAGTTATGTATCCGGCTTTTTTAAACGTCATGCCAAAGGATTGAAGTTTAGTCTCTCCGGCTTTCAATACTTCTTGCGGGGAGAGTTTTGGCAAATCGTCAGTAAGTTTTTTCCAAACGGCGGCCTGGGCTTTTGCGGAAATTTGTTGTCCGACGATATGATGAATGACGGAGGAAAATAAGTCTTTATCCGTCGGCCTTTGGATATATCCCACCCGGTCTATAATGGAGGCAAGTTTTTTACATTTGCCTTTTAGGTAGCTGATTTCTTTTTGACCGTACGTAAAATACATTTTTCGCCTCCTGGGGAAATGTTATGCCGGGGCCGTACCAGCAAGAACGGCCCCGGTGAGGTTACGACTAATCGCCCCAGGTTTCGGCGCCCGGGACGGCAGGATTTAACAATTAAAACTGCGTTTGATGATGCTTCTTACAATGCCTTCCACGTGGAAAGACGTTTTATCCGCCACAATCGGGTTATAGGACGGGTTTTCAGACTGCAAGATAACGTTTTCTCCGTCCTGCGTAAAGCGTTTGACCATTACTTCCCCGTTATTGACGCAGACCACCACGTCTTTGTTTTTCGGCTGGCGGCTTTGTTCTACAATCAGCCAGTCGTGCGGCGCAATCAACCGTTCCATAGAATCGCCTTTGGCTTCCACCATGAAGCCTTTGCACGCGGGGAAATACACCATGCTTGGGTCCACGGGCACGATGCGGGTGGGTTCCCCGTCCAAAATCGTTCCTTCCGGCCCGCATTTGGCCATGCCGTACATTTTAAGATAAATGACGTTGCGCTCCGGGTCTTTCAAAATAATATAGTCGCGCGGATTGGCGGGGTTGCGTTTCAGATAGCCTTTCTTTTCCAACTGTTTGATATGGTGGAACACCACGCTTTTGCCGCTTACGTTTAAGCGGTCGGCCAGTTCTTCCATCGTCAGCGGGTCCGAGATGTTTGTTTTTAAAATTTCCAACAATTCTTCTTGTTTGGGGTGAAGGGCTTTCATACCGCGCTCCTTTAAACTTTTTATATCGTTCTATACTTTGTTCTATAATTTTTTGAGAAAAATGTAAAGGGGTTTTTGATACCATCAGTCATCCCGTAGTATTTGGCAGTCTGCAGGGTTCAGGGGAGCTCGTTGTTATTAATTAGGTCATCCTGAATGGACGTTGTTCAGGATCTACTGATTTTAAGAAAAAAGGGAGATCCCGAGCAGAAACACCTCGGGATGACTGTTAAATAACAACAGATTCCCGAACGCTGCGCGCCACTTACACGCTTGGGAATGACGTGAGTGCAATCCGTCGACAGCTTGTATCAAAAGGGAAGCAAAAAGTGCCGTCATTCTGAAAAAATAAGGCCCCTGTTCTTACGCAGGGGCCTTGGCTTTTACAACTTTTTAATAAACCTTCCAAACGCTTCTTTGCCCTCGGGCGTGCGTTTGTAAATGCCCGCGTATTCCAATACTTTGGCGAATACTTTGCCCACCTCCGCGCGCAGGATTTCGGCTGCGTTATCCTTGGTAAACGTATGTTTTGTAAGGAGTTCTTCCGCCCAGTCCGCGTGTTTTTTTAGCGTTTCGCTCTTACGTATGGCCGCCATATCTTTTTTGACGAGTAGCGGCGCAAGGTCCGCCAGTTCCTTTGCCAGCCGCGCGGGCAAAACCGCGAGCCCCATTACTTCGATGAGGCCGATGTTTTCCTTTTTAATATGGTGAACTTCGGCGTGCGGGTGGAAAATGCCGAGCGGGAATTCTTCCGTCGTGCGGTTGTTGCGGAGCACAAGGTCCAGCTCGAACGCTTTTCCGCGCCGCCGTGCAATCGGTGTTACCGTGTTGTGCGGCGTATCTTTCGTCTTGGCTAAAATGTCCGCTTTCGGGTCGCTGTAAGCGCGCCATTTTTTAAGGATATAGTCGGCGGCTTCTATCAAATCTTTCTTGCTCCCGTTTAAGCGGATGACGCTCATCGGCCATTTGACGAGGCCGGCTTTCACGCGCGGGAATTTCGCCATTTTGAATACGGTTTCCACGGGGGCCTTTTCCATGGCGAACACGTATCGGCCTCCCTGGAAATGGTCGTGCGTTAAAATGGAGCCGCCCACAATCGGCAAATCGGCGTTGGAGCCGATAAAATAATGCGGCAGAAAATCCACAAAATTTAAAAGGCGCGCAAAACTTTTTTTGGTCAGTTTCATCGGCTCGTGCTTGCCGGAAAGGAAAATACAGTGCTCGTTGTAATATACGTAGGGGGAATACTGCAAATACCACGGTTCGCCGTCTTTTAACAAATCAAGCGGAACAAGGCGCAGGTTTTGGCGCGCGGGGTGATTAATCCGCCCCGCATACCCTTCGTTTTCTTTGCATAAAAGGCACGACGGGTAGGAGGACTCTTTGACGCTGAGCGCGGCGGCGATGTCTTTCGGGTCCTTTTCCGGTTTGGACATATTGATGGTAACGTCTAAATTCCCGTACGGGGTGCGGGCTTTCCAGGCCAGGTTTTTGGCGACGCGTTCTGTGCGGATGTAGTCGAGGGCGCATGCGTCGTGATAAAATTTATCCGTCGCCGTTTTGGGGGATTTTTTATGGATGCGGAAAAATTCGTCCGAAACTTCGGACGGGCGCGGCGCAAATACGCCCATCAGTTTGGTGTCAAACAAATCCCGCTGGGTGACGGTATCGGGCGAAATGAGGCCTTGTTTGGCGGCCCAGTCGCAGATGTTTTTTAAAATTTCGCACGGATACGCGGGCGTTTTGCCTTTAAATCCGCTGGGGGTATAGTCGGACAAGTGCAAAATTTCCAGCAGACGGTTGACGGCCCAGGCGCGGTCGCGCGCGGGCAGGAGTTTTTCGTTCACGGCATAAGAAACCAACTGGTCAATCAGTAAATTGATGTCCATAGACTCTCCTAAAATTTGCGGTGTTGTTCCCAATTCCATGCCGTTTCGATAATGCGTGTGAGGTTGTATTCCGGCTTCCAGCCCAGCACTTTTTGCGCCTTCGTGCTGTCTGCCACCAGTACGGCCGGGTCGCCCGCGCGGCGCGGCGCAACTTCCACTTTAAAATCAATCCCCGTAATTTTTTTTGCTTCGTTAACGAGTTCCGCCACGGAAAAACCGTTTCCGCTGCCGAGGTTAAAGCGTTCGCTTACGTTGTCTTTAAACATTTTTTCCAACGCAAGGATATGCGCGCGCGCCAAATCGTTAACGTGTACGTAATCGCGCACGCAGGTGCCGTCGTGGGTGGGGTAGTCATTCCCAAACATTTTAATGGACGGACGTTTTCCGGCGGCCGCTTGCAGGACGATGGGGATTAAATGCGTTTCCGGGTCGTGCGATTCGCCGATGTTGCCCGAATCGTCCGCGCCGCTGGCGTTAAAGTAGCGTAAGGCGGTGGATTTTAAACCGTAGGCCGTATCAAAATCCGAGAGCATTTTTTCCACCATCAACTTGGTGTTGCCGTACGGGTTAATGGGCCGCTGGGGGTGGGTTTCGTCGATTTTTTCTTTGACGGGTTCGCCGAACGTGGCGGCGGTGGAGGAGAACACAAAGTATTTGACGTTATTTTCCACCATAGCGTCCAAGAGGTTTAGCACCTTGGCGACGTTGTTGTGGTAGTATTTGGACGGTTCTTTGACGCTTTCTCCCACCTCGATAAACGCGGCGAAGTGCATTACGGCGTCGATGTGATGTTTTTTAAACACTTCGGCAAGGCGCGCTTTGTCGCCCAAGTCGCCCAGTTCAAAGGGATAGTCTTTTACGGCTTCGCGGTGGCCTTTGGAAAGGTTGTCAAATACGACGGGATTATAGCCCTTTTCGGCCAGCATTTTGACGGTGTGGGAGCCGATGTAGCCGGCCCCGCCTATGACTAAAATATTCTTCATTTTTTCCTCGCAATAAATGTTAAATATGGGTTCTTCCAAATTTGGCGTCAATTTTATTTTTTATTCACTTGCGTACCGAGAGTCACTCCGTTCCCGTTCTTCCGTGTACGCGGCGTTCATAAGAAAATAAAATTTACATACGCTTCGCTTCCTTACAGGTCCAAATTTGAAAGAAATATTAGTTTGCTTTGTAAAAATTCCGGCAACTTAAAAGCGAATTAATACCTCTTGTCCATTTGGCGCGCAGGGCCGCCCGCTGACGCAATGTAAAAATCTGCCTTGAGGCCCGTCTTTTCGGGATAAATGCGGTTGATGGCGTCCATTAACGGCTTGACGGCTTCATCCTTGACTAACGCCACCGCACAGCCGCCGAAGCCGCCGCCCGTAATGCGCGCGCCCAATACGCCCTCTACGTTCCAAGCCGTTTCGGCGATGATGTCCAGTTCCGGCGCGCTCGTTTCGTAATCGTCGCGCAGGGAAACGTGGGACTCGTTCATCAGCTTGCCAAAGGTTGCCAGATCGCCTTTTTTAAGCGCGGCCGACGCTTGCAGTGTGCGCTGGTTTTCGTACACGGCGTGTTTGGCGCGGCGGCGTTCCACTTCGCTCGTAATCAGGTGTTTGTTTTGTTCAAATTGTTCAATGGAAAGTTCGCCCAAAGATTTAACGGGGAGTTTCTGCTGCAGCTCTTTTAACGCGTGTTCACATTCTTTGCGCCGCGTGTTGTATTCGGACGTGACGAGCGCGTGTTTTTTATTGCTGTTGATGATAACGATAGACACGCCGCGCAGGTTAAGCGGTACGTACTCATAATCCAGGGTGTTGCAGTCGAGCAGGATGGCGTGGTCCTCTTTGCCCATGCCGCTTGCGAACTGGTCCATAATGCCGCAGTTCATGCCGACGAATTTGTTTTCGTCTTCCTGCGCCATTTTGACGAGTTCCACCTGCGGAATATGCAAATTAAACGCCTTGTTCATGGCTACCGCCGTGGCCAGTTCAATAGACGCCGAGGACGAAAGCCCCGCACCGTTCGGGATATCGCCCCAGAACAACAGCTCAAAGCCGTGGTCCAGTTTATACCCGTGGTTTTGGATGGTTTTAATCATGCCGAGGGGGTAGTTGGCCCAGTCCTGTTCTTTTTTGTATTCGATATTGTTTAAATCGGCTTCGATAACGCCTTTTTCCGGCAGATTTAAGGAGTGCAGGCGGATTTTGTCGTCGTCGCGTTTGCAGAATACGCAGTGCGTGCCGAAAGAAAGCGCGCAGGGGAATACGTGGCCGCCGTTATAGTCCGTATGCTCGCCGATGAGGTTCACGCGCCCCGGGGCGAAAAAATATAGTTTTTCTTTTTGGAACACTTCATTAAATTTGCTGCGTAATGCTTGTTGGTTCATATTAAATCTCCTTCCGGGCGTGCCGGAGAAAAAATCAGCGGACGGTCATTTTCAGCGTCCAGGTATATTTAGCGTGCGGGGGGATGACGGCGGCGCGGCGGATTTTGTCGGCCACGTACAAATCGTCGTACACGCCCGTGCACGGTTCCAAAGCGATGTTGTAATCCCCGCGGTAGCCGCCCTGCGTTTTCCAAACGCCCAAGTACGGCACTTTGTCGGCGGGATATTCGTAAATTAATTGTTCGCCCGTATCCGTGTGTTCCACGCCGCACCAGCCGGCGGTGTTGGGGGAGGTAAAGTAAAATTTTTCGCAGTTTTGGGCGGTAACGGGTTCCGTGGCGGCCAAATCAAACGGGAGGCCGGTTACGTCCACCGTCATGGGATAATTGTGTCGCGTGCCCCACGGCCCCAGGCGGCGGGTGGAGTGTTCCACCGTCATCACTTCGGTTAAATTGCCGGGGATTAAAAGCCGCGTTGCGGGCGAACAGGTGAGTAAACAGTGCGGTGTCCAAATAAATTTAAACGGTTCGTCCGCGGTGTTTTCGGCTTCGTATTCGAACAAAATTTCGTTGTTTTTAAGCGTAACCGTGCGGGATAACACGTACGGGAAGCGCTCGCTCCTGACGACGGATTTTACGCTTTTCCCGTCCGGCCCGAACGCCGCGCTCCACTGCATGGCCCACACTTCGCCGTGGTCAGGCACCGGGAGGTTTTTCCACGGGCCGTCCGGGTACGGGCAGGCGTCTATGGACGGGAACACTTCGTCAAACCCGCTGGAATCGTAGGCGGAAAAAGGCGCGCCGTAAGGCGGAATTTCCAGCGTTTCTTTGGATGATTGAAACAAAAATTCCCGCCCGGTTTTTTTGGAAACCAGGCTGGCCAGTTTGCAGGCGTAGTCGGGCAGAAAAGTCAGGCGCAGAAAATCATTTTCCAGTACCTGCGCTTTAAGGCCTTTGTACTGCGTGTCGGGCATGCGGAAGACCCCCTTATTTTTCTGAAAATTTATCAAATGGGAACGGCATTAATTCTTGCAGCTGTTTGGTGTACACGGTCCGTTTTGGGCCGTCTAACACCGCGATGTAAACGGGCGCGTCGGGCGCGATAAATTCGCTCATCACCTGGCGGCACGCGCCGCAGGGCGAGTTAAAATCCAGCCCCGGCAGCTTTTGTGTGATAAGCGCCAGTGCGCGAAACTTGCGTTTGCCCGCACCGACGGCGGCAAAAATGGCGTTGCGCTCGGCGCAGACCGTCAGCCCGTAGGAAGCGTTTTCGATATTGGTGCCCGTAAAAATGCTTCCGTCTTCGGTCAGTACGGCGGCCCCCACTTTAAATTTGGAGTAGGGGGAATACGAATTTTCGCGCGCCTGTTGGGCCGCGTCCAGTAATTTTTCCTGCTCTTCTTTCGTCAGTGGTGTGTTCATACTTTTATTCTATAATAAAAGAGCGAAAAGTCAACCCCGGCCCGTTCGCGCGCGTACGGGAAAAAGGGTTATGCGTTTTGTTATAATAAATTATGAAAAAATGGATTTTACTGGCCGCGCTGGCTGCCGGCGCATGGTATTTTATGAAAGGTTCCCCCGAAGTTAAAAATCTGCATAACCCCTATACCGCCATCGTGGCGTTTGGGGACAGCTTAACCGCCGGATACGGCGCGCCGAAAGGGGCCTCGTACCCGGACGTTTTAGCCCAAAAACTGGGCCGCCCGGTGGTGAATTTGGGGTTATCCGGCGATACGGCGGTAAACGCGCCGAACCGCCTGCCGGACGTGCTGGCCCAAAACCCGCACATGGTGCTTATTGAATTCGGCGCGAACGATTTTATGCGCAGTTTACCCTTGGAAGATGCCGTGGCGGCCGTGGCCCGGGTAGTGGACGAGGTGCAGGCGGCAGGCGCCGTAGCCGTGATTGTGGATACGGGCGGCCCCGGGATGGGGGCATATACCAAGGCGTATGAAAAAATGGCCAAAGAGAAACAGGCGGTTTTCGTGCCCGGGATTGTGAAAGGGATTTTTCACGACCGGAGGTATAAGTCCGACATGATTCATCCCAACGCCGCCGGATATGAAAAAGTGGCCGAGAAAGTATATAAAGAAATTAAACCGTATTTAAAGTGATAACAAAGCGGAAGAAAAATCTTCCGCTTTTTAATATTCCCGGTGTGAATTTAAAAGCATTTCTTCGTTATGTGTCCAATAATACCACAGCGAATAAACTGCCATCACTAAACAGAAGGCGGCAACGGCGTAAAAAATCTGGCCGATAATCAGGTCGTAATCCAACAGCCCGATGGGTTGTAAAATATAATGCCAGTCCCCTTTGACCTCGCCCGGGGCGTAGTTTGTCATCATATCGGAAGATGTGAGGGGGAGCTGGCTCGCGCGCGCGTCGGAAACGTAGCGCGCCGCGTCGTACCAGGTGGTGCCGCACCAATATAACAGCGGGGGCAGTACCAAACGCCCTCCCTGCAGCTGCAGAAAAAACAATATGCCTACGGTCGGTACAAGCGTTTCTACGCCGTTTCCGGCCAGCGTGGTCAGCCAACTGGCCACGGGATAACATTCCCGCGCTCCCAGTGTTTCGCACCCGCCGGAAAACATGTAAGCTCCCATAAATGCGATTTTGCCGACGATATTATGCGCAAATTCGTGAATCAGGTAATTGGGAAAATAAATAAAAATATTTTCTTGCAGCGTTTTTAAAAATCCTTCTCCCTGCCAGTGAAACACGCACCATACCGCCGCCAGCGCGCACAAAACCCGCCAAAAATTCCATTTAAAAAACAGGAAACTCTGGCGGTGCGGATCCAGCCGGGAAATAATTTCTTGAATAAATTGAATCATTTTAAGTATTTAATGCGTCCGTGATATTTCTTTTCCAGTTTGGCGTTGTGTTCATCCCCGCCCGCATTACTGCTTTTGTAAACGGGCAGTTCAAGGCCTTTTTCCGCCAGTATTTCCGCCGCGCGCACGAGTACCGCGTGAAATAAACACGAAGCGGCGACGCTGGAAACCGGTCCCGTCTGAACGCCGGCCGTTACCAAGGCGGTTTCGTTGGCACTGCAGCAGTTATCAAGCGTTAAGTCGGCCGCGTCTTTTAACAAAAGGCCGCTGGAGTGGCGGGATTTGCTTTGTGTGTGCGCTCCTGCGGCGGTAACGGCCACCGTTTTTACGCCCTGCTTTTTGGCGTATAAAATGGCGTCCACACCCGCCGGGTTCCGGCCGGAATTGGAAAAAACAAACAGGATGTCCTGCGGGTTCAGTTCGTGGCGCGCGAGGACGGCGTTTGCGTAGCCTTCCAAGCGTTCGAAAGCGGTCCCGGCCAAGGCTCCGCATTGGAACATCAGCCCCGGGTCCAGTATCGCATTAACGGCGGCAAAACAGCCGCTTCGGTGGAAGGGCTCCAGGGCCGCGCTGGCGCTGTGGCCGCAGCCAAACGTATGAATGACGCCGCCTTTTTCAAGCGTGTCTGCCGTCAGCCGGGCGGCCGTTTCCATCCGGGCGGATTGGGTTTTTTCGATTTTGGACAGCACCTCCTCCACCGCGGAGAAATAAGCGTTTTTAAAGGTATGGGTCATAGCTTTATTATACTCTAATCCGGGCGCGCCGTACGGCCGGATTTTGTAGAATACCCATATGAAGATTTTTCGTTTATTTCTATTGCTTTTGGCGGCGGCGGGGCTGGCCGCCTGCTCCCATTCCACGCGTAAGACGGATATGCTCCGCAGTGTGGCTACCCACCGGGCGGACCCGGCGGCGGCGTTTGTTTCCGGCGGTAAATTGTTTATTCGCTACGCCTGGGAAAATGAACCGTTTTATTTTACGTCGGATTTAAAAGAAACCGGGAAGGATGAAGCGTTATTATCACTCCGCGGCGTAAAAAAAGGGGACGGGTTCCCGGATAAACAGCCGGTGGCCATTGTCGGCCGGGAGTGGGGGGAAGTAATCAAGCAGACGCTCCTCCCGTTGGTGCCGGAACATGAAAACCAGGGACTGATTATCTTTTTAAATACGCAGGAAACCATGCTCTTGCGCCGGGCGGACGGATCGGCGGACTTAATTTTGCTTAAAGACGCGCCGGGCGAGGTGGAAATTGTCGGTAAATTGGACGCGGAGCAATTTGCCCGCCTGGCTTATGAACAGCTTAAAAAAATGACGGCGGTTTCCGGCACGTCTTACACGCGGTTTTTACTGCGCCTGGACAATGTGCCCATGTCCCCTTACGTATATGTGGATACGCAAAACGATTTGGGCATGCGGCTTGTGTTGCCGGATTATTATGAAGTAAAAAAAGAGATGACCTCGCTGGGGTTTTCCGCTTCGTTTATTTATTCCTTTTTTATCAAAAGCCACTTGTGGGGCGCTGTAAAAGCGCCGTTTACTACGTCGCACCGATTGTTTGCGGCGGGAACTTCCAGCGTGTATACGATGTTTCCTCCGCACGTGGGCGATTTGGACGAAGTGCCTCCGCTTAATTTGTCGGGCGAAGAAATGGACTTGAGCGATTTTAATAAATGGCTCGACAAACATATCAGCAAACAAAATTACAAAGCGAGCGTAACGCTTTTAATTGACGGGCAGGAGTTCTTCCCGCATTTTATGCTGGCGATGCAGCGCGCGCAGGAGAGCATTTTTACAAGCGTGTATATTTTTATGGCGGACCCGTACGGCTTGTCTATTGCCGACGTGATGAAAAAGCGCGCCGCCGAAGGAATTGACGTGCGCGTAGTGGTGGATGAACTCAATACCGTGCTTAATTCGGGCAAGAACCCGGAATTAAAACCGGCGGAAGACTTTGTAATGCCTAAATATATTACGTCGTATATCCGCAAAAAATCCCGCGCCAAAGCGCGCACGCATTTAAACCCGTGGAGCACGTTTGACCACAGCAAAGTGTATATTATCGACCGCAAACTGGCCTACACGGGCGGAATGAACATTGGTGAAGAATACCGCTATACGTGGCACGATATGATGGTGGCGCTGGAAGGGCCCGTGGTCGGGCGGCTTGTAAAGAACTTCTATCAGAATTGGTCTTTCACCGGGTGGGGAGGCGACTGGGCCGCCGGGTATCGCAAGCTGTTCAGCAAAAAACAGCGTGAAGTAAACCGCGCCGCGCCCGGCATGATTGACGTGCGGCTGATGTACACCAAACCCAACGATTCCGAAATTTTTAACGCCCAGCGCGAGGCCATCCGCCGCGCCAAAAAACGCATTTATATCGAAAACGCATATTTTTCCGACGACCGCATTGTAAAAGAGTTAATCGCCGCACGCGGACGCGGGGTGGACGTGCGCGTGATTCTGCCCGGCAAAAACGACGTGGGTATTATGGATAAAAACAACCGTTTTATGGCCAACAAACTTTTTAAAAACGGCGTGCGCGTGTATTTTTATAACGGGATGAGCCACGTCAAAGCCGCCGTGTATGACGGCTGGGCGGTGGTGGGCTCGGCCAATTTCGACAAAATGAGCCTGTACGTCAACAAAGAAATGAGCCTGGGAATTTCCGACCCGGCGTTTGTGAGCGAACTGACGGAACGGCTGTTTGAAAAGGATTTCGAAAACTCCGAGGAAATGACGGAGCCCATGGAACTGGCCTGGACGTACTTTTTAATTAACGGCCTGACCAACCAATTATAAATACGGAAATTTTTTGAACCCGGGCGCGAACAGCGGCCCGGGTCTTTTTATGCAAAAGAACCCCCGGTGGGGCCGGGGGCTGTTTTAGTTCTAAATTATTTTTTCAGCGGTTCCAGTTCGCGTTCGTAACCTTCCGCCGCTACCACGCGGGCTTTGAAAATACTTCCCGTTTCCACCGGTTTTGTAAACGTTACTTTGCCGTCAATATCCGGCGCGTCTTTGTAGGTGCGGCCGAAATCGGGTCCGTCGGCAATCGCTTCTAAGGTGGTGCCGAGTAAGCGTTTGTTAATACGGTCGATGACGCGGCTTTGCGTTTCCACAAGCGCGGCGGAGCGTTCCGCTTTTACTTCCTGCGCGATTTGTTCCATATCGTAGGCGGCGGTGCCGGGTTCACGGAAGTATTCAAATACGCCCATGTTGTCAAACTCGTATTCCTGAATGAATTTTTGAAGTTCCTTAAAATCCGCTTCCGTTTCGCCGGGGAAGCCGACGATAAAATTCGTGCGTAAGGAAATATCCGGCACTTCGGTTTTGAGCATGTCCAGCGTGGCGCGGATTTGCGCCGCGTCACAATGGCGGTTCATGCGTTTTAACACCGGGTCGGCGATGTGCTGGAGGGGAATGTCGATATAATGGAAAATTTTGTCCGTCCCCGCCATCAGCCGCGCGAGCTCTTTGGTTACGCGGTGCGGGTAGCCGTACATAATGCGCAGACGCCCCAAACCGTCGATTTTAAGCAGTTTCTCCAAGAGTTCCACCAGCTGCGGCTTGCCGTACAAATCCATGCCGTAGGACGTGGTATCCTGCGCAATAAGCGAAATTTCTTTCACGCCGTTTTGCGTCATCAGTTCGGCTTCGCGCAGTACGTCTTCCATCGGTTTGGAGCGGTACACGCCGCGGATGAACGGAATCGTGCAATAGGCGCAGCGGTTGTTGCATCCGTCCGCTACTTTCAGATAGGCGGTGTGCGGGGCGGTTAAACTCATTTTATACTCCGGCAGATAAAGGGATTTCGGCAAAGGTTCCAAAATAACGCCCTGGTGGGTGAGGGTTTCTTCGATGGTTTCCTGCGCGGAAATGGAAAACAGCGTGTCAATTCCCGGGAATTCTTTGGCCACAGCTTCTTTAAAACGTTCGACCAGGCATCCCGTCACGGCTACTTTTTTGACGACACCCGCCTTTTTTTGCGCTAACGCCCAGCGGATTTCTTCTTTGGCTTCCTGCACGGCGGAGTCGATAAACCCGCAGGTATTAACGATGATTTCGTCCGCTTCTTCGGGGTTAAAAACCATCTCGTGGCCGTTGGCCAGGAGGCGTGCGGAAAATTCCTCACTGTTGGTTAAGTTTTTGGGGCATCCCAGGCTGATTAAGTAAAATTTCATAAGTTCCTCTATACCGCCACGTCTTCGGTTTTAACGGGCTTGTCGTCTTCGTCTTCGTCGTCTTTGTCATGCGCCAAAAGGGCCATGCCAAACGTTACAACGCCGATGCGTCCCACAATCATCGTGGCGATGATGATTAGTTTGCCCAGCGCGGATAACTGGGAAGTAATCCCCGTAGAAAGCCCCGCCGTACCCAGCGCGGCGGAAGATTCAAACACGAGGCCGATAAACGGCAAGTCTTCCGTCCAGGTCAGCAAAAATACACTGACAAACAAAAAGAATGCGTATACCAAAAACATGGAGGTGGCCGCATACAAACGCAGCAGCGGCAGGCGGCGGCCCAAAAATTCCACGCGCGTGTTCAAACGCAGGCGGTTGTACATAATGGCGAGCATACTGCAAAAAGTGGTGGTTTTCATACCGCCCGCCGTGCCGGAGGGGGAACCGCCTATGTTCATTAACAGAACTAAAATAAGCAGCGAACACGAGGATAATCCGCCCACGTTGACGGTATTAAAACCCGCCGTCGTCATCGCGCTGACGGACTGGAAGAACGCTTCCAAAAGCGTAATGCCCGGTGTGGTTACAAACAGTGTAAACGTGCCAAAAGCCACCATGCCGGCCGTGGCGAGGACGATAATTTTGGTGGTAAACGAGATTTGTTTGGTTTTGCGGCGGATAAAATTAAATACGTCCGTCACCACGATAAAACCCATCGCGCCGGAAAGAGCCAGGCAGGAAATGACGATGTTCATCGTCTTGCTGTCGGCAAAGGTTTCCATGCTGTTGGGCCACAGCGAAAAACCCGCCGTACAAAACGCCGAAACGCTGTGGAATATACCGTACCAGGCGGCGTCGAAAATCCCGAAATCGTGATGGCGGAAATAGTTGAACAAAAATACCGCGCCAATCAGTTCCGCAATCACGGTAAACCCGACGGCGGCCCATAAAAAGTCCGACAGTTTTAATGTTTTGGGTAAAGACACTTCGGCATTTAAATTTTCCTGCTGGTATTTGCGCAGGCGGTGCCGCTCGGAAAATGATAAATAGACAAACGAGGAGAACGTCATGTACCCCACCCCGCCGATTTGGATGAGGATAAGAACCACCAGTTTGCCCAAAAAAGTGTAGGAATCGGCGAAATTGACGCTGTTCAGCCCGGTGGTGGAAACGGCCGCGGCGGAGGTGAACAGGTTATCCAGCAGGGATACGTCCGTCGTGTTCATAAACGGCAGGGAAAGAGCAATCCACCCCAAAAACGTATAAGCCAAAATGGTCTGCGCGATGTTTTGGTGCGGCGTCAAATGCACCAAAAACAGCGTATATTTTTTAAAGGAAATTTTAATAAATTCTTTCGTTTTGGCGTATGCTTCGCGCCAGTTTATTTTTGCCATATACCCTTATTATATAAATTTGCCCGCTTGCGTCCAACGCGCCGCGGGTATCAGTCGGCGCGTTGCAGTACGTAATAAGCGGGTTCTTGTCCGCGGAAAATATAATCGCCGCTTTTCCATTCAAAGAACATATATTCTTTGCCGTCAATTCTTTTAATGGTATAGGCGGAAGCTGTTTTATCTCCGTGGTGCAGGACGTAGCCTTTTGTCCAGGTAATGGCGGGGGACATGGGTGTTTTGCCTTTGGGCAGGAACGTGAGGGTTTTCAGGTATAAATCGCCGCGCCAGTATTTTTTACCGGGAGTAAAATCTTCCGGTGTAAATACAAAGTCCACGGTTTGCCATTGGCCTAACACTTTTTTGTCATTTTTAAAAGCCAGGTTTAGGTTGTCTTCCCGGAT
The DNA here is from genome assembly GCA_910576915.1 of uncultured Elusimicrobiales bacterium. Taxonomy (GTDB): domain Bacteria; phylum Elusimicrobiota; class Elusimicrobia; order Elusimicrobiales; family Elusimicrobiaceae; genus Avelusimicrobium. Next base: position 166,013 of record CAJTJT010000001.1, read on the forward strand.
GCCGGAAGTCTTTTTTAAAACATAATACTGGGGTTCCATGTTCAGGCACAGATAGTCGCCGCTTTTCCATTGTAAAAATAAGTAGGTATCCCCGCCGATTTCTTTGATTTCGTACGCTTGGTCGGTCCGGTCCCCGCGGTGCAGAACATGTCCTTTCGTCCACGTTTCAGGGCTGCCGGCGATTTTGCCGTTTGGCAGGAAAACCATTTCTTTTAAGAAAAGATCCCGGCTGACGGTTCTAGGCGCGGCGGGGTCAAAATCTTGCGGAGTCGGGACGAAGTCTACCGATTCCCAGCGCCCGAGCAGGGCCGGATCGTTTTCAAACGGCAGGTTTACGTTGTCATGCCGTTCGTGGGTTTTCTTCCCGGGGAAAACAGCACGGCAGTCTATCGCCGCGGCAGAAACAGAAAACGCGGCCAGTGTTAAAACAATGAGTGAAAGACGTTTTATCATAATGATTCTCCTTTTATTATTCTTATTACCGGAACGGAACGTAATTTGCGTGGTACTCTAATCCGCGCGGACCCGCTTCGCCAAAGCGTTGGTTTTCATTATCGGCGGCCCAAACGGTTTTTGCTGTCATGGGTTGGTACTCCGGGCGGAACGAATGTATCGTTGTCCATACGGCGGCCAGCAAAAAGCAGGCGGCGGCGACGGCCCAGCGGGGGGAAATGCGTCTTGTCCCGGTATGCTGGGCGGCGCAGGAGAGTTTATTCCATACCCGTTCCTGGGCGCCGGGCAGCGGCGTAAAACCCGTTTGGAGTTGTTTCTCAGCAGGGTGCGTCATCGTTCATCTCCAGTAATTTTTTTAATTTTTGAACGGCCCTGTGCAGGATAACGCCTGCATGGCTTTGTGTAAGGCCTGTAACGGCTGCAATTTCACGCTGTTTTAATCCCTGGTAATAATGCAGGTTGACCAGCTCTTTTTCTTTGTCTGATAATTGCGAAAGCGCCTGGTGCAGCCGTCTTTCATCTTCGGACTTTTCCAGTAAATCTTCGCTTGCGTCCCGGGAAGAGAGCGTTTCCTCCTGTTCCTGAGTGAAAGAAAAGAACTGCCGGATTTTTTTACGTCTGAAATAATCTGTCGTCGCGCTGCCGGCCAGGATAAACGTCCAGGCTTCCAGCGGGGCTTTTTGCGGGTCAAAGCTGTCAAAACGCGTATATAATTTTTCAAAGATATATGCCGTTAAATCCTCGGCTTCCTGCGGGCCGGAGGCACGGTAGCGGGCATAGTTGTATATGCGCGTAAAGAAAGTTTGGTAATACTCCGCAAAATTCATACAGGGTCCCTTTTAGGTCCGTCATCAGTTAATACGCAGGAATTTTTAAAATATTACAAAATTATAAAAAATCCCCGGTCCAACGGGCCGGGGATAGATCAAAAACACTTATTTTACGTTGACCGTTACTTTTACGTCCGGGTGGAGCGTTTGGTGTACGGGGCAGGCGTTGACGGCGGAAAGGTACAGCTTTTTCTGCGCGTCGGTAAAATGCGCGGGGAACGTAACGTCCAATACAAACTCGGCCACGCGGCGCGGTTTGTCGGCCATGATTTTATCGATGGAAATTTGGGTTCCTTCGAAGTTTTCTTTGCGTACGGCGGCCATTTTGCCCATAATCGTCAGCACGCACGAGGCGAAGGCCGAGGCCAGTAAATCGGTGGGGGAAAAACGGCGCCCTTTGCCGCCGTTGTCGGGCGGAAGGTCGGTTTCCAGGACGGAGCCGGTCGGGCCGTGGACGAGTTTCGTTTCGCCGTCGCCCGTATAAGTGCAGGAAATGGTGGTCATATAAAATTCTCCTTGTTCAAATTTATTCATATTATACTTTTTCCGGCGGGGCAAAACAAAACGCCCGGCTGTCGGAGCCGGGCGTTGAAAGTCAGCTGATGTCCGCCAGCCGCGTGAACAGTTCTTTTTGTTCTCTGGTCAGCGTGCGCGGGACGTCCACCGTCAGCGTAACGTACAAACTGCCTTTTGCGCTGAGGCCTTTGCCGCTTAATTTGAGTTTTTTGCCGTTGTGCGTTCCGGCGGGTACTTTTACTTTGACGGGGCCGTCGAGTGTGGGCACGAAAATCGTGCCGCCCAGGGCCGCCGTCCACGGCATAATAGTCACGGGGACGTGTAAATCTTCCCCTTCCAAACGGAACATGGCGTGCGGGCGGATTTTTACGATTAAATACAAATCGCCGTTGCCGCGCCGGGTGGGATTGCCCATGCCTTTTAATTTGATTTTTTTGCCTTCGCCCACGCCCGCCGGGAATTTAACCGTTACGGTGCGTCCGCTGGGCAGCGTCAGCTGCATGTTGCCGCCGCGGTGGGCGTCTTCCAGGTTAAGGGCGAGTTCGGCTTCCACGTCGCCCGCCGCCTGGCCCGAAGCCGCGCTGCGGCCGAAGTTCTGCCCGAATCCGGCAAAACCGCCTCCGCCCATGCCGCCGAAAATGCTTTGGAAAAAATCGCTGAAATCCGCGCCGCCTCCGCCGGAGGAAAACCCCTGCGCTCCGCCAAAGCCGCCGAAATCCTGCCCGCCGCCGTAGGAGTATTGCTGATATTGCTGGTACGGGTTGGCTCCGCCGGCGCGCGTGCGGGACGAAGCGCCCCCGCCGCGGGCGTAATCCTGGTAGCCTTGCTGGCCGACTTGGTCGTAGATGGTGCGTTTTTGTTTATCGGACAGGACGGTGTAAGCCTCGTTGATGTCCTTAAATTTTTCGGTCATTTTGGCTTTTTCCGAATCCGGGTGCATGTCCGGGTGGTACTTGCGCGCCATGCTTTTGAACGCTTTTTTGATTTCCGCGTCCGAGGCGTTTTTGCTTACGCCTAAAATTTTATAATAGTCTTTATAATCAGCCATAGAATCCCCCTTTACAGTTATCATTTTATATAATTTCCCATAGGATGCAACATGCTAAAAATAACTAAAAAATCCAATCAAACGCCCCTGCGGCTGATTTTGGCGACGGAGGCTTTGTCCTCTTTAACCAACCAGTTTATGCAGCTTTTGCTGCCGTGGTATGTGTTATCCGCCACCGGCAGTGTGCTGTGGACGGGCTTTGTGGGGTTTTGTGCGCTTTTGCCCAATATCTTTTCGGCCGTGTTCGGCGCGCGGTTTATCGAAAAAATCGGCCGCTCCAAAGCCATGCTTTCGTGCGAAGTAATCCAGCTCATGCTGCTTGCTTCCGTGCCGGTGCTGATTCTGTGGGGGAAAGATTATCCGTGGTTGGTGGGCGCGATTATTTTCGCCAGTTCCGTGTTTGACGCGCCCGGCGAACTGGCGCGGACCGCGCTGTCGCCCACGTTTTCGCGCTATGCGGGCGTGCCGCTTTCCAAAACTACGGGGCTGGTGGAGGCGTTCGACGGGATTATGTCCGTCGCCGGCCCGGTGCTGTGCGGGCTGATTATTGCGTGCTGCGGATTGTTTTCCGCCTGGATTTGGTGCGTTTCGTTTTGCGTGGTGATTGTGGTGCTTTGCATGATTGTGTTTTCGCACCGTAAGCCCCGCCAGTTGCGCGCGGTGCCGTCGTACGGGGAAGTGTGGCGGGCCGTCCGCGCCGACCGTATGCTGTGGCTGCCTGTTCTGTTTACCGTGCCGACGTTTATTTTGGGGCAGTCTTGGGAGCTTATTTTATTGCCGACGTATATTTATGAGCATGGGTTTTCGTCGATGTATTTAGGTTTTTTGGGCGCGGCGTTTGGGCTGGGAGCGTTTGCCGGGGCGTTAATGTTTGCGGCGCGCGCTGATAAATTTACGTTTTTTAAACTGCTGACCTTTAACTATTTGGGATATTTTTTATCCGTTGCCGTGCTTTATTTTTGCCTTCCCGTGTGGACGGTTTTGGGAGCGACGGCGTTATGCGGCCTGCCGTTTGGGGCTTTCGGCGCGATGATGACAAGCGTGATTTTGCTGCGCACCCCGGTGGAGCGGCGCAGTAAAACACTGGGGTTATACGCCGCGCTTACGTATGCGGTGGAAAGCGTGTGTGTGCTAGGGTTGGCTGCGTGGATTTACAAGGGCGGTTTGGAGCAAATGTTGGAAGGGCTATTGTTTTTATTTGCTATACTAGTTATGATAAGTGTTTTTGTGCGGCGCAAAGAAGATTTTTGGGAAGTTTTGTCGTCGGAGCAAAAGAAAATATTTACAAAATAAAAATTATTTCATAAAATAAATAGGTAGCAAGAATAAAACAGATTTATTCGCCCTTAGCTCAATGGTGGAGCGACCGGCTGTTAACCGGTAGGTTGAAGGTTCGAGTCCTTCAGGGCGAGCCATTTAAAAAGCACCCAAACGGGTGCTTTTTTTATGGATACTTTGCAGAACGTCCCGGGCGTAGCCTCGGGCTATTTTATGCCCCCGGGGCCTAGTGGCGCATAGGTCTTTGGGCTCTGGCGCGGCGGGCTAAAATCTGCCACAATAACTATATGCGTGTTTTCCAATTTTTATTTTTACTCTTGTTTTTTCATCTTGCGTGCGGGGCCTCCTATGCTCAGGGCGGCTTGGTGCGCGGGGCAAAAAATATTATGTCGATTCAGGCCATTCAGCTCGCGCGGCAGTCTTTTGTGCAGGGGCAGCTGTTAAACCAAGTGTCCCGCGGGTTGGTGCAAATTTCCCGCCCCGGCGCGTCGGAGGTGCTGGGAACGGGGTTTATTTTCAGTTCCCGTCAGCGTTTGTGGGTGGCGATGCCATACCATATCGGCGGAGTGACCGGCTCGCGGCGTGTAATCCGTTTTACGGGGGAAAATCATCAGCTGGTAGAGCGCGAAATCAGCATCGTTGCAAACGGCAACGCCGGGTGGCACGCACCGGATGTTTCGCTGGCGGAGTTCCCGCCGCAGGACGCTCCGCTGGTGCAGCCGCTGTCTATCGGTACGCCGCTGTTAAATCAAACGGCGTATTCGTTCGGATATGTTTCCGGGCGTACTTCCGGGGTGGAGGGAATTTTGCCGATGGAGCGTTATCTCTTTAATGCGGAAGGCTTTGGGCTGATGGCGGACCGCCGTATCCCGGGGGAAGATGCTGCAAATCCGTTTAATATCAGCGGTTACTGCGGGGCTCCCGTCGTCCAGTGGGTAGACGGAAAATGGCGCGCCGTGGGGCTGCATACCGGCAGTTGTGTAACGGAAAAGGGTCATACGCGGAGTTTTGCCGTCAATTTGCCCCGGGTGCTGCCGCTTTTACTCAACCGTTATTTAAAAAATGGTTCCGGGTTTTCGCGTGATTTATCGTTCAGAGGCTGGCTGATTGGAAAGCTGCTTCCTTCTGAAAAAGTGCATGCCGTAGAAGTGTTGCGCGGCGGGGAAAGAATTTTTATCCAACTTTTGCGTAATTATCCCAATCCGTATTCCGATGAACATTCCGAGTTGGCATTGGGGAATTTTGAACTGCTGTCCGGGGATGAAATCCGTTTTGAAATCCGCAATAACCAACGGGAAGTGCGTTTTTTATCCCACAAACTGCCGTAACCGTCTAATATAAAAAAATCGTTGCCGTGGAACAAGAAGACCCTTATTCTAACAGTACCGAAGAGGGGGAATATAACTATGGCAATAATTAAAACAACGTTAGGAAAAAATTTAGATACCGTGGGCGTGTTGGTGGATTCCGCCGCGCGCGTGAAAACCGCGTATGTGGACCCGCGTAACGACATGAACCCGGGCGAACTATTATGCGCCGCGCTGGGCGCGTGCATGATGACGAAGCTGGGATTTGTGGCTTCCAAACGCGGGGAAGACGTAAGCGGAACGGAAGTGACGGTGGAGCCGTCGTTCGACGAGAAACACACCCGCGTAACGGGGATTAAAATTGAGTTTAAGTTCCCGGAATCGTTTAAAAACGAGCATAAGGCTTTTTATGCGCAGGCGGCGCAGGATTGCCCGGTGCATAATAGCCTGCGGGAAGACATCGCCTTTAATGTGAGTGTTAAATAACGGCTGATGTTAACTTGCGTTTTACGCATAAGGAACGGAAAGGATTTTTCCGTTCCTTATGTCTTTTAAGGGGCAACAATTTTCCACATTTGGCTAACTTTGCGCCGATTTTGGCCTTATGTAATTACCACTACGCTGCGGCCAAACTTATGGCGCAAATTTCGCGCAAATCTGAAAAATCAGCCAATGTAGCGCAATGTCATTTTGCCTTACACGGCGTTGAATTATAACGGCTGGTGTTAACTTGCGTTTTACGCATAAGGAACGGAAAGGATTTTTCCGTTCCTTATGTCTTTTAAGGGGCAACAATTTGCCAAATTCTAAGCCGTGCCAACCCCTTATAATGCTCCGTGCGTTTGTGCTTGCCAGCCGCACAGACAAGGCGTAAAAACGTAGGCGGTGTAATCACCGTCAAGTTTTTATAACACAGGTCTGAGTGGCTGGCAAGCCAAACCCAGCGTGCCGCTGTGCCCTTGGGCTAATGTTTTATTTTTTTGCTTGTGCTTGCCATAGCAAACCCTGCGCAAAAGAAATAAAACCTCGCCTGCAAGGTCAAAGCGGCGCACGGGCAAGATAAGGGGTTGACACGGCTACTTGTGCGTGCCTTGGGCTTGACGTGCCATGCAGGCACGCTGTGCGGCGGCGCACCGCGTCCCGGCATGACGGCTTTTGTTTCTCCTGTCGCGCCCATATATACAAAAAAACGGCCCCGCGGGAGCAGGGCCGTTGTGTGACAGTTTAAATGTTATTTGCCGGTGACGGCCGCGGCTCCGCCCGTCAAATCCTTAATGGCGGCGACGGCGCCCAACACGTTGCTGGCTTCGTAAGGCATATAGATAACTTTGTTATCTTTGCCTTCCGTCATTTTTGTCAGCGCTTCAATGTATTTGAGCGAAATCATGTAGCTGGCCGGGTTAGAGGACTGCGCCACCGTTCCCGCCACGATTTTGACGGATTCCGCTTCCGCGTTGGCTACTTTGATTTTGGCTTCCGCCACACCTTCCGCCTGCAAAATGGCGGCCTGTTTCATACCTTCGGCTTTTTTGATTTCGGATTCGCGCACGGCTTCCGCTTTCAAAATTTGGGCCGTTTTGGTACCTTCGGCTTCCGTCACCATGGCGCGGCGGTCGCGCTCGGCTTTCATCTGTTTTTCCATGGCTTCGCGGATAGCGGCGGGGGGAATGATGTCCTGCAGTTCCACGCGGTTTACTTTTACGCCCCATTTATTGGAGGCGTCATCCAAAATCACCTGCAGTTTGCCGTTGATGATTTCGCGCGAGGTAAGCGTCTGGTCCAGGTCCATTTCGCCGATGATGTTTCTGAGCGTGGTCTGCGTCAGTTTTTCAATGGCGGTCGGCAGCGATTCCACCTGATAGGCCGCTTTTAACGGGTCCGTAATCTGGAAGTACAAAAGCGCGTTGATTTCGATGCCTACGTTATCTTTGGTGATTACACTCTGGCGCGGGAAATCGTACACCGTTTCGCGCATGTCGATGGTGTCGCGCATTTCCATATACGGTACGGAACGCGTGCGGCCGGTGCCGTCCATGTATTCGCGGCTGTTGCGCCATTCCATCAAGTGCGGTTTATCCATCAGCGGGATAATCCAGTTAATGCCCGGTTGTAATACTTCCAGGTATTTGCCGAAGCGTTCAATAATCATCACCTGCGCCTGTTTTACGACGATAATACCCTTGGCGATAATGACGATGACGAAAAACACGAACGCGGCCAAAAAAACAAGTCCCATTTCTCCTAATCCTTCCATGTTGTTCCTCCGTTATAAATTGCGCCCGGGGGCGCGTTTGCAAATCAGTTTTTGGGGTGGACGGTTAATGTTACGCCGTCTAATTTTTCCACTACGCACACGGTGCCCGCGGAGAGCGGTTCTTTGGCGGTGGCTTTCCAGCTTTCGCCGTTTACTTTTACGCGGCCCGTGTCCTGCACCGGGTCAATGGCGGTTTCCACCACGCATTCCTGCCCGACGACGGCTTCCGCCGGCGTTTTGATATGTTTGGATTTGCCGTACAAATGTTTCAGCGCAAACGGACGGATTCCCGCCCAGCAGACGGCGGCCACCAACGCAAATGCGCCCACCTGCGGCCAAACTCCGAGGCCGAACCAGGCCGTACCCGCCGCACCCAGTGCGCCGATTCCCAGGCACGCCAGCGAAAATTCCATGGAAAACATCTCGCCGATAAAACATCCCACGGCGATGATTAAATACATGTAATAGTTCATGCGTCCTCCAAATTAATTTTTGATAATTTCCAGATATTCCCGCAGATATTTTAAGCGCCGTTCGTCGCGCAGTTTGTTAAGCACGTAAATCATGTTGGCGATAAAACGCCGTACGATTAAGCGGGAGGAAAGGGGGGATAAAAATTCGTCGGTCCATTCAATCTGGCGCGCGCGGATGTAGCCGCGGCAGTCCTCTTCCGACAGGAGTTTGCCGTTATCCAACGGGTCGATAAACAGTGATTCCCGGCGGTGTAGCCCGCGCAAATGCACTAAAACCCGGCCCGCCAAATCCACCAGGTTTACGTCCAGCCCGTAGCGTTGGCCGACGGTTACGTACAGGCAGGCGGCGCAGAGGCTGGAGCCGCGTTTTTTACGCAGAAAGCGGGCAAAAGAGATGTCTTTCACGTCCAGGTTGGACGGCAAGGTTTGAAATCCGCATACTCGGAAAAAATAGTGGCTTAAAATGCCCGCGATTTCCGCATGGTTTTTGGCGTTTAAAAGCGCCGGGCGGAGTTCGCGCGCCATCGCATCCAGCGGGGCGGCCACGTCTTTGCGGCCGGCGGCGGGAGCGGTAAACTTGGAAAGAAGGGTAAGGCCTTCTTCTAAATCCGGGTTGATTTTGGCGGCAAAACGCGCCAGCGCGGCGGCCAAATCTTCCCAGCAGATTTCTTCCAGGGTGTGGACGACGGGCAGCGGCGCGGAGGTTTTAAATTCTTCCAAAAGCGCACTTTGCACGCGCACCGGATCCGCCTTAATGGCGGCGGCCAGTTCGCGCTTGAGCACCGGGCCGTAAGCGTCCGACTCGGTCTGCAACAGTTTGATAAGCGCTTTTACGCGGTCGTTTCCCTGGGTTACCATATAGAAAGGGTAGCATATTAACGGGGCAAACGCCACTGTTTTTTGACGGAGGGAAATACAAACTGTTACCCGGCTGTTTTGGTGGCTTTTTATTCGTGGCGGCCAGATTTCGGCGGGGGCAGAAGGTCGCCCATTGGACGGGTTATTTGGTTTCGGCATGACGTTAACAGTGTGTTTTTTCTAATCAGAGGAACGGGGAACCCCGCCTCTGGGCCTTGACCCGTTTTTTTTTTTTGATAAATTTTACGTATGAAAAAAATATCAAAAAAATGTACGGTAAAAAAGGCCGGATTTACGCTTATAGAGCTATTGGTGGTTGTTTTAATCATCGGAATACTGGCGGCGGTGGCACTGCCGCAGTACGAAGCTGCGGTGCTGAAAGCGCGGGTTCAACAGCAATTGCTAATTTTACATACTGTAGCACGCGGACAGGAAATGTTTTATTTGGCTAACGGGCGTTATTCTACCTCTTTTGAAGAATTGGATATAGAGCTTCCCGTACCTGAGCGAAAACAAATCATTGACTTAAATCCTCATTATTTTTATAAAAACTTTTATTGTTCTTTGGATGTTTTCCACAGCGGTGGGGTGCAATCCACGTCCGCGTCCTGCGCGTTGCCCGGTTGGGATACTATGTTTTTGAGTTATGCCGGGGTGAACGGAGGGAAAAATCTGTTATCTTGTTCTATGCGCCAGCCGTTGTTGGTTCGTACCTTGAAGAGTTTGGGTTTTACCGAGCGTGCAGGCAGGCTGATCATGGAGTTTTAGCGAGAAAGCGTTAAAAAACCGGAGCCGTTTTCGGCCCCGGTTTTTTTATGGTGAAAAGGACTATTTAATGTCTTTTTCGTTGGCGGTGATGGAGAGCACCACGCGGCGGTTTTGCGCACGGCCTTCGGCGGTGGCATTGGAGGCAATCGGGTTCGAGGAACCGTAGCCGACGTAGGTGATGCTTAAGGTTTTAAGACCGCTTCCCAGGAGGAAATCGTACACGGCTTTGGCGCGCTGGGTGGAGAGTTTGTTGTTGATGGCGTCGGAGCCGGTAGAGTCGGTATACCCTTGTACGACGATGCGGTTTTTGGGGTATTTTTTGAGCACTCTGTTAAGGTCGGTCAGCGTTTGCATGGAAGCGGCGGAAAGTTCCGCGCTGCCGGTGGCAAACAAAATATCGTTTTTCAAGTAAACCTGAATGCCGTTAGCGGATTTTACCACTTCGGCGATAGCGGCGAGTTCTTTGGCTTGTTTGTCATAATAGTTACCCAAGGCTCCGCCAGCGGCCAAACCGGCCAAAGCACCGGCGATAGCGCCGTGTTCGCTTTTGTGGCCCGTATTGTTGGCGATGATAGCTCCGGCGGCCGCGCCTACAGCGGCGCCGCCCGCGGCTCCCCAGGCGGTGCGTTTGCCGGGGGTGGTGCAGGCCGTCGTCAGTAAAGCGCAGGCCGTGCAAAGTAAAATTACTTTTTTCATGATGTGCGTTTCTCCTTGTTAAAAATTGGATAAATATATTTTACTTTTTTCCTGTTTTGAACGGAAGCGTTTGTTTGGACGTTCTTTGCGGGGAAAATTTTTGTCGTAGTTATTTTGGGGGCTGTTGCTTTTTGTCGACCCAAAAAGTCGTGCATTTGCTGGCGACATGTCCTAAACAGTGTGGCTTTACTAGTCTAATGAGCGCGGTGGGTAAGGGATGGGCGGCTCGCCCCTTGACTCGTTTTTTTTTTTTTTGATACAGTGGGGAAAACGGTCTGATGGCGCTTTTTTCCCTATCTTATGTTTTTTTCTGTTGTAAAGCCCGTATAGGCCGTTTTAGGAGGTATTATGAAACGGTTTTATCTGTTTGTATTGCTGCCTTTTATTTCATTGCCCGTGCTGGCCGCAACAAAAAACAAAATCAGCATGGTAACGTATTTCCCGGTTCCGTATGTAGCTTATTCCCAGGTGAATACAACGGACCAAATGGATATCGGCTTAACAAATACATGTGATATGAAATTAGGCTGTTCGGAAGAGTCTGCCACGTTAAATGCTACTCGGGTAAATTTAAAGGGAGGCAAATTAAACTTGGACGGCGGCCGCGGGATAAAAGGCTATACGCTTAGTTTGGGTAGCGGAAGCGTCGACGGCAGAATCTCGTTCCAAAATGTACGTATCCAAACGGGTAACATGGAAAGCGTAAACGCGCAAGATATGAAAGTGTCCGCGCTTAAACTGTTTGGAAAGACTTTTCCCTCCTGCAAAGAGAAAGACCCTTCGGGACAAATGCAGTGGGCGAGCTTAAAACTCAAAGGTGCGTCCTCGAATGAACTTTATTTGGCGTGCGGCGGTTTAGGAGAATCAACCGAGCCCGAAGAAGACTGTTCGGTCCGTTCCTATAAATTGGCGAACAAAAGCAAATGCTGCCCGGGAACGCCTACAAGTGACGGCGATTGCTGGCTGGCTCCTTCTTACGAATGGGGGGCGAAAAAGAACTTTTCCGGCACATTTACGGTTACATTTTTCGTAGATCCTATTCAAACATGTTATGATGCCGCTCACACCAATCCAAACGTATATCGGAAAGTTTTGCCTAGAGAAGCGCAGTGGCCTGTCATGAACTGCGGGGAACGCAATAATGCAAATAAACCGTCGTTGTCGTGCGGCCCTACGCATACGCCGGACGGGGTTGTTTTTCCAACATGTTACTATACGGTTGACGTGCCCGCAACACTCGGGCATGATTATGATATTTACCATACGGGATGTAAAAAACTTTCTGACACCGAATGCGAGTGTACCGCCAGCCGCTGGCCGGGGCATGAGTGTGTGGAAAAAACCGCTCAAAAAAACGGGTGGTAAAATTCTGCTTGCGTGACAAAAAGCGGCTCCAAAGGCCGCTTTTTGTTATATGGGGGTGCCCGGGCGCGGGCTTCGGTTTTTGCCGGGGATATTTTTTTATTTGCGCGTGAAAAAACTTGTTATAATAAAATACGAGGATTTCTGTTTATGACCGAACAACGTATCAATATCATGGAGCCGGAAGTTGCCGCGGCAAAACCCGCGGGTGCGGAAAAGCCGCAGGTGGTATACGCGACGGTGACGGAACGTTTCGTCGCTTTGTTGATTGATTATGGCGTGGTGTTTATCCCTGCGCAGCTGATTGCCGCGCTGGTGATTAAATTGTTGGGTCCCAGCCTGGAACTGGGGGGCATTATCGCCATTTTGGCCGGTATTAACGGTGCGTTTATTTTGTACGAAACCATTTTATCCAGCGGCGACCGCGTGACCCTCGGCAAGAGCCTGGTGGGCATCGCCGTGGTAAAAAAAGATTTAAGCGGTCCGCTTTCCATCCCGCAGGCGTTTGTGCGCGCGGTTGGTTATTACATCAGCGCGGCGCTTTTTATGTGCGGGTTTTTGTTGGCGTTTTTTGATGACCGCCACCGTGCCCTGCAGGATTTTTTAAGCGGCAGCGTGGTGGTGCAGATTCGCGAAAAATCGTGGGTGGAACGCACCGTCGTGCGGTTTTTGGGCGGCGTGCTTTTGACCGCTTTTGCGTGGACGGCGTACTCGCAGTTTTTTGGCGGCGGGTCGCTGATTCAAAAGTATTACGTCGACCAGGCGCGCAAACACTTGGTAAAAATCGCGCTTTTGGAAGAAGCCCACTACACGCGTTATGGGCGGTATACCAACGATTTGCTGCGCTTATCTCTCCTGTCTGGGGACCCGGTTCAATTCCAGCGCGATACGCAAAAAGTGCTTTCGCCCAAAGGTTTTAAAATCGGCGTGAACGGGGAGCGGTACAAACTCAGCGCCGTGGCGCGGGACGAAAAAAAGACTACCGTCTATTACGCTCCGGGCGAATAACATTTAGGTTCATAAAAAATCCTCCGCTTTGGCGGAGGATTTTTTTTCGGTTATTTAGCCCCTGTAAACGAAGCGCATAGTTCCCGGCCGGGTGCGGTGTCGGACTGGCAGGTTACCGGCCCGCCGTCAAACGAGTAATACAGCGAATACAAAATATCCATTCCATTCGAGCGCGCCTGCGCCGTTACGCCGCCCGGTTCCAGCACCAGTTCGTACCCTTTACAGCAAAGTTTTTGCGGATTGATTTTTTTACATCCGTTATATTCACCCTGCCATTCGCGCGGGTCTGCCCCCGGCAAAGACGCATCCTTTTGCTGTTGGCGCGCGGCCTGGCCCAAAGACGTCAGCATGCGTGAAAGCTGAATATGGCGTTCCGTGCGCTGGTATTGCGGCAGCGCCACCAGCCCCAGGAGCATGGTTACAAACGCAAGCGCCAGCAAAATGGAAACCACGGTAATCAGCGTGAGCGAGGCTTCTTCCGCTTCTTCTTCCTCGTCCAGGTCCGGGTTGAAGTCGGCGTTTTTGACGATGACCGCGCTGTGGCTGACGCGGTCGTGCAGCGTCCGTTTTTTCTTGTCAAACGCGGCGATAAAAAAGCCGAAATAAAACGTAATGTTCGTAATCAGTTTGGATAAAATGCGCTCCGTGGCCTGCCAAAACGTCAGGCGGCGGCCGCGGCGGTCCACCACTTTTATGTTCATGATGATTTTGCCTAAACTCGCTTGCAGCGGCGAGCTTTCGAGTAGCGCATAATACAGCCAAATGATTACCAAAAGCACCAGCGGAACAGTGGCCCCGCTGAGCATTTGGGACAGAATCCAAAAAATCACGGCAAATACGGCCGCATCAATTAAGAAAGCGAAAAAACGCTTCCATACACTTGCATACATAACGCACCCCCCTTTGGCGTAGTTGTATATAGATAGTATAGGCGCGGGGTAAAAAACGGCAAGGGTAAAAATTGAGTAGAAGGGGCGTCAGCGGCAGAGGGGGACAGGGACGGCTCCGGCGGCTTTTAAGAGGTCGTTGGGGTTCATTTTAATTTGCAGGCCGCGGATGCCCGCGCTGATGTAAATGTAGTCCCATAAAATACAGTCTTCGTGGATAAAGGTGGGGAAATGCTTTTTCATGCCCAAAGGGGAACATCCGCCGCGGATGTAGCCTGTCAGCGGGAACAGTTCTTTTACATGCAGCATTTCGCACGATTTGTTGCCGCTTGCGCGTGCGGCGGCTTTTAAATCCAACTCCGCCGCCCCGGGAATGACGCACACAAAAAGCCCCGTTTTATCCCCGCGCAAAACAAGGGTTTTGTATACCTGGTCGATGTTTTCGCCCAAACTGCTGGCCACGTGCGCGGCGCTTAAATCTTCCTCGTCCACTTGATACGGGATGAGTTCGTACGGGATGTTAAGTTCGTCCAGCCGTCGTGCGGCGTTTGTTTTGTGGATTTTTTCCTTCATATTTAAATTATAGAATTTTTGGCGGTGCGGCGTGCCCCTTGACCCGTTTTTTTTTTTTGATAATATAGGGTCATTCCGAGAGGTTTTTGCTCGGAATCTTCCGCATACGGTTTATTTGCTTAAAAGCGGTAGCTCCTGAGCAGAAACTTCTCAGGATGACTTTTTTAATGGAGGAAATAAAATGAAAGGGTTTACGTTAATTGAGCTGTTGGTAGTCGTATTAATTATCGGCATTTTGTCTTCGGTGGCGTTGCCGCAGTATACCAAAGCGGTGGAAAAGGCCCGGGCATCGGAGGCGCGGGTAATTCTGAAAAAAATGTCGGATAATATAGATTTGTGTTTACTGAATACGGGTATTTATTCTGAATGTATGAACAAAGATATTGTATTCGAGGGATTTGAAAATTATTCTGGAACAAGCCTTGCTTTCTCTACTAATAATTTCTCCTATACATGGCTATTTTTCCCTATGGCTACGAGAAAAGGAGGAGATTATCGTTTGAGTGCTGTTTCTGCCTCTTTGTATCCGCAGATTAAAGGTGGAATAACGTTGCCGGAGGCGGGGGTGTATTGTCAGGGACTAACTGCTAAGGGCGAAGAAATTTGCAAATCAATAAGCGGAAAAACCTCTATTCCGTTAGGAGAGAGCGGTAATCATACCTATCCTTTATAAAAAAAACTCCCCGGGTTAATGCCCGGGGAATTTTATTTTACTTCTTTTTAATTTGTTTCTTTTTGGCGGGCTTTTTGGCGTCCGCTTTTTTTGCGCCCGCGGCGGCCGGTTTGGGTTTGTCTTCTTTGCGCGCGGCCAGCGTAACGCCTTGCGCTTTCATAAACGCGTCCATTTCGTCCAGTTCCTTTTTAAGGTACTTGCCCGTATACGAGCCGGGGCACGCGGCTACCTTGCGCGGCGTGCCTTCGCAGACGATTTGGCCGCCTTTGTCGCCGCCTTCGGGGCCAAGGTCAATCAGCCAGTCGGCCGTTTTGATAACGTCCAGGTTATGCTCGATAATCAGCACTGTGTTGCCCTTATCGGCCAGGCCGTGAAGCACCTGGAGCAGTTTGTCGATATCGGCAAAGTGGAGGCCCGTGGTGGGTTCGTCCAAAATATAGAGCGTTTTGCCCGTGCCTTTGCGCGAAAGTTCGTCCGCCAGTTTGACGCGCTGCGCTTCGCCGCCCGAAAGCGTGGTGGCCGCCTGGCCGAGTTTGATGTACCCGAGGCCCACGTCGTTAAGCGTTTTTAAATAGCGTTTGATTTTGGGAATCGCGTCAAAAAATTCCAGCGCCTGCGATACGCTCATATCCAGCACTTCGGCGATGTTTTTGCCTTTGAATTTTACCTGCAGCGTGTCCTCGTTAAAGCGGTTGCCGTGGCATTCTTCGCATTTGACGTAAATGTCGGGCAGAAACTGCATTTGAATTTTTAAAATCCCGTCGCCCTGGCATTTTTCGCACCGTCCGCCTTTAACGTTAAACGAAAACCGCCCGGGTTTGTAACCGCGCCGTTTGGCTTCGGGCATTTCGGCGAATAAATCGCGGATGTGCGAGAACACGCCCGTATACGTGGCCGGGTTGCTGCGCGGCGTTTTGCCGATGGGGCTTTGGTCGACGATAATCACTTTGTCGATATTGTCGAGGCCCGTGATGATTTTATGTTCGCCGGGCGTGTCTTTGGCGTTGTAAAATTTCCGTGCCAAGGCGCGGTACAAAATTTGGTGGATGAGCGTACTCTTGCCGGAGCCGGATACGCCCGTTACGCACACGAATTTGCCGAGCGGGATTTTAACGTCGATATCCTTTAAGTTAAACTGTTTGGCACCCTGGATTTCCAGGTATTTGCCGTTGCCTTTGCGCGGCATGGCGGGGGGGAGAATCATCTTCCGTCCGTTTAGGTACGACGCGGTGAGCGAGTTCTTGTCTTTCAAAAAGTCCGCCGTGTTTGCCGCCGCCACGATGTTGCCCCCGTGTTCGCCCGCCGCGGGGCCGAGTTCCACCACGTAATCGGCCGCCAGGATGGTGTCTTTGTCGTGCTCGACGATGATAAGCGTGTTGTCCAAATCCCGCAGGTTTTTGAGGGTTTCAATCAGGCGGTCGTTGTCGCGCGAGTGAAGGCCGATGGTCGGCTCGTCCAGCACGTACAGTACGCCCGTTAAGCCGGAGCCGATTTGCGTGGCCAGGTGGATACGCTGGGCTTCGCCGCCGGATAAGGTTTGGCTCATGCGGTTAAGCGTCAGGTACGAAAGACCCACGCTGTTTAAAAAGCCCAGGCGCGCGTTGATTTCTTTGAGTACGTCTTTGGCGATGATTTTTTCGCGGTCGGTTAACTGTAATTGTTTGAAAAATTCCACCGCCGCCGAAACCTGCATGGCCGTAATTTCGTTGATGTTTTTTCCGTTGACGAGCACCGCCAAGGCTTCGGGTTTTAAGCGCGCGCCGCGGCAGACGGGGCAGGTGACTTCGTGCATAAAGCGGTTGTAGACTTCTTCTTTCACAAAATCGCTTTCGCTTTCGGAGTGGCGTCTTTGCAGGTTGGTAATTACGCCTTCAAACTCCTGTTCTCCGCCGGAAATGAGCGACGTGTAACTTGCGCCGCCCGTGCCGTAGAGCAGTAAATCGCGCTGCGCTTTGGGCAGTTCCCGCCACGGCGTATTCATATTGATTTTGTTGCGGCGGCAGACCTGGCGCAGAATGTCGTAATAGTATTCGCTCCACGAGTTTTTCCAGCGGTGGGTTCTGGTCGTGACCGGGTTATCCCACGCGGCGATGGCGCCTTCGTTAATGGAAATGGTCGGGTTTGGCACCACCAGATTTTCCGCCACTTCGATTTTAACGCCTA
This sequence comes from uncultured Elusimicrobiales bacterium, assembly GCA_910576915.1. Taxonomy (GTDB): domain Bacteria; phylum Elusimicrobiota; class Elusimicrobia; order Elusimicrobiales; family Elusimicrobiaceae; genus Avelusimicrobium. Next base: position 183,160 of record CAJTJT010000001.1, read on the forward strand.
ACCCGTTACATTCGGGGCACGCGCCGTAAGGCGAGTTGAACGAAAACAACCGCGGTTCCAGTTCGCTAAACCCAATCCCGCAATGCGCGCAGGCGTTGCTTTCGCTGTACGTAAAATCGACGGGATTTTTTCCCTCCGTTTCCAAAATGTGCACCAGGCCCTGCGCGTATTTTAACGCGGCTTCCAAACTTTCCACCAAGCGTTCGCGGTCGAATTCGTCCACGTAAATTTCGTCCACGACGAGTTCAATGGTGTGCTTTTTGTAGCGTTCCAACGCGGGGGTATGGTCTAAAGATATAATTTGGCCGTTTACGCGCGCTTTGACGTAGCCCTCTTTTTTAAATTTTGCGAAAAGTTCCTCGTACGTGCCCGCGCGGCCCCGTACGACGGGGGATAAAATATAGAGCGTTTTATCCGCAAATTTTTTCAAAATGTCCTGCGCGATGCCCTGCACGCTCCACGCTTCCACTTCGCGCCCGCATTGGGGGCAGTGGCGGTGACCGATACGCGCAAACAACAGGCGCAGGTAATCGTAAATTTCCGTAACGGTGGCTACCGTGGAGCGCGGATTTTTGGAGGGGTTGCGCTGTTCGATGGAAATGGCGGGGGATAAACCCTCGATATGTTCCACGTCCGGCTTTTCCATTAAATCCAAAAACTGGCGCGCATAAGCGGACATGCTTTCCACATATCTGCGCTGCCCTTCGGCGTAAATAGTGTCGAACGCCAGCGAACTTTTGCCGGAGCCGGAAAGCCCCGTTACTACTACCATTTTGTCTTTGGGAAGTTCTACGGTAATGTTTTTTAAATTGTGGCCCTTGGCCCCGATAACTTTAATGCTCTTCATAAATTTAACCTTTCTAAGGAAACGAACACCCACGCGGGTATAGCTGGAGCGCGGGTGTTTTTTATATAAATAAATTATATAATTTATATAACTTATTTTCCCGGAGTGGGCGTGTGAAAAAACCGCTTAAATATTTATTTTATTCGCTCGGTGTTATTCTTTCCGTAGGCGTTATTGCCTTTATGGTGTACCAGGCCAAGGACAGTTTTGTAAAAATTTGGCAGAGCGTACAGACCGGGTTTTTGTTTCTTTCCATTCTTTCTTCCGCTTTGATTTACGTGGCGATGGGGCTTAGCCTGTATGAAGTGCTGCGCGTGATGGGCCGCCGCATAAGCAAAGGCGCGGCCATAGGTATTGCGCTGGTGTCTACGACGGTAAACTATGTGGTGTCCTCGTTCGGCGCAAGCGGATTTGCCCTGCGCGCACATCTTTTAAACCGCCGCCGCGTACCGTTCGGCACGTGCGTAACGGCCAGTATCGTAATTACCGTTCTCTTGTATTTTGTGCTGGCCATTATCATCTTGCAGGGCTCGGTGCTGATGCTTTTTAATTCGTCGGCCACCACCATGCAGTTATTAAAAAATTTCTCGCTTATTTTGGTGATGTGCGCCGTGTGCGTGGTGGTAACCGCGTTTTTGTTTAACGATGAATGGCGTTCCAAATGGCTGCGTAAAACGTTCCGTTTGATGAATAAAGTGCTGTATCACATGTTCCGCGCGTTAATCCCCAAAGGGAAATACGACGATTTTATGGACCAGCTGGACGAAGGCATCGACCTTATCCATAAAAAGAAAAACAAAATGACGGGCGCGATTGTATACGTCTGCGCCGACTGGCTGTTTACGATTTTGGTTTTGTATTTTGCGTTCCGCGCCGTGGGCGTGCATATTTCTTCCGGCGTGCTGGTGGCCGGGTTTGCCGTCGGTATGGTAACGACGCTTATTCCGCTGCTCCCCGGCGGCCTGGGGGCCATGGAACTGGCCATGACGGCTGTTTACGCCCAAATGGGCATCGACTGGGATGCCGCTTTAATGGCCACGCTTATCTACCGCGTAGTGTATTACATTTTGCCCGGAATCGTGAGCATTTTTATTTACTGGGGCTTGCAGCTTTCGTCTTCTCCCGTCAAGCCTAAACGCCCGAAAGGAGCCTTGTATGAAAGAAAGAATTAACGAACTGGTGCCTAAAACCAGCCCGTCCTGTTTTATCCATAAAACGGCCGTTATCATCGGCGACGTGACGATTGGGGACAATGTGTCCGTCTGGCCCTGCGCCGTGCTGCGCGGGGACATTGCGTCTATTGCCGTGGGGGAGAACTCCAACATTCAGGAAAACGCGTGCGTGCACGTTAATTACGGCTGCCCGGCCGTTATCGGCAAGGGCGTAAGCGTCGGGCACGGGGCGGTGGTGCACGGCAGTAAAATCGGCGACAACTGCTTAATCGGTATGAACGCCGTGGTAATGGAAAGCGAAATCGGCCCCAACTGCATTATCGGCGCGGGGGCGGTGGTTCCGGCGGGGAAAAATATCCCCGCGGGCTCTTTGGTAATGGGCGTTCCCGCCAAAGTGGTACGCCAACTGGAAGAAGACGAAGTAAACGGCATTATCAAAAATGCGCGCGAATACGCGTCCGCCGTGCGTCTGTACAAAGACCATTGCGAAGAAATTTAATATGAAAAAAGTGGTGCTGATTGAAGATTCCAAAGTGCTCGGCCAGGCCCTTTCCGGCGCGTTAAAAGTGGAAGGGGTGGAAGTGTTTTGGGCCGAAAACGGCGTGGCGGGCGTAAGCCTTGCCAAACAGGTGAAGCCGGACCTTATTCTACTGGATTTAATGCTGCCCAAACTCAGCGGTTTTGAAGTGTGCAAACTGTTAAAAACCGACAACGCCACCTGGCGGATTCCCATTGTAATTATGTCCACGCTGTCGGACCCGGAATCGCGCGACCGCGCCATGGAAGCCGGAGCCGACCATTTTATCCCCAAACCGTACGACCTGGCCTCTACGATGGCCGAAATCAAAAAACATTTAAAATTATAAGGAGAGTTCCATGCCTTCAGCCAAAAAAACGACGAAAACCTCCGCCCCCAAACCGGATTTGGCGGAAATTGAAGTTTTGTTAGAAGATAACCGCCCCTCGGACGCGCTTAAAAAATTAACCGCCGCGCGCACGAAAAACGCTTCCGCCTGGTTTTTAACCGGCGAAGCGCAGCGGCAGCTCGGTTCGTTTGAAGATGCCCTTAAAAGCTACGCCAAGGCGTTGGGCGTGGCCGAAGAAGCCGAAACGCGCATGGACGTACTTTTAGCTATGGCCGCCTGCTACCGCACGCTCGGGCACTCTTCCGCCGCGTACGAACTGGCCGAAGACGCATTAAAAATGGCGCAGGAACTGGAATACGACGAATTTATCGTGCGCGCCATGCAGGAAATGGGGATGGCGCTGCGCGCATGGGGACGTTTGGAAGAAGCCCTCGATTTATTGGACGCCGTTTTATCCGCCTATACCCAGCAGAAAGATTACGCCGGCATGAGTTTTATTTGTTGGGCCAAAGGCGGCATTTTCCGTCTGCAGGGCCATTTTGAAGAAGGCATTGCCCAGTTTAAAAAAGCCATTACCCTGGCCCAAAAAGCGGGGGACGACATCAGCGTGGCCTACGGACACTGCGGGCTGGCCGGTATCAGCCGCATTTGCGGGAAAATCGACGACTGCGTGAAAAATTACCGGTTGGCGGAAAAAATCTTCCGCAAAAGCGAAGATTTGTTCGGCAAAGCCTATACCAACTGCGGGATGGCCAATGGCTTGCGCCAGCAGGGCAAGTACGATGTTGCGCTGCGTCATTATAACGTGGCCGACAAATTATATTCCGCCATTAACGATACGGTGGATCTCGGGTTTGTGAAATGGGGCCGCGCCGATATTTTAAAACGCAAAAATAAAATGGCCGCCGCGCTGAAAGATTTGGAAGAAGCCAAAGCCTTATTTGATAATTCCGACGAAACCCGCGGGCAGATTTTAACCAAACTGTCCTTGGCGCAGGTGCTGTACGCGATGGGCCGCACGGACGAAGCTGAGGAACTTTACGACGCAGGCGTCAAACAGGCGCGCGCCGAAGGTTTGCATACGTATTTGGAAAGCTATACTTGATAAACCTTATAAAGTAAAAATATACAACGGATAAGCATTTTTGCTTATCCGTTTTTTTTTTTTAATAAGTCATCCCGTTTATGTCTTTACGAAATGACAGCTTTGTTTAGTTGTTGCCGTTTATGCAGGCCTTAACCCGTCTATAAAATCCGTTCCGTACGGAGAAAGCATTTTATTTGTCCGAGCCATAGGCGAGTTGTAAAATGCGCCGTACGGAACTGGATTTTATGGGTGTGGCCTGCGAGTTTTTTGCTTACTTTTTGTCGATACAAAAAGTAAGGTTGTCTTTTGCTTCTTTTCGAAAGAAAAAGAAGGAATCTATATAGGGCTTGATTTGTTTTTTTTTTTTGATACAGTGGGGATTATTACGTCCATATACCCCCGTACTGTCTTGCTTTGAAAGGGTTTTCTAAGGGGCTGTTTGGACGCATAAGGAGCCCATTATGAAGAAACTTATCCCGCTGTTACTATTTTTATCAGCCTGCAGTATTTCTTATGCTGAAAGCATGAAGTTTATCACGGTGTTATCCAGCCCCGTCGGAACGTTTAACAAGCTGGAAGCGGTGGACCCTACTTCTCCCGCCTACGGTAAGACCGTAAACTTTTGTACGAATATCGGTACGCAAGGTGTGGTGGAGTTAAAAGGCACCAAACCTGCGGCATTAAGCACGGTAGTATTATCCAATAATACAACGCTTGGCAAAACGGACGAAGGGAAGTTTTCGTTAAATAACATTACGCTTAAACAAGGCGGAAGTATCAAGGGCGGACGGCTGTTTGGGAATACTTTTACCGTAAATAACGCGGCATCCGGCAAGGCCAGTAATTTATACGGCAATACGCTTACGGTAGCGGGGGCGAAAACGAAGACTTTGGATGTAAACAGCGGAGCGTCGAAAATTAACGGCCCCGGAGATTCTACGGGAAAGGAAGAGATGGTATGGAGCAACCAGTATCAGGATGACGACGCGTGCAAATCGGGTTCTGCCTGTGCCAAACAGTATTTATTGAAAGAGAAAGGGGCGGCTCCAGTCGGCTGCCCGGACGGACAGTATGAAAGTAACGGCGTTTGTTGCCCAGTTGGACAATTGTCTAAAGATGGAAAAACTTGTGTATATGCTTATAAGCCGGAACGGGTAAATGTAGGGATTTTGGTCGCTTGTCATTCGTCCGCGTTTGAGGATTTGGGGGCCGCCGGAGCATCTGTGTCAATTATAGATAATAATACTTGCCGCCGTCCATATTCTGTCCCGTTAAGTTACTTCGTCGGAGGGAAACTTCCTAGTGTGGCTGCAGGCGGAGGATGCGAAGCGCATCATGCATATTATAATCGCGGAAAATGGTGGGAAGGTGGTGAACACCAGGGGTATAGTCTTGGGCGGTGCAATACCTCTATAAGCGACCAAGAATTTTGCGATTCCCGTTGCACGGGTGCAACGTGCACGGCTAAGTGTATTATCAGCGAAACATATCCGGATACTTGCGGACGCTATAAATGCAGCAACGGCAGACATTGTGATAACTCTTCGGGAAGCGGCGTTATGCTGCGCTGTGTGAGGGAATAAGAAATAAATTTCAGCAAATCAAACGCCCCGGTTCTTAGTGAAGCCGGGGCGTTTTAATGTAAAACCAAAAGCGTTAGCTGTTGTGTTTTTCGGTAGAGTGCTGGCAGTTGACGCAGTAGCGCGCAAAAGGCAGCGCTTTAATGCGTTTTTTGGGAATCGGCTGGCGGCAGTATTCGCACGTGCCGTAAATGCCTTTGTCAATTTTGCGCAGCGCCGCTTCGATTTGTTCAATCGTGTTGTGGGCGTTGCCGGAAAGTTCAAATAAAATTTCTTTGTCCAAGCTGCGGGAAGCGTCGTCAATCGGGTCGCCCACTTCGGCTTCGGGCATATCCATGTTCTTTTTGTCTTTTAAGCGCGCGGCGGCTTCTTCTTTCTGCTGGAGCAAATGTTCTTTAATTTCTTTTAGTTCCGCCGCGGTGAGCGCTTCTTTGTTAGCTTTTTTGATAACCATGTAAAAATCCTCTGGGTCGGTAAAATCGGCGCGCAGGCGCCTTGCGCCAAACGCTGTTTGATTAGTTTAGCAAAGTACGATTTCTTTTTCAACCCCCGCCAATCGGGACAACCGCCTTTTGAATTGTTATAATAAAATGAGATTTGTTTTCTTGGAGAAACATCACTTTATGAAAAATATCCTTACCCGTCCGATCAGTGAACTGATTACAGAGAACCCGCTGGTTGCAAATTACAAAAAAATGTGGCCGTTTATTAAGCCTTATTGGTTCCGCGCTTTGTTAGGGCTTGTTCTGGCTTTGCCCGTGGGTGCGTTGGACTCCGTCATCGCGCTGTTTATGAAGTCGTTTACGGATGACGTGCTGGTAGACAAAGACGCGCTGATGGCCGCGTATATCCCGGTTCTTATTGTAGGTTTTGTGCTGGTGCAGAGTGTTTTAACGTACTTGGTAAAGTATTTAAATACGTGGGTGGGCAGCAAAATTACGCTTTCCGTACGTAAAAAACTGTTTAAAAAATTGCTGACGATGCACAGCGGGTATTTTGATACCACCGATTCCGGCTATGTGCTCATGCGTTATAACAACGACGCGGACACCGCCTGTAACGGCCTTATTAAAAACCTGCGCATGATTGTTACGCGCGTTTTCTCTTCCATCACGCTGATTGGGGTGCTGCTGTATAACTCCTGGCAGCTTACGTTTATCGCCGTCGGCGCGTTTGCCGTAGCCGGCGGGCTGATTTTTGTCGTGCGCCGCAAATTGGAAGAGCTGGTTCGCAATACGATTGTGGTCGGCTCCGTGGCTATGCGCGCTTATAACGAAACGTTTAACGGTAACCGTACCGTTGCCGCCTATAATCTGCAGGAAGACCAGGAACGCCGCTTTGACCGCCTGATGGACAAAGTGTTCGACTTAAACATGGGCATGGTGAAGCGCACGGGATGGCTGTCGCCCGTGATGCACTTTATCGTGTCGCTCGGCCTGGCCCTCGTGTTCTGGCAGAGCAGCTCCATGATTGTTAAAGGCACCATTACCAGCGGTAACTTTACGTCGTTCGTGGCCGCTTTGCTGATGTTGTATACGCCCGTTAAAAGCATGGGGGACAATTACGTCGATATCAAGCAGGCGTTTTTATCCATTGACCGTATTTTTGAGATTTTCTCCCTTAAAACCGCGATTGAAGATAAAAAAGACTCCCGCACGCTTCCCGGCGTTAAAAAAGACATCCGCTTCGAAAAAGTGTGGTTTTCGTACAAGCCGGATGTGTTTGTGCTGAAGGATTTTAATCTGACCGTTCCCGTAGGAAGCACGGTGGCGCTGGTGGGGAATTCCGGCGGCGGGAAGTCTACCGTCGTCAGCTTGCTGCCGCGCTTTTACGATGTAACCAAAGGACGCGTTTTAATTGACGGGGAAAACATCAAAGACTTTACGTTAAAATCGCTGCGCGATAATATTGCCGTGGTGTTCCAGGATAACTTTTTGTTCTCGGGCACGCTGCGCGATAACATCCTAATCGGCCGTCCGGGCGCAACGGAAGAAGATTTGAAAGAAGCCGTTAAAAACGCCCATTTGCAGGATTTTATATCTACGCTTAAAGACGGGCTGGATACCGAAATCGGCGAGCGCGGTATGACGCTTTCCGGCGGTCAGCGTCAGCGTGTGGCGATTGCCCGCGCGTTTATCCGCGATGCGGATGTGGTTATTTTGGACGAAGCCACCAGCGCGCTGGATAACAAGTCCGAAGCTGTGGTGCAAAAGGCGCTTGATAACCTGATGAAGAACCGCACGGTATTTGTGATTGCGCACCGTCTGTCTACGGTTATCAATGCCGATAAAATCGTGGTGCTTAACGAAGGCCGCGTGGTGGAAGAAGGCACGCATGAAGAACTGCTGAAAATTGAGAACGGCGCGTATGCGGCGTTGTACAACGCGCAGTTTAAAAAGAAATAAAAGAAATACGGTTTAGAGCAGGTAAACGGGTAAGAGTAGTTTTCTTACCCGTTTTTTTATATAGAAATTTCTGCCTGTGCCGAGCCTGGCCTTTCGGCTGGTAAGGGGTGGTGCGCTAGGGCTTGATTTGTTTTTTTTTTTGATAACATAGGGGAAAGTTTAAAGTTCGGCCTTTTTTGCTGTTTGCGGAAGGGTATTTTTTTTATATAAAAATGACACAAGTAAAGCAATTTGCCGAACCATAAAAAGGAGATTTCTATGAAAGGGTTTACGCTTATTGAGTTATTGGTTGTGGTTTTAATTATTGGAATTTTATCAGCTGTTGCGTTACCGCAATATCAAAAGGCCGTGGCAAAAGCTCGTTATACGGAAGCCAAACAAACGCTTAAAAGTTTGATGGAAGCTACCCAGCTATATATCTTAGCCAATGGAGATGTCCCGTCGGATATTAATGATTTGGACATTACTCCTCCGTCTTCCAATCATTTTACATACAGTTTTTATAGGTGTATAAATTCAGCCGGGCAGATGGGGTGCAACTTGCGGGCCAGACCGACGAAGGAAGGGTGGCCGGATTTGCATACGGAAACTGAAAAATACGATTTGCAGGCGCCGTTGTACAACAGATACGTGTTGGCCTTTTGGGAGTTTGATAAGTGTGGTCAGTGGGGGGCAACGAAAGAATTAATGCCCTGGGGCGAGTATAAGTGTGCATTGTGAGTATTAAAAAAGCGTCCTCCGCATTTATTCAACGCGGAGGACTATTTAGTTTCTGCCATTGCTATCTCTCATATCCCGCAGGCGGGTAAGCTACAGTTAAGAATTTTGTTGTGCTGCACGCTGCCTGAAAGCCGGTTGCCCCGGCCCACGTCTTCAGGTGCTCCCAGCCGTCCTCAGACGGAGGGCCCAAAGCTTGTGAACCGTCAGTACCGCAACCCAACCAACCTGCCGCGCCGTACTTAAACAAAGAACTCTTATTTTCTGCCGCCCTCCGCACTTCGCGCCGCGTTCTTCACGCCTGCGTGCCGCACGGAGCGGAACAGTTTCACCCAAACACGCCGTATCCTTGCGGAAGTCCGGCGCGCCCGGGGGCGTTTTCTGTACGTCCTCCCCACCGGGGTATGGATAGTATAATGGTTTTTTAACTAAAATCAAGGGGTATTCTGTTTTTTAGAATACGTTGGTTATTTTCTGCACGGCCGTGCCCAACGGCGTAATGGCGGCGGGCGGAAGCCGTTTGTCTAATGTTCCGTCGGGAAAGAACAGCAATATTTGGCCGTTTTCCGTCCGTACACGCTTTAATTGCAGCGTTCCTTCGGCCTGCAAAAGCATGATTTGCCCTTCTTCCAAAACAGCGGAAGGGCGGATAAGGTATAAATCTTCGCGTCCGCGTGCGCGGGCATAAGCGTCCGCCACCAGGCATTTGCCTCCTTGGGCGGCGCGCCGGGGGAATGTCCACCATTCGGCCACGTCGCTTTCTTCGTACTGCGGAAACCGGGCGGATACGGTGTGTAAAAGCGGGATGGAAACGCTGTTGCCTTCCGTGGCTAAAATGTCAGCACTGTAAGCGTTTGAAGCGTCTTGCGCGTCGCGCAAAGCGGCGGTGCGGGGCGCGGTTTCCGGGTAGGTGGTAAGCGGCGGAAACAGGCGCATGACGTCGAACGGGTCCATCGCAAATAATTGCGCCATACGGGCCAGGTATCCTTTGGAGGGGCGGCGTTTGCCGGTTGTCCATAAGGCGACGGTGGCGGTAGACACTTGCAAAATTTTTGCTAACTTTGCTTGCGCTCCGCGCAGGATTCCTCCGTTCCATCTTTCAAGTTGTTTTTCAAATTTGTTCATAGAATATATATCCCGTATTGGAATTTGTCCCGCCAGGGCCAAAAAATACTTGACAAACGCTAACAATACTTACTATACTAGCTATGTGAAGAGCGGTATCGGCCGCTGTTCATCTTACCGGCGTACTGGGGTATCTTCTGCTTTACAGCTCAGAAAACCAAACACGGAGGGGTTTATCCTTTAAACCTGCGCCGCGCCTGCGGCGTTTTGGCTCCGTTGCGCCCAAAACTGCATAATTCTGCCAGGAACTATGTAGTTTATTGTAGCAAATAAAAAGCCGTTTGGGTTAGCAAAGTTAACGCTTTGGCGCGATTCTCCCACGTGAAAAGGGTTTTTGAACACGCAAGCGTACTTTGCGCCCAACGGCCGGAGCAAATATGCGGTTAATGGCTGCGGCAGATATCCTGTTAACTTTGCTGGCCCTTGGATTTGGGTGCGAGTTATATATTTTTTGGCGTAAATAAATTGAAAACAGGCCGGAACTCCGTTTGTGCGGGGAATAAATAATCTATAATATATAAATGAAATCCGGATTTTCGATTAACATTTACGGCCTGATATTTGCCATCATGCTTGTCATGGCCGCGCTGACGTATCTGCTCCCCGCCGGCCAATATAATACCGTTGAAAAAGACGGACGCACCTATACCGTGGCGGGTTCTTATCACCATGTGGACGCCAATCCCCAGGGCCTCGGCGCCGTGCTTACCGCGCCCGCCAAAGGATTTAGGGACTGTGCCGATATTATCGTGTTTATTTTTATTACGGGGGCGGTATTTACCATTTTGGAACGTACCGGCACCGTAAACGCCGTTATTTTGGGCACGAGCTATCTGTTTTCCCGCAAAGAAAAACTGAAGAAGTTTTTTATTCCCGTTTCCATGATTTTGTTCTCGCTGGGCGGGGCGGTGTTTGGCATGGAAGAGGAAACGCTGATTTTTATTCCGCTTTTTATCCCGCTGGCGCTTTCGCTCGGATATGATACCGCCGTCGGTGTGAGTATCCCTTTCTTGGGCGCCTGGGTGGGGTTTGGCGCGGCGTTTATGAACCCGTTTACGGTGGGGATTTCGCAGGGAATCGCCCAGCTGCCGCTGTATTCCGGCCTGGGGTACCGCCTGTTTGTATGGGCGTTTTGTACGGCGGTGGTGATTGGGTTTGTGTCGTGGTACGGGGAAAAAGTGCGTAAAAATCCGCAGGAAAGCATTACGTACGAAGCCGACTTGGAACGCCGTAAAACGCTGCATTTAAACGTGCTCGAAAAGCCCGAATTTAAAACTTCCCATATCCTGATTTCCGTCGTGTTTGCGCTTGGGATGGCGGTGCTGGTGTACGGCGTGGCCGTTTTCCACTGGTATATTGTGGAAATTTCCGGCCTGTTCCTGGGCGTGGGTTTAATCTGCGCCATCATCGGCCGCTTGAAACTCAACCAAACCACTGATGCTATTGTGGACGGCGCGCGCAGTATGGTGAGCGTTTCCGTCATGCTGGCGTTGGCGCGGGCGATTGTGGTAATCGCTTCCGACGGGCGGATTTTGGATACCGTTTTGCACTCGATTGCGGGCGGTATCGGCCAGCTTCACCCGTTAATGGCTGCCGAGGGGATGTTTTGGGCTCACTCGTTTATCAACTTTTTTGTGGCGTCCGGCTCCGGCCAGGCCGTGCTGACCATGCCCGTTATGATTCCGCTTTCGGACTTAATCGGCGTCAGCCCGCAGCTTTCCATTCTTGCCTACCAATTTGGCGAAGGGTGGACGAATGCCGTCATTCCCACCGCTCCCGTCACCATGGCCGCTATCGGCATGGCGGGTATTCCGTGGCTGAAATGGGCGCGCTGGAACGTGCCGCTTCAAATTGTGCTGGCCGTTTTATCCATGCTGCTGCTTATTCCGCCGTATCTGCTGAACTGGAAATAAACTTCTCTAACCTTAGAGGGGCCCCTTTCCGGGGCCCTTTTTTTATGAATAATTCCGCTAAAATAGACTTGGAAAACGGGATTTTTTTCCGTGCCGCCCGGCTACAGGTGCGCATAGACGCGTGCCGGGGCGAGCTGTTCTGCGCCGTGCCGGACGCGCGGCTGCAGGTGATGTTATGCGTATATAATGCGTTTTTTGCGGAAGAAAACCGGCGGTTGTGCGGGGATGACGCGGCGGAGTGGCGGTACTGGTGGATTCTCTATAAAAAACAGGCCGCCGCAGACGGGGGGATGCTGCCCGGTGCGGTGTTTCGGCCGGATTTGCGGGCGGAGCTTGCCTGGCTATGTTTTAAAAAATAGTTGACAAATAATTATTTTATATGCTATAATAAATATATAATTACAAAACGCAATTTACGCGCTTTGTAATTTTTTTATCCCGCCTTTTTTCTCTCTTTATTTTCCGAATATATACACGCGTTTAAAGCGCGTTGCCGTTGTTTATACCGTATTCGGAGTTTTATTCATGCCTATTCATAAAAAAACCGCTCTTTCCAAGGCGGAGGGCTGTGTCGCCAAAAAAGCGCCGCCGCTTCGTTACCGACCGGAATTTTGCGAACGGTTGCTGGCATTCTTTGATGTGCCCGCCTTCCGCGTAACCGAAGTAATGAAGCGCGACGGGTCCGTTTCCCTGGTGGAAACCGCCGCCGAACTGCCCACGTTCGCGGCATTTGCCAAATCCCTGGGAACAACATGCGCCGTGCTGGACGAGTGGGAAAAAAAGCATCCCGCTTTCCGGGAAGCGGCCCAAAAAGCGCGCGATTTGCAAAGTAATATCCTCATCCAAAACAGTCTGCGCGGGAACTATTCCGCGTCGTTTGCCGTGTTTACGGCAAAAAACCTTTTGGGTTGGCGGGACGGCAAAGACGACCCTTCTTCCGCAGGGCCGCTGGTGGTGCGCTGGGAGGATAAATGAAGTCTTCTTCCGTTGTGATTCCGTATCACCCCCGCCCGGCGCAGGCACAGATTCACCCTCAGCTGGAAACGCACCGCTTTTGCGTACTCGTTACCCACCGCCAGCTGGGCAAGACGGTTTGCGCCGTCAATCATCTGCTGAAAAAAGCGCTTCAAAATACAAAATCCCATCCGCGCTATTTTTATATTGCGCCTCTTTTAAAACAGGCCAAAATGATTGCCTGGGATTATTTAAAACGTTTTTCCGCGCCGCTGCCCGGGGTCAGCGTGCACGAGAGCGAACTGTGCGTCCGTCTGCCCGGCGGTGCGCGTATTTGGGTGACCGGGGCCGACAACCCCGATGCTTTGCGCGGTACGTACGCCGACGGCGTGGTGCTGGACGAATATGCCCAAATCAAGCCGGACGTATTTACCGAAATCGTCCGACCCATGCTCCTTTCGCGCGAAGGCTGGGCCGTTTTTATGGGCACCCCAAAAGGGCAAAACGCGTTTTACGAACTTTTCAACCGCGCCCGCAAAGCCGCCCAAACGGAGCCGGGCGTGTGGTGGGTGGGGGTATTCCGTGCCGACGAATCGGGCGTAATCGCTCCGGCGGAACTGGAACGGCTGCGCCGGGAAACACCGTCCCACGTGTTCCGGCAGGAATATCTGTGCGATTTTACCGCCAGTGCGGAAAATATCTTAATTCCCATTGACCAAGTGTCCGCCGCCTGTACCCGGCGTTACGCGTCCGGCGAACTGGGCGGCGCGCCGAAAATTATCGGTGTGGACCCGGCCCGCTTTGGCGACGATCGGAGCGTTATTTTTATGCGCCGCGGACTGCAGGCCTATCCGCCGCTGGTGTTTGCCAAAATGGACAACATGGCTTTGGCCGCCGCGGTGGCGGGGCAGATTGAATCGTTCCGGCCCGATGCGGTATTTGTCGACGCCGGATGCGGGGGCGGCGTAATCGACCGTTTGCGCCAGCTGGGGTTTAGCGTAACGGAAGTTCCGTTCGGCGGGGCGCCTTCCCGCCCGGGCCAGTACGCCAATAAACGCGCCGAAATGTGGGGGGAAATGGCCCGCTGGATTACCGCCGGCGGCGCGCTGCCGGATGACGGCGCGCTGAAAGCCGATTTGTGCCAGGTGTGCTATGATTACGACGCCGTCGGCCGCTTGCGCCTGGAACCCAAAGAGAAAATAAAAGAACGGTGCGGCAAAAGCCCGGATTTGGCCGATGCGCTCGCGCTTACGTTTGCGTCGCCCGTCCGTCCGCGCGCTTTAGGCGGCCGCGGCGAATTTGCCCGTAGCGATTACGAGGTAATATAGGCCTTTTGGTCCCCAAAACGGGACCAAAGGACCCTGTTTTTTTCCGTTTTAAAACGCTACCATACGGATATACCGTGTAAAGGAGTTTTTCGTATGAAGAAGCGTTTGGGTATGGCCGTTTTGGTTTTGTTGCTGGCGTGTTCGTGGGCGCAGGCGCAAAAGAATGTAATCAAACTGGGGCGGAATGTGTCCCGCGGCGTGGCGCGCGCCACGGAACAACAGTTTTTAAAATCGGTTCCCGCCCGTACGCTTTCCCTATACGGGCCCGAACTGCGCGCGCTGGTAGCTTTCAACCGCTTACCGGCAAACGCCTTCCCGAAACTGGCCCGCCGGAACGATTTATTAACGCATCAGGCAGTGAATTTGTTTGTGGCGCAGGAAAAATTATTTTTGGAACAAGCTCCTTTGTTGGTGGAAAAGATTGAAAGCCGCGTATACAACCGCGTGCCTTATGCAGCGTTACTGCCGAAAGATGCGGAAGTGCTGTATATCGGCGAGATTCACGGCGTACCGCGCGTGCAGCAGGAAATTGTTACGTTGGTGAAATCGCTTCGGACCGTATATCCCGGCCGGAACATTTACTTGGCCGCCGAAGGGGTGCCCGCCGCGTTTGATTTGGACTACTCGACCGACGATTTGATTCATACCCGAGAAGCCCTCCTGGAACGCTTGCACGAAGCCGCCGAACTGGCGGATATGGAGATGACCGAACTGCTAGCCTCCTCCTCCGTGGTGCTGGCGGCGGTGGAAGCCGGTATTCCCGTTTTGGGGCTTGAAAGCGAAGGGGCTCTTTGCCGGCTGGCTACCCCCAAAGGGCGCGAAATGCCTACCGAAGAAGAATACCAGCAGGTGGTAACGTCTTTGGCGGGGATGGAATTCCGCAACCGGGGTTTTGCCAAAGGTATTAACGTGTTGCGCAAGGCGGACCCGGACGCGCTGATTGTGGTGTATGGCGGCATTGACCATTTGGCTTATCACCAGCTTTCTTCCGTGCCCGCGCTGGTGGGCGGAAAATCTTTTGTCGTACAGGTGACGGTTCCCGCCGCGCTGGCCGAATCGAACCTGTTGTTTCGGTATTTTAAAGAGCCGGAAGATATCCGCCGCGCGTTTAAGGCGTCGCCCGACGCCAAACTGGCCGAATACTGGAAAGAACCTACCTCTTTTAACCAACTGCTCGGTAACGATTTGACCGTTATTGTACACGAATAACTTACCCGTTTGTTTGCATCTTACGTGCGCCCCGGGTAAAACCGGGGCGCGTTTATTTCCGCCGTCCGTTTTATAATTTTTTGTTGCTTAAAATTCAAAATTCCGCATACGCTTTTTTTCGTCGGAAAATTAAAAAATGCTTGACAAATAAATTTATTTTATGATATAATTAAAAAATAGAAACACTCCTCACGCAGTACCTTTTATTCCTTTCTTAATTTTCTTTTATTTCCCGTTTTGCAAGCGAATTTTTCGTCGGCGTTTTTATCTTTTTATATAACTGCATAAAAAAAGCCGCCTCTTGCGAAGCGGCTTCTTAAAATTACTTCTCTACCCGGCCGGCGTAAATGCCGGAACCGCCACCAAAATACCTATCAAAAGTACCGTCAGCAGAATAGCCAGCGTCAGTGCCGATTTTTTACTCCCCTGCGGAAACACCTTGCGGGTAATAATATAAAACCCCGGAACCGCCAACAGTACTACAAAAAATAAAATCACAATTACGCTTATCATAATTACCCTCCTTTCTTATATCCTACCGTTTTTTGCTCCTTATACCGCTTCTCTTTTGCATTAGACCGTTTTATGAAACAAAACCACACCGATTATATGCGTCTTTACGACGAAATGAAAAACGAGCGCGCCACCTGGCTGCCCGTTTGGAAAGACCTCAGCGCTTATCTGGCGCCCACGCGCGGATTTTTTGACGGGCAAACGCCCAATCACGGCCGCCGCGTCGACCACAAAACCCTCCTGGATTCGGACCCGTGCCTGGCCGTGGAAGTGCTGTGCGCGGGGATGATGTCCGGCCTGACGAGCCCTTCGCGCGGCTGGTTTGATTTGTCCCTCTCGCCCGAAGAACTGATGGAACTGCCCGGCGCGCGGGAATGGGTGTTCGATGTAAAAAAACGGTTGGAAGACGTGTTCGCCAAAAGCAACGTATACGGCGTTTTGCACGGGTTTTATCAGGAAATTGCCGTATTCGGCACCGCCGCGTTTTTGTTGGAAGAAGACCGCGAAAAAGGCATCCGCTGCCGTCCGTTTACCATCGGGGAATACTGTTTGGGTACGGACGCCGCAGGCCGCGTAAACCGCTTCGGCCGCGAGTTTTTTATGACGGCCGAACAATTAAAAGAAACGTTCGGCGAAAGCGTCCTTCCGCCCGCCGTGCGCCGTGCGTGCGAATCCGGCCAAATGGGTACGTGGCATAAAGTGTTCCACCTGATTATGCCCAACCCGGTCCACGACCCTGCCAAACGGGATAACCGCCATATGCCTTTTACCAGCGTTCATTTTATGGAAGGGGGACATATTCTGCGCCAAAGCGGCTACAGAGAGTTCCCCGTTATCGCCGCGCGCTGGGAAGTGAAAAACGCTTCCGACTCCTACGGACGCGGACCCGGCTGGAAGTGCCTGGGCGATGTGAAAATGCTTCAAAAAATGCAGAAAACGAAACTCGTCGCGCTCGACAAAAGCACCAACCCGCCGATGATGGTTTCTTCCGGCGTGCAGGGCGAAGTAAACCTGCTGCCCGGCGGTATCACCCGCTATAACGGCACGACGGACGCCGCCGTAAAGCCCGCCTATCTCGTCCAGCCGGATTTGAACGCGCTGGAAGCGTCCATCGCGCAGGTGCGTTCCACCATCCGCGCCCAGTTTTTTGCCGATGTGTTTCTCTCGCTCTCCGGCCAAAATTATGCCAATATGACCGCCGCCGAAGTGGCCGAACGCCGCCAGGAAAAAATGCTGGTGCTGGGGCCCGTGCTCGAGCGGCTTAAAAATGAACTGCTGGACCCGCTGATCGACCGCGCGTTTAACTTGCTGGCACGCCAGGGCCTCTTGCCGCCCGCGCCGCAAAGCGTGCAGGGGCTGGAAATGAAAGTGGAATACGTATCCATGATTGCGCAGGCGCAAAAGGCCGCCGGGCTTTCCGCCTTAACCCAGGGGTTAGCCTATGCTGCCAACATGGCTTCCGTACGGCCCGAGGTGCTCGAACGCGTGGATTACGACTGCGCCCTCGAAGAAGGCTTAAAAGCGCTTGGCGTGGCTCCCGCCCTGTTAAAAAGCGCGGAAGAAACGGGTAAGCAGGAGCCGGTTTAGGGAAATAAAGAGAACAAGCCCGCGTGCGGACGCGTCCTTATAAGCGTTACGGTCCGGCGCGGCGGCGGGGAAGAATCTTCCGGCGGAGTCTTCTCCGTTTAAAACAACAAAAGCAAAAGGGCCGGGGCAGGCGTCTAAAATTACCGAACGCTGCCCCGGCGGGAGAGCGGAACGGGGCCGGAACCGGGCCGCTTTCCAATATAATTTATGAATGAAAAACAACTCCACAAACGAAACGCCTGCGATTTGCAGGCCGTCTTAAAAACCGTACAGGGCCGCCGCGTATTATGGCGTTTGCTGCAGGCCTGCCAGGTGCGCCGCCACGCTTTTGTGCCCGGCGACGCATACGCCACCGCGTTCCAGTGCGGGCAGCAGAGCATCGGTTTTTTGCTGCTGTCGGAAATAGAAGACGCCGCCCCCGGCGCCTACGCGCAGATGCGGGGGGAATATCTGTCGGAAATTACGTCCCGGCAGAACGAAATCAACCGTAAAAACGAGGAGAATACCCATGAGTGACGCCGTACAACCCGTGCAGGAAACTGCCGAAAACACCCTTTTAAACGCCCCGTCCGCCCCGGCGCAAACCGCCGGAGAGGAGAGTTCCCCGATTGCACCAACGGGAAATCAACCGCAAATGCGGACGGATCCCCGCCAAGACCCGCCGTCTTACGACGGCCTGACCCCGCCCGAAGGGGTTTCTTTCGAGCCCGAAACGCTGGAAGCGTTTAAAACACTGGCGCGCGAAATTAACCTAACGGAGGAACAGGCCCAAAAGCTGGTGGAGTATGAAGGCTCCCTTGCCGCCCGCGGCCAAGCGGACGCGCAGGAAGAAAAACGCCAAACGCTGGAACGCTGGGCGCAGCAAACCCGTACGTTATATGGGGCGAAACTGGAGGAGGAACTCTCGTTCGCGCTGCGTGCCGCGGATACGTTCGGCGGCCCGGACTTCCGCGCCCTTTTGGAAGACACGGGGCTTGGCAACCATCCCGTTATCATCCGTACGTTAAGCGGAGTGGGCAGAGCAATCGGCGAGGACGCGTTCCCCGGCGGCAAACCCGCCGCCCCCAGGGACAAAACCTTCGCCGAAGCGTTGTACGGAAAAACCAATTAATTAAGGAGAATATATGGCAATCATTGCAGATAAACAATACAGTTTGGTGGACTACGCCAAACAGTTCGACCCCTCCGGCCAGGAACTGGCCATCGCCGAGGTGCTCAGCCAGTCCAACGAAATCATCGCCGACGCGCTGGTGACCGAAAGCTCTTTGGACAGCGGCCACGAATACGCCGTGCGCACCGGCATCCCGGAAGGAACCTGGCGCCGCGCTTACCAAGGCATCGAGCCCGCCAAAGCCACGACCAAAGTGGTGGTGGAATCGTACGGTACGTTGTCCGCCTACAGCGTGGTGGATAAACTGGTGGCTGAAAAAGGCGGCCATACCGAAGCCGTACGCACCGGCCAGTCCAAGGCGATTATCGCCGGGATGTCCAACACCATGGCTTCGAACTTAATCTACGGCAACGTGGGCAAAAACCCGGAACGCTTTACCGGCCTGGCCGCCCGCTATTGCGAACTGTCGGGCGCGGAATCTTCCCGCAACGTCATTGACGCGGGCAGTACTGCCGAAGGGCAGAACTCGTCCATTTACCTCGTTGTGTGGGATACCGATAAGGTGTTTACCTTCTTCCCGAAAGGCTCCAAAGCGGGTATCCAGCGCGTGGACCACGGCCTCGTCAACCATATTGACGCGGACGGCAACGAATACCCCGCCTATAAGGAGTATTTCGAATGGAAACTGGGCCTTGCCGTGCAGGACTGGCGTTTTGCCGGACGCATTTGCAACATTAACGTCAAAAACGTTCCGTCCAACCTGATTGACCAAATGTGCGAATTGGAAGAACGCATCCAAAGCCTTTCCATGGGCCGCCCCGTGTGGTATATGAACCGCACCGTCAAAGCCGCTTTGAGAAAGCTGACCAGCAACAAAACCAACGTACAGTACACGCCGGACCAGGTAACGTCCCGCCCGCTGATGACGTTTAACGAAATCCCGGTGCACGTGTGTGATGCCATCGTCGACACCGAAGCCCTGGTGAAATAGGAGGAACCATGTTATTAGACCAAAATGCCGTTCTGTCCGACGGACAGGAAATTACCGCTTCCGCCGCGTCCCAAAACGTGATTGATTTGGGCGCCGCCGGAAACGCCGTTCCCGGGGCCTTGTTCGCCGTTTGCCGCGTGGATGAAGCCTTTGCCGGGCTGACCGGGCTGAGCGTCAGCTTGCAAACTTCCGCCGCGTCCGCTTTTACCGCTCCCGCGGAATTGGCTTCCGTTACCTTGGCGGCGGCCGAACTGGGCGCGGACGGCAAAATCGTGTTTGCCGCGGCCGTGCCCGCGGGGTTGCAGCGTTATTTGCGCGCTTACTACACCGTAACGGGAACCGCTACTGCCGGGAAGATTTCCTTCTTCCTTACGGATGCGGTGGATATGAAATAAGCCGCCTGTTTGGGTAATTACCGGAACGGACGGTTTATGTAAAACGGGGGCGGGTTCTTTCTTTTTGGTGCGTTAACCTGCAAACGGAAAGGAACCCGTTTCCCGGGTGTTTTTGAACCTTGTTTATAAAAAACGAGGGGTAAAAAAACGATTTTGGGAATGTTGGTGTATGCAAAAACAAAAAAGATTTAAATTTGGGGTGTTTTTGCTTAAAACAAGCCATTTTTGGGGAATAATACCGCTTTTGGGGCGGAGTGAACCCCGGCTGGGGGAGAAGCGGCAGTGCCGGGGGATTGTTATTCTGCCCAAATAAGCCGGAGCGAGCTCCGGTTGGGGGAAGCAGAAAAAAAGCAACGTTGAAGGTAATGTGCTGGGGTGAGGCCCGGCTGGGGGGCTGAAGGACCGGGGGATGAGATACGCTTTCTGTGCTTTCTAAGCTGGAGGGCTCCTGGGGAGCGAACTGAGGAAATTCGTAAAAGAGAGGCTTGGCGGTTTTAGAAAATAAGGTTCATTGGTTTTCCCTCCGGGTTGTTGGGCAGATGATTACTCGGACTGCAAAGGTGATTGGGGCAGTGTCAGAATCCGGGAAGCTCGGTACAAAACAGGGGTTCTGTTGATAAAAAATAATAAAAATATATTATTAAAGCGAATGGGTTAAAGGAAAAGAAACTGAAGTGTTTGTTAAAAAAATAAAGTTGATGTTTTTATAATTTATTTTTTATAAATTTATATTTAAAAATAAAAATAATTAAAATATAAGTACTTTTAAAAATAGATATAAAATTTTGTTATAAAACTGGGCTGAAAAATTATCTTTATTTTGCAAAGTTTATAATTTAAATTTATATATAAAAATATAAATATATAAAAAATAATTTAAATTAAAATTATTTATTGTTTTTATTAAAACAAATTTTTAATTTTTAACAAATTAATAGTGCTAAATTTTATTTTTAAAATAAATATAAAAAATAAAAATACTTAAAAAATAAATAAAATAAAAAAGGAGTTTAAAAATGATATCAAAAATTACAGTTTGTAATTTGGCTTTGGCCCAATTGGGGCAGGCTCCGATTTCTTCTTTGGACCAAGAAGATGAAAAGGCCCGGCGGCTTAATTTGTTTTACGAGCCTGTGCGTGATGAAGTCCTGCGTACCCATAATTGGGCGTTTGCGGGTGTGTGCGAGCCGCTGGCGTTGCTGGCAAAAGAACCGGACGCGGAAGGCTCCTTTATCTATAAATATCCGGCCGAGGCGTTATTTATCCGGCGTATCTTTCTGCCGCAGGCGCCGCAGCAGTCTTTGCCCTTTAAAGAACGTTTCCGCAGCGATTTGCACTGCCGCACGTTAAGCGTGGCCGGCCGGACGGCCCATGCGGAATATACGCGCCGTATTACGGATGAAAACTTGTTCGATCCGGCGTTTGTTAAGTCTTTCTCTCTGGCGCTGGCGTGCGATTTGGCCGTCGCGCTGACGGGCGACGCCCAGCTGGCCGCCCAAATTTTGCAAAAATATACGCTTAGTTTGGACGAAGCGCGCCGCAGCAATATGACGGAAAACTTCCTGCGCGCGCCGTCCGAGGATGCGTTTAGCGGGGTGCGTTAATGCTTTTACACCATCTGCAGCCTTCTTTTGCGGGGGGCGAAATCAGCCCCTCGCTCTACGCCCGCGTAGACAGCG
The DNA here is from genome assembly GCA_910576915.1 of uncultured Elusimicrobiales bacterium. GTDB lineage: Bacteria > Elusimicrobiota > Elusimicrobia > Elusimicrobiales > Elusimicrobiaceae > Avelusimicrobium. The sequence continues at coordinate 204,639 of CAJTJT010000001.1, forward strand.
CGGCTTACGGCTCCTGGCTTAAAACCGCCCGGAACTTTTACGTGCACCCGCAGGGCGGGGCTTCCAACCGGCCCGGTACGGCTTTTATGGGAGAAGCCAAGTACGACGGGAAAGCCTGCCGCATCCTGCCTTTTGTATTGGGGGAAGAGGAGTCCTACGTGCTGGAACTGGGGGAAAAATACATGCGCGTGTACACTTCGGCCGGGCGTTTGCTGAATGCGGACGGTTCGGTTTATGAAATCGCCACGCCGTACGGCGCGCACGAGCTTTCTTCCTTAAATTCCACCCAGTACGACCAGACCCTTTTTCTGACGCACCCTTCTTATCCGCCCAAACGCTTGGTGCGCCTGGAAAGCGGCCGCTTTGAATTTAGCGATTTGCCGGTAAAATACGGCCCTTTTAAAATGGCCAATACACAGGCCGACAAACGGCTGCGCGTTACGCTCCATCAGGAAACGGTAATGACGGAGGGCGCCAGCGCGCGCGTTTCGTTTTTGCCGGTGTCGGAAGCGGGCTGTTTTGTGGTGGGGTATTTTAACGGGACCCGTTTTTTTGTGGGGCACGACTACGGGTTTGACGCGGGGTTTTTTACGTCCGAATTTAACCGTGTGTTTGGCTCTTCGGGCTTCCGGGCGGTCTGTCTGGGCGGTGTGATTACCATTACTTCCCCCAAGGATACCGGGGGCGACTGGAGCGGGCAGCCGTTAACGCTGGAGTACCGTATTGCGTTTACGCGGCCGCCGGTGTCGACGGTGGTCTATACGCTTACCGGGGGCACCAACACGGGGGAACAAATCGTGCAGGGGGAAGACACCTATCTCCTGGAAAGTGATTTCGATTTGTTCACCTCCGACTATGTCGGCGGCGCGTTCAGCCTCACCCACCGCGTGGAAAGCCAGTGCGTGACGGGGACGCTGGGGTATGATGGCGTTTCCCTGTCCGTTAAAACCGGGTCGGACTGGCGGCTGCGGACCTCGGGTAATTGGACGGGGCAGCTGGTGCTGGAAAAATCGGAAGACAACGGGGCCAGCTGGGAAAAAGTGACGTTTTTCTCCCGCGCATCCGGGGATGCGGCGCCCACTTCCGTAGGGAATTTAGAAGATACCGGCGCGCTTATTTGGCTGCGCGTGCGCGCGGTGAACGTAACGGGCGAAGTGGGGTATGAACTTCAGGCCGAAAGTTTTTTGCAGGAAGGCGTCGTGCGCATTACGGATGTGGCCGGCCCGCGGCAGGCGGTGGTGCAAATTGAGCGTTACCTGGGCGGGGAGGATTGGACCTCGGACTGGGCGGAAGGTTCATTCAGCCCTAAATCGGGCTATCCTTCGTGCGTGTTCTTTTATCAGGACCGTTTGGGCCTTGCCGGAACCCGGGCCGAAGCGCAGACGATTTGGTTCTCCAAAACCGGCGAACACGGTCATTTCGGGCATATGCGCGGCGCGCTGGAAGATTCGGACAGTTTTTGCGTGAATTTGTCCGGTAAAAAGCTGAACGCCATCCACTCCGTAGCCGTTGCGGGGAAACTGCTGGTATTTACGGCCGGAAGCGAATGGACGGTTTCCAGCTCCGGCACGCTGACCCCGTATAACGTGCAAATCGAACAGCAAAGCGAACGCGGCGCGAGCCGTGCGCTCCCGGTGATGGTGGGCAATAAGGCGCTGTTTGTGCAGGCGCGCGGCGGGGCGTTAAGGGATTTTTATTACGATTACAACTCCGCCTCCTATACCGGGAGCGATTTGACCCTCTGCGCCAAACACCTGTTTTTTAACCAGGAGATTCGGGAAGTCTGCTACCAGCAGGAGCCGGACAACTTGGTGTGGTGCGTACTGTCGGGCGGGGAAATCGCCACGCTTACGTATTTGGCCGAGGAAAACCTGTGCGCGTGGACGCATCACACGACGCAGGGGTTTTTCCGCAGTGTGTGCACGATTCCCAACCGGGGGTATGACGAAGTTTGGTTCGCCGTCGAGCGCAACGGGAAGTATTTTATCGAAAAATTATTACAGCGTTTATCGAGTAAAGAGCCGCAGGACCAGGTATTTTTGGATGCGTCGGTGTCGCGCAAGGCGGATACGGCGTTTACGGAACTGGGCGGCCTGGAACATTTAGAAGGGCGCGAAGTGGGCGTGCTGGCGGACGGGAGCCCGGTTTCGGGGCTGGTTGTAACCAACGGGAAAATAACGCTGCCGCGCCCGATGACGTGCGTGCATGCGGGGCTTACGTACGAGGCGGAACTTCAAACGCTGCCCGCCGCTCTTGCGGACAACAGCGGTACGTTGCAGGACCGCAAGCGCAGGTTGGTGTCGGTAACGCTTAAAATGTCGGACAGCCGCGGCGGCCGAGCCGGAACGGACGAAACGCAACTGGACGAACTAATCCAGCGTTCCAGCGAGCCGTTTAACTCTCCCATCGCGCTTAAAACGGGGGATTATACGCTGACTGCGGCCGGTACGCACGGGCTGATGCCGTCGGTTATTTTCCGCCAGACGGAGCCGCTGCCGGTTACCCTCTTGGCCGTTATCAGCCGGATTGTATAAGAGTATTCTTCTTTTTCTTTCGAAAAGAAGTATTAAATTTACTTTTTGCGTCGACAAAAAGTAACAAAAATATTCTTTTTTACTTTTTCTGGCAGCAGAAAAAGTAAACAAAAAGACTGCCCGCCCGGGTCCTATAAAAAGCAGTCCGAAACGGGGCGTTTTACAACTCGCTACGCTCAAACAAATAAAACGCCTTTTCCGTTTCGAACGCTTTTTATAAACAGGACGAAGGGCGGGAAAAATAGAGTGGACTTTATAGACGGGTTAAGGCCTGCATAAACGGCAACAACAATAGCGGAACAGATGTGTAAACGGGCAATAAAAAAGGGCATCCGTTTTAGGCGGAAGCCCTGTAAAAACTGCGTAAGGATTTAATCTCGGGCGGTAAAACGCAGGCTTTGTACCGTTTGTTCGGGCACCGTCGAATTTCCGTCTTTGGCAACTTCCAGGATGCCGAAGTAGTATACATATTTGCCGTCTTCGGCCGCCATCAGCCATACCGGGATGCTTTCGCCTTGGTTGCTGTAAACGGTGCCGGAAGCGTACAGGGCGGGGCGGCCGTCCACAGAAGTGCGGTTGATTTCGCTTACTTCCAAGCGGCGGTCTTTATTGGCTTTGAGGCCCTGTTCCAATGCTTTTACAGAGGTTTGGTCCGGCTCGTTTTCCAAACGTACGAGGGCCGCCAGGGTGACGGGCCCTTCGATGTTTTTACCGGCGTTATCTTTTTTAAAGACGTTGGTGTCGATACCCAGTTTTACGTCCGCGCCGTTAAAGTGCATCCAGTCGGAAAAGTCCATCCCGTTAAATACCGTCACCTGAAAGCCGTATTCCGGGTCCGTATACACGGTTTGGCCGTACACGGGCTGCGGGTTGGCCTGCACGCGTTCCATAATGCCGGAAAAGGGCTTCATTACTTTGTAAACGCCCCATACTGCGCCGCCGATAGCGGCCCCGCAGAAAAGCACGGTGCACACGCCCGCCAAAATAAGCGGCCATTTGTTGCTTTGTTTTTTAATAATCATCCAAATTACTTTGAAGATTAAGAAGAACACCGCGTATACCACTGCCGCGGCGATTAACAGCAAGAGAATGAGTCCTGTCATAAACGCTCCTTAATTTAAATCTATCTCTTATTCTATATTTTTATGACGTTTTTGTATTGCAAACATCAAATTATTCTCCGTCCCGCGCGCCCGGGCGACGGTAAAAAACTGGCCCCTTTGCTGCGCGCGGAAGACTGGGCGGAGCTGGCGGCTTCGCACCCGGGTGAAAACCCTGCGGATTTATTGGAATCTTTTATCCGCCGCTCGCGCGAGAGCTTTTTTGTTTTGCGTTGCGGCTGTCCCGCCGCGTTGTTTGGCGTAAGTGCGCCGGGCTGGTTTTCTCTCCGGGCGTGTGTGTGGTTTTTGACGGGGGACGAAGCCGCCAAAATGCCCGTTTCGCTGGTGCGTATCGGGCGGGCGGCGGTAACGCGTTTTTTAACGTTGTACCCCGAACTTTACAATTTTACGGACGAACGTTACCCGGCCGCTTTACGGTTTATCAAACGCTTGGGCGGACGGTTTGACGGGTCGTCCAAAACCTGCGGCGACGTACGGTTTCTGTATTTTACTTTTAGGAGGAACTCATGGGAGGAATAGTAAGCAGTGCGGGCGGAAAAGTCTCTTCCGCGCTGTCCACGTTCGGAAGCCAAAAATCCGGGCGCGATTATTACCGCGCGCTGGCGTCGGACGCGGACTATCAGGCGCAAGCCGCCGCGGACGCGGCGCAGCGGCAGGGGACGTATTTATTTAAATCCGCCGCCGAACGGAGCCGCGATTTGTATGCCGGGTACCGTCAAACGGTGTCCGCGCAGAAAACGGCGATGGCGGCTTCGGGACTGACGAACAATTCGTCCACGGTTCAAAACATTTTGAAAAACACGCGTTTAAGCGCGCTGATGGACCAGGAAACGCTGCGCGCCAACTTAAATGACGCGCTGTACGAAAACGATAAGTCCGCCGCGGAGCGCATCCGCGCGCTGAACATTACGGCGGGCCAGTACCGGCGCATGGCCAAGAATTCTTTTTCACCGTGGACGGTGGGCGGGACGTGGCTGTCCTGGCTGAACAGTTAGGGGGAACGATGCCGATTATTCCAACAATAACCAAACGGGAATTTATCAAAACGCCGGGCGTGGACGCTTCCGTCCCCGCGCCCGCGCGCCTGGCCGCCGCGTACGAAAACAATTTAAGCCGCTTCGGCACGTTAATCCCTGCGGCGATTCGTGCGGCTTCTAAGGTAAACGCGGGGATTACGTCCGCAGGCGTGAGCGTTTCCGCACGCCCGCCGGCAGGCGAAAACCTGCGTTATCCCGGCGGGACAACCGAGAATGTGAAAGCGGAAGAACGCGCACAGGCCGATAAGGATTTAACTGTGCGCACGGCCCTGGTGGACGCCGTCCGGCAGGACGCGGGTGCGAAAGGCGTACAGGCGCTGGAAACCGCCGCCGTAAAAAACTTTACGCCCGAAACGGCTTCCGGCCCCGCGGCGCGGGATTATGCCGTGCTTCACCGGGCGGCGCGGGAGGAGCAGGCCGCTTCCGCTTCCGTCCGGGCGCGCGCGTCCGCCGATACGGAAAAAACACTGCTCCGGCAGGTAGGGGCGCTGGTGCGTTCGCCGGAAGCGTTGGACGAGTATCTCTCCGGCCAGGTGGCCGCGTATGAAGAACGGTTGCGCGGAAACGGGGAAAGTGAATCCTCGGTTAAGGCCAACGCCCGGGCCGTGCGGGCGCAAACGGTGGAAGAAAACGTATGCCGTTCCCTTTCCTGCGGCGATTGGCGCGCGGCGGAAGCGACGCTTTCCAAACATGGGGGTAAACTTCCCGAGGCGGCCCGCCAAACCTGCGCGGCCAAAACGCGCGCTCTGTTCGCGCGCAGTCAGGCGGAAAAACTGTGGGAAGAGGGACGGCTGGAAACGGGGGGCTCTGCCGGGCAAATCCGCCGTTATGCGCTGGAACATATAGCGGAGCCGGATGCGGAACTGGGCGCGGCGATGCGTCAGACGGTGGAAGCGCTTTCCCGCCGGGAAGGCGCGCGGGAGCATGCTCTGGCCGCGCAAACGCTGGCTTCGGCGGCGCGTCTGCCGTCGGCCGACGCGCTCGGCGTGCTGGACGGCGCGCCCGGTCTGGACGCGGAGGAACTTGCCCAGGCGCGTCAGGCGGCGCTGTTTTTCGACGGTGACAACACCCGCTCGGACGCGGCGCAGTTTGTAGCCTGTTATTTTGGCGGCACGCAAAAAGAGCATGCGCGTTTATTAAAACGGGAGAAAATTTCCGCGCGGGATTATGTCCGGCTGGAAGCCTCCCGCCACGCCCGCCAAAGCGGCGACAGCCGTCGCGCGCAGGAACTGCTCTGCCGCGGGATAGACGTATGGATGCAAAAGAAGGGTTTTTCGGCGCAGGATTCGTACGCGGCGCAGTATGCGGTGTTAACGGCGGACGCGCCCGGCGATTCCCTCGGGGACGTATGGAAACAAATCAAAAATTTATTGGACGTGTAGGAGATTAATATGACGGTTTCAATGCAAGTCAGCAAACGCATTTACGCGGGAAACGGCGTTACGCGCCGGTGGGAGGTGGACTTCCCGCTTGCTTCCCCGCAGGACGTACGGGTGTACGTTACTTCTCCCGCGGGTGCAGAAACGGAACTGGCGGAAGATTTTGAACTTAATGCCGCCGGGACGGAGTTGGAATATCCCACGCTTTCCAGCGGCAAACCGCCGCTGGCGGAAGGATGGAGCTTAACCTTGGAACGCCATACGCCGCTGACGCAGGAAATTGACCTCTTGCGCCAGGGCGAATTGGACGCGGAAGTGCTGGAAAGCGGTTACGACAAACTGACGCTTATGGTGCAGGAACTGAACGAAAAAGTTTCCCGCAGTATCAAGTATCCCGTTTCCAGCATCGTGGATAATTTGGAAACGGACAGTTTTTTACGCAACATTCTGTCTATCAAACAGGATGCGTTAAATGCGTCTTCGGCGGCGGTGTCTTCCGCCCAACAGGCGCAGGCCAGCGCGTCGAGCGCCCAGCAGACGGCGCAGAGTGCGCTGGCGGCGATTGCTTCTTCCAAAGACTCCGCGCAGAGCGACATCGCGGCCAGCGGGGCGGCGGTGGAAAACACGCTCCAAACATATGTGTCCGCCGCGCAGAACGAAGCCGAAACGGCGCGCTATTATGCGGAGCGGAGCATCGGTAAAACCGTGGGGGAAGTGTATTATTCCCAAAGCTCCGCGGAAACGGACAACCCCGGCGCGCTGCCTCTTTTTACGGGGGAAACAATCACCTCGGCGGATACGCTGTACCCGGATTTTTACGCGTGGCTTCAAAATCACTCCGGCCTGACGTGTACCGCCGCCGAGTACGCGGCCGCCCTTAGCATGTATGGCGAATGCCCCAAATATGTGCTGGCGGACGGAAATTTACGCTTGCCGCTTTTTAAACACTCTATTAAAGCCGCCAATACGGAAGACGGCATCACGCAGGGCGCGGCGGGCGGTTTTACCGGCGTGCCGGATTATTCCGCCGGATATACCATCACCAGCGGTACGGCTTTGACGGAGGACGCCCTGGTGACGTGTACCGGCAGCCCCGGCGGATACAGCACAATCAATATAACCGTGGACGGAAAAGAAGTCTATCGGGGCGGCGTTTCGGAAAATACGGCTCGTCCCCGGGCCGGCAATATTTATGCGGCTAAAGGAAGTGTGATTAGCACTGGCCAGGGCACTCTGACCGTTTATCCGTTAAAAGCCCGTCAGTCGGGATATGTAACCCTGTACCCGTGGGTATGTGCGTATAACGCGGCGGTTCCGGCCAGTACGGCCCAGGCAGCCCAGTTTCAGGCAGCATTATCGGGCAAGGTGGATGTACCGTCCGGCAAGACGCAGGCCGATGTCGATTTTGTAGTGGAAAGCTATTCCGACGCTTCTGGTAACTGGTACCGCCAATACAAAAGCGGCTGGGTTGCTCAGGGGGGTATTAAAACGAATTCGGCTGATAGTGATGTGATTACTTTTCTGAAACCTTACGCTGATACTAATTATAAGTTTTGGTCGTCTTGTAAGGTATCTAGCAGTGATAATCAGCCAAGGACATTTGCAGAAATTCTTGGAACAAGAACCCCAACCGGCATAACTATAAAATCGCTGCCTTATTTAGCGGAAACCAAAGGCGATTGGTTTGCAATAGGACAAGGAGAATAACATATGTTTGAAATCGGACAAACAATAACAAAAGCAACTTACACGGCGGCCGCGGTGTGGTGCAACCAACACGGCGCGCATATTGAAAAACAAAACGGGACGTATATCATCGTGGGGAACGCGCCCGTGCCGGAAGCGACGGACGAAGAAAAAGTGGCCGCGCTGGAAAACGCCTACGGGCTTCCGCGTGCCGTGCGTACGGGACTAATTGCATTGCGCGGGGGCGGCGCGGAGCTGGATGAAACGCTGATGGCGCGCGTGGACGAAATCGAAGCGCTGGCCGTCCCGCTCAGGACGCGCGTATGAGCGAAAAACATTTGCGCGATTGGTTATACGCGTTTGGCGTAGCGGCGGCGGGGCTGTTTTGGTTTTTTACGCTTAACGGCCTGCCGCCGCGGGTGGACAGCCTGGAGAAAAAAGTGTCCGAACACGAAGGCCGCCTGGCCCGTTCGGACGTAAAGCTGGACATGATTGCCGACGACGTAAAAAGCATTAAAGTAATGCTTTTGGGGTCGTCACACAAATAAGGAGGATATATGACGCAGGTTATTCATTGGTGCAGTGAAAACTGGCAAGGCGTACTTGCCGTATTGGGAGGAGTGGTGACGGCGGCAACGGCTGTTGTTAAACTGACGCCGACCCCGAAGGATGACGCCATTCTGGCGAAAATTATTTCCGTGCTGGCGGCGCTGTCTTTGGTGAATCCGGACGGGTCTTTCGTCGGAAAAGCCAAATGACGGCGTATGTTTGGGCGGCCTGTGCGGCGGGGGCGTGCCTGTGTCTGTGGCGCGCGTATGAGGCGGGCCGCCGCGCCGAACGGCTGAAAAAATTGCGGGAGGAGGTGCGTTCGTATGAACAAATGGAAGCGGTGCGCCGCCGGGTGGACGGTTTGTCTGCTGACGGGCTGCTTAGCGTCCTGCGCGCCGGCGCTCGTAAAAAATAACGCCGCTTTGTGCACTGTCCGTTTTGACTTGACGGACCCCGCCTTGGCGGATTTATCCTTGGCCAACCTGCGGGCCGTGGCGGCTTTTGAGGCGGCCTGCGGGCGGACCAAACTGCCGTAAATAAAAAACCCCCGGCTTAAAGCCGGGGGCGTGTAAAGCGTCTGCTATTTAGAAGTCGGTCGGTTTACCGTTGGAAACCGCGTTGCAGAATTTTTCCTGTTTGCTGTCCGCCGTAAAAGTGGTGGTGCAGGAGCCGGCCGTTGCCGCGCCGGAGCAGCATCTGCGCAGCGCAGAAATGGTGCCGTTGGAGTTTTCGGTCAGCACGGTTTGCAGGGAATACTGTCCGCCGGCAGCAGAAAGATCGCGCACGGCCGTGATGTAAAAATCGTCGCCGGAGGTGCCCATGGTGATAGAGAAGTTTTTGCCGCCGTATACGCCGGTTTTGCCTTTTACGGGCGGAACTTCCACATCCAGTTTGGCAAAGTCGGTGGGCCATACGTCTTTTTGCAGCAGATAGCGTTCGGCCGAGCCGGCCACCGCGCTCATCAGCGTTAATGCTTCGGCGGAGCGGGCTTTTTCAACGGCCGTCGTGTATTGGGGCAGCGCCACGGCGGATAAGATGCCGATAATCAGCACCACAACCAATAATTCAATAAGCGTAAAACCTTTATTCATAGTGTTACTCTCCCTTATTTTAAATACGCTTGCGCGTCTACCCAATAGTATAGCAAAAAACGCCGTAAAAACAATACGCCCGGCGGCGTTTTTACAGTTCAACCCGGGCGGAAATTACAATCAGCGCTATAAGCGCAAAAAGGAGAAAAAATAATGGAATGCCAAAATACAGTAATCGCCGGACCTTCCAGCGTTAAAATCGCCCCGTTGGGCGCGGCTAAAGAAGCCGCTTCCGATCTGGGCCTTACCAACGGAGGCGTAACCATTACGGCCGCGTTGGAAAAAACCGATGTTATGGTGGACCAGTCCCTGCTTCCGGTGCGTAAAATTACCACCGCCGCGCAGTATACGCTGTCCGTTCCGCTCGCATCCGTCACGCCGGAAAACCTGGCCTTGGCCTTTGGCGTGGAAATTACGGAAGGAACGGTTAAAATCCCGGCGGAAAAATACTTTCAGGTATGGGTGGATACGCAAGGCCCGGTAAACGATAAAGGCGTTGCCGCCGCGCGTGAGTTCTACTTCGCCAAAGTGGTTTTTAACGGCACCGGCGAGCTGGTGCTTTCCCGCACGGAACAGCAAACCGTCACGCTGGAAGGTTCCATCGTGGGCTGCCCTGCCGCCGGTTCCTGCGAAAATGCCGGCTTTATGACTATCACCGATACCTACGCGGAGGCCGGCGAATAATGCGTTTCTTTTTTCAGCCCGCCAAGAAATCATTGGACATTACGGACGCATTAAAAAAGAAAGAAGCTGTAATCACCATCGGCGGAAAGCCGGTGGTGGTTAAAGCGCTGAAGCTGGGCGAAGCGCTGAAACTGTTTGACGCTTTGGGCGGTTTAAAAAGTGCGCTTTTGCTGGCACAGACAGACGGCGCGCGTTTTAACGCGTGGCTGTTAAAACGCCTGCCGCAGCTGTTGGCGTTTTGTGCGCCGGGCGCTTCCGTACGCCCGGAGGAAGTGACGCTTGCGGAATTTGCCGATTTGCTCCTGGCCGTTTGGTGCGTGAACGATTTGGAGCGGATTGTGCAAAATTTTACGCAGGCGGCGGAGTCAATCGCGCCACTAACGCGGGGTTTGGTTTCGTCGCCAAAATAGTAAACGAGTTTTTCGGCCAGCGGCTGGAAGACTTAAGCCTTACGCAAATAAACGCGTACGTGTTGGAATACGCCAAAGGCGTTAAGGCGGAAAAAAAGGGCGCATTCGGCCCCAGTAAAACGATTCGTCCGCAGGACGGATTGCATGCGCTCAGCGCGATGGGGTTCAAAACGTATATCCGTAAAAAATAAAGGGCGGCGGCCGGGGTTGTCCGCGCCGCCCTTTTGGCGGAAACCGCGCCGGACGAAAGATGCCGCGCAATTTTATCAGGGGAGTAGTATGGCGGAAGAGAAAAAAATAATTACGATTGTTACCAAATACGCGGGACAAGGCGCGGATTTGGCCAAAAAAGCCTTAAACGAACTTATTTCGTTAGGCGGCCGGACGGGGGCGGCGTTGTCGTCTGCCTTTTCGTCCATGGGGAAAACGGCGCTTAGCGCGTTGGGAGCCCAGAAAGATTTTTTTGGCGAAGTGTGGACTTTTGCCAAAGAAAGCATCCAACTGGCTGCTGAAAACGCCCGGGCGGTCAGCGCGTTGCAAGACGCTTACCAGCAAGCGGGTTATACCGCCTCCGGCGCGATGACCCAGGCGCAGGGATTTGCGGCGGAAATGCAGCGGCTGACGGGGTTGTCGGACGAAACCTTTTTAAACGCCCAGCGTCAGCTTGCCGATTTCGGCGTAGTAGGCGGCCAGGCGCAGGAGGCCGTCCGGGCGGCGTTTGCGTTATCGGCCGAGCAGGGCATCAGTTTCGAAAGCGCGCTCCAGCAGCTTATCCGCACCGCCGCAGGCGCTGTTTCCGCACTGTCGGATTATGGCATTGTGTTGGATGGCAGCGTTAAAGAAGGAGAAGAATTCCAAGCCGTTTTGGATAAAATCAACGTTCAGTTCGGGGGTTCGGCCCAGGCCGCCATGGGGGACAGTATTGCCAAAGTAGGCGCGCTAAAAGAAAGCTGGGCAAATTTAAAAGAGCAAATTGGTGCGGGGTTAGCCGAGGGCTTGATTCCTATGGTGGATTACTTGGCAATCGGCGTACAATGGCTGCAAAAATTATTTGTTGCCGGGTCCAACACGTTTGATTTTTTGTTCGGATTGATTCAGACGGGGCTTACCGGGCTGGCAACGGGAATTGTAGGCGTGGCGGGCGCGGCCGTAAAGTCGGTAGGGCAAATTGTCAGCATAGGGGAAAAATTATATTTAGTGCCCAAAGGCGTTGCGGATGCGGTCAGAGGCGCAAACGAGTTTTTAACCCAAACTTCCAAAGAGCTGTCTTCCCAGACCGCGACTTTCGGCAAGATGACGCGCAGTGTGAAAGACATATGGCCTGTGGAAAAAAAGCTGACCGAAGAACAACAGAAACAACTTGATTTGAGCGCGCAGGTAATTAATGCCAAACGCAAAATCAAGTCGGAAACCGCGGGTATCGCGGCGGCGGATAAACAAACGGCCGCCGGACCTTCCTGTCAGCCTGAAGCCGTTACACCGGATTCCGGCGGTGGAAAGCAGGACACCGTTTCAGACGGGGAAATAAACCTGGCGGGGGGCTCCCGGGAGGATAGTTTAAGCGCGGGCGATATTTGGTCGGGAAAGACTTCCCAGTTTTCCGGTTTGCAGGATGTTGATTTATTGGAAGAACAGCTGACGGCCCAACGGGATAAAAAACTGGAGTATTTACAGGCGGAATTGGGGGATACCCAGGAATATGAAACGGCAAAAGAGGAACTGCTGGCCCAAACCAACGAGAAACTGGCCCAGTTAAACCAGCAGCGCGCCAAGCAAAACCAGCAGATTATGGGGGATATCTTTAACAATTTGATTTCTCTTTCTTCCTCCAGCAATAAAAAGCTGGCCGCCATTGGTAAAGCGGCGGCCATTGCGCAGGCCACTATATCCACTTATCAGGGGGCGGCGAATGCGCTGGGGAGTGTGCCCTGGCCGCTGAATTTTGCGGCGGCCGCTTCCGTTGTTGCGGCCGGGCTGGTGCAAGTGGCCAATATCGCGGGGGTGGAACTTGCCAACGGCGGTTTGGTAAAAGCCGTAACGGGGGGTATTCCCGCTATTATCGGCGAGGGCGGAAGCGACGAGGCCGTGCTGCCGCTGGATAATGCCCGGGCGATGCGGCGTATCGGCGGCGCTATTGCCGAAGAAAGCGGCAGCCCTATGGGTGAACCCGTTACCGTTAATGTGAACGTGAATGCGACGGGCGGATTAACGCCTTTCTTGGAGGAAATGACGCTTGCGACGCAAAACGGCGTAACGGAAGCGTTACGTTTGGCCAATGTAATGGTAAGAGCGGGGAATGCACAAAGCGGGATGAGCGTATGATAGAAAAACCTTATATTTTTTTAAGCGAAAACTTCGCAAAATTTATTACGGACGAAGCCGGTAAAGATGTATCGGCCCGGCTGACGGATTTGACGGTCCATTCTTTTCCTTTCGAATTAACTTTTTTCTTTACGGACCAATGGGGTGAGTTTACCAACCGTGAAGTGGACACGCTGGTATTGCGTGATACAAACCTTGTAAACGCTACCGTTTATGCAGGCGATGCGTATGGGAATTATACCCCGCTGTTCGAAATTGCGGATAACCGGGAAAACAGCGTGTTTATCAAATTGGCGGCGCCGGTTAAAACGTCCTCTTTGCGTATTGTGATTGAGGCGGAGGGGAATCCGGCCTTTACCCGGTTGGGACAGGTTGGGTTTTACCGCTATCTTTGCGATTTGAGCGCGTTGACGGAGTCTTCTTTTAAAAAAGACACCAACCAGGGGGATTACCGCGTGTTATCGGGCGCGGTGGTGTACTACGGCGATTATGATAAATGGGCGGCCAAAATCAGGATGGAAAATTTACCGCAGAGCCAGTTTGATGTGCTGACGGAAGAAATAAAATCCGTCAACCGTCTTACGGTGGTTCCGTTCCGGGACTTTGCGGCAGAGGAAATTTATGAATGTTACATTAATCCCGAAATTGCCTACGAAGTAAACCGCAAAACGGGTTTGTACGCTTTAAGCCTGGAGGCGCAGGAATTATGATAAAACTTCCTTCAAAATTGGCCGCCAAACTTAAAAGCAACGACTTGCGCGGCATTACCCCCATCGCTTATCTGTACCGTAACAAATGGGACGCGGAAGCGGGCATTTTTAAGGCGGAAGAGAAGTTTATAGATATTTCCCCGATGCTGGTAAAATGCGGGGCTTTATCCGGCAAGTTGGAGGAGGGCGAAATCAGCGAATATAGCACCAGTAACGTAACGCTGACGCTTTCCGACCCCAAGAACCTTTTTGTAGAAGGCGCCCCGGAAAGTTATTTCCCGGCGGGCTATCAAATTTACGGTTCACAGGTGGAATTATATATGGGCACCGGGCCGGATAATATGACGCAATTATTTACGGGGGTAATCCGCTCTCTGCCCAATTTTAAACCGGAAAAATACCAACTGGATTTGGTGCTTGTCAGCAAACTGGAATTGTTAAAAGATATAGAAGCCAAAGATTTCAGCGATAAATACACAGGCGAAGTGTTGGCTTTGGACCATCAGGAAGACGGAGAAAATCCCTTTTACCGTACGGCCCATACGGGGGTAGGCGGATTCAGTGCGGTATATGCCGACGGCATCAGGCTGGCCGAAGGCGTCGATTATAAAATAACAGGGGTAAATACGCTTTCTTCTCCGGCATTGGTAGAACTTTCCAACAAAGTACTGCACGGCCAAACGATTACCGCAGATTATTATATTTGGAAACGGAATTTACAGATACATGAAATTGTTGACGGTTTATTAGAAGTGGCAAACTGGCCGTCACAGAAACGCGATGTGCACGACGTAGCCTGGAATTCTTCAATCCGTTCTTACGAGCAGGTAAACCGTGTGCGGATGGCCCTGGGGTATTATTGGAAAGACGCTTCCTTAAAATTTAATTGGCTGCAAGCAAGAGGGAACTTGTGGGAGAATACCACCGCTCGGAATGAGCAAACTGTTTCCCGCCGGAGTATCTTTCCAAACAGTTTTGAAACGGAGTTTACGCTGCGGCTGGATGATATCAGCGGGGCTACGGCCGGGTTTAACGCTTCGTATGGTTTGGGGGACGCGTTGACGTCAAATTCCTATTACAAACTGTTAAACGGAGTAGTGATTATTTGCCAGCGGAGGGACAATCTGAGCCCCCATTCTTTACAAATAACAATCGGCCGGGCCATTGGCGGACGTATCAGTTTTTGGGAATTTGAAAGTCCTATTTACCAGGGAGTTAATTATTTGGAAACTCCCGTAAAAATCCGTAAACAAGGCAGTTTGTGGAGCATTTATTTAAACAATAAGCTGGCTGCCTCGTTTACGTATGACATCAACGTGCAGTATGAAACGATGTTTGGTTCCAGGCACCAACGTTGGAGCAATTTGGGGCAGACTTGGCGTATCTTGGATGACGAAGGCAACTATTTAACCCCGCCGTTAATGAACCCCTGTATCGTTTCGGACGTTTTGGAGAAAGCCCCGGATGATTTGTGGGGGGCGGTAAATGCCAATTTGGGGGAAACGGACGCCACCTATAAGCTGTCGGTTTTCCTGTCGGAGGACGGCAAGCATTTTGATAATGGACAAATGTATGATTTAGGGATTGTAATCGGGCAAAAACAACCCTATATGTATTATATTTTCCAAATTTCTTCGCCTCCGAATGTTGCCTTTGAGGTGAAGAATCAGCTAATTTACCGATTAACTTCTTTTATCTCTTTTGGAATCGTTAATTTAACAGGCCGTTCCGTTTTGGAGGCGTTGCAGGATTTGTCGCTTATTTCCGGTTACGAGTTCGGCCTGGACCGCAACGACGTTTTTTTCTTCCGGCCGCGCCAAACCAGTACTACGCCGGTTTACGTGCTCGATAAAAATGAACTCGTAAAGATTGATACGGTTACGCGGGAGTTAAACTCGTTATTTACCAAGCTGACGCTTTCTTTTGGCGAGCAGCCGCTGGAGTTTTATGCCGATACGGGCGACAGGCCCACGCCCGTAGACCGTTACGGTATCCGCAATAAAGATATTGATATGCCGGACATTGTCAGCTATGAAAACCCGGAACTGGCGCAGGCGATTGGCCCGCAGTTGTTGGAAATATATTCGGCTTTGTCCCGCAAAATAACTTGCGTGGCCAGGATGAACTTGGAGCTGGAACTGGGGGACATTGTCAATTTAAAACGCGATATGCCGCTGACGGTGCCCGCCGGCTATTCCGACTATACCAAATACAAAAGCCTGAATACCTTTTACCGCGCCTGCAAGATTGTCGGGCTCAGCTACGATTTTCAAAAACGGCAGGTAAAATATACACTTCGCGACGTGAGTAACAAGAACACGGAGCCGATAATGGATTTCATCCAGTATCAAACCCAATTTCCTATACCACTCAAAAACAGGAGGTAAATGATGCTTATACAAGACAAAGTAGATGCCGTATTAATCCCGGATTCTCCCAGCCATATCAAAGCGGATGATTACAACCAAATCAAAAACGAAATACAGGAGTGTATCGTTTTGGCGGGGATGGAGCCTAAAAAGGATGTTATCCAGCTGCCTGATGCGCTCAAAACGCTTACGCAGCAAAGCGGGGCGGAAGAAATGGCCAAAATCAAAGCCACCGGAGATGCCCAGCTGGCCGCGGTGAATGCGCTAGGACAGGAGCATGCCGAACGGCTGGAGCAGGCCCGCACCGAAGGCGTAGAAGAAATCCAGCAAACGGCGGAGGGCTATTTGGACCACATAACCGCGGTTTATAAAGGGGAAACCAAGGCGGATGTGGATTTGAAAAATACGGGAATGCTGACAAATTGCATTATCGGGGCAAAAAATAACACGCTTCATTATACGCTTGGTCAAAAGGCCAACTATATCATTGTGGGAAAGCCGGTTATTTCCGCGTCGCAGGTGGTTTCCGGCATTACTTCGGCCGACAGAGTTTATGCCGAAATTACTTCTCCTGTCCCGAGTGAGAACTTTCTTGTTGAGGGGGAAGTGCTGACTCCTTCTTCCTGGGGCGGTATACAGGCTTTGCTTGCGCTTAAAAACGCAAACAACGTGGGGCTTGTTTGCCGCGTTACTGCCGGCGGAACGGTTGAAATGTTCTTGTCTGGTAACGGTACGTCGTGGAATATCTGTAATCCCGTAACGTCCACCTATGTGCTTCCTGTTGATACCCGGGTGCAGTTCAAATTATTCTGGAATAAATATCAATATAGTTTTATGGTTCGGCCCGAGGGTGACGCCGACTATAAAGTGATATCCTTCCAGGATTCTTCTTTGCCGCTGTGCGCTTTGAGTACGATTTATTTTGGAACGGATGTCGGCGGTGAGCCGTTTAAAGGTTCCGTTTATTTGGATAAATTTTCGGTATCGGTTGACGGAGAACGGGTTTTGGATTCCTCTAACGCGCTTGCGCAGAAGAATGCCGTTATCAGCCCGGCGGGTATCGCTTCCGGGTTTGATTATGGTACGGGTTCCCAAATCGTATTGGACCAAAGTGACGTCGTGCCGGAAACTTCGTTCGAATTTTGTACCAAATTCAAACTGGGCGACGCCTTGCGGAATTTTCAAATGATTTGTGACAGCTTAAACGGCGTTACCTTTGAATTTGCGGTGGGCGCCAACGGGGATATCTATGCCTGGGTTGGCAATGGCTCTTCTTTCAACATTTTAAGCGAGGCTTCCTTTGGCTACCGGCTGATCGTGGATAAATGGTATTGGATCAAGTTTTTGTGGACCGGGGATATTTGGACTGTGTTCGTGTCCGAAGACGGAGAAAGCTGGACGTCTAAAAAATGCTATTCAAATTCCACACAGCCGCTTGTTGTTAAAACGAGCGTAACTTTGGGATACGATAAAGGTGTTGGTCATTCCGTGGGCAGCGGCGAAATTGATTTGGCGGCCACTTACATAAAAGCGGACGGCGCGGTTATCAGCGGGGCCAATTTCTTCAATTCCGGCGTGAGCGTAGATAACGGGGTGGTGTCCGGTTTTGCGCCTGAAAGCAGGCTTCATATGGATAAGAAACTGGCCGCACCCAGCAAGAATTTTGTTTATCAATTTAAATTCCACACGCCGCAAAGCTGGAATGCGCGTTCCCGTCAGTTTTTTCTGGGGCAGGAAACGTCAGGTTTGGCCACGTTTTTACTGTATATCTCAAGTGCCGGGATTCCGTACGGCTATATGCAGACGGGGTTAGGCGGTAATTGGAATATTATGTCAGGCTATGAATTCCGTTCGAACGGCCGCCAGTTTGTTCTGCCGACGGACAGTGACGTTTGGTTAAAGTTCATTTGGGACGGTACCGGATATATCGCGCAAATTTCCACCGACGGAATTACGTTTTATTCCAGCCGCAGGCTGGCGCAAGCCGCCCATCATAATACGATGGCGCCCATATTGGGAAGCCAGCATTGGGGAAATACCGAATTTTTGGACGGCGCCATCGATTTAAAGGAAACCTTCTTTAAAGTGGACGGTACGTATCAATTTAACGGCGCAAATTTAATTACCCTCAATGATGCCAAGATTGAAAACGGCGTGTTAAGTTTTCCCGTTGCCCAGAATTTGAACGGTGCTTTCTATCCTAACCGAACGCCGGCGGAAACCGCCAGCGCCTGGGAAGTGATTGTAAATGTTCATACCCCGGGCAGCGCGTATGTTTCCGGCGATATGTGTATTTTGGGTACGACCCAAACGGCGCATCCGAAGATGGCTTTTAATTCGGGTAAACTTAGATTGGTTTACGCTAATTCTGTCGTCATAGACGGGACTACCGCTGTCTTGCCCGACTCCGATTACTGGGCGGCGTTCAAGTTTAACGGTGCTAACTACGAATTATACTTGTTGCAAGATGACGGTTCCTTTACGTTGGACACGTTGCCCGATTTTTCCGCCTGGAGCAAAGAGGGCCCCACGTATACAAATGCTACCGATATATTCAAGGGCGTTTGTTTCTCTTTTGGCTATTCCTGGGAGGATAACACTTATTTAAAAGGTTCGATTAATCTGGCAAAAACCCGCATTAAACGCAACGGGGAAGTGTTTTGGCAGTGGAACGGCAAGGACGGCGACAATGTGGATTTAATTGATTATAAAGACGGCTGGGTCTTTAATGGCAAGCCCGAACAGAATCAATATGAACTCTCCGGTGAGAAGGCGTGGGAATGGAATGGCGTATCTGCGTTGGCTCCCGGGCTGGCGGACGGCCGGGTGTGGTCTTTATTGCCTCCCGTCCCCGGAACTATTGCGATTAAAGAAGGGCTTTCTGCGTTAATTAAACAGGGGTATACCGACGGCGGTACTTTGCAAAACCTGCATCAAGTGTTTGAAGCGGACAGAGATGTTATTATTCCTCACGAGCAAACCGCCGATAAGATTCTTTATCTGAATGAGGACGGGGAACCGGCCTTTATTGATACCAAACACTGGAATACGGTTGATAAAGGCGCCCCGTTGGCCCGTTTTTGGCTGGAGGATTACGTTATTCAAGCGGTTACGCCGGAACGGGTGGTGGAGCTGGCCAAAACAAGTTCCCTCAGGGATGAGATTGTAGAAGAGGGGTTTGTTGATAATCCCAGTGGCAGCGATGCCTATGGGAAAGTCAAATTTACGCGTTTCAAATCCGGTCGTTTAAGACTGCAGGGCCGGGGAATAACGGTTTTTACGTTTCCCATTCCGTTTGCTACCGTCCCGGATACTGTTTGTATTACGCCTTTTCAGCGCTGGGGTGACTATGAAAATACGTATTTTACTTGCGACGGCACAACCATTCACCAGTACGATAAGTATGAACGCGGTGGCGTAATCAGTTTTTTGGTGGAAGGCATGGAACTTAAATAAAGGACAAATTATGGAAAAAAATAAATGGTTTGTAGGTAAAAAAATTTACGGCCCATACCCGTCGGAAGCGGCGGTTTGGGCGGGGCAACACGGGGCTTTTATTGACGGGACGCATTTCAAGCAAAGCGGTTGTTTTGAAATACGGGCTATTCCCCGGGCAGATAAAACTGCGGAGAAGATTGGCATCTTGCGGGAGTATCTTAACAATACGGATTGGTACGTGATGCGTTTTGCCGAAACCGGCGTGCCGGTGCCTGCGGATATTAAAGCAAAACGCCTGGCCGCCCGGGCCGAAATTAATGCTTTGCAGAAAGAAGAAAATCCAGCGGTTGCATCCCTGGACGAAAGAAATAAGGCGGTATAACTCCGGATTAGCGGGGTTTTTGCAGCCGGCGGCGTGATGAGGGACGCTTTCATCCGCCGCCGCGCGTACGGAAGCGGTTGCAAAATAAATCTTATTTTGGGCGGCCCGCAAGGAGGTGCCGTTTGGCAGGAGGGGGAAAATAATGCCTAAATTTAGTCAAGCGAGTGAGGCACGGCTCCAAACGTGCCACCCGGATTTGCAGGCGGTATGCCGGGAACTTATCAAACAGTATGATTTCGCGGTGCTGGAAGGGCACCGCGGTGAAACAGCGCAAAATGCGGCGTACAACGCGGGCAACAGTCACGTGCGCTATCCAAACTCGGCACATAATAAAAATCCCAGTTTGGCGGTGGATATTGCACCATATCCTGTTGACTGGGGCAATTTGGCCCGGTTCCGGGAACTAATTTGCCGTTTTGACGCCGTAGCCGCTGTACTCCGCGGCCGCGGTGAAATCCAAAGCCGCTTTGAATACGGTGCTTTTTGGCCGGACTTCAAAGATTATCCGCATATCGAAATTAAAAGTTAATTCCGTCGAATTTGCCGGAATTAAAAAGAAGAACTAACTATGGAACATATCACAAACATTATCGCTTGGCTGAAAGCGAACTGGGCCGATATTTTGGCCTTGTGGGCGTGCATTGTTGGTATGGAGGCAATCGTCTTGAAGTGGACGGACCACAAGAAAGATGCCGAAACGTTGGGTAAAGCCCGTGCTCGGCGTGAAAATTATCAGCTAGCTGCCCAAATTCGGCTTTGAACAGTCCAAAGCAAAATAAAAAAAGGGGCGGTTTAATACCGCCCCAACTTGATTTTGTAAATTGCGACTCAAATTGCATTTATTTTTTTGTTATTTTTTTAGGAACGAACCCCGGTAAAGAACTATTATGCGTAATTACTTTTTGTTCGGTGGCTTCTTCAAATTGTTCTCTTGCCTGTTTGGCTAAGCGACCGCCTTTTTTGCCTGCTTGTTTATTCGGTTCCAAACCGACAGCTTCGTCTTTTTCAGCAATTTGACGGGTTGAAAGTTCGGCAAGTGCGGTAAAAAGCAGTTCAGCTTCGCTCATATGTTCGCGTAAGTTTTGGTTTTTAAGCCCCTTTAACTTTTTGTGTTGGGCAACCGTAATACCGGACCATTCTTTATGGATGATATTAGTCAATGCGGCAAAGTCTTTGGGTTCGGTTATGCCATGTCCTTGCCAATAATCCGTCAGTTTATTGCGAGTCTCTTGGCCCATCATGCGCTGTTGTATCCATTTTTGCGGACGGCCTTGTTCTTTCCAGTGGAGGCGGGCACGGTCTATGGCTTTAGAGGGGTCGGCGGTTTCCTGTATGCGTTCATAGCCCGTTTTTGCAAGCCATAGTTTAAAAGGTTCGGCTTTGGGGCTGGGAATGGATTGGATTAAACGCAAGAGTTGTTCAGAATTAGCTACGTCTGTAGTATAGAACTTGCCGTCAGATGATTGCATTTTCAGTTGTCCCAGATTTTGGGACAACTCGCTACCCTCTTCTCTTAATTTGGTTTTAAGGGCATTCCAATATTTGCGGGGGCGGGGGCTTTCTGTGAGTGCATGGATAACATCTACTACGGAAAAATACCAAGTATCGGTTTTTTCATCATACTGGCGACGTATATTAAAATTTTCAAAAACGGCTAAAGCAGATTTTGCCATATTCAGCTCCGATGATAAAGATTTAATCTATTTTAGCAAAAGGAAATAACTCTGTGGAAAAGCTTATTAAAAGCGGTGTTGACGGTGGAGAGTGTGACTTTTTTATGCTGTTAGACAATGATGTGAAAAAAGAAAATTTAGAAATTGTGCATATATTGAAGATGAATAAAAGAGGGCTTCGCAAATTTATGAAGAGATATAAAAAATAGACAAAAAAGTTATTCGGACTGGGAGGACTGGCGTTCCCTCCATAAGCCTTATTAAGGCCATCATCAGAGCCAGTATAGTCTTTATGAGTGTCAGCCCGAATAACGCTAATAGTATAGCTAAATAACACTTATTTTTCAAGGGGAAACGATATGAGAACACTCTTAAAATGATGTTCAAACACTACCTGCTTCGCGTGGCAGAAGGTGCGGAAGGTGCAGATGGCAGCAGTATTCGTGGCTGTGTAATATAGTGCTCCGGGCGCATGGTCGCAACAAAGGTTTTAAAGGAGCAGGCGCAGAAAAATGAAAAAGGGGATCAGCTTATTGATAGCGTGGATTCTTTGCCAGCCGATGATGTGCGTCGGTGTTTGAAAAACGTTGGGCGTAAAGAGGAACGTGCCTGTGTGCCGGATTCGGTTTGATTATGCCGATCTGGCGTGGACGAACCAAATGCACTTGGTATTCTGGCTTTTTACTGCGTCTACCACCCAGGCACAGAGGCTTGTCTTGAGCTGTAAATACGCAAAGCATGACCGCTGCTTTGGCGAGTATATCTGGCAAATTGTTGGCCGCCCGCGCCGCTTGGTATGCGAGAGGTGTACGGATAAACCAATATCCTTTTATCTCGAATAAAGTATAGAATGTGCTATACTATGATAAAGGTATTTTATGAATAAAAATATAACAGAGCAAGAAGTTTTAGACCTCGTAGATAAATCCTTTAGTGAAAAGGGTTGTGTGGATATTGTCGGATTAGCTGATTCTATGGGTATTACCGTTTATAGTGCTGACTTGTCCCACGAAAAGACAGCTTTTTTAGAAAAAAAAATAAATGGGGTTTCTATTACGGTCAATGGCAATCACTCAAAAGAAAGACAGCGTTTTTCTATAGCTCACGAAATTGGACATTATATTTTGCATCCTCGGCAAATTTTAGTAACGGGAAAGGTTGGTCGAGAGGATCCTAGTTGTTCCTTGTCTACCAAAGAAGAACAGCAAGCGGATCTTTTTGCGGCGAAATTACTAATGCCTGAAAAATATGTAAAACAGTATTTCTCTTCAAGAAATATTACAGAAAAGCAATTCATAACTGATGATGAGCCTATTAAAGAGGCGGCGAAAAAATTTAATGTTTCTGTGGTTGCAATGATTGTACGAATGCGTGATTTAGGATACCATGTGGCTTATTTATGATGCGTAAATTCAAAATACATAGTGACGAAGAATTGTCTCAAAAAGAAAACAACGACAATTATTTGATGAGAAAGATTATTAAATGGGTTCTTGTAGTTGTTTTTTGTTTATTAGTGGTAATTCTAGTTGTCTCTCTCGTGATTGAATTTTTTAAAAATCCTAATTTACATGATGCTATTTTGACCAAACTATCTGATAATATCACTACATTTATAGTATTTGCTTTATCTATTATAGGATTTAAGCAGATAAAAAATTAAGTCACCTAGAACCATATTTCTGTTTCTGGCTAGTGCTTTTCATATTTTTATGCTGACATTTTGCTGACACGCACTCTCCCTAAGATGGGGTTTCTTCGCGCGTTTCGCGCTTGTGTTTTCCGACGGTAAAAAGCGAAAAAACGCTTTTTTGGACGTAAAAAAGCCCTCCAACGGAGGGCTTATAAAAGAGCCAAGAGGGGGGATCGAACCCCCGACCTACCGCTTACGAAGCGGTTGCTCTACCAGCTGAGCTATCTTGGCGAAAATCGGTTTTTCCAACTACCTATATATTTTACAAAAAAAGCGGATTTTTTGCACCAAAACTTATTTTCTCCGACGGGAAATCAACGCGTTTGCCTGTTGTTCAAGCGGCCAGAAAACAGGGTTTTCGCGGTTTTTCTTTAAAAACTCTTCTTCCTTCACGCCCGCCGGGCCCTGGCGGTAGCGGCTGATCCAGTCCAGCGCGGTCTGGCCGTCGCGTTCCAACAGGGCGATTTGCGTCAGATAAAAATACGTATCCGGGTTGACCGGGTCCGCCGCCAGCGCGCGCTGAAAAGCCTTTTTGGCCAGTTCCATATTTTTGACTGCGTCGGCGCGGAACATTTCGTATTCCGCCGGGCTTTTGGCGAGGGACGCATCCTGCGAGCGGCGCATCGCCATGGCGAAGTACAGCTGCCCGAAATTGTGGTGCAAAAGCGGGTGGTTCGGGGTACGTGCGGCGACCGTATTCAAATCCCGCAGGGCGCGTTCGTAATCGGTGGACGCTTCTTTTTCGTCTCCGCGCGCGGCGGAGAACGTGCGCGTTAAATCCAGCGTGCCCGCCAGCGTATTGGCGCGGAATTGGCGGTATTCCGTTTGAAACGGGTTTAACCGCACCGCTTTGGAAAAGTAGGCAAGCGCCCCGTCGGCGTTGCGGACGTTAATCAGGCTGACGCCCAGGCTGTAGTAATGGTTGGCGCGGAAGAATCCCCACGCGCCGTACGCAAGCGCAACCCCCAGGGCCAGCGCGGTGAGTGCCGCGGCGGAAGTGCACAGCCGGGCCGCCCGTGCGTACGCTAGGCATACGCCCAGTACGCAGGCCGCCAGCGTCAGCCAGGCGCAAGCCATTAAAATAAACTGGCCCGCCGCGGTGATGCCGACTACGGACACAATTTCATAAAACTGGGTGCAAATGAAATACGCCGCGGCCGCCAGTTCCGCCCACACAATCCCGCGCAGGATAAGCGCGGCGGAGTTGGCTCTCCCGTCAGCAAACGTTTCCGTTTCTGGCCGGGGCAGGCACAGGGCAATAATAAACCCCATAAAAAGTGCGAAAAACAGGCCGCTGGAAGCAAAGTGTACGCTGATGTCCACACCCGCATGCGCCAGCATGCCGAAGAAGGCGGACGTAATCCCGAGTAAATACAAGTTTCGTTCGCGTAGTGTGGTCAGCTGGCCGGAGCGTTTGAGGTTTTTCGCGGCCAATACCAGTAAAAAGACCGCCAGCCACAGGAAAATGGCCAGCCCGACGGTTCCGCCCGCCGTCCATTGTTCCAAAAATTCGTTTTCGGCGTGTTGGGTTTCGGTGTTGTGGGCGTTTTCGATATAAAAAATCTGCGGGCGGCGGTAGGCCGAATAAATAATTTTGAAACTGCCCGGCCCGGTGCCCAGGACGGGTGCGTCCTGCACCATTTCAAACGCGGAAAGCCACGTATACGTGCGGAAACTGACGGATTGGAAGCGTTTTAACGCAAATCCTCCCGCCAATATACACGCGGTCAGCACCAGGGCGGCTGCCGCAAAATTGATTTTTTTCAGATGTTTTTTTGCCGCCTTTGCCAAGCAGTTGGTGTAGAGCGCTGCGCCGCACGCGGCGGTCGCCGCATAGGCCACCCACGCGCCTTTGCTTTCGGTAAAAAACAGCGTGACCGCGCCGATTCCCAGCAGTGCCAACAAGTTTTTTTTGCGCGTTACCAAATAATGCGCCGCAACCGCGCAGGAAGAAAAAATCACAAAATCGGCATAAAAATTGGGATTGGCGTGCGTGGAAAAAATGCGTTTGGTAAAAAATCCGCGCCAGGGCATAAAATCTATTCCGGGGAAAAATCCGTCCAATACCTGCACCGCGCCGTATAATACGCTCACCCACGCCGCGGCTACAATATATTTAACAATCGTCCGAACGTCGCTGACGGAAAACTCCGTGGCGGCCATCAGCGTGAGGCCTCCGTACAGCCAAAACCGGGCGAATTCTTCGGCCGCTTCCATTTTATAAGGAAAAAATAAAAACGCCAGGGTATTCCACCCCAAGTAGGCGAAAACGGGGAGTAAAAAAAGCAGTCTTTTGCGGGTGAACGGATTGGTTTTGCGGGCGATATTCAGCGCGGCCCATAACGCCAAAAGCAATACTCCGCCCATGTGTAAAAGCGTCAGTTTTACTTGCGCGCTGTCGTACGTGGCCGTAAAAAAACACACGCTGACAAGCAACGTAAGCATTCCCGTGCCGTGCGTTAAGGCCGTGTGCGCAAAGCGTTCAAACGTATTTTTTGCGGCCGTTTTTTTCGGCCGGGCACTGGCGGCCGCACGGGGGGTGGAAAGAGTTGTTTTTTTTATGCGTTTGGCGGACATATAAGACATCTTAACAAATTTAGGCCGCCGGATAAAAACATCTATTTGGCAAACAGAATGCCACGCCGCTTTTATTTCCCGCGGCTGTTTACGGGGCGTTTAAGCCTCGTTCTTCCGGGATTTGCAGAAGCCGGAACCGGATTTTTAGAAGGGCTTGCATCGTTTTTTTTTTTTGATATTATGGGGAAAACATAAAAGGAGAATTGCCCTATGAAGAACGGTTTTACGCTTATAGAATTGTTGGTTGTCATTTTAATTATTGGTATTTTGACTGCTGTTGCGCTGCCTCAATATGAAAAAGCGGTATGGAAATCCCGCGCCGTACAATTACAGACGGCGGTAAAAAGTATTTCGTCCGCGCAGGAAGTGTATTTTCTGGCCAACGGGACCTACGCTGTCGAATATGCCCAACTGGACGTGGATTATAATAATTTGACGAAATTAAATACCCATTTGTCGACCTCTTCTTCTGATGCCGTGCGCGGGAATGACGACTTTTTGATTGTGCTTAACTTAGACAACTCGGGGCAGACGTTTAGTTTTACCAGCGGGATATTCCGCAAAGGTCCGTATGCCAGGAGCGGGTTTATGTTTTTGCATTATATGCCGAATGAAACCCCGCGGTTGGTGTGTGTGGAACATGAATCTCTGCCGGAAGGAAATTTTTGTCGTAAATTGTTTGGTTCTCCAAGCAGTTTTGCGGGGCCTTGGCATAGCTACCGTTATTACGATTTGCCGTAACAAGCCATTTTTGAAATTTTGTACTGCGGAATTATTTAGTCAGTATGCGGCACGCCATAACAGCCGCCAGTACCAATATAAGTCCCGCGGCGGCGGCCGCAAGTTCGGCTATTTTGGGGGAGGCCAGTACGGGCGTTTTGGGCAGTGCGTTTAAGCGGCGTTGGTAGACGGCCGGAGCCGCACAAAAGAAAAAGTAACCTATCGTTTTTACCGTCCAGCCGGCTGGCAGGAATACGCACACAAGGCCGGTGAGCCATACAAGCCCCCACAACCCTGCGGACCATGCCGTAGGCCGGCGCATATATTCGCAGGTGCGGTTAATGATGGATACCAGGCTGAAAAACGTGAATGCTCCGCCCAGCGTACGCAGGAACGGGCCGCCTGTTAACGGGGTTCCGTCCGCGCGTCTAAACCCGCGCAATACGGCGCGCCATTGTTGGTACAACCAGTAAAGCGTAAACGTTCCGCCGCTGGCAAGCGTTAACACCAGCTGCGTGCGCGCACTGATAAAATAAAAAGTGTTCGCGAGGCCGCGTTTTTTTAGCTCGGCTTTGCGTTTTTCCCGCGCCGCTTCGGACGTATAATCCCAATTTTTTACGCTCAGCGCATACGCCGCATACATTACGGCAAGCACGCCCAGCATTTCCAGTAAACGTTCCATAGGGTTATTATAAATTATTTTGTTCGGTGGTAAAAGGGTTGTGCGGTAAACCTTTTTTATAGCGCGCGGCCTTAAAAAATACTAAAATATAATATCTGCTGTAATTACGGCCCGCGTTTGGTGCGGGCGTTTTTGTGGAAATTTATTAGGAAGCATTTTATTATATGAACAATACCCGTCAAGACGTACGCAACGTGGCCATTATTGCCCACGTAGACCACGGCAAGACCACCATTGTGGATTCCCTTTTAAAATTTGCCGGAGAATTTAAAGTAAAAGAAGACCAGGCCCAAGACACCGTGTTGGACTCCAACCCCCTGGAGCGCGAACGCGGCATCACTATTTTGGCCAAGTGTACGTCTATCGGCTACAAAGGCCACACCATTAACATCGTCGACACCCCCGGCCACGCGGATTTCGGCAGCGAAGTCGAACGCGTGCTGCGCATGGTGGACGGCGCCATTTTGATGGTGGACGCGGTGGAAGGCCCCATGCCGCAAACCCGCTTTGTGTTGCGTAAAGCGCTGGCGCTTGGCCTGCGGCCGATTGTGGTTATCAACAAAATGGACCGCGACCACGTACGCCCCAGCGAAGTGGTGGACGAAGTGTTCACCCTGTTTATGGAACTGGGCGCGACGGACGAACAGCTCGATTTCCCGATTATCTACGCCTCCGGCCGCGCCGGCTGGGCGAGCCTTAAAATGGAAGAGCAGGGCAAAGACATCGCCCCGATTTTAGACACTATTTTGGCCCACGTGCCCGCCCCCGAAGCGCGCCCCGACGCTCCCCTGCAAATGCAGGTGACCATGTT
The DNA here is from genome assembly GCA_910576915.1 of uncultured Elusimicrobiales bacterium. Lineage (GTDB taxonomy): Bacteria > Elusimicrobiota > Elusimicrobia > Elusimicrobiales > Elusimicrobiaceae > Avelusimicrobium. The sequence continues at coordinate 232,507 of CAJTJT010000001.1, forward strand.
GGACTACAACAACTTTTTAGGCCATGTGGGTATCGGCCGCATTTTGGCGGGTAATATCCAAAGGGGGCAGACCGTGGCGTTAATGCACCACGATGGTTCCGTCACCCAGGCCAAAGCCGCCAAAATCGAACGCTTTTTGGGGCTTGGAAAAGTAGAAGTGGAAAAAGCCGAAGCGGGGGACATTGTGTCCATCGCCGGGTTGGAAGGCGTAGACGTGGGCGATACGATTTGCCGCCCGGACGCGCTGAACGCGCTGCCGCCGCTGTCCATCGACGCGCCGACCATGTCTATGGATTTTATGGTTAACGACAGTCCGTTCTCCGGCAAGGAAGGTAAATTTGTAACCAGCCGCCACCTGAAAAACCGCCTGGAAAAAGAAGCCCAAACCAACGTGGGGTTAAAAGTGGAACAGCTGGACGGCGAAGGCAAATTTAAAGTCTACGGCCGCGGCGAACTTCACTTGACCATTTTGATTGAAAACATGCGCCGCGAAGGTTTCGAGCTGGCCGTTTCTTCCCCCGAAGTGATTTATAAAGAAGAAAACGGGCAAATCCTGGAACCTATGGAATACCTGATTTTGGATATTAAATCCGAGCACCAGGGCGCCGTGTTTACCTTGCTGGGCACGCGTGCGGCCAAACTGGAAAACATGGTTTCCGAAGGGGAAGACCGCCTGCGTTTGGAATACTTAATTCCGTCCCGCGCTCTTATCGGGTTTAAAAATGAATTTTTAACCAACACCCGCGGCACGGGCATTATGCACCACAGCTTCCATGGTTATTATCCCAAAGTGAACCTGCCGGACTTGCGCCACAACGGCGTGCTGATTGCCAAAGAAGACGGAGAAACCACGCCCTACGCCCTGTACGCGCTGGAAAACAACGGCGAACTCTTTTTAGGGCCGGGTGAAAAAGTATACGCCGGGCAGATTGTGGGGCAGAACTCGCGCGATAACGACCTGGTCGTCAACCCGTGCAAAGCCAAACATTTAAGCAACATGCGCAGTAAAGCCAGCGACGAATCCTACGTGCTTACGCCGCCGCGGCAGATGAGCTTGGAACAGGCGGTGGAATACATCGCGCCGGACGAACTGGCCGAAATTACGCCTGCGTCCATTCGCTTGCGCAAGAAAATCCTGTCCCATCTGCTGCGCAAACGCACGGAAAAAGCCGCCGAAATTGCGGAAGAAGAGGCCGCGGCCTAACCCGGCCGCTGATTTAAAAAAGAGCGACGCTTTCCGGCGCCGCTCTTTTTGTGTGCGGAAAACCACCGGCTAGGCCGGTGGTTCAGAAAAGGTTAACCGGTGAGTCAGAAAGAAAAACTCCTTTT
>CAJTJT010000002.1 GCA_910576915.1 uncultured Elusimicrobiales bacterium
AAATTAGGCTGTTCGGAACCTTCCGCCACGTTAAACGCCACACGGGTAAATTTAAAGGGCGGCAAATTAAACTTGGACGGCGGACGCGGGATAAAAGGTTATACGCTTAGTTTGGGTAGCGGAAGCGGCGAGGGCAGAATCTCGTTCCAAAATGTGCGTATCCAAACGGGTACTATGGAAAGCGTAAACGCGGCAGATATCAAAGCCGCCAACTTAAATTTGTTTGGCAAAACGTTCCCCAGCTGTAAAAGTGTCAACAGCGAAAGCGGTGGACAAATGCAATGGGCAAGCCTCAAATTAAAAGGCGCATCGTCCAAGGAACTGTATTTGATGTGCGGTAATGTGGGGGAAAGTTCTGCCTGCCAGCCGACGGACCCGCGCGGCGCTACCTATACGGAAAACTGCCCCACCGGCCAAACGGGGACGGTTACATATACGTGGGATGAAGAGGCTTGCACGTATCGCACACAGAATAATTGTACTTCTGCGGCGAAGAAAAAATGTATTGTTTCGAAAGAGTGGAAAGAGTTTTCCTTTGATGCACAGATTCAAACGATGTATGGCGGAGTTTGTGTGGGTATGGTGAACTTCCCAACTTATCAAGCTAATATCAAATGCGGCAGTTATTCCATCCCTCAAGCCTACACGGACTGTAAACTCGGAAACGAGTGTTCGGAAAGTGCCACCGGATATTATATATATGATATATGGGCTGTCCCTGATTTTGATAGAAACCTTGGTCCCAATTCGTGGAAGTTGAAAAAAGTCGGGATTTACTGCGTTAAGATTGACCTCGTTAGTGAGGATGAGTGCCTGAAAGGAGTAAACCTGAGTTCTCCTCCCACGGGCGAGTCTTGGTACAGTTTTGATTGTTAGCCTTTAAGCCCCGGGAGAACCGGGGCTTTTCTAATATAAAATTTACATTGCCCAAGAGTGGTAAAAACGCTTAAATAAAGGTACGCATAAGCGTGGCGGACGGGGGGTATGTCTCCGTTGACCGGGGGGGCCAAAGTCTGCTATGATTTATGTATAGACGTAAAAAATATAAAACGGAGAAACACATGAAAAACTTACTCAAAGTTGTTTTGGTTTTCGCTTTGGCCGCCGGCTTGACCGCCTGCAAAAAGAACGTGAAAGATGACGCCAACGCTGACCTGACCGCCGGTACCGGCACGGAAATGGTGCTCGAAGAAACGGAAGTTGTGACCGAAGTTCCCGCCCAGGAAGTTGCCCTCGGCGTAGTGCACTTTGCGCTCGACAAATACACTTTGTCCGCTGACGCCCGCAAAATTGTGGAAGCCAACGCGCAGGCCATCAAATCTGCCGCGTCCGTCGCCAACTACACCGTTACCATCGAAGGTAACTGCGACGACAGAGGCACCATCGCCTACAACATCGCTTTAGGCCAAAAACGCGCCGACGAAGTAAAAGCTTACTACGTGCGCATGGGCATTCCGGCTAAAAACATCCAAACCGTATCTTACGGCGAAGAAAAACCGGTTTGCTACGAAGCCACTCAGTCCTGCTGGGCCCAGAACCGCAGAGCCGATACGCTTCTTAAAGTAAACTAATTTGTTTTGGCAAGGAGCCCGAACCTAAATGAAAAACGTTACTAAACTTATTTTTATGGCCGGTTCGGGCTTTTTGCTGTCCGGCTGCATCGCCAGCGAACGTGATATGAGCACGCTAAAGCTGCAGCTGAAAGAACTTAACACCACTATCGCCCAAATGCAGGCCAACCAGGCGGAACTGGCCGGCGCGATGGACGAGTTGAACCGTAATTTGTCTATCTCCGGGGAGAATTTGTCCCAGGTGGACGCGCAGATCGTAAAACTGTCCGCCAAACTGGACGATTTAACCGCTTCCATGCAATCCGGCGCCTCTAACGCCGCTTCCGCCGCCCCGCAAGCCGCGGCGGTGCTCCCTTCGGACTTGTTTGCCGAAGCCAAAACCCATTTGGATAAAGGCGCTTACGATTCCGCCGCCATGGGCTTTAAACTTTACATTTCCAAATACCCGGACAGCGAAAACGCCGAAACCGCCTATATGTACATGGGCGACGCGTACGCCGGGGCCGGGCAGAGCAAACAGGCTGCCATCGCTTATGCGACGGTACTGCAAAAGTTTCCCCAAAGCAAACAGACTGCGGCTGCCCGTTTGAAATACGCCCGCAGCATTCTGCCGCTGGGCAAGACCGACGAGGCAAAACGCTATTTCGCTTCCGTCGTGCAGGACTATGCTTCCTCGCCCGAAGCCAAACAGGCCAAGGCCGAGCTCGCCAAACTGAATTAATTTTTTTACCGCGGCTTTGTCCGCGGTTTTATTTTATGAAAAAACTTCTTTCTTGTATCGGCGTATTTGCCGCGTTGTTTATGACGGTTTTCCCGGCGTTTGCCGCGCCGCAGACGGACGTGTACATCGGTATCACCTCGGTGGGGGACAAACGCCTGCCGGCCATCGGTATGCCGCCTTTCAATTTTTCGGACGATAAAGCCCAGTCCGCCGCCGTGGAAGTGCGCGACGTAATGCGCGGGGATTTGCTTTTTGCGCGCTACTTTGACGTGTCGGAAGACGGCCCCGATTTCAACGCCAAAAAACTCAGCGAAACGCTGACGGGCTGGGCCCGCGCGCGCGCCAGTTACCTGCTGGCGGGCGACATCAGCTATACCGAGCCGTATTACACCATCAAAATTTACGTGTACGATATTTCCACCCGCCAGCCCGTATTCGCCAAAGCGTTTAAAGGGACGCAAAGCAGTCTGCGGCGGCTTTCGCATATTGCGTCGGACCAGATTGTTTCCGCGCTGACGGGCAAACGCGGTATCGCCGACACCAAAATCGCTTTCTCCAACAATTCCACCCGCCACAAAGAAATTTACGTGGTGGATTACGACGGCGCCAACCTGCAAAAATTAACCAACGACAAGAGCATCGCCATCCTGCCGCGCTGGTCTAAAGACGGACGGATTTTCTACACTACGTACAAATATAAAAACCCGGATATTTTCGCCATCGATTTGCGTGCGGGTAAAATCGCGCCGGTTATCATCCGCGGCGGTTTGTCGCTCATCGGCGGCGTATCGCCGGACGGCAAAGCTCTGGCGTTTACGAGCTCCGGCGGCTCCAACCCCAGCATTTACATTTATAACCTGGAAACGCACGCCAAAACGCGTATTACCAATAAAGCGTCCGTGGACGGTTCCCCGTCCTATTCGCCCGACGGTAAATATATTACGTTCGTTTCCAACCGTGCGGGCAACCCGCAAATTTACGTAATGGAACTGGAAACGGGCAGCACCCGCCCGCTGACCAAAACGTTCAACTGGTCCGACAGCCCGCAGTGGTCGCCCACCGGGGAATGGATTGTGTTTTCCGGCCGTGAATCTCCGTACCACCCGATGGATATTTTCCTGGTGGATTTGACGGGCACCCAAATCCGCCGTCTGACGACGGACGCCGGTTCCAACGAGGATCCGACCTGGTCCCCCGACGGCCGCTTTATCGCGTTTACCACCACGCGCAACGGCAAACGCCAGCTGTATTTGATGGATATGGACGGCAGCGCACCGCACCTGCTTGCGGACTTGAAAGGCGACTCTTTTACGCCGCACTGGAGTTTTTAACCAAACAATTAATCTGATTGAAGCGCCCCGGTTTACGCCGGGGCGTTTTTTTGCGTTGGTGCGGCGCGTGCAGAAAAATTCCCGGTAAGACCCTGCAGGCACTCTCCGCGCCTGCCCCCCGGACGCTGTGCACTGCACCTTGCGGGCCAACTCGTTTTGGCCTTCCTTATTGGTAAGGTGGCGACATGTCTTAAACAGTGTGGCTTAAACTAATCAGAAGGGCGCGGGTCCTCGCCGGACGGGCGACTGGGGAGCCCAGACTCTGGGGTCTTGCAGACAGGTGGACACCCCCTTGAGTTGTTCCCATCTAATTGATAAGCACCGTCCATTACTAAACCCCGGTTAGGCCGGAATGCCTGCCCCCCGGCAAGACCCTGCGGGCGGCCATACGGGACTCGCCTGTTCGTAGTTGGTGATATGTCTTAAATAGTGTGGCCTAAACTAATCAGAAGGGCGCGGTGGGTAAGGGAGGGGCGGCTCGCCCCTTGATTCGTTTTTTTTTTTTGATAAACTGGGGTCATCCCGTAGGGTTTTTGTACGGGATCTCCCTTATGTGTCTTTCTCTTTCAAAAAAGGGAGATGCTGAGCAGAAACTCCTCAGCATGACTTTTTTACAGGAAGAAAATATTATGAAAGGTTTTACGCTTATTGAATTATTAGTCGTTGTCTTAATCATCGGTATTTTGGCGTCTGTTGCCCTGCCGCAGTACCAAAAAGCGGTGTTAAAGTCCCGCGCGTCGGAGGCGCAGTTGGTGGCCCGTCAGCTTAAAAATGCGCAGGACGTGTATTATTTGGCAAACGGAACATATGCCGATTCGTTTGATAAATTGGATATTTCTCTAAATGGGACGGAACATCCGGTTTTTGACGGAAATAAGTTGGTTGAATTAAAAACGCCGCGCGGACTGTATTACGAATTATACGGTCTGTTTTCCAGTGGGGGAATTAAAGATGTCATCGCATTTACCTATTATTATGACACGCACCCGGGCGTATCGGGCGAAACGGCTCGCTGTTATGCGGTGACCGAGGCCGCTGACGGCGTATGCCGCAGTATGGGAAAACTGCTCTACCAAGATGCGGGGTGTAATGTGGGTGGCGTCAAGAAGTGTAATATTTACGCGTTGTGGTAATAAAAACGCCCGGAACATAAACGTTCCGGGCGTGCTGTTTGGCGTTCAAATCAGCTAGCGGCAGGGGTCTTCTTCCAGCAGTTCGCAGGCTCCTTCGGCGCAGCAGGCGTCGTATTTGCCGTTTTTGTTTAGCAGTACGAAGCGGTTGCCTTCTTTATCCGTAAATTCGGCGCGGTAGCCGTCGTCCGTTTGGGAGTACGAAATATCGTTTTCCGTTAAGGGCAGCGGCGTTTTTTCCCCGTCATCTTCTATAGACAGCAGGAACATTTTGCTCTTGGCCTGGGTAGCGGTAATCTGGCGCTCCAGGGATTCCATGGATTGGGAATCCGTCTCCGGCAGTAAAATAATGCCGATGATCAAAGCGGCCACAGCTAAAATAATCGGGAGTAACGTGGCCAAAATGGAGGCAATCAGTCCGCCCGCGCTAAAGTTGAGGGCGGGTTTTTCCTGGCCGGGCCGGAAATCCTCGCGCACGACGTACGTGGTTGCCATCAGGTCGTGCAGGGCTTGGCGTTTGGCCGTAAATCCGGCCATGTAGTAGCCAAAGTAGAGCGTCATATTGGATACCATTTTGCCGAACGTGCGGCCCGTGGCGCGCCAAAAGCTGATACGTCCCCCGTCCGCACCCACGACTTTAATTCCCATTGCTTTTTTACCCAGTGTGGCCTGGGCTTTGCCGCTTTCCTGCAAGGCGAAATAAAGCCAAAAAAACACAAACGCCGCCACTTGAAAAAGCAGCATGGAACCAAATAACGCCAAGAACGCTTTTGGGTCCTGGCTTTGGGGCTGCTGGAGGGCCAATTTAAAAACGGGTATTCCCAGACAGAGAATATACAGGACGGATGATACAATTCCGATAATCAGCGAATCAATCAGCAGGGCAACGGCGCGCCGCCAAAAACCGGCGTACGGATAAATGCGGGACATACTTTTCTCCTATAGATAAATTTATTCTCCAGTATACTTTTTTGCCGCCGCGGTGGCAAGAAAAACCCGCGTTCTTTTGGGAACGCGGGTAAACAGACCGGGTAAAAGAGCGTTAGTTACATTCTTCAAAGCCGGTAGCGTCGCATTCAAAGCCTTCGCAGCAGACGGCTTCGCCGGGGGCGGCTAAACGAAGCGTAAAGTTTTCCCCGTCGGCCTCAAAGCTGGCCTGGAATCCGCGCCGCGTGCGCGAAAAAGTGATACCGTCCACTTCCACTTCTTGCTGCAACAGCTGCGGCTGGGCGGCAAACGTCTGCAGGCGCTGGGCCGCCACATTGGCTTTAATGGCAGGCGCGGCGCGCAGCATGGAAATCATAATAATCACGACGGCCGCCCCGCCCAATAATACGCAAAACAGCCCCAGCCACACGGGGTGGGCAGGCGTATCGGGCAGTTCGTCGCCGGGTTGGAAGTCCGCGCGTACGACGTAAGTTTGCGCCATATAATCGTGCAGGGCGCGTTTGCGGTTGGTCAGCCCCGCCATTACAAACCCGATGTACATTAACGCGTAAGAGAGCATTTTGGCAAACGTACGGCCCGTGGCGCGCCCGAAGCCGATGCGTCCGCCTTTGTAATCCACTACTTTAATGCCCATCATCCGTTTACCGAACGTAGCTTGTTTTTTGCCGCTTTCCAGGAGCGCAAAATAAAGCCAAAAGGTAATAAGCCCCAACGCTTGCCAGAATAAATAAATGCCTACAATGGCCGTCAAATGGACGGCTGCGGCGTCGGTGCCTTCGGCTTGGGCCATTTTGGCGGCCTGCCAAAATACCATCGGCAGGCAGATGACGGCGGGCGGAATGGAAACGAGGATTCCGTCCACGATAAACGCGACGGCGCGTTTCCAAAAGCCAATATACGGTGTGTTGTTCATAAAAACTCCTTTTAATTGTTTGCCGTGCGTATACCCGCGCGGCAATTTGCAAAAACGGTTATTTGCGCGGTTTTTTATAGCAGCGGCGGCAACGGGCCTGGTAAGCGTCCGTAGTGCCCACCACAATGCGTTTTTTGTCTTTGCTGATGCGCTGGGTAAAGCTGGCCGGATTGCCGCATTTGGTGCAGACGGCCAGGTTTTTTGTAACGTATTCGGCCTTGGCCAGGAGCGCGGCGGTAACTTCAAAGGGTTCGGCGCGGTAATCGGTATCCAGGCCGGCGGCGATGACGCGTTTGCCCATTTTGGCCAGTTTGTCGCACACGTCCACAATGCCTTTGTCGAAAAAATTGATTTCGTCAATCGCGATAACTTGCGTGTCTTTTTCGATTAACGGCAAAATTTCGGACGAGTTTTTTACGCAGGTGGCCGCCACTTTGTTTTGGTTGTGGCTGGTGATGCTGTCGATTCCGTAGCGCGTGTCTATTTTGGAATTGAACAGCTGCACTTTTTGTTTGGCGATAAGCGCGGTGCGCACGCGGCGGATGAGTTCCTCGGTCTTGCCCGAGAACATACACCCGCAGATTACTTCTATCCAGCCTTGTTTGTGGTACATCAACGGATTTGCCATAGAGTCGCTTCCTTGTGTATTAATCTCTTAAATCGCCCGGTCCGCGCCAGGGGTACCAGTAAGCGTCTTCCGCCAGTTTGGCTTTTTTGGCGGGATCCCTGCCGCAGATGATGTTAATGCGGAAGGAGAAAGACAGGTTATGGTTGCGGTCGCGCACGGTCAAATCGATATTGGCGTCGTGGAACGTGTATCCCACGCGCAGCAGTTTGTTAAAACCCACCAGGCTGCCGCGGAAAAACACCGCGTCAATCCCCAAATCGGCCAGCCATTTGCCGCCGGCGGGGCGCAGGCCCCAGGTGGTGGTGGCGGTATAGCGGTCCGCATTGGTTTCGTAGAGCGAGCCGGGGTCGGTATAATCGGCAAAGTTATTTAATCCCAGGCCGATGAGCTGCTCTTTTACGATGAAATTGGATTGCGCGATAAAGTTAATGTTTTTCTTTTCCAGGTCGTACTGGTCCTGGATGAAGAAGTTTATTTTCCCGTCCGGCGAATTGTAACCCCATTCCAGCAAAAGCGGTTCCACGCGGGATTTAAGGTGCTGCCACCCCAGTTCCCGGCCGAAGCCGTTGGTTAAGTCGTGGGTGTAATCGGCCAGGTTAAAGCCGGAGCCGAAACGGACGTACGTGTTAAAGGTGGGGCGGTAGTAGTTGTTGATGTATAAACGGTTGACTTCGATGCCTTTGTCCGGGGACGTATGGTCCGAGGCCAGCGTTCCCGTAGACAGACGTTTGGTGAACTGGTAACCGAAATCCATCGTGCCCAAGAAGGTGCGGGTTTGCAGATTTAAGTCCGTGCCGATGCGGGAAACCCAGGCGTCTTTATCGTTGTAGTTGGCGTCGGCGAATGTGACGGTTTGGTCGTAATACGCGCTGGGTGCGAAGGTGAGCCCGCGCATCAGCCGGAACGATTTTTCCGCCGTCCAGCGCGCATGCGCCCGGCGCTGGTAGGGGCCTTCTTCGTTGGGCAGGCCGTTTTTGTATTGCAGGTTGGAGGTGTTGTTAAAATCCACTTCCAGCCGGTTGGCCGTTTTTAACAGCGGGTCGTTAAACGGCAGCAGCATGAATTTAATTTCCGGCAGGGTGCGCGTTTCGGCCATAAAGGTTTGTTTGTCCCAGGCGAAGATATCTTTTTCCTGGTAACTTACGCGCAGGGTGGAACGGCGCGTTTGGCGGGAAAGCGAAAAGTTCGTTTCCTGGTCCGGCATGAAAATATACGGGTTGCTGCGGAAGAATGTATCGTTAAAGTACGGGTCCGACACTTTACGGAACTGTGTTTGGAATTGGTAGAGCGCGCCGTCCGGGTTGTTGAAGTGGTCGGACGAGTCGTACATTTCCCACCAGTAGCCGCCCTGAAAACCCCAGCGGTTGGAGCTGTTTAAGTCGATTTCCGTATGGTCGGCTTGGTCGTTAATATATAAAAATTCGCCCGAACCGCGCAGGGTGGGGGACTCAACGGCCGTCAGGCCGCCGCCGATACCCAGGCCGGATTTGGTGTAATAATCCAGTATTAACGTGGGGCGCAGGTTCAGCACGGGGCGGAACACGGTGGACGTTAACACGCCGAGGCCGACTTTGTCGCTCTGCGTAAATTCCACATACGTGGTCCAAGGTTTTTGGGAATCCAGCGAACGCCAAAATACGGGCAGATACATGACCGGGAATCCGTCCAATTTAAAAACGGCGTTGGTGCCGAACACGCGTTTTTGCGGCGAAACGCTTAATTTGCCTACGGAAACGGTATAGTGCGGGTCCGGCTTGTTACAGCAGGTTACTTCGGCCCCGCGCAGTACTTGTTTCCCGTCTTTGGAAGAAATCTGTTTGGCGCCCACCACGCGCAGCGGCGGGTATTCAGTGGTTAGGTTGTCGGCGGTAAAATCTTGCGTGGTGTAATTGACGGACACGTTTTCCCCGCGCAGAATGCCGCCCTGTCCGTCTTCCACCGTAATGGGGCCCACGGAAGTAATGGTGGTGTTGGGTTCGTCAAACGTAATATTTTCGCCCGTAACGGTCCGTTTTTTGCCGTCCGCCGTTTTTTGGATGAGCGTTACGTTGCCCGTTAAATTGATTTTTTTGGAATTAGGTTCCAGGTTGGCCTGGTCGGACGTGAAATAGACAAACCCGTCCCCGTCCGGCGGCGGGAGCGTATTATCCGCCGCGAAGGCAGGGCAGGAAACAAGCAAAAGGGCGCAAAGGAGCTTAAGCGAAGGGGTTACTTGCATAATACGTGTTCCTGCTGTGCGCGGTAAATGGCGTACATGGCCGCGCCCACTCCTCCGATATTGGGGTTTTGGGATACTAAAATTTTCAGCCGTTTAAACGGCGTTTTGATTTGCTGGTTTTCCAGCACGCGTTTTAAAGCGGGCATAAAGAACTTGGCCGCGCCGGATACGCCGCCCGTTAAAACGACGGTGTCCATATCCAATATAAGCGTAAAATTGGCGATGCCGATTCCCAGGTAATAACCTGTGTCTTCCCACACTTTTAAGGCGGCCGGGCAGCCTTTTTCGGCGGCGCGGGAAACCGTTTCGATTTTAAAATTTTTCTGCTCATTGACGAGCTTAGCGAGCTCGCTCTGCGGGTGGGCCGCTACGGCTTCCATCACGCGGCGTTTAATGCCGATGGTGCCCACAAACGCTTCCAAACATCCGCGCGCGCCGCAGCCGCACAAAGGGCCGGACGCCAAATCGGCGATTTTGGTGTGCCCGATTTCGCCCGCGGTGCCGTTGGAGCCCTGGTAGAGTTCTTTATTGATAATCATGCCGCCGCCCACGCCGGTGCCCAGCGTAACCACGAGCACGTTGGTGCCCTGGCGTTTTAAATCGGCTTCATACACGCCCCAGGCGGCGAGGGTAGCGTCGTTGGCGACGCAGGGGGTAATACCCGTATGCTTTTTAAGCATATCGGCCAGCGGCCAGTCGGCCACGTCTTTAAATTTTAAATTGGGGTTATAGCGCAGGATGCCGCGCTGGTTGTCCACATCGCCCGGCGCGCCGACGGCCACGGCTACGCGCTGGCCCGGGAATTCTTTTTGGATGGAGTTGATAAAATCGCCGATTTGGGCGATAAATCCGTTCGCTCCTTTGGAATAATCGGTTTCCATTTTTTCTTTGCGGAAGATTTCCCCGTGTTCGTTCATGACGAATAATTTTACAAAGGTTCCTCCAATGTCTACTCCAACCCCAATCATAAATCTTGCTCCTTGCTTTTTGGATGCGCGTGGCGGTATACGTTTTTTAATTTTTCCAGCGATACGTGCGTATACACCTGCGTTGCGGCCAGGCTTTGGTGGCCCAGCATTTCCTGCAAACTTCTTAAATCACAGCCGTTGTTCAAAAGGTGCGTGGCAAACGAGTGGCGCAGGCTGTGGGGCGTCACTTTGCGCGCCAAATGCGCGGAAATGGCCGTATTTTTAAAAATATACGCCAGTCCGTCCCCCGTCAGCGGTTTGCCGTGCGCGTTTAAAAACAGCGCGTCCTGCGGCTGCGGGGAAGGCCGGCAGGCCAAATAATCTTTTAAGGCCGCGAGGGCCGCGTCCGTAACGGGTACCAGGCGTTCCTTGCTGCCTTTACCGAGCACTTTTACGACGCCGTTAAAAAAATCGACGTCTTTTACTTTAAGCCCGGTTACTTCGCTGCGGCGCAGGCCGCTTGAGTACATCAGTTCAAAAAGCGCTTTGTCGCGCGGTGCGAAATTTTTGCTGTGCGCGGCCGATTCCAGCAGACGGTCCGTTTCCGGCACGGTCAAAAATTTGGGCAGAATTTTCTCGCGTTTGGGCGCGGGCAGCAGTTTGAACGGGTTGCTGGCCAGTTTGCCCTGCTCCAACAAATACGCCGCAAAACTGCGAAGCGCGGCGATTTTACGTAAAACCGTATTGCGTGAAACGTGTTTTTCCGTTTGCGCTCCGGCCAAAAAAGAACGGATGTTGGCCGGGGTAAAAAAGCGCAAATCTTCCTGCCGGCGGGTTTTTGCAAAATGCAAAAATTCGGTTAAATTCTCCCGGTACGCTTTAATGGTATAGGGCGAAAAATTTTTGTTTTGCAAATGTAATAAAAATGCTTCCACCCAGTCTTTCACGCAAAACCTCCGGCGGTTTATTTTTCCGCCGCGTTTTTGGCGGCGTGCGCCTCTTTAAATTTAGCGATTTCTTCCGGCGTTACCGTTACAATCGTTTTACATTTGGGGTAGCCGGAACAGCCCAAAAATTCGCCGCGTTTGGACGTACGGAGCACCATGGGCTTGCCGCATTTTTCGCACAAACGGTCGGTAACGATGGGGCCCGTAGAGGCCACTTTGTTGCCTTCCGCGTCGAGCGAAAAGGTGTTTTTGCATTTGGGGTAAGCCGAGCAGGCCAAAAATTTGCCGCGCCGCCCCATGCGGATAACCATGGGCGAGCCGCATTTGTCGCACACTTCGCCGGTTTGCTCGGGCTGTACTTTTTCGCCGGAGCTGGTTAAATTGACTTTGCCTTTGCACGTCGAATCGCTGCAGACGAGGTATTCGCCGAAGCGGCTTCTTTTCTTAAGCATCATTTTGCCGCAGACGGGGCATTTTTCGTCCGTTTCTTTGGCGGCGGGACGCTGCATGCCTTTGTCGGCTTCGTCCAGTTCGCGTTTAAAATTGCCGTAGAAGCCGGAGAGCAGTTCCACCCACTTTTGGCCGCCTTCGGCCACCTGGTCGAGCTGTTCTTCCACGCCGGCGGTGTAGGACAAGTCCATAATTTCTTTAAAGAAATCTTTTAAGCTGTCCGTCACCGTAATACCCAGGTCCGTCGCCACCAGTTTGCTGGTTTTGGGCTGGCGGGCGATGTATTTGCGGTCCAAAATCGTTTTAATCGTAGGCGCATACGTGGACGGGCGGCCGATACCGTGTTTTTCGAGCGTTTTAATCAGGCTTGCTTCGTTGTAGCACGGGGGAGGCGTGGTTTTATGCGCTTTGGTGTTGAGGTCCAAGAGCGTCAGCGTGTCGCCTTCCGTCAGGACCGGCAGCAGCGCGCTTCCGTCCTCTTTGTTATTGTCCTCGTCGTCGTCCTGGTCTTTATAAATGGATAAGTAGCCCGGGAATTTTACCGTGCGGCCACTGGCGCGCAGCTGGCATTCTTTGTCGTTCCCGGCGGCGATGTCAATCGCCACGGTGTTAAATACCGCATCGGCCATTTGGCTGGCCACAAAGCGCAGCCAGATGAGTTCGTACAGTTTGTACTGGTCGGCCGTTAGGTACGGTTTCATGTTTTGCGGCGTGCGGCGTACGTCGGTGGGGTGGATAGCTTCGTGGGCTTCCTGCGCACCCATTACTTTGCTTTTGTAAACGGGTTGTTTGGCGGGAACAAACTGCGGGCCGTATTTTTCGCCGATGAATTTTTTGGTCTGTTCCTGCAGCAGTTTGGAGACGTTAAACGAGTCCGTACGCATATAGGTAATCAAACCGACGGTCTGCCCGGCGATTTCGATACCTTCGTAAAGGTGTTGGGCCGTCATCATGGTTTTTTGGGAAGCGAAACCCAGCTTGTTGTAAGCGTCCTGCTGCATGGAGCTCGTGATAAACGGCGGTTTGGGTTTCTGTTTGACCTCTTTCTTTTCCACCTTAATGACGGTGTTAGGCCCTTTGCGCAGAACGTCCGAAAGCGGGGTCAGTTTTTCCGGCTTGTCAAAAACGGTGGTTTTTACTTTGTAATCTTCCGCAAACAAATGGTGCGTGGTGGTTTGTTCCACATTTTTGCCTTGCCATTTGGTTACGCGCGCCCAAAATTTGGGAGCGGTTTGCGGTTTTTCAAATTGTGCGCCGATGGTCCAGTATTCCTGTTCTTTAAACTCGGCGATTTCTTTGGCCCGTTCGGCGAGTAGCCGCACGGCCACGGACTGCACGCGCCCCGCGGAGAGGCCGGAGGTAATTTTGCGCCACAGGAGGGGGGATAATTTGTACCCCACGATGCGGTCCAAAATGCGTCGGGCCTGCTGGGCGTTGACGAGGTTGTCGTCAATTTTACGCGCATGGGCAAAAGATTCTTTAATGGCGGTAGGCGTGATTTCGTGGAAGAAAATGCGCTGGTACCGTTCTTTGGGAAGTTTTAACAGTTCCACCAAATGCCACGCGATGGCTTCGCCCTCGCGGTCAGGGTCGGTAGCGAGGTAAATTTCGCTGGCGTTTTTAGCGGCCGCGGTCAGTTCCGCGATTAAGCGTTTGGCGCGGTCCACGGGTACGTAGGTGGGTTTAAAATCGTGTTCGATATCGACACCGATATCTTTGGAGGGCAAATCGCGCACGTGGCCGAAGGAGCTGCGTACAATGAAGTCGTTGCCTAAAATTTTGCTGATTGTTTTCTGCTTGGTGGGAGACTCCACAATCACCAATTTTTTGCCTTTTACGTTGGGTGTTGCCATAATTCACTTCCTTATAAAGTTAAAATTTGCTCTTGCTGTACAGGCCGTTTTCACAAGCCAGAAAGCCTTTTACTTCCAGTTCAAATAAAAGCCCCGCCGCTTCGGGCACGTCCGCGCCGATGGTTTCGGCCACTTGGTCCAAACTGGCGGCTCCTTCGCCCACGGCCTGCATTACTTCGCGTTGGCGGGGCGTTAAATCGTCTTGCGGCTTATCGGGCGTTAAGGAGGGCGTTTCAAAGAAGCGCGGGTCCAGCCCGAAACGAAGATGCTGTGGTATATAGTCTAGTATATCTGCGGCGGACGTTACAACCCCCGCCCCCTCGCGGATGAGGTGGTTGGTGCCGGCGGACTGAGGGCTGTCTATCGGGCCCGGAACGGCCAAAACGTCTTTTCCCATTTCCAAAGCAAGCTTGGCGGTAATCAGCGCACCGGACTTAATTTCGCCTTCCACCACCACTACGGGCTGAGATAACGCGGCGATAATGCGGTTTCTGCGCGGAAAGTGGAAGGCGTTTGGCGGTTTATTAAAAGGAAGCTCGGAGACTATCGCTCCGCCGTGTTCCAAAATAGCGCGCGCGAGGGAACGGTTTTCGGGCGGATAACAGCGGCCTACTCCCGTGCCGATGACGGCCACCGTCGGTTTTTTAAGGCGTACCGCGGCGGCGTGGCATTCGCTGTCCACTCCGCGCGCAAGCCCGCTGACGACCGTTACGCCCGCCTGTGTCAAATCGGAGGCCAGTTTGTTGGCGGCTCTGCGGCCGTACGGCGTGATTTTGCGCGTACCTACCATCGCCACGCACGGTTTTTCTTCCGCGGGCAGTTTGCCGAGTACATATAAGGCCAGCGGCGCCTCTTTAATGTTGCGTAAAGACTGCGGGTATTCTTCGTCTTCCGGCACGTAAATATGCCCGCCCAGCGCGGCCGTTTTATCCCATTCTTCCTGCGGGTCTACGGCGAATGCATCCCGCAGTAAGTGGGCGGCGGTGGACGGATTTAAATTGGCTTCGCGTGCCAGCGTTTCGGCGTCCTGGCGCAGGATTTCTTCGGCCGAACCGAAAATTTCGATGAGCCGTTCAAGCCAGTCGGCGCGGAAAAATAAAAACGCGTTTAAGCGGATGCGGGCCAGCCGTTCGGCGGCGGAGATATTCGGGTTCATCAGATGTCCGCCACTCCTTTGCGGTCCAGCGGGCGGTATTGCATCACTTCCACCAGGTGTTTGGTTTCGATGTCCGCTTTTTGTTCAAGGTCGGCGATGGTTCGCGCCGTTTTTAAAATTTTGTCGAGGCTGCGCGCGCTTAAACCGAATTTGCGCATGGCGGCTTCCAAAATATCGTCCGCCCCGGCGGGAAGTTTGCAGAATTCTTTAATTTGTTTCGGCGTCATAAACGCGTTGGCCGTGGTGGGTGTTCCCTCAAAGCGTTTGCGCTGAATTTCACGCGCTTTTAATACGCGCGCGCGAATTTGGGCGGAGGATTCTCCTTCACTAGCTTTTGTCCAGTCCGTATATTTGACGGGGTTTAAATTGACGGTTAAGTCGATACGGTCGAGGAGCGGCCCCGAAATGCGCGACTTGTAGCGGTTGACCTGCATCGGCGAGCAGGTACAGGGCTTTAAGGGATTGCCCAAATTGCCGCACGGACACGGGTTCATCGCCGCCACTAGCGTAAAGCGGGCGGGATAAGAAACCGTTTCTTTGGCGCGGGAAATGGTTACGCGGCCGTTTTCCAAGGGTTCGCGCAAGACTTCTAAAGAGGAACGGGAAAATTCGGCAAATTCGTCCAAAAAGAGGACTCCGTTGTGCGCAAGCGACACTTCGCCCGGGCGGGGGGAGGAGCCTCCGCCGATGAGCGCCACGTCCGAAATGGTGTGGTGCGGGTCCCGGAACGGGCGGCGGGTTAAAAGTTTGCTCTTTCCCATTAAATTGCAAATGGAATAAATTTTGGTGATTTCGAGCGATTCTTCCTGCGTCAGCGGCGGCAAAATGCCCGGGAAGCGTTTGGCCAGCATGCTTTTACCCGTGCCGGGCAGGCCAATCATGAGTACGTTATGCCCGCCCGCGGCCGCAATCTCGAGCGCGCGTTTGGCCAGCGCCTGGCCTTTTACTTCCGAAAAATCAAGCTCCGGCAAAACCTCTTCTTCTTTTTGCGGAATGTAGGCGATTTTAACGGCGGACTCTTCGGTTTTTCCTTCCAGGTAGTCGGCCAGCTCTTTAAGCGTATGGGGCGTGATAAACTGGGCGCCGGACACCTGCCCTTCCAACACGTTTTGCGGCGGAATAACGGCTGTTTTACGCTGGTCTTTGCAGGAAATCAGCATCGGCAGTACCCCCGCGCAAGGACGCAGCGAGCCGTCGAGCGCGAGTTCGCCCAAAACGAGCAAATCTTTTAACTTGGCCGCGGCTTCGGGCGACAGCTGTTCGCTGGCGGCCAAAATGCCCAGCGCAATCGGCAAATCGAATTGCGTGCCGCTTTTGCGCAGTTCGGCGGGGCTTAAATTGACGGTAATGCGTTTGGTGGGAAAATCAAAACCGCTGTTGCGGACGGCGGCCACGACGCGTTCCTTGCTTTCGCGCACTTCCGCGTCTGGCAGACCGACAACGGCCAACGTGGGCATACCGGGCGCGATGTCCACTTCCACGGACACGGCAAAGCCTTCAATGCCTTTTATGGCTCCGGTGCATACGTTGGCCAGCATATTAGTTAAAACTCAACACAATGGCGGACGGAGTAATCGTCACCACCGTAAAATTGACGTTGTATTTGCGGATGATTTTGGCAGCCAGTTCTTCGGGCGTGGCGATATTGGCCGAAATTTCAAACTGCGCGCTGGAATTGGCGTAGCGCACGAGGTTGAAATCTTCAATTTCGCGCAAGTCTTTAAAAATGGTCTGGATTTGTTTTAACCGTTCGATGGTGTTTACGTCTTTGACGGTTAAATTAAACGTCTTGGCCGAGTTGATGGCCGCGTTAACGGGTTCGGCCAGCTGTTTGGCGGCGGCTTCACACGCGGCGGAAATGGATTTCTGCGCGGCGATGTCCGGCAGCGGATCCAAACCGGATAATTGCTGTGCGCCTTCGGCCACCATCGCATAGTTGTTGGTGGCGTACGTGCGGATGTTGGCGCGCGCACGGTACGTTTTAAAGGGAGACGTCGTTCCGGCCAGCGCAATCAGCGGGTTGGTTTCCACGTCCGCCACGATGACGAAACGAGCCCCTTCGGTGCGGGCTTTGTCGATGACGGAGGTGGGTTCTTCAATGTTATTCTGGCTTAAATTGTCCCCGTTCACAAGCGCAAACGGCTGGTTCTTTAAAGCGCGGTAAATGGCTTGTTTGCAGTCCTGGCGCAGGGAAATGTCTTCCCCGTTCATTTCGCGGGAAGTTACCAAAATGGTGGTTTTTTTGGCAAACGCGTCGGACTCGGACTGTTTGATAATGTCCCCGATGTCCTTTACAAGCACCATGGCTTTGAGGCGCGTATACCATTGATCGCCTTTGCGGTAGGCTTTTTGCACGTGGCTTCTGCGGATGAATCCGGCGGTTTTGGAGGTGATTTTATCTTCCACCAGCTGGGCCTGGTCTACCGTCGTGGCCGACGAAATAAACACGCCAGCCACCTGTTCCACGGCGGCGCGCTGTGCGGCCAGTTCGCCGTCCTTTTTCATTTGTTTTAAATTGTTCTCGTCGTACGGAACGAGCGACTCGGCGTACACGTATTCGCCTTCCCCTTTGGGTCCGACGCGTAATCCCCCGCAGGCCGAGCAAATGACCGCCGCGGCCAGCAGACACAAAATTGATTTTTTCATTATTTATCCTCCGGGTCCAGTCCGGCTTTTTTAAGGCGCTCTCTGGCGAGGCGCATGATGACGGCGCAGCCGCCGTCTTCCATATATTCCGTGGAAACAAGTTCCATGTGGCTGATGATGCCGTTCGTGCCCGACTCAATCGTGCTTCCGGCCGACACCGCGTCCACCACCTGCACGTTGGCTTCCAGGTTTGCGCCGTAAAGCACTTCGCTGGCGCGCTGGTAGGCGTGGGCGATAGCCGCTTCGCGGCTCATAATGCGGCGCTGGGAATCGGTTTGATGATTCGGGTTGGCCGCACCGAAACCGCGCACCCACAGGTAATCCCCGGTCAGGAGCGTATCGTTAAACGCAGGGGCAATCGCGCCGTTTTTAACGGCGGTTTTAAGCGAGTGGCCGCAGGCGCACAGGCACAGAGCGGCAAGCGTAAGCGTAAAAAGTTTTTTCATGGGCTATCTCATCAGTTCGGAAATTACTTTTACGTACGTGCTGGGGGCTTTGGCGTCTTCCGCGTTGATGATACCGCAGCGGATGAGCATAATTTCCAGCATGTGCGTAAGGATGTCGTAAAAGTTTTCGCGTACGGACGGTTCGCACACCGTCAGCGCCGGGCCCAAAATTACCGCGCCTTTGAGTTTTTTGTTGTCGCACAGGTTGGCGATTTTGAAGGCCGACGAAATGATGTTGTCCGTCGAGTACGAAGAACGCACCGCAATTTCAAACCCGCCCGGGATGCCCAGTTCCTTGGCGCGCTGTTCAAGCGCGTAGACCATCCACGGCATCATGGACGAGTTGTTCTGCGGGTAGAAAAATCCGATACGGCCCCAGTCGGTATTGGAAGAGGCGGTGATGGTGGTAATATCCATCGGATCGCGCGTTAAAAGCTGGCTGGACTGGTCTTCCCCGGTGGTGGCCAGCAGTTTTTCGAAAATGTTGGCCTGGGAGCGGTCTTCTTCGCGCATGTTCGGGTACATTAAGTTTTCCAGCACTTTTAAGCGGCGGATGCTGCGCGTGATGGTGCCCAGCGTCATATGCGGGCCGCCGAAGAACGCGGTAATTTGCGAATCGTTTAAATCCACGCCGTTTTCCAACAGCATTTTTTTGACGATTTTGAAATGCGTGGAACCGCCGGTGGGTTTTAATTCGGAAATCCAGCCCGAATCCAGTTTAAAGCGGATCAGCTGTTCCAGTTTTTCCAAACTTTCCGGCGGATATTTGGACGTAATGACGATTTGTTTCTGTTCGCGTAAAAATTTGTTGAGTAGCGCGGAAATGTGGGCGCGGTTCTGTTCGTTGATGGCGAGGAGGTGGATGTCGTCAATCAAGAGAACTTTTACCGTATCCATGAATTTTTCGAATTTTTCGATATTGCCTTCCATCACGTAGCGCTGAATGCCGCGCGAAAGGCGCACGCCGTTGGTCATAAAAATATTTTCCTGTCCGTATTTTTTGGAAAACGCATACGCCATGGCGTTTAAAAAGTGGGTTTTGCCCGTGCCGGTGGCTCCGTGGAAAACGAGCGGGTTGTAAAGTTTGCCCGGGTTTTCGATAACGGAAATGGCCGTCGCGTGCGCAAAGCGGTTGACGGACATGACCATGTTTTCCAACGTGTACGTGGGCACCATGGGCACTTCCAGCGGCCAGTTGTGTTTTTTCAGTTCCGACAGGGGAAGCTCGATAGAATGGTCAATCGTTTTGGTTTTTTCAATAACGGGGTTGGGCGTTGCCGGGCGCGCGGGCTGCATGGCAGGCTGCGGCGCCGGAGTTACGGGCGCGGCGGGAGCCGGCTGGACGGGCGCAGCTGCAGGAGCGGCGGGCATGGCCGGGGCCGGAGGCACCGGGGCTTGCGGCGCGGGCGGTACGGGTTGCGCGGGCGCGGCGGTTTTGCGCCGGATGCGGAAAGTGGTTTTTTCTTCGAGATTTTCTTCCATAAGAGGTTCCCCTGTGTGTTCTTGCGGTTGGGTTTGCCGGGTCGGTTCCGGGCCGGGTTGTTTGTCATCGGCCGGAACGGAAATTTCCGGTTCGGGCTTGGGCGCGTTCTGCGCCGGAATCTGCGGTGCAACCGGTTGCGGCGGGATCGGGTGCACCACGTGATGCATGGTGGGCGGATCCTGCGGGTTGTGAAAAGATTTTTCGTACTGGGTGCGCATGATTTCGGTATTAAGCGTGGTTTCCAGATTGAAAGTCTTTTCCAGCGAATCTATTTTTTGTCCGCGGATTGTAATTTCCGGCAGATCGTCAGCGGCGTCTGCGGGAGAAATCGGTTTTGCGTGCGCGCGCACGGGCGGCACGGTGTTGGTTAAATTTACTTCTTCCGGTATCGGGTCGACGGAAGATGCGGCTTCATCCCCCCGGGGCTCGGCGTTTTTCGGGCCGTTTGCCTGGCGTACGGTAAAAAGCGTGGGGGACGGCGTGCGGTCGGCCGTATCGGGTTGGGTTTTATCCAGCTGCGAAAACGAGAACGTTTCTTCGTCTTGTGCCGGCGGTTCGGGCGCGGCGGGAATGGCCGCACGGATAATATCGTTTTCTTCCGGCGTTTGCGGCTCGGGCGGTTGGACGCTTAAACTGATTTGGGCCAACCCTTCCACAGAGGACGGCTGCGGTTCTTGCGCGGGCGCGTCGCCGCCGGAGAGGTTTTCTCCCGCCGGGGACACCACCGCATCCGTTTCCTGCGGGCGGAGTTCCTGCGGAACCTCCTGCGGCGGGTTGGTGTTGGCGTGCTGGACGAAGCTGAGGTCCTTTTTCGCCAGACGGTCGGTAATGGTGTTTAAATCTTCTAAATCGATAATACAGGTTTGGTCTTTGATTTTTTGTTCAAAAACGTTGAACGTTTCTTCCAAACTGTCTTTTCCGTCGGCCAAGTTGCCCATTTTCTGTTCGCGCTGGATTTGGGAATTTTTAACGAGTTTTTGGTTTTCCAGATCCAGGAACATATCGTATTTGGTTTCGGCGGAGAAAATATCTTCCAGCGGCATTTTGTCGAGCAAGGTGCCTTCCATGTCTTTAATCAGCATGTCCTTGTCGTTAATGGTTATTTCGCCGGAGGCGTGTTCTTCGGGCTGGGGTTCCGGTGCGGCCGGAGGCTGCGGCGCGGGCGTGCGGAAAAAGCTGTCGGCAGGTTCAATGGTGCCGATGGAGCCTTCCGCTCCGGGCTGTTGGGATTCTTTTGCGTTAAAAAGCGGGTCGCCCAGTACGCCGCCGGGGACAAATTCGTTCACTTTGCGGCTTTGTTCGGCCGCTTCCGCCGCCGCGGTGCGGATTTTGGACAAGGTTTCTTCATCCAGCGTTTCGGGCAGTTCAAAAGCGTATACGTACGGCGCAACGGCGGGTACGGGTTCCTGCACGAAGCCTTGCAATTTTTTTGCAATCAAACGCGCGTCGTGTTCCGTGCCGTCCGTTACAAGCGTGTAACGCAGGCCGCCGGTTTGCGGGTCCAGCCGGGAAATAACGTCCCAATTATTAATCATTTGCCCTCGATAATCTTTACGCCGCTGCTGGCGCCGATACGGGTGGCCCCGGCGGCTACCATTGCGTCAAAATCTTCGCGCGAGCGGACTCCGCCCGACGCTTTTACCTGCATGTTTGCGGGAACGGACTTGCGCATCAGCGCCACGTCCGCCGCGGTGGCACCGCCGCCGGTGAACCCGGTGGAGGTTTTTACAAAATCGGCCCCGGCCTTGGCGGCCAGTTCGCAGGTTTTTACTTTTTCTTCTTCCGTCAGTTGGGACGTTTCGATAATGACTTTTAAAATATGTCCTTCGCACGCTTTGCGCACGGCGGAGATATCGTTCAAAACGGTGTCATAGTCGCCGCTTTTAAGGGCGCCGAGGTTGATGACCATGTCGATCTCGTCGGCGCCGTTTTTCAAAGCGTCCCGTGTTTCGTATTCTTTTACGGCCGTGGTATTGGCCCCCAGCGGAAAACCGATGACCGTGCACACTTTTACGTCCGTCCCTTTTAACAGTTCCTTGGCGTACGCCACCCAGTACGGGTTGATGCAGACGCTGAAGAAACCGTGTTGTTTGGCTTCGTCGCAAATGCGGCGGACGTCCTCTTTCGAGGCGACGGGTTTTAAAATGGTGTGGTCAATCAGTTTAGCCGGGTTCATACGAAACTCCTTATTTGTTGAAGTTGATGATGCGGGCGAATTTGTCCGCGATTAAAGACTGTCCGCCTACGAGCGCGCCGTCCACGTCGGGTTTGGCCATAATTTCGTCGACGTTGGAGTCTTTCACGCTGCCGCCGTAAAGGATGCGGGTGGCTTCGGCAAACGCCGGGGAGTAGGCTTTGGCCAGGTACGCGCGGGTGGCGGCGTGAACTTCCTGCGCCTGTTCGGGCGTAGCGGTTTTGCCGGTGCCGATGGCCCACACGGGTTCGTAAGCGATGATGATGCCTTTTAATTGTTCTTCGGTAAAATCTTTGAGGCCGTTTTTAAGCTGGTTTTCGATGACTTCCAGGGTTTTGCCGGCTTCGCGTTCTTCCAAGGTTTCGCCCACGCAGAAAACAACTTTCAAGCCGTGGCGCAACGCGGCGGCTACTTTTTTGTTCAAAATTTCGTCCGTATCGCCGAAAACGCTTCTGCGTTCGCTGTGGCCGATAAGGGTGAGCGTGGCGCCGGCGTCTTTGGCCTGCACGGGGGAAACCGCGCTGGTGAACGCGCCTTTGTCTTCCCAGTGAACGTCTTGGGCGGCTACTTGGATTTCGGAGCCTTTGGCGAGTTCGGCCACTTTGGCCAGCGAAGTGTAAGACGGAGCAACAATAATTTCTACGTTGTTTTTATTGCCGGCTTTGGTTAAAGCGGTAATGAGGTCGGCCGATTCGGCCAGGGTGTTGTGCATTTTCCAGTTTCCGGCGATGATAGGGGTTCTGTTGGTCATGTAAATTCCTCTGAAAATATAAAATTACGGCATGTTCCCGTCCTCAGGCGGGAATCTTCCTATTAAATACTATCATAAAGAAAGCAAAATGGAAAGGGCTGTTTTGAATAAGAGAATGCTGGTTGGGCTTGCCAGTTCGTCAGTTTGGGACATATCTAAACAGTGTGGCTTAAACCAGTCAAAAAAGCGCGGTGGGTAAGGGAGTGGCGGCTCGGTCTTGCAGACAGGCAGATACCCCCTTGAGTTGTTTCCGTCTAATTGATAAGCACCGTCTATTACTAAACTCCGGTTAGGCCGGAATGCCTGCCCCCGGCAAGGGGGTTGACCCGTTTTTTTTTTTTGATAACATGGGGATATTTCCGGCAAGGGAGGGGTGTCGCTTATGTATCAAGAATGTGGTTTTACTTTAATAGAGTTGTTGGTAGTTGTTTTAATCATCGGCATATTATCGGCGGTGGCGTTACCGCAGTACCAGGTGGCGGTGGATAAGGCGCGATTGGGGAAATATTTAACTTTGGGTAAAAGTGTCAAGCAGGCAGAAGAGGCTTATTATATGGCCAATGGGGCGTACTTGGCTGATTTGGCTGCTCTGGATGTGGAACTTCCGGCTGTTTGTCGGCTGCAGTCTGGCGGCGGACACAACAATGAAGCTTACTGTGATTCTGACGGAGTGTTTGTGAATAATAACTCTGCCGGTAATATCGCAGTTGGGCAGTTGTATATTATGCTATGCCCGAACGCCTCTTGGAGCGCCTGCGCCCAAAGGACTGGGATTGCTTCACTAATTTTCAACTTTGATAATTCTCCCTCAAATCCCGGCAAAATACAATGTACCCATCTAGCGGGAAGCGCGCGCGGGCAGAGGCTGTGTAAGGCGCTGAATTTATAAAGCCCCGGTTTTTTAATATAAAAAACACCCCGCCCAACCGGGCGGGGTATTCACTGTACGCGGTAAAATTAAACCGCCGCTAGACAAATTTTGTATTTGTCCGCCAGCTTGATGACTTCTTCCAAATCCAGCACCAGGGTTTTGCCCGCTTCAAACGCCAGTACGCCGATGCCCGCCTTGTGCAGGCTTTCCAGCGTCCCTTTGCCGATGACGGGCAGGTCGTAGCGGGCGTCCTGGTTGGGGCGCGCCACTTTTACGACGGCTACGGCCGATTTTTTTTCGGCCGATTCGCGGTATAATTCCCCTGCGCGTAAAATACAGCGGTCCGTTCCTTCCATCCCTTCCACGGCAATCACGGCGTTTTGGCTGACTACGCAGGTGAGGCCGATGTCCATCTCCGCAATTTGTTTGGCCGTTTTATAGCCAAACGCAATCACCCGGTTTTCTTCTTCCGTCGGTTTGCGGGCGGACAATACGCCGGGCTGGGGCATAAAGTCTTCCAGGAACAGGGCGGAATTCATAAATTCGATACCGTCTTTTTTAAATTCGTCCATCACGCGCGAGAGAATATTTTTGGTTTGCATATTTTTTAAGGAAGCCAAAAATTTCGCTCCGCGCAAATCCGGCATCAGGTTGGAAAAAATGGACGTGTGCTGCACTCTGCCGGCCATGACTACGCGCGTTACGCCGTTTTCGCGGAAGAAGCGGATTCCCGCGCCCAGCTGCCCCAGGCGGAATGCTTGGAACACGCGGGCGCAGTTTTTATAATCTTCTTCTCTGGCGTTGCCTTTTGCGCCGGCGACGTACACTTCAAACCCTTTGGCGTGCGCCTTTTGGGCGATGTATACGGGCATTTTGCCTTCGCCGGCAATCAGGCCGATTTTATTCGTCGTCATGCTCGTTCATTTTGCGTTTGGCCGGGGCCACGCCGCGTTTGGAGGCTTTGCAAAAATCAATCATGTGCTGAACTTCGGCGCACGGTTTTTTTGCTTCCAGTTCTTCGCACGCTTCCAAGAGGCGTTTGCCGCTTCTGAACAGCGTTTTGTAGGCGCGTTTGATTTCCATAATGGTTTCGCGCGCCAAGCCCGCACGGCGCATGCCTACAATGTTGAGTCCTACCAGGCGCGCCCGTTCACCCTGCGCGATGCAGAAAGGCGGAATATCAAGCGGGAGCATGGCGCCGCCGGAGAGCATGGCCATGGTGCCCACGCGTACAAACTGGTGAATCCCCACCATGCCGGACATGACGACGCGGTCTTCCACAATCACGTGGCCGGCCACACCCGTCGAGTTGGCGATAATGATGTTATTGCCCAGGTGGCAGTCATGCGCGACGTGCGCGTTTGCCATCAAGAGGCAGTTGTTGCCGATGGAGGTGGGGGAGTTTAAATCGGTGGAGCGGTGGATGGTAACGCACTCGCGGATTTTGTTGCCGTTGCCCATGGTGACGCGGGTCGGCTCGTCTTTATAAGACAAATCCTGCGGTTTTACGCCGATAAACGCGCTGGCGATGATGTCGTTACCGTCGCCCATGGTGGTGTTTTCGATGACGCAAAACGGGCCGATGTGGTTGTTCTTGCCGATGACTACGTCCGCCCCGATGACGGTGTACGGGCCTACAACGGTAGAGGGGTCGATTTTGGCGGCCGGGTCGATAATAGCGGTGGGGTGAATGTTAGTCATGGGAAGATTCTCCTAAAATAAAGTTAAGCGTCGCCTGCGTGCAGAGCTTGCCGTTGACGTAAGCCTCGGCGTAAATTTTGGAAATTTTACCAAGGCGCAATACTTCGATGGGCATTTCCAGCGTGTCGCCGGGCTGCACCATGCCGCGGAATTTGGCTTCGTCAATACTTAGAAAAAGCGGAATCCCTTTCCCTTTGGAAATGTCGCTCATAATGGCTCCGCCGAACGCCTGGGACATACTTTCTACAACCAGCACCCCCGGCATGACGGGTTTGCCCGGGAAATGGCCTTTAAAATAGTATTCGTCCGCGCGTACGCGGCGGATGCCCAGGTATTTTTTACCCGGTTCCAGCACGCGCACTTCGTCCACTAAAAGGAACGGCTCGCGGTGGGGAATGTTGGCTTTTATTTTTTCCCGGTCAAACGTTTCCAACACGGGAAGCGTTAAAAAATCTTTTAAATTGGCGGATTTGGCGCTCATTTGTCCTCCGAATTGGCCAAAAGGATTTTGGCGAAAATAACGTTGTGTTTGTGCCCGCCGCGGGTACAGGTGATTTTAAGCGGCGGCAATTTGCGGCCCGTAAGGCTTAAATCGCCCACGAGGTCCAAAATTTTGTGGCGGACGAGTTCGTCCGGGTAGCGCAGTTCGTTGACGAATTTATCTTTGCCCACGATAACGGCGTTTTCCAAATTCCCGCCTTTGGCAAGGCCGTGCGCTTTTAAAAACGCCAGTTCTTCTTCAAACCCGAACGTGCGGGCGCGGGAGATTTCTTTTAAATAGTTTTCCGGCGTAAATTCCAGCGTGTATTCCTGCCGCGCCACCAGGGGGTGTTTGTGCAGGAATAAAAAGGTAAACGTCAGTTTGTCGGCCGGTTCGGCGGTGTAAGAGATGTCCCCGCACGAATAGGTGATTTTTTGTTTGATGTTGAGTGCCGGCTGTTCGGAGCCGAGTTCTTTTACGCCCGCTTTGGCGAGGGCGTCTGCAAACACGTCGCTGGCGCCGTCGGTAACGGGCGGTTCGGGGCCGTCCATTTCCACGGCCACGTCGGTAATGCCGAGCGCGTGCAGTGCAGACAGCGCGTGTTCCACTGTCCATACTTCGGCGGTGTCGTTAATTAAATTGGTTCCGCGCAGGGTGGAGCCTACATTGTCCGCATGCGCCAAAATGGGTTTGGCGGCGGGCAGGTCCGTGCGCAAAAACGTAATGCCGTTTTCGGCGGGTTTAAACGTCATCGTAACGGGTACGCCCGTGTGCAGGCCGATCCCTTTTACGACGGCTTCGGAAGCGAGGGTTTTTCTCATAATTACAGTCCTAATAATTTTTTAAGTTTTCCGAAAAACGAGAGGTTTTTCGCTTCGTTCAGTTGTTTTTTGAACGCTTTAAATTCTTTGTTCATTTCCGGCAGTTTGCGCAGAATGGCCAGCTGCTGGAATGCTTCTTTTTTAGGCATGGCGGGGTAGCCGAAATAGGTCTGCCCGGCGGGGATGGAGCTCATCACGCCGGATTGCGCGCCCACCTGGGCCCGGTCGCCGATTTTCATGTGCCCGGCGAGGCCCACCTGCCCGGCGAGTACGACGCCGTTGCCGATATCCGTGGTGCCCGCCACGCCCACTTGGGCGCAGAGAATGCTGCTCATACCGATGCGCACATTGTGGCCGATTTGGACGAGGTTGTCGATTTTGGTGTTGTCCCCGATAACGGTGGACGAAATTTTCGCGCGGTCGATACACGTATTGGATTGGATTTCCACATCGTTCCCCAGCACCACGTTGCCGATTTGCGGGATTTTTTGGTGGCGTCCTTCATGGAACGCAAACCCGAACCCGTCCGAGCCGATTTTGGCCCCGGCCTGCAGGATGACGTAATCTTTTAGCACGCAGTCTTCGCGGATGACGACCTGCGGATAAATGCAGCAGTTTTTGCCGACGGTAACGTCTTTGCCGATGTAGCACTGCGGGAAGATGACGGTGTTATCGCCGATGACGGCGCCGTCCTCGATGACCGTATACGCGCCGACGGAAACATTTTCGCCCAGTTTGGCGTTCGGGCTGATGACGGCGGTGGGGTGGATGCCCGCGGTGTGTTTTTGGCGTTTGGCGTCCACATATTTCATTAAAAGGATAAAGGCCCATTCCGGGTTTTTGGCGTACAGGAGCGCGCCGTTAAAGGGGAGTTCTTTGCCTTTGGCTTCTTCGGGCACGATGAGGGCGGCGGCTTTTAACGCGCCCAGTTGGTCCGCATGGTCCAGGCCGGTAAGGTAGCAAATGCCGCCTTCCTGCGCATCGTCAAGCGCGCAGAGTTTGGTAACGGGCGTTTGCGCGTTTTGGGCCGCTTCCGCCCCGGTGATTTGGGCGATTTCTTGTACGGTTAAGTTCAGCGTCATAAATTTAGGTTCCTATTTGCCGCGTTTGCGGTATTTTTTTGATTTTTTGAGCCGGTTGATAAAATCTTTTGTTACGTTAACCGGCTTTTCGCCGTAGAGGATGTCGTCCTTGCGCACGACGGCGCCGATGTTCCTTTTCTTGGCGAACGATTTAATTTCCGTATAAATGTCCTTCAAAATCTCGTTTACTTCTTTCTTTTCCAACTGCAAAATTTCTTCGCGGGTGGCATATCTATAATTATCAATAAATAATCCGCGTTCCGCAATAATTTTTTTATTGGACGCAATCCGCGCCTGCAAATCTTCCAGCCGCGCGGGCGTGTTAAGGGGACTCGTGGACAGTACTTCCGCGCCCGAAAACGTCAGGCGGTTGAGCACGTTCGTCAGCAGCAGCGTGTCCGCACTTTCTTCAATTTTGGGAAGCAGCGGGTTCGGTTCCACCACAATGCGTTCGTAAAACGGTTTCAGCTCGCGCATCTGCGCCGATAAAAGAGCGTTTTCCTGTGCCAGTACTTCGATTAATTGTTTGGCCCCGCGCACTTCGTCTTCTTTGGAAACGATTTTCAGCCGGATCTGTTCTTTTACCGCCACCGTACGGGGGTGTTCGTTAAAGGCCGCGTCAATATCCACAAACGCCACCGTTAAGCATTTTTGCGGTTCCCGGTTGGCGGGTTCTTCTTCCTCTTCTTCCGGCGGTACGTCGCCTGCTTGGTTGTTTTCGTCGAGCGCCTGCTGCTTGGTAGCGTCCGGCAGGGTGATGGCGTCTTCTTTAGCCGTTGTTTCGGCTGGCGTTTGGCCCGCCTGGCCCGCCAAAATGGCGGCTACGGCGGCTTCTTCCTCTTTGGTCAGCGTTTCGGCGGAGGCTCCCCATAAAAGCGGGGCCGCCGCAGTAAACAGAACCGTTAAACACGCCAATGTTTTTTTCATACGCACCTTACATCATGTTCGAGATGTTGAAGTAGAAGTGGGACCGGTCTTCGTTCGGGCCGTGGTTCAGGCCGTACCCCCAGTCGATGCGAATCGGCAGCGAGGGGGTGGTAAAGCGCAGGCCTACGCCCACGCCGGCTTTAAATTGGTTCGGGTTGGGGCCGAGCGAAAAATCCAGATCGTCAAAATGGTTCCAGGAGTTACCCATGTCAAAGAAGAACGCAAACTGGGCCATGTTTCTTCTGCCTTCGCGCGCCAGCGGGAAGCGCAGTTCCGCGTTCATGACGTAGTACATGTCGCCGCCGTATTCGGGGCCGATTTCGCCCGCGCGTTCGTACCCGCGGATGGTGTCGGCGCCGCCCAGGAAGAATTTTTCAAACGGAGGCACTTCTTTGGTGCGGCCGTACGCCTGTACGGAGCCGAATTTGTTCGACAGCACAAACACAATCGGGTAATTCCCGCCGGGATTTAAGACGGTGTAGTTGAAAATGGAGCGGGCGTTTAAGTACCACAAATCCAGGTCTGCGCCGATCGGGCCGCCGGCGAGCGCTAGGCCGATGGAGTTGCGCCAGCCGCGGGTGGGGTCCCAGATGTTGTCGCGCGTGTCGACGGCAAAGTCCGCGCTGACGGTAGACATGTTGGTCGTTCCGTCTTCCAGGTACGACGGGTCGCCGGGGTTGGAAAGGGGCGGGCGGAAGCGTTCTTCCACGTCGTAAATGTCGATATGTTCAAACGAGTAGCCGAACGAGAGTTGGTAGATGTCGTCATTAAAACGCGGGCCGATTTTCACACGGCCGCCGATGCGTTTTTCGGTATAGGCTTGGTTGTCGTCGGCAAACGAGCGGTAGCGGCGGGTGTTGAACAGGTCTACGCCCAGGGAGGTGGGTTTGTCGTAAATCCACGGGGTGGACCAGCTGACGGTGTAGTCCAAAATTTCTTTACCGAACAGCGTACGCAAAGACAAGCGCTGCGCGCGGCCAAACAGGTTCATGTGGTTGATGGAAAGTTCCCCGTACAAGCCGTCCATGGAACTCATCGCCAGGCCCGCCGTAAACATGCCCGGGCGGCCTTCCACGATGTTGAAACCGAGGTCCACTTTCTGCGGGTCGGCGGTGGGCTGCAAGTCCACCTGTACGTCGTTAATGAAACCGAGGTTCAAAATTTTGGTTTGGCTGCGGCGGATTTTTTCGTTATCGTACAAATCGCCGGGTTTGATGGAAAGTTCGCGCGTGAAGACGTATTTTTTGGTGTTGGTGTAGCCGGTAACGTCGATATGGTCGATGTAGAAGATGTGGCCTTCGGAAATATCGAACGTAAGGTTTAGTTTGCCGTCCCGGATATCTTTTACGGGCGTTACGCGCGCCTGCAGATAGCCTTTGTTGGCGTATTCGTTTTGGATGGCGGTGATGGTGTCGTCAAAATCTTTTTGGTTATACAGGTGCCCTTCGCGGAAGAATACCTGCTTTTGCAGTTCCTGCGGCGTAAAAACGTTATTGCCTTCGAAAGACACGGAGCCGAAATCCACCTTTTCGCCTTCGGTTACGTCGTAGGAAATGGTCACTTCGGTTTTTTCTTCGTTGATGTCTACGTTCGGCGCGGTGAGCATAAAGTCCGAATACCCTTTGTTGCGTCCGTACAGAATCATTTTGACGTAATCGCGCTGGAGGTTTTGCGGTTTAAATACTTTGCCGGGGCGGTTGGAGGCTTTTTTCAAAATTTTATCGGCGGGGAGTTCTTCCGCGCCGTTAAGCGTAACGGTGCCGACGCGTACGCGGTCACCCTCGTTAATGATGAGTTCCACGTATACGACGCCGAGGGAATCGTCCTTCGTCAGCTGGTATTGTACGTCCGTGTTTACGTAGCCTTTTTCGGCGTATTTGGCTTTGATGCGTTCCAGGTCGGCCTGTAATTTGGCTTCGTTAAAGGGGTCTTTGATTTTTAGCGTCATCGCCTGAGTGATGGCACCTTTGCCTAGGTGTTTGCGGCCGGTGTAGGTCAAGCGGTCGAAAATGGGTTTTTCCGCCACGAGGTAGGTGATGCGGTGGCAGGGGTAGAGTTCGTTGCCGCCGTCTTTTTCTTTGCGCTGGCCGGGCATGGGGGAGATGTCTACTTCCACACTGTCGAAATTGCCCAGGGCGGAAACGTCCTGGATATCTTCGGACACCTGGTAGCGGTCGTACAGAACGCCTTTTTTGGCGGAGGCAGCCTTGGTGACGGTTTTTTTGCGGATATTTTTAAGTCCGTCCACTTCAATGCCGCAAATCATCCAGGGCCCGTTAGGGTCCATTTCCGGCTGCGCGGATTCTTCCGCGCGCGCGTACGAAAAAGAAAAAAACGCCGCAAGCGTTACTGCGGCCAAGCGTTTAAATTGCGTAATACGGCCTCCCCTTAAAAAAAGCCCGCACTTCAAGTGTTAAGCGCGGGCCGGTTTCGTTAAAAAAAACGACTTATTTGGTAGGTCTTTGCGCCAAACCGCTTTTGATGCAGCAGGTGCAGACGTAAGCGGTCTGCGTTTTGCCGTCCAGTACCACTTTTTGTTTCTGCAAGTTGGGTTTGAAGCTTCTTTTCGTTCTCATGTTGGAGTGGCTGTAAGAACCGCCGGACACCGGGGCTTTGCCACACACTGCACATTTATACGCCATAGTTTCCTTCCTTGTAACTGAATTAAATTTCGTACTTATATTCTAGTAAAAAATCGCGGGCGTGTCCAGCCTTAGGCCTCTTTGGGCGGAAAAACTTTGCTGGCCAGTACGCTAAGCGCCAGCACCCCCACAATCACCCCCAGCGACGCCGCCACCGGGATTTTAACATGGTGCGACAGCAGCATTTTGGCGCCCACAAAAAACAGAATGACCGAAATCCCGTATTTAAGGTACGGGAATTTGCCCGCCATGCCCGAAAGCAAAAAGTACAGCGAGCGTAGGCCGATAATCGCAAAAATGTTGGAGGAATAGACCAAAAAGGTATCCTGCGTGATGGATAAAACGGCCGGGATGGAGTCCACCGCAAAAATAAGGTCCGACATTTCAATTACCACCACCGCCGCGAATAACGGCGTAGCGAAGCGTTTGGCGTTTTCGATTACGAAGAAGTTTTCGCCGTGGTAATCGGTTTTAAGCGGCATGATTTTTTTGAGCATTTTAAGCACAAACGAGTTGCCGGGGTCAAACGAGTCGTCGTCTTTTTGGAAAAGCATTTTGGCCGCCGTGAATACGAGGAGCGCACCGAAAACGTACATCGTCCACGAGAACATGGAAATCAGTTTTACGCCCAGGAAAATAAACGCAAAGCGTAAAATCACCGCGCCCAAAATACCCCATAAAAGCGCTTTGGGCTGCAAGTGGGACGGAATGGCGAAGTAGCCGAAAATCATGATGAATACGAACATGTTGTCTACGGACAGGGAGTATTCCAGCACATAGCCCGTGTAAAATTCCAATGCGTGTCGCGGGCCTTCCATCAGCCAGATTGCTCCGCCGAATAAGCCCGCTAACGTTACCCAGGCGCATACCATAAGGGCGGCTTCTTTTACGCTTACTTTGCCATGATGTTTGTTGAGGACGGTTAAATCAATAAATAACGCCGCAAGGACGGTTACCCAAAATGCAATCCACATAATAGTGGAAACGGTGGTGGTGACAGGTTCCATTTCGACTCCTATAAGTTATAAAGATATATAAAAATTATAGCAGTTTGGGAGCGCGGCAAAGAGGTGTATTTTTAGGCGGTTTTTGCCTTGCGCACTTGGCAAGCGCAAACAAAAACATCGCTCCGGCCTTCTTCTCCCAACGTCAAAGTGCAGGGACTGGCGTATTTTTGCAAGAATTTTGCGTTTCGGACGAGGCCGCAGCGACTGAGAGTATACTGTAACAGGGCGGAGCCCGAGGTATCCGAAGGAGCGAGAACGAAGTCCGCGCGCAAAATAAGCAGCAAAAAAGCCGAGGATGGGAGTCGAACCCACAACCTACGGTTTACAAAACCGTTGCTCTGCCAGTTGAGCTACCTCGGCGTTAAATCTGTATACATATCATAGCATTTTTTACGGCACGCTCCAATCGGCTATTATGCTACAATGACGAAAGGAGGGTTTCCATGAAAAAAGTTTTATCTTCATTTTTTATTCTTGCGTTTGCGCTTCCGCTGTGGGCGGAGAAGCAAAACTGCAAAATTTCATCCGAACGGCCGGTAAAATTATTATCGGCGGAAATGAACCGTTCGTTTAAAACGCTTAAAAAGCTCGATCCGCCCGTCTATTATATGTCCTATATGTATACGGACGCGATTCACCGCAATGTATATATGCAGTATGGCGGCGTCAGTTCCCGGAATGAATTTTTTTATCCGCAGCTGGATATACAGGTGCGCGTCGGCTCGCCGGAGATGGACAATACCCGCAAACTGAAAAATTCGCAGGATGATTATTCGGTTATCAGCGGGGGGATGCCGGCGTTGGACGGGGACGGCACCTCCTTTACGCGCGCCGTGTGGCGGCTTACGCAAAAAGCGGTGGAGCAGGCCCAGCAGGATTACGGCCGCGTTCAGGCGGACGTGCAGGGCGCTTCGCAGCGGATGGATGATTCGCCGGATTTTGTATTTCCCGCCGTATCTTCGTATTGTTTTACGCGGGAGTTCCCTTCTTTTGACTGGGACGCGCTTGAAAAAATGCTTTTAAAAGTATCCCGCCAGGTACAGGGAAATCCCGTGGTGTTGGACAGCAATTTCAGCTTTTCGGCCACGCTCGGGCACCGGTATTTTGTGGATTCCCGCGGAACCCGGTTAAAACAGCCCATTATTGATTTTCACGTACAATATTCTCTGTACGGTAAAACGGCCGACGGGTTAGAGTTGGAACGCGGGCAGATTTACAACATCGTGTCGGCGGAGGATATCCCGACGGAAGCCGCGTTGTCGGCGGCGGTGGCGGAATCGGTAAAAGAGCTGGAAACGCTCTACCGTGCGCCGTTGGCGGAACCCATTACGGCCCCGACGATTTTAAAGAGCCGCGCGATGGGCGTTTTTGTGCACGAAGTGTTGGGGCACCGCATGGAAGGACACCGCCAAAAAGAAGACTCTTTCGGGCGGACGTTTACTTCCAAGCTGGGCCAGCAGGTAACGGCCCCGTTTATCAGCGTGGTGGACGACGCCACTTTGCAGTCGTTCAACGGTGAGCCGCTGCGCGGATTCTATGAATACGACGACGAAGGTGTTAAATCCCAGCCCGTGGTGATGATTGAAAACGGCGTCTTAAAAAATTTCTTAATGAGTTCCAGCCCCATCAAAGGCTTCCCCGTTTCCAACGGGCACGGGCGGCGCAGTGACGGTAAACGGGCGGTGGCGCGCATGGGCAATACGCGCGTGGTGGCGTCCGAAACTGTTTCGTATGACGAACTGGAAAAAATGCTGGTGGAGGAAATCCAACGCCAGGGCAAGCCGTACGGGTTTATTATTGAAGATTTGTCCGGCGGATTTACCATGACGGATACTAACTCCCCGCAGGTTTTTAAGCTGGAACCCAGATATGTTTACCGCGTATATCCGGACGGCCGCAAAGAAGTCATCCGCGGCGCGGACATTGTGGGTACGCCGCTTGTCAGTTTTTCGCAGATTATCGCCGCTGCCGACGATGACGCCGTGTTTAACGGCAACTGCGGCGCGGAATCCGGCTGGGTGCCGGTATCGGCTATTGCGCCCAGCGTGCTGTTAAAGACGCTGGAAATTGAGCATACTGCCAAAAGCGCGGTCAAACCGCCTATCCTTCCGCCGCCGGATGCGGTGAAAAAAGGAGGTAAAAAATGAGAAAATTTTTAGTTTTCGTACTTTGCTTTGCCGTATTTTTGCCGCCGGCTTTTGCCAAACAGGCGCAGCCCTCGCTGCCGGATAACATTTATTTCCGCGCCATGCAGGATGAGATGAACCGTACGCTTAAAGAATTGCGCTCTCCCGGTTCTCCCGCGCCGTACTATGCGGCTTATAAATTAAGGCATGCGCTGACCCTGTCTATTTGGGCTTCTTTGGGGCAGCTGCGTTTGAGTTCCTTCGGGCCGGAGGAAAGGCTGTCGGGCGTGACCATTTTGGGCGTCGGTTCGGATAAGAACGACCAGCTCGGTTTTGAAAACAACCGTTTTTCTTATGACCCTTTCGGTTCCAGAAACATTTCCTCCAGCTATGACGGCATTCGCCGCGACTTGTGGAATTTGTCGAACAGCGAATACCGCATGTCGCTTGATTCGTTTGTTAAAAAACAGGCATATAAGCGGAAAAAAGAATTATCCACTACCCTGCCGGACCTGGTTCCCGCACCGCAGGCCGCGGTATTTGAAGAAGTGGAGAAGTTTGACCGCCCGGACACCGCAAAATGGGAAGAAATCGTCAAAAAGCTTTCCGCCAAGGGCAAAAATGTGTCCCAGCTGGATAATTTTGAAGCGGAATTTACCGACAACCATTGGGAATACTATTATTTAAACAGCCTGGGCGGTGCGTACCAAACGTTATTCTACCGGGTAACGCTAACCCTGTCCGCACGTCTGCGCAACCGGGACGGACATGTGCAATCGTTTTATGAGTACATTCCCATTTCCGATTACCGCACGCCGGACGAAAAAGCCCTGGAAGAAAAAACGGACGCTTTTTTGGCTGAAATGCTGGAACGTTATAATGCGTACAAAGCCGAATCTTATTTGGGGCCGGTGCTGTTGCGTCCCCATGCGGCCGCGCAGTTTATCGAAAACGATTTTGTGTGGCAGGTGGAAAACGTGAAGCCGTTGTTGTCCGATTTGTACGAGCAGGACCCGTATGCGGGCAGTTTCCGCGAGAAAAAAGGGATGCGCGTGCTGTCCAACGTGGTAGATATTGTGGATAAGCCGCTTCTGCGCGAATACAAAGGGCTCCCCTTGTTCTATATGCCGGTGGATGATGAGGGGGTACCGTCGCAGGAACTCAAGTTAACGTCCCTGGGGCGTTTGCGCGCATTTCCGCTGTCGCGCCGTCCGCTTGCGGAAGGGCACGAAAGCAACGGGCACGCCCGCCTATCTTCTTATTCCTATCCGCGCGAAAGTTTGACAAATGTGTTTGTGGAACCCAAAACGCCGCTGTCGGAAGAAGCGTTGCAGGAAGAATTTTTGGCGATGTGCCGCGATTGGGAGCTGGAGTATTGTTATGAGCTGGAAACCTTCGACCGCGCCTGGCGCGTATATGCCGAGGACGGCCGCCGCGTTCCCGCTTACGGGCTGGATTTGAAAAATATTTCCACCCGTTCGCTGCGCGATATCGCCGCCGCCGGCGGGGAAGACGCCGTTTATTATACGGGAAATTCGGACCGACCCGGCACGGTTGTAACGCCTTCCTTACTCTTGGAAGAAGCGGAAATCCTGCCGGTGGACGCCAAGCCGGACCGGGCTCCGTTCGTTCCCAAACCGTAAATTTGTTATTAAGCAGAAAAGAGGCGGACCTTTCGGGTCCGCCTCTTTTTGCGTTTCAAAGAGTTATTTTTGCGGGAGGAACGTCAGTAATTTGGCCGCTACCCGGCCGACAAATGTATCGGCATCGGCCCGGCTGATTTTTTCCAGCTGTTTTTTAGAGGCATTTTTTTTGCCCAGGCGGTACCAATTCATCGCCTGGATGAATTGGGCAAGTTGGTTGTCCGGCTGTTGTTTTAAAATTTGTGCGGCGGTTGCCAGGGAGTTTTTATAGTCGCCGTCTTTATACAACCACAGCGCTTTTTGGGCCAGTAAATCCAGCCGTCCGGGAGCCAGCAGGAGGGCGGCTTCCAGGTCCTGCAACGCTTCTTGCGGCTGGCCGAGCCCTTGGCGGGCGTAGGCGCTTAAACGCCAAAAATCGGGGTTTTGATCGTTATCGGCCAGGGCCATGGTAATGTTGATAAACGCGTTTTCAAAGTTGCGCTGGCGTAAGAACGTTTCGGCGTAGCGGGCGCGGTAGCGCGCGTCGGCCGTCGGGTTGAGTTCGAAGAAATGGTCGTAGGTTTGGCGCGCTTTGGAGTAAAAACCCATGGCGGAGTAGTTGGCGGCCTGGCCGGAAAGCGCATCAAGGTTGTTGGGTTCCTGCGTAAGTACGCGGTCATACAGTTCAATCGAGCGGTTGGTAAGCCCGGTTTGCTGGTACAAATTGGCCGCGGCCGCCAAAAGCGGCGTATTGTTAGGGTGGAATTCCAACGCTTCCAAATAGACTTCCAGTGCTTTACTGAGGTTATTTTGCTGTTCGTAACTGGCGCCGAGCAGGCGGTACGCGCGCGCTTCGCGGCGTTTTACGTTTTTGGTTTTGTAGATGTATTCGGTAAGTTCCGTGATGGCGCGGTCGTACTGGCCGGAGTTATACAAGTCGCGCGCCTGGACGTATTCTTTGCGGTCGCCCGCCGGGGCCAGGCCCAAAAATCCCGCCGAACAGGCCGCCGTCCACAGCGCGGCCGCGGCAATAAAAAGGGGTTTATAATTTAAGCACATAAGGTAACGCAAACAGCAGGATGTCTTCCTGCAGTGCCTCCATATTCCGGGTGGCTTCCTGAATGCCCACTTCGCCCGCTTTATGTAATTTATCCAACTCCAGGGTGCCGATGTCCAGCACGCGGTTTGTCAGCACGAAATTGGCTTTTTGGGCCGCTTCTTCAATCATGGCGGCCCCGCGCACGTCGCCTATGCGCAAGAGATACGCGGCGATGCTCTGTGGCGTTTTGGAGTAAAAATCGGGCGGCGTGACGGACGCGATGATATAATCCGCTCCCATTAATTTGACGGATTCCACCGGCAGATAATCCACCACGGCTCCATCCACCAGCGCGCGGTGGCGGTATTCTACGGGTTCAAACACGCCGGGCAAATTCATACTGGCCCGTACGGCGATGGCGAGCGGGCCGGAATTAAACCCCACGCGTTCGCCGGTTTTTACGTCCATGGCGGCGCAGGAGAACGGGATTTTCATGTCCTCAAACTGCATATCGCCCAACTGTTCGTGGAAAAAATTTACCAGGTTGGAAGAGGAAGGAAGTTTCTTGGCGAATAAAAAGCGCAGAAGCCCCATGGCGTTATAGTCGGGGGTGATGCTGTCCATGGTCATGTGGGTGCTGATTTCCCACAGTTTGGACGTCGGCAGTCCCGCGGCGTACAGCGCGCCCACCACAGAACCCATCGACGTGCCGGAAATCATATCAATCGGCAGGCCCGCGTTATCTAAGGATTCCAGCACGCCCACATGGGCAAAGCCGCGCACGCCGCCGGCGGAGAGCGCCATCCCGATTTTGGGGCGTTGGTCTTTGGGCAGGCTGATAAAACGCTGCCATAAAAATTCGCGCAGGATGTCGTCATCCGTCGGAACCTGCAGCGCACCCGCGGGGAACGCCCACAGCAGGCACGCCGTTAACCAGCCCGCGCGGCGCAAAAACGATGTCATTGTAAATCCTGGCCGATGGCCCATTCCAATTCGGCTTTGGCTATGCGGTTTTTTAGTATGGCTTCAAAATATCCGGCCGCCGTTTGTTCGTACGCCAGTAACGCTTCCAGCGGGGAAGTTCCCGTTTTGGCGGCGGTTTTTCCGGCCGTTTCGATGCGAGTTTTTAGGTCGCGGTAGACGGCCTGGCGTTCCAGCACTTCGTCTTGCCAAAAGCGCATGCTTTCAAAATTTCCCGCCACCTGGATGCGGATTTTGTCTTCAATGGCCGCGCGGCGTAGGGAACTTTTGCGCTGTTCGGCTTTTTTCTGGGCGATTTGTTCGGAAAAATTGTAAGGAATCGGCAAGCGTACAGCCAGCGAAATCTGTTTGTTTACGTCTTCGAGCGAGTCCGCGCCCATTTGCTCGTAGGAGCCGTTTAAAATAATGTCCGGGTAGCGTTTGGAGAGTGCCAAATCGATGGAAATGTTGTCGGCTTCCAGGGCGTAGATGGCGGATTTTAATTCGGGGCGGAATTCCATGGCCCAGAGGTTGAGGTGGGGGAGGTCCCAGTTGGTTTTGACGGGTACAAAATCCCCTTTGATGGTAATGGTGGAATTAAGCTCTTTGTTCAGGCTTACCAGCATGGCCAGCTGCGCTTCGCCCAGGGCGCGTTTGGCCCGGTTGTTGCGTACGGCCAGGTCGGCCAGCAGGGCGCGCTGGCGGATTTGGGTCCAGGCGTCGCCGGACGGACGGGCGTACCATTGGTTGGCCGTATCCAGCGTTTTCTGCGTGAAGCGGGCGTATTCCTGCGCGTGGAGCAGGTTGTTAAAGGATTTTTTTATATCCAGCACTACGGCGTTTTTTACCGTTTCGTACCGGCTTTGCACCTGTTTTAAATTGGCGCGCGCCATTTTGAGCGTGCCGCGGATGCGGCCGCCGGAATACAGATACTGCGTGGCCGTAACGCCGACGCCGAAGAATTTTTTTTCGTTAAGCGTATCCGTGCTGGGCAGGAAGCGGTTGGCCACCGCGTCGGGCAGTACCATGGGGTATTCCAAATCGTACCACGTAGCGGTGCCCTGGAATGAAAACTGGGGCAGAAAGCGGAATTTCGCTTCGTTTATTTTTTGCTCGGCAATGATAATTTCCTGCCGGGCGGATAAAAATTCGGAATTATTTTCCAGGCCCAGGCGGATGGCGTTTTCCAGGGTGAGGTCGTCGTTTATCAAACTGGAAAATTTAAGACCGTATTCTTTTTGCGCCGCCGCCGGCAACGCCGCGCATAATAAGGCAAGCGCGAGTGCACAATATTTCTTCATACAACCCCCGTTATTTATGACTGTTTGTTTTTATTTATTTCCGCTTCGACGCGGTCCATCATGGTGTTAAAATCTTCCTGCAGGTCGGTCAGCTGGTCGCCTTTGCGCAGGTGTACGCGCTGGGAATAGTCCCCTTTGGCGATGGCTTTGCAGACCCGTTCAAAATGGTATACCGGCCCCGCCATTTTGTGCGATAAAATGGCCGAAATCAGCACCACGAACAACAGGTAAATGGCGATTTTGTAGAAGAATCCCGCCGCGATGGGGATGAATTGGTCGTAAATAGGCTGGACGAGCACGGGGTAAGCGTCGAACAAGTCGTTAAGCGTGGCGGTGATTTCGAACGTCATAATCGCCAAACCGCACAGCACGCTTAAAATAATCATCATCATATAGCGCAGCTGGAGGTTCTTTTTAATAAAAATGGTGCGGCGTTTGAATTGCGGCCGCGGCTGCTGGGGCGTTTGGTTCATATACTCCTCTTAGAAATTGGTGACGTAGCGCAGTTGTAAAATGCGTTCGCTTTCGTCCCCGCGGCCGATACGGCGCACGGCGGCGTCCAGCGCCAGGGACGGGTGCAGCGTAATACGCGCGCCCAGGTTCA
Organism: uncultured Elusimicrobiales bacterium; assembly: GCA_910576915.1. Lineage (GTDB taxonomy): Bacteria > Elusimicrobiota > Elusimicrobia > Elusimicrobiales > Elusimicrobiaceae > Avelusimicrobium. Next base: position 39,479 of record CAJTJT010000002.1, read on the forward strand.
GGCGGGAATCGCGGATGTTGCGGATGTTGTCCCATTCCGCAAGCAGGCCGAAGTTGTCGGCCAGGTGATAAAAAAGGCCGGTGAACATGTAAAGGTCGTCAAAATCAAAATCGGACAGGTTTACGCCCGCGGTGGCGTTGAGGCCGGGGACGATAATCTCGCGCGAAAAAGTGAGGTAGCCGCCTTTGCGGTCGTCGAGATATTGTTTGGTTTTGGTGTAGTTGCGGCGATGGTCGTACCCGTAGCCGTAGCGGCGGCCGTCGTAGCCGATGGCGATGGCGGGCAGGTAGAGGCTGCCGTCGTACAGTTTCCATTTTACCTGGAAGTCCGGGTCCAGCACGCGCACGGAGGACGAAGAGCCCAACAGTTCGTGCACGGCGATGGATACGCCCAGGTTGATGCGGGGATAGACGCCGAAATCAATACTTTCCATGATTGTGCCGTGGTCGTAGGCGCGGGTGAGGAAAGAGGCTTGGTAACGGTCCATCGTTTCGGCTGTGGGAACGTCGATAATCTGCGTTTCCAGGCTGATGGGGTCCCCCTGGGCGGCAAAAACGGGGCAGGCAAACGTCAAGCAGGCAAATAAAGCGGCGAAAAATTTTAATTTCATATAAGTTCCTTTAGTACAAAAAGTTGCGTACGTCTTTTACTTCCGGCTGCATAACGTAGCGCACGTTGTGCAGATAAGCTCCTTCGCGCGCGGGCATAAAATCGTTGCGGTCGCGCGGGAACTCCAAATCCACAATGCCTTTGTCCGCACGGGTGGTGCCCGTTACGACGGCAATGTTCCAGCGGTCGGTTTTTTCATGGTCGTACGGTTCTTTGGGGTTCCAATAGTTGTGCAGGAGCACCGTGCCTTTGGGCAGATATTCCGCTCCCACGGGCGCGGTTTTTAAGAGGACGTCTTTGGTCCACAGCGTTTTGCCTTTGCACGGGCCGTTTACGAAAGTGATTTTGTAGTAAGGGTTATCGTCAGACGGGCGCTTTTTTAAATCGGCCAGCGAATACGTAGCGTACGGTTTACCGATATTTAAGCAGGCGGCGAATACATGGGTGTTAAGCAAGCGTTCGTAGTCTTGCTTATCGTCGGTGCGGTTGTAGGGGGATTCTTTTTTTGCATGGCATCCCGCCAAGAGAACGAAAGAAGAAATAAGTAACAGGCCGAGCAGTTTTTTCATAAACCGGGCTCCTTGTTTTGTCTGGTTTAGCGCGCGTGCGCGCGTATGGAAACGTCTATACAAATTATACCCGTTTTTTGAAAGAAAAGAAACAAGTTTGCGGCACAATAAAAACCGGGCCCGTTAAAAGGGGCCCGGTTTGAAAAGCGCATCGTTTATTTTTGGTAGGTTCCCAAGTCGTTATTCTTGGAGAAATCTTGCATCTCTCTTTTAAACTGTTCCTGCATTTGCTGTATTTTGGGTTTTGCCAGCTCCTGCGTGCCTTCCTGCGAGTGTTCTTTTTTGATGTTGTGCAGGATTTCTTTGGCATTGTTTACGTATTGGGCCAGTTCCTGGGTGAAGTCGTCTGCGCGCTGTTCCAGCTGTTTGTCGCCGTCCACGGCGCTGCCCCGTCCGTACAAAATGGGAAACTGTTGGTCGGAGCGTTGTTGGAAGTCGTAAGCGTTTTCCACATGGGAGAAGAACGGCACGGTGCCGTTTTCCGGCTTGGCGCGCTGGTCAATTAAATCCATGGTGTTTTGGAAAAGCTGGTTCATGTTTTCCATCGAGTACGCCGTGTACGGGGTTTTGCTTTCCGTCAGCCGCTGTTCCAGAGCCCGGAGATCTTCGTCGGACAAAGCTCCTTCCTGGCGTTTTTCTTCAATGTAGTCCCGGGCGTACTGGTCGTAACGCTGCAGCGGGTCGCCTTTGAGCGTAAGCCCCACCGCTTCTACCGTTTTTGCCAGTTCGGAAGAATTGTCCGTCCCGGTTGCCACCCAGTAGCAATTATCCGTGCATTCTTTTCGCATGAATTGGTAGAACTCCAGCTCCTGCAGTTTGGTTTCGTCAATGCTCTCCAAGTCTTCCTGGGTTACGTTTTCGGACAAAATAGGCATGTCGGTGGCGTTTAACACTACGGTAATCCCGGCAGGCGGCAAGTGCAGGCCGGTCTGTTCGAAAAATTGTACGTTGGAACGGGCTTTAATGGCGGCTATATCCGGTCCATCTTCTTCCTGACCGGTTTCCAAACACGTTTCTTTCTTTACGGAACCGTCCCCGCAGGAAAAGGGATTGACCGCGCCTTGAAAGACGTTAACGGGTTCCTGGTCGCCATTTTGCTGTTTCATGATTTCGTTCATGTCTTGGCTGAATTTTTGCCTGTCCCGGTTCTCTATCTCTTTTGCAGCCTGTTCGCGTTCCGGCGAATTCGGGTCGGGGTATTTGATTTTTGCCAGCCATTCGGCGGATTCGGCGATGGCCCGCGCCGGATTGATTAAATTTAAAAACGCTTCTGCGGCTTCCGCGCTGCCGGGGACAAGCGAGGCAAAGGGGTTGTTTCTGAATCCGTCCCAGTCTACCGGGCGGGATTTTTGTAAGGTGGAGGATTTGTCCGTATTTTTGCCCATTCCGGCGGAAGAGGACGTCCGGGCGGAGGCTAAACGGTCGTCGTCCCCGGTTCCCTGTACGGCGCCTTGGGCGGCCGGCTTTTCGCCAAAGCCGAACAGGCGTTTAATCGGGTTAAATACGCGCGCCAGGCGGGAATCGGGCACTTCTTCTTTGACGGCGGGAAGACGCATGACGGGCGTAAAACGGGCTTGGCGTTCCTGGGTGACAAAACGGTCGTAGGCGTTGTCTTTTACGTTAATTTCGTGCATGCCGCGCGTGGAGCCTTCCGGGGAAGTTTGGCGGATGAGTACCCAGTCGCCTTCTTCAGTTTGCAGGTAGGCGTCCGCGTAGGCGGCTCCGTCGCCGCCGGAGAACACGCCCGTGCCGGCTCCCGCGCTCTGGGCGGAAGCGTACATCGTGTCGCCTTGCGGCTCGCCGAACAGTTCATCGGCCTGGTCGGCCGTCATCCGGCCGGCGTTTTTTTGCTTTTCTTCGGCGTTTTGGCGTGTGCGGAAAAAGCGCGCAATCCGGCCGACGAGTTCCGTAAGCGGGTTAGAGGTAAAAATTTGCGGTTCGGCCTTGGCGGTTTCGTTTTTGGCCGCGGTTTTGGGGGCGGGAGTTTCCAAAAAAGGCAGTAATAAAAATAAAAAGAAAGCGGCGCAGCAAACGATTAAAGCGATTTTGACTGGTTTTTTCATAAATACTCCGTCTTACGGACTTGCCCGCCGCGTGCCGTTTGAACGCGCGTACGGCGGCGGTTATTATATAGTCTATCCGTTTGTACGGGATTTTTCAAGTGTATTTGGACCCAGGGGCGGATAGGTCTATTCTTCGCTTAAATGCAGCAGACGTTTGAGGATGGCCCAGGATTTTTTGAAGTGGTTGCTGATGGGGTTGCCCTCGGCCTGCGGCGGCGTATCGGGGTTGGTTTGCTCTTCTCGGGGAAGTGTATACCCGGCGGAAGACGCCAGGCGGACCAAGTAGTTGGAAGGTACGGCAAAGTTTAAATTTTGGTTTCCGTCCCCCTGGTAGCTGGCAAACGCCACGGAAATTACTTCGCCTTGCGCGTTAAAGACGGGGCTTCCGCTTGAGCTGGGGGAAATGGGCGCGCTGATTTGGTGCCAAATGACGCCGTTGGCTTTTTTACGTACTTGGCTGATAAGGCCGGAACTGATGGTGTTTTGCAGTCTGCGCGGGTTGCCGATGACGGTAATCGGCTGGCCGGGGAGGACGTTGTCCGAATCGGCCAGGCGGACGGTGGGCAAATTAAGGGCCTGAATCTTGAGCAGCGACAGGTCCACCTCGTCCGCGCTCGCGACGGTGACGGCTTCGCCCGATACGGTGCCGTTGTTAAAGGTGATGTTTATGTACAGGGCGTCGTCGGACACGTGGCGGCTGGTGGCGATGAGCCCCTCGGGCGCAACGGCGAACCCCGTGCCGGTAAAAGTGGAGCCGTCTTTTTTTACGACGTTTACGGCCACGACGGCGGGCGCGTTTTCCTGCGCGATGCGGACGTGGTCGTTTTCCGCGCGTGCGGCGGTGCAGGCAAGCAGGAGGACGAGCGGAAAGAGAAATTTCTTCATGTACTGATTATATAATAAATTTTTTCCGGCCGGAAACATTGAAATAAAAGCGCATAAATTGTACACTAAAATTAAATATAAGGAGTTATACCATGCCAGAAGCATTTTATGTCAGCCGCAAAAAATACGAAGCTCTTGTAAACGAGCTGAAAGATTTAAAAGAATTAAAGGCCCAGCTTTCCAACGAAATCGGGGAAGCCGCCGCCCAGGGCGATTTGAAAGAAAACGCCGAATATCACGCCGCCAAAGAAAAACAGGCCGAAACGCTGATCCGCATTCAGGAATTGGAATCGCGCCTTAGAAACGCGCAAATCACCGACGATTTGACCGTGGATAAAAGCGAAGCGCGCATCGGCGCCACCGTTACGTTCCAAGATGTGGACGCGGGCATCGAATTTACCTATACGTTGGTGGGCTCTATGGAAGCCAACCCGGAAAAGGGACTGCTGTCCGTGCAGTCCCCGCTGGCCAACGGCGTACTCGGTAAAAAGGAAGGCGATACTTTTGAAGCCCAGCTGCCGCGCGGCCCCAAAACGTATAAGCTGGTTAAGTTGGAATATAAATAAACGCTTTGAATGTAAAAAATCCCCGGTTTGAACACCGGGGATTTTTTATTTGCAAATTCGGGCTTAGAAGAACGGCGGGAATAAATCTTCTTCTTGCGGGAACATCAGCTGGTTGAGTTCTCTGGCGAAGTCCGTACTGTTCAGTTTCCAGTAAGACATTGCTTCAAACAGCATGGGTTCGTCGTGGCGGATATCAAAGAAGTCCCGGGTTTTTACGGAGCGGGGCAAAAAGCCGTGTTTTTCTTTGAACTCTTTTATGCTTTTCAGCGTGTCTTTTTCCGTCAGTCTTTTCGCCGGATACATTTCCGTCAGTTCGTAAAGCCGGGTCATGATGGGTATCATTTCTTCAAACATGTTGACCTGGTTGTTAAACACCAGCGGTTCGAATAAATGGTACAGCGGCCGTTCCAGCGGGTCTTGCCATATCGGCGCGCGGTGGTGTTCGGCTACGAATTTTTCCATATCCGCCAGCAGATTGTTGTAAATTTCAACGGTGGTTCTTACGGAAGTGCTGTTTTTGGCAAACGTCAGCAGTTCTTCATACAAATCATTCATTTGCCGCAGCGTAACCAGCACCTCTTCATATTCCTGTTGGGTGTGGGTTTCTTTGGCGATAAATTTTTTAATTTTGTCGTTTAATTGGTCCGCCCGTCCGTACAGCGAGAACAGCTGTTCGGCTTCCTCTTCATTTAGGTTGCGTGCGAGGACGGCCTGCTGCGGGGGGATATTACCCATGGAGTTGAATAATTCTGACTTAATGGTGTGCATTCCGCCGAACTTAATCATTTCGCGCAGCTGCCAGGAAGGTTTATGCGAGTGGAACGTTAAATAGCCTCTGGCCGCGATGGCAAACGATTCGCTGGGGTTGGCGCTGGTGGAAAAGAACGGCAGTTTGGGCGTAAGGTTAAAGTATTGTTCCAAATCCTGGGTCATGCCGGAAAAGTAGCCCCGGTCCAAATTGTTTAGAAGGGACGTCCTCAGCGTATTATTGATGATGGTTTGCTGTATTTGCGTCCGTAGTTTTTCGGGAGGAACCGCCGGCTGGGCCTGCAGACTTTGGTATAAAGCCACGGCGCGGGCATATTCGCGCTGGAATTGGAAACGCTGGTTCAAAATATGTTTTGTGGGAGAGTTGGAAAGCCCCACCGCAAACGCCCGGGCGTTGCTTGTAACGTAAGATACCTCGCGGGACACTTTGGCGGAGAGCTGCCCGGCGGCTTTGGAGGATATTCCCGCGGTTTTGGACAATCCTTTTAGTTGCGCCTGGGCGGGCAGCGTCAGTAAGAGGGTGGATAATAGCAAAATCGGTGTTTTTATATAAGTTTTCATATAAATAGTATAGAAAAAGGTTTCATTTGGCGACAGGGTCTTTGGGCCCAGGCGCGCATAGGTCTTTTGGCTTTTGCGGAAGGGGGAGAACAAAAAAACGGGCCCTTGTGGGGCCCGTTGGTTTAAGAAGAAGATTAGTATTTCTTCAATACGGCTTCTTTGGCCGCGGACGAGTAGACGTTGTAGTCCATTTGCTGGAAGATGGAATCTTTCTGTTCCAGGTCGTAGACGTAGCCCTCGTTAATGCGGTTGCCTTGGATTTGTTCGTAAAGTTCGTTAAAGCGTTTTACGTGATCCTTGGTCCGCTTGGTGGAGTATTCCTTGGCCGTGCCGGTGGTCATCAGGAACGCCCAGTCGGAAGACTGCATCAGCACCAGTTCGCGCGCCAGTTGGTTGAGTGCGCGGCGCAGGAGCCCGTCCGCATTGGGGAACTTGTTGGCAAGTTCCATCATGCGCTCGGCGGATTTGATGAGGTGGCGGTAAATCCAGTCGTTGCCGGAGTTAAGCCATACGTCGTGGTAACCTTTGTCGCCCCAGGAGGACATGGAAGGCTGTACCACCTGGTTTTCCGGGTACATGGCCAGGTATTCGCTCGGGGTGACGAGTTTGATGTCCTTCTGGTCGTAATAGATTTTTTTGAACAGATATTCCAGGAAATCAATCCCTTCGTACCACCAGTGTCCGTACAGTTCCGCGTCGTACATGGATACAACGAGCGGCTTGCGGTCAATTACCGTGCTTAAGTATTCAATCTGTTTCTGGCGGTTGAACATAAAGTTCCCGGCGTGCTGGGCGGCCACTTCGCGCGCGGCGTACGGGTCGTACGCCTGCTTTTGGTTTAACGCCACTTTGCCGGTAATTTTATGGTACTTCATGCCGATGTTGCGGCGGACGCCGTCGGAATGGAGGTAGGGTTTGATGTAATCGTAGTCGAGGTCGTACCCCAGGTCGCGGTAAAATTCGCGGTAGCGGGCGTCGCCGGGGTAGCCGGCTTCGGCGCTCCAAACCTGCTGGGCCGATTCCATATCGCGCGCAAACGCGGCTACGCCCGTCTGCGGGCAGTACACCGGGGCGTAGATGCCGTATTTCGGGCGCGGGGTGCCGTGCAAAACGCCGTGCGATTCGGTAAAGAAAAAGCGGATGCCTTCTTCACGCAGGAATTTATCATCGCCCGGGTTGTAAGCGCATTCGGCCAGCCAAATGCCGCGCGGATTGCGGCCGAAGCGGCTGCGGTAATCGTTGGCGGCAATTTTGATTTGGGCGTTGACGCTTTCTTTATGCACCATCAGCGGCAGATAGCCGTGCGTGGCGCAGCAGGTGATGATTTCCAGTTTGCCCATATCCTGGAATTTTTTAAATCCCTGTAAAACGTGCCCGTGGTAGCGGTGTTCAAACAAATCCTGGTAGCGGCGGAATTTGTTGAAGTACATCCGCGCCACGCCTTCAAATTCGGTGCCCTGCGTGCGGTTGAGCTCTTTTTGCGAAAGTTCTACGCGCTGGTTTAAATAATGGCGGAAGCGTTCGATTAAAAGCGGGTCCTCCATCATGTTGCACAAGGGCGGCGTAAGCGTCATGGTCAGGCGGAAATCGGTGCCTTCTTCGGTCAGGTTTTCGAAAACGTTTAACAGCGGAATGTACGTTTCCACCATGGCTTCGTAAAACCAGTCTTCTTCCAAAAAGTCCGGGTATTCCGGGTGCTTGATAAACGGCAGGTGCGCGTGCAGTACAAGCGCGAGATATCCTTTTTCTTCTCCCATATTACTTTCCTTGCTCGCGCAGAGCTTTAATGGTTACTTGGCGCGTTTTGTCGCCTTTGGCGTTGCGCGCTTTGATGGGCAAATCCACTACGCTGCCGGCGGGTAAGTGCTGGCGGATGGAAAATTTGCCTTCTTTAAGTTCAATTTCCTGCCCGTTAATGGTGACGATGGCGTTTTTGGAAGCGGAACCGTAGATGATGATTTCGCAGTCGGCTTTGAGCCAGATGTCTTCGTCTTCTTCGGTTTTAACGCTGTCCAGGTGCAGTTTAAAAGAAGACCAGGAAGACCCGGGCGTGCCGGCCCCTGCCAGTTCGGTCAGTTTCCAGCGTTCGCCGAGTACCTGCATGCGTTCGCTGGAGCCCAGGCCGATGTAATCGGCGCCGGAGAGCTGCAAGAGTTTTTGGAAGTCCCCTTCCACAATCATCCATTTGTCGTCCACCACGTTCGAAATGCGGCCGGGCGGCACGGAGGAAATGTTGCTGCGCGTAACCAGAATAAAACGGCCGTCTTCGGTTACGTAGCCCAGGTCCGCCAAATACGTGCGGCCGGATTCGGGCACGTTGATGTACCAGCTGCGGGCCTCGAAAATAACCGGCATGTCGTAAAAGCGGACGGAGTTGGAACCGTCGAAAAATTCCACGCCCGTAACGTCGTGCAGGCGGATGACGGTGCGCGCTTTTTCAAGCGTGTCCTGGCCGTATTGGCTTTTTACGCATTCAAGCGTATTTTGGGTAATTTCCCAAAACAGGAACATCCAGGCCGGATCTTTCGGCAATAAAAAACTTTCCGTTTTGCCGTATCCGGACGGAATGTCCGCTTCGGCGTTGACGTCTTTGGCCGCCGGACGGACAAGTGCGGACGAAGATAAATTTTGCGTCATATGATTTTTCCTTTTCCCCTGTTTAATTTTTTGATGTCTTATTTTTTAATCTTTTAACCCAATTATATTCTAGCATTTATAAATTGAAAAGGGGGAAAAAGGGTTGCTTTTCCGGCCCGGGAAGTGGTAAGGTGTAAATATCTTAAATTTAAACTGGGGAAAATCTATGAAACACGGTTTTACGTTGATTGAGATGCTGGTGGTGGTGCTGATCGTGGGGATTTTGGCTGCCGTTGCGCTGCCGCAGTACGAAACGGCGGTGGAGAAATCCCGCGCCACGCAGGCGTTTATTTTGGGCAAACACCTGGCGGAAGCCGAGGAACTCTATTTCCTTTCCACCGGGCGCTATACCGACGATTGGGAAGAACTGGGCGAAGCCCGGCCTAATATTAAAGGCTGGACGTTTGATATCGATTTTACCGTGGAAAATATCCGTGCCAAGCGCGATAACACCACCTTGCACTACCGTTTCTTTTTGCGGGAGCCGCATGTGGCTTCCCCTTATGCCGGGAAATACTTGTGCGTGGCGCAGGAATCGGACGAAAAAGCGATGTCCGTCTGCCGTTCGCTGGGGACGAGCGAAACCCCGGTAGACTATACGCATATGAGCGGCAATTACAAAGCCTTTGAACTGAACTAAACGGATAAATAAAAATCCCCGGGTATATCGCCCGGGGATTTTTTTGTGTTAATTTTTAGCGGAAACTTTCTTTTGTATCAAAAACAGGCTGACGAAAATGAGCAGCAGTCCGCCCGCTTCGGGCCCGGAAGGAATCCTTCCGGCGGTGATAAAATCGCCCGCCATCGCCACCACCGGAGACAGATACGCCACCGCCGCCATCCGCGTAGCTCCCCAGCGGCGCACCAGCGCCACCATCAGTAAAAACGCCACCGCGGAAGACAGTACCCCCGCCGCCAAAATGGAAACGGTTACTTTGGTGCTGAACGCCGCAGGCGCCGGGGCTGTTTCGCATACACAGGCCGCGGCCAGCAAAATTACGGCGGAAATTAAGTATTGGTAAAACGTGTTTGCCTGCGGCGTGATGGCGCGTTCGTCTACCATAATTTTTTTAATAAGCACGCCCCCCATGCCGAGGGACCACGTCATCAAAATAAACGCCGCACAGCCAAAAATCGCTTTCGGGCTGGTGCCTAAAGACTGTGCTCCGGCCGATACCATCGGCCACATGATGGTCCACATGCCGATAAGCCCAAAAACCACGCCGATGGTTCTGCGCAGGGTAAAGCGGTCTTCCCCGCCCAAAAAAATACCCGCCGCGATGAACGACCATATCGGCACCGTGCCGTAAAAAATGCCGCCCACCGTGGGCGCCACAAACTGCTGGCCCCAGGAAAGCGCCGCAAACGGGAACAAAATAAGGGTAAAACCCAGCAGGGCGGGTTTCCACAACCGGCTCAGCGGGATTTTTAAACTTTTGCGCTGTACGGCATAGAGCACGGCAAAAAATACAAGCCCCGCGAGCACGCGGTAAAATGTACCCCAAACGGGCGGCAGGGCGGAAACGATGTTTTTGGTGGCCAGCGGGGCGGTACCCCAGCAGAGGGCCAGGCAGAGGGCGAGGATATATCCCATAAAAGTAGTTCTCCTTTAAAATATTATAGAAAATAACGGCTGTTCTTATCTGTCTGTTTGCGCACAAGGGACGAAAAGATTTTTTTCGTCCCTTGTGTCTTTTAAGGATAAACAATTTTCCAAAATCTGCCGTCTTGCGCGTACCTTGGGGCTTACGTAATTACCACTACGCCGCGACCCAACTTGTCCGCGCAATACGGAGCGGTTTTGAAAAATCATATAATCATCTACAATGTCATTCCCGAGAGCCTGCCCCGTAAGGTCGTTATACGGGGTTGTAGTCGGGAATCTGCCGATTTTTTTGTCGTCATCCTGTATTTTTTCCTTTTGGGGTCTAATATCGGCGCCAGTAACCGGCCGTACGCGTGCGGCCGGGAATTCGTATAATATATATTAAGGAGAAACGCATGAAAAAAACATTTTTTCTTTTGGCTGTTTTAATTGCGCTGGGGCTTTTGTATTGGGGATTCTCGCGCCCGAATACGGCGCATGCGGATAAAACGTCCGTAGTAGTTTCGGGTTATGTGCCGTATACGCTGGCGCGTCAGATCGGCGGGGATAAAATTGCGCTTTCCATGTTGCTCCCTGCCAATGCGGAACCGCATTCGTTTGAGCCTACTCCCGGCGATATGGTGGCCGTGCGCCGCGCGGATGTGTTTGCGTATGTTTCTCCCCGCATTGAACCGTGGGCCAAAGACGTGTTGTCCGCCGCCGGGTCGGATACTTTGGTGGTGGAAGCCGCCGCGTTTGCCGCGCCGTCGGACGATCCGCATGTATGGATGGATTTTAACAACGCCGGGCGCATCGCCGCCGCGCTGGCCGAGGCCCTGGCCAAAAAGGACCCGCAAAATGACGCTTTTTATGAGGCCAATTTAGCCGCTTTTCAAGCGGAGCTGGCCGCCCTGGATGCGGATTATAAAAGCGCGCTGGCGGATTGCCAAAGCCGCGAAGTGGTGCATGTGGGGCATTTGGCGTTTAAAAATTTGACGAAAAATTATAATCTGTCGCTCTCTTCCCTTGCGGGCGCTTCGCACGACGGGGAACATTCGGCCCGCAAACTGGCGGATTTGGTTAAATTCATCCGCCAAAAAAACGTAAAAACCATTTTTACCGAAGAAACGTTATCCCCGCGTTTGTCCGCCGCCGTGGCGGAGGAAACGGGTGCGCGGATTTTGCCGCTTTATACCGTGGAACACGTGGGAAAAGGCGATTTTGAACGCGGCGCAACGTACGGCGAACTCATGCGCCGCAACCTGGAAAATTTGCAAAGGGGGCTTGGATGCAAAGCGTAATCCGTGCGGAAAACCTGCGTTTTGCCTATACGCGCGTGCCCGTTTTGGAAAATATTTCTTTCGACGTAAAATCCGGCGATTACGTCGGCCTTATCGGCCCCAACGGCGGCGGAAAAACCACGCTGTTAAAACTTTTGTTGGGGCTTGAAAAAGGCTTCGGCAAAATTTTCCTTTTCGGGACGCCGCTTGAGGAGTTTAAGGACTGGCACAAAATCGGTTACTTGGCGCAAAAGAGCCCCGTTTCGCAAAGCAGGTTCCCTATTTCCGCCGAAGAAGTAGTGCTGATGGGGCTTTCTTCCCGGCGGGGGGCGGCCGTTTCCCGCGCGGAGTTAAAAGAAGTATACGAAGCCATGCGGCAAACCCGCACGCGTGAATATGCGGGGCGGATTTTCCACGATTTATCCATCGGCCAGCAGCAGCGCGTTTTGCTGGCGCGCGCCCTTGTCAGCAAGCCCGAACTGCTTATTTTGGACGAACCTTCCACCGCGCTCGACGCGTCTTCGCGCGAGATGTTTTTTGACCTGTTGGGCGAACTAAACGCCAAACGCGGCGTGACCATTCTGCTTATTACGCACGACACGGGCGAAGTGGGCAAACATATTTCCAAATTTATGTACGTGGATAAAACGCTTGTGTTTTTCGGCACGAAAGAAGAATTTTGCAAGTCCGACAAAGTGGCCCAAAAACTGGGTGCGTTTGCCCAGCATACGATTGACCACCTGCATAACCACGGCCACTGTCCGCTGGGGTGCGCATGCGGGGAGGAACACAAATGATTTCCGAATTTTTGAGTTACGGATTTGTTCAGCGCGGGCTGGTTGCCGGCAGTTTTGCGGCTGCGGCATGCGCGCTGCTCGGGGTGTTTTTGGTGCTTAAACGATTGTCTTTAATCGGCGACGGCATGAGCCACGTTTGTCTGACGGGCGTGGCGGTGGCCCTTTTAACTTCCACGAACCCGGTGTATATGTCGGTGCCGGTGGTGATGCTTTCTTCCCTCGGCATTATGAAGCTGACGCAAAAATTTAAAATTTATGGCGACGCCGCCATCGGCATCGTCAGCGCGGCAGGGCTTTCCGTGGGCCTCATGATTACCGCGTTTGCCGGCGGTTTTAATACCGATTTGCTGGGTTATTTATTCGGCAGTATTTTAACGGTAGCCCGCGCCGAAGCCGTTTTGTGCGGCGTGCTTTTGGCTGTTGTTTTGGCGGGACTGCTGTTTTTCTACCGGGATTTAACGTCCACCTGTTTCGATGAACCTTTCGCCCGCACGCGCGGCGTCCGCGCCGGAGCGGTAAATACCGCGCTGGTGATGGTGACGTCCGTAGCCGTGGTGCTTGCGTTTAAAGTGGTGGGGATTTTTTTAATTTCCGCGCTTATTATTATTCCGCCCGTCAGCGCGCTGCTTCTTTCGCGCACGTTCAAACAGGTGTTGTGGCTGGCCGCGGGCTTTGGGGTGGCGAGCGTGTGGCTGGGCGTGTATTTGTCTTTTGTGTTTAACATTCCGTCCGGGGCGACGATTATTTTGGTGAATTTGTTGTTCTTGGCCGGGAGCTACGTTTATTCCAAGTGGGGGGTAAAAGATGCCCGCTAAAAAAACAGCTTTGCAAACGCATGCGCTGGCCGTTGTAAAAGAACTTAAAAAATTATACCCGGAACATGTTATCCCGCTTCACCACGGGAACGCCTGGCAGCTGTTGTGCGCGGTGATTTTATCGGCCCAATGCACGGACGCACGCGTGAACACCATTACGCCCCATTTATTTAAAAAATATCCCACGGTACACCACCTGGCTGCGGCGGATATTAAAGAGGTGGAAAACATCATTCATTCCGCCGGGTTTTATCATTCAAAGGCGTTGTCTTTGATAGAATCTTCCAAACGTATTTGCGAAGTGTTCGGCGGAGAGGTGCCGCAGAATATGGACGATTTGCTGTCGCTTCGCGGGGTGGCGCGCAAGACGGCCAATGTAATGCTGGGCGATTATTTTAAAAAGCCCGCCGGGATTGTGGTGGATACGCACGTAAAGCGGCTGGCGTTCCGTTTGGGGCTTACCAAGCAGACGGACCCGGTGAAAGTGGAGAAAGATTTAACTAAAATTATCCCTTACGAATACTGGGGCTGGATTGCGATTGCGCTTATTTTGCACGGCCGCCAAGTGTGCAACGCGCGCAAGCCGGAGTGTTCGCGCTGTTCCATGTCCGGGCTGTGCCCGAAAAACGGCGTAAAAACAAGCGCGTAAAATACCGTTATTTTTATAAGTAAACACGGAGCGGAAATTTTATTTTCCGCTCCTTTTTATTTGCCTACCTTTCATTTTTTGTGTTGTTTTTTGCAGGCCTTAACCCGTCTATAAAAATCTATTTTGCCGTAGTTTTCCCGCCCTTAGTCTTGTTTATGTCGTTGCCGTTTATGCAGGCCTATATCCTGTTTATAAAACGCCTCAAGGCGGAGAGTCCGTCATTCTGAACTTGTTTCAGAATCCAATAAGATAAGGTCTTTCTTTATAAACGACCTGGATCCCGGATCCATGTCCGGGATGACGGCAAGGAATCTCCAGGCCTGTTTTCTTTAGCCTTCTTTATTCGTAATTTTGCGTCTTGTTCAAAACAGTGTGGCTTAAATAGTCTAATGAGGGCGGTGGGAAAGGGAGGGGCGGACCCTCTGGGCCAGCTTGCCGTAGCCTTCCTTGTTCGTAAGGTCGCGACATATCCAAAACAGTGTGGCCTAAACTAGTTTGATGGGCGGGACAAGATAACCGCGGCCTGGAAGGCCTTGACTCGTTTTTTTTTTTTGATACCTTGGGTAAGAGGAGGAGGCTGGCCGACTACACCCTGCACTGCTTACCCTGAAATAAGCCCCAGAAGAGATTTCCCGGCCAGTCCCTCCTCAAGAGACACCGGAAGCGGGAAGAGCGGATTCCCCCGTTCTTCCCGCAATACTAACGAGGAGGGCGTATGAAGAACAAAAAGAAAGCCTTTACGTTAACCGAGTTATTGGTAGTGGTTATCGTAATAGGTGTGTTAAGCGCGGCAGTATTGCCGAAGTTTAGCAAAGTAATCGAAACGCGCAAGACAACGGAAGCGGAAGAGTTAATGGCTTCTATCCGCACGGAACAGGAAAAGCGCTGCGCGTTGGATAAGCCGTATATAGCGGATGATATTTCCAGACTAAATGATATTGTAACGAACCCGGATACGAAGAATTATAAAATAACGCTGCAAGGCACAGGCGTAATTGCGAGCAGTAAAGGCAATTACAGTTATACGTTGGAAATGCCATCGTATTTAGATGGGAGAATTTGTTGTAGAGGAAATGACTGTGAAAAACTGAACAAGAACTATCCGAACTGTGATGAGGGATTCACATATGAACCGTCGCCGGAGAGCTGTGCGGGAACGGTAACTCCTGTAGAACCCGAAATAAAAACGTGTTCGGGTAGTGATACGCAAGCGTGCGGGTGCCAGAGTAAAGGCACGCAAAGCCGCACGTGCAATACGACCACGGGTGAATGGAGTGATTGGGGCGCATGCAGTATCAGCGACGCTTGCGAATGCACGGGCACCAAGCCGGACGCAAGCCAAGACTGCAATAAATGCGGTACGCAAACGAGAACGGTCACGTGCGACAGTACTACAGGCGAATGGAAAACGGGTTCCTGGGGGACGTGCAGTAAAACGGTGGCCCAGTGTACTAACTGCCCGGAGGGGAAAGTATACGATGAAGCCTCCGATAAATGCGTTTGTGCTACAAGTGCGGCTGATTGGGATTGTGTGGGCACTTGGGAATGTGACGATGGCTCCTTTGTTGAGCCTTTTTGGAACGAAGAAACCTGTACATGCGAGGGAAGTTGTCCGGAACCGACAGATGAGCCGCGTTATTTATTATGCTCAAGAGTGAACTGGATGGAAGCAATGGGAAAAGTGAATACACATAAAACTCGGCAGGAAGCAAAACAAGCCTGCGAAGAATACGGACAAGACGTACAGTTTTGTGAATCGTTCCCCCCAAGTATGGATTGCCCTGACCCGAACCG
Organism: uncultured Elusimicrobiales bacterium; assembly: GCA_910576915.1. Taxonomy (GTDB): domain Bacteria; phylum Elusimicrobiota; class Elusimicrobia; order Elusimicrobiales; family Elusimicrobiaceae; genus Avelusimicrobium. The sequence goes on from CAJTJT010000002.1 coordinate 55,057, forward strand.
TCCGTGCAAAGAAACTCCGGGGTGGGGCCGGTGCTTTTATTGCGGATATGAACCGTGTCATGGAGTTTTGGGGATTGGGTCATGCAGTACCTGCGATTGTTACTGCGGTGTCGGTTAAAAATAAATCACTATAAAATTAAACCCCCCGAAGTTTAACTTCGGGGGGTGTTGCGTTTTGTTTAAATTACTGATATCTTGTGGATTTTTTGCCGCCGTCGTAGGCGTAGCCCAGGTTGCGGCGGATGAGTTCTTCGGCCAGGTCTTTGCCTGTGTTGTTGGTTACGTCGCACAGCAGGCGGAAGTATTTATCGCGCCCGCAGTCCGTCAGCGTGACGGGGCCGTCTTCCAAAAACGCTTTGGTAAACGCTTTGGCTTTTTTGGCCAGGAGTTTTTCTTTTTCGGTTTTGCCTTTTATTTCGGGGCAGTCCACGCCGCGCACGCGCACGGGCACTTTTTCGCAGTAGACGGCAAACGAGCAGTTTAGGTTAATTTTAAAAGTGTCCCCGTCGTAAACGGATGCAACGGACACATTTTTAAACATGTCCCCGTCTTCCACGTCCCCGGTTTTGGAAAGCGGCTTGCCCTGCTGCTGGAGTACAATCAAAACCGCCGTCGCCAAAACGGAAGCCCAAAATTTTACCGTTTTATTAGTAGAGGAGCGGCATGCGGTTTTGCGTTTGCGGCGGGCCATGTTATCTCTCCGGGAACAGCACTTTTAACGCTTTGGGTTCCACCGCAATTTCCAGCGTATCCTGCGTTTTGCGCGGTTCGCCGTCGATGTGGTAGACGATGTCCCCCGGCAGGCGGATGACGGCGCGTTTGACGTGTTTGGTTTCCGTTACGCCAAAAGGCCGCCAGTCGTCCGTAAAAAAGAAAGGCGCGGCGAGGGCCAGTTTCCATTTGGGGGCATCCGTTACCGTTACCATATCCAAAAGCCCGTCGGTCAGACTCGCTTTCGGGGCGATTTTAAAGTTGCTTCCATACTGCCGCCCATTGGCAAACACCAGCGTCAGCGGCGCGGTTTTGGTTTGCACATCGTCGGCGGTCAGGTCCAGCATTTTGGGTTTGTAGGATAAAGCGGTTTTCGCGCCGATTTTAAAATACGGCCACATACCGCGCTGGCCCGTTTTGCCGTGTTCCATAAACTGCCAGGCGATGTCGGCCTCGATGCCGACTCCGGCCAGGTTGAGGAATAATTCTCCGTTGGCGCGGCCCGCGTCGCACGGGACGGCTTTGGCGCGCTGCAGACGCATAACGGCTTCTTCAAAAAGAAGGGGCATCCCCAGTTCGCGCGCAAACCCGTTGCCGGACCCGCGCGGAATGACGCCCAGCGCTGTATTAGTGCCCACCAGCCCGCGGGCGGTTTCGTTAATCGTGCCGTCCCCGCCGATGGCGACGGCCGCTTCAAAACCCATATCCGCGGCCTCTTTCGCCAGTTCCGTGGCGTGGCCGGGGGCTTTGGTAAGGCGCATGTCCGCGCCCGGAAAATTAAGCTGTATGCATGCGGCGAGCTGTTCCAGGTCCGCCTGGCGCTTGCCGCTTTTGGGGTTTAAAATAAAACGGATTTTCATAGTTTTTTAAGTGTTTGTTCCGAAACGGAATTTTTATTTTCGAGCGTTAAAAGCGCATCGTGGATGCGTTCGGCCTTGAGCATCCCGTTGCCCACGCCGGCCAGTTTGGCTCCGGCGGATAAAATAAACACCATCAGCACCGCAAACAAACCCAGGTTGGCAATTTGGTTTACGCCCTGCATGGGAATTTGCATGGGGCCGTACTGCGTGTTAATGCGCAGGTCCGCCATCTGCACCACGGGCGCGACGGGCTGCCGGTCCGCAAACACTTTGTACATGCCCATCACGGAAAACAGCATCATCATCAGTCCCGCGCAGATAAGTAAATAGCCAAAAATTTTGTTCATCTTTCCTCCTGATAAATTATAACAAAACGGTTAACAGGTCCGTCAAAGCGTTGATTTTGGTGTAAGGCGGATTTTCGGGCTCTTCGGTTTCTTCGTGCTTCCAGTTGTCCTCGCACGGAATCCACACGCCCTGCGCGCCGGCTTCTGTGGCGGGAAGTACGTCGGATTTTAGCGAATTGCCCACCATTAAAATATTTTCCGGATTCACATTCCACGCCCGGAATATGGAGCGGTAGACGGACGTGTCTTTTTTGCTGACGATTTCCACCCGCCCGAACAACGGCAGCAGGCCGGATTCTTCCAGTTTGCGTTCCTGCGCCAATAAATCCCCTTTGGTGATAACGGCCAGGTGATAGTTGGGGGCCAGTTTTTCAAGCGTTTCTTTTACGCCGGGCAGCAGGACGACGGGTTCGGACAACAGGTTTTTGCCCAGGTCCAAAATTTTGCGTATGGCCGGGGCGGATTCGTCGGCGGGCAGTACGTCCAGGGCGGTTTGAATCATGGAAAGCGTAAAACTTTTTACTCCGTAGCCGAACGTATCCAGATTGGCCATTTCGGTTTGGAAGAGTTTGTCCTCCGCTTCCCGTTCGGTCAGTTTATGTTTTAATAAAGCGTAAAATTCCCGTTCCGTCCGGCGGAAATAGGGTTCGTTTTGCCACAGCGTGTCGTCCGCGTCCAGGCAGACGTGCGTGATTTTTTTTGCGTTCAAAGCCATAAGCCTCCGGGCCGGGCGGCCCCGTATTTTGATATACTTTATTATATATGTTTATTTGAAAGAAGGTCTTATGAAAAAAAGTACAGAAATCAGAAACGGTTATTTGCAATTTTTCCACTCCAAGGGCTTGCCCGTTGTGGCTTCCAGCTCCCTTATCCCGCACTCGGACCCGACGCTCCTTTTCACCTCCGCCGGTATGGTGCAGTTTAAACCCAACTTTTTGGGTATCGACAAATCCCTCAAAAACGCCACCACCTGCCAAAAATGCGTCCGCACCACGGATATCGACAGCGTGGGATTCACCGAACGCCATTTGACGTTTTTTGAAATGCTGGGCAACTTTTCTTTCGGCGATTATTTTAAGAACGAAGCCATCGCCTGGGCGTGGGAATACCTGACCCAAGTGCTGGGTATCGACCCCGAAAAACTCTCCGTCAGTATTTACAAAGGCGGCATTGCTCCGCGCGACGAAGAAGCCTATAACGCGTGGCTGAAATACGTGCCCAAAGAACGCATTTTCGAGCTCGGCGAAGACGACAACTTTTGGACGATGGGCCCCACCGGCCCCTGCGGCCCGTGCACGGAAATCTATTACGATTTCGGCGACAAAGGCTGCAAAAACCCGCATTGTGATATTACGTGCGACTGCGGCCGCTACGTGGAAATTTGGAACCTGGTGTTTACCCAGTTCGACCGCCAGGAAGACGGCACTTTAAACGCCCTTCCGCATAAAAATATCGATACGGGCATGGGCCTTGAACGCTTGTGCATGGTGATGCAAAACGCTAAAAACGTGTTCGAAACCGACCTGTTCACCCCGCTTACGGCGCAGGCCAAAAAAGATTTAAACGTAAAAGGCGAAACGAAAGAAGAAATTTCCGCTTTGCGCATTATTGCGGACCATGTGCGCAGCTCCAGCTTTTTGATTGCCGAAGGCATTTTGCCTTCCAACGAAGGCCGCGGCTACATTTTGCGCCGCTTGATTCGCCGCGCCGCGCGCTATGCCAAACTAATGGGCAATGACAAACCGTACTTGTATACGCTCGTGCCCGTGGTGCAATCCATTTTCGCGGGGCTGTACCCGGAAATTGACAAAAATTTAAGCCACATCCAGGACGTGCTGAAACAGGAAGAAAGCACCTTCTTAAAAACGCTCGTTACGGGCGAAGAAAAACTGTCCGCGCTGCTCGCTTCCTGCGGCAAGACTTTACCCGGCGAAGAAGCGTTCCACCTGCACGAAACGTTTGGTTTTCCGCTGGAACTGACCAAAGAAATCGCCGCCGCCAAAGGCGTGACGGTGGACGAAGCGGGATATTTAAAAGCCAAAGAAGCCGCGCAGGAAAAAAGCCGCTCGTACGCGGATGAATTTTCCAAAGAAAAAGCCGTCATTTTGCAGAAAATCGACAACGGCTACCCCGCTACGGAATTTGTGGGGTATGAAATGCTGTCCTGCGAAGCCGAAGTGCTGGCCCTTTTGGACGAAAAATTTGAATTTGTGGACGCATTAAACGGCGACGGTTTTGCCGTGTTCGACAAAACGCCTTTCTACGCCGAATCCGGCGGGCAGGTGGGCGATACGGGCGTGATTTTGTCCGGCGGACAGGAAGCCGCGCGCGTGAGCGATACGCAAAAACCGCTCGGAAAAGTGTATTTGCACAAAGTGTCCGGCTCGCTTAAAAAAGGCGAAAAAGTGACGCTGTCTGTCGACGAGGCCCGCCGCAAACGCTGTATGGCCAACCACAGCGCCATTCACTTGGTAAACGCGGCCCTGCGGCAGGTATTTGGCACGTCCGTGCACCAGAGCGGGTCTTACGTGTCGCCCGAACGCTTCCGCTTCGACTATACGCTTTCCAAAACGCCGACCGCCGAAGAATTAAACAAAGCGTGGGCGATTGCCAACCATGCGGCCGAAAGCGCACTTCCTGTTTCGTGCGAAGTCCGTCCGCTGGCGGATGCCGACAAATTGGGCGCGGTGACGCTTTTGGGCGAAACGTACGCCGACCCGGCCCGCTTCGTGTTGATGGGTGGCGATTTTAATCACCCCGAAGCCAAGTACAGCTTGGAACTCTGCGCCGGAACGCACGTAAAAAACACGGCCGACGTGATGACCGTTCTCGTGCTGAAGGAAGGCTCCGTTTCCGCGGGCGTACGCCGTATTGAAGGCGTGGCGGGCTATGCGGCGCTTGATTATTTAAAGAACGTCAACGCGCAGGCGGAAGAATTGGCTTCGCGCTTGGTGGTGCCGGCCAAAGACGTGTTCACGCGCGTGAACGCGATTATGGACGAACTGAAAGAAGTCAAAAAACGCTATACGCAATTTAGAGAAAAAACCTTGGCCGCCGGCGGCGTAAACGAAATGACGTTTACGATGAAAAACGGCGCGGCCCTGGTGCTCCGCAACGCCGAAGGCGCGGAACCCAAAGAACTGCGCAACATCGCCGATACCATCGCCCAGAAACACCAACTGGCGCTGATTATCGTAACGTGCGATAAAGAGGGCAAGCGCTCGTTCGTCGTTAAAATGGCGGGTAAACTGCCTAATACGGACGCGGTGACGGTCGCCAAGCAAATCGCGGCTGATTTGAACGGCCGCGCCGGCGGACGGCCCGATTTTGCCCAGGGCGGCGGCGAAGCCAAACGCCCGGTGCAGGACTTAATCGGCGCGTTAAAAGAAACGCTGTAAGTTTTGTAACACCCGCAACTCCCCGGAGGAAATTTCTTCCGGGGAGTTTTTTGTTCTTTTTTTGGCGACCCAAAAAGAAGTACGTAACTTTGGGGCATATCCTAAACAGTGTGGCTTAAACTAGTCTAATGAGGGCGGTGGGTATGGGAGGGGCGCCTCGGTCTTGCAGACGGGCCGATACCCCCTTGAGTTGTTCCCTTCTAATAGGTAAGCACCGTTTATTACTAAACCCTGGTTATGGACGCTGCGCGCCGCACCCTGCGGACCGCTCCCTGCCCCCGGCAAGGGGGTTGACCCGTTTTTTTTTTTTGATAAATTTTACTGAAAGTAAAATTTACTCAAAAAAGGTGGGGCAATATGAAAAACGCGTTTGCAGGACTGTCGGGCGGTTTTACACTTATAGAACTGTTAGTCGTTGTTTTAATCATCGGTATTTTATCCGCCGTTGCTCTTCCGTCATATAACCGTGCCGTGCTTCGGGTGCGTTATATGGAGGTTCAAACATTGGCGCGTTCTTTTGCTTTGTCCGCCGCAAGGTATGATTTGGCCAACGGTGCGCCGCCATATTATTGGGGAGATTTGGACTTGGGTGTACCTTCCGGATGTTCGGCTCCCGATACCGTTTCGGAAGGATGGATGTCCTGTGCGAATGGCCGTGTAATGTGTGATTTATTAATAGGAGGATCAAAAGTTGTAGTTTGTGTTTTTTACTCTAAATCCGGTTTTACCATTGCACACGCGGAATATTTTGGCAATCAAACAGTGCAGCGGGAGTGTTGGGCCAACTCAAAAAATCCGACGGCTGAGGCTGTATGCCAATCAATGGGCGGAGTGAAAAACGGCTCTTCAAACCATTCCGTTTGTCTTAAGGACGGGTGTACCCGATATTCTCTCTAATTGAAAAGACGCTTTTTTGTTAAAATAATTTTATGCCAACCCGTTTGCGTCTTTTTACCCAACAGCTTGCCCGGCCGGCGTTTGATACTCCGGCGGAGGTTGTTGCCTGGATGGGTGCGGTGCAGGCGCAGGAAATTACGTTATCTAAATGGGCCGTCGGGCTTCGGACGAAAACGCCTTCGCTGGCGGCGGTGGAGCGCGCGCTTGAATCGGGCGATATCCTCCGCATGCACATTTTGCGTCCTACCTGGCATTACGTTGCGGCAAAAGACGCCGGGTGGATGGTTCAAATTTCCGGCCCGCGTATTAAAGCGGCCTGGACTTCCTTCGCCCGCCATAACGGTATCGCTTTAGACGGTTCCTTTTTCGCGCAGGCCCGTAAAATTTTGGAGAAAGTATTGCCCGGCAAAAGTTTGGACCGGGTGGAACTGGCGGACTATTTTACCCGGAACGGGTTGGAAGTAACGGACCATATCCTGCGTTACGTGCTTTGCTGCGCGGAGGCGGACGGCCTGGTTTGCAGCGGTCCCGCCCGCGGACGAACCCATACCTATATGCTGATGGAGGAACGCGTTAAAAACGCGTCCGCCTGCCCGCGTGAAGAGGCTCTCTTTCGGCTGGCGCGGCTGTATTTTCAAAGCCACAGCCCGGCATCGTTAGAAGATTTTACCTGGTGGTCCGGCCTGCCGATAAGCGAAGCGCGCCGGGCGGTTTCGTCGTTGGGGGCGGAATTATCCCGTGAATTTTTCGGCGGCCGCGAACTGTTTGTGCACACTTCCTGCCCGGCGGGGGAAGAGCCCTCCGGTGTGGTGCATCTGCTCCCGCCGTTTGACGAGTTTTTAATCAGCTATAAGGACCGTTCCGACGCACTGGACCCCAAGCACCAGCCCAAGGCGTTTAACCGTTTCGGCACATTTTACCCGGTGATTTTAGCGGACGGAAAAATCGTAGGCAACTGGCAAAATAACGGGAAATCCGCGCCGGCGGAAACATCCTTTTTTGTCCGCAGGCACGGGGTGGATAAGGTTGCGCTGGCGGCGGCCCAAAAACGGTATTTGGATTTTTTGGCAGGGTAAAAAGAACTGATTTTTTCTATTGAAACGGGTCTTGACCCGTTTTTTTTTTTTGATAAACTGGGGGCATCCCGGTCCTGCGGACGGAGGCTTGTACGGGCTCTGCTGTTTATGGTTTGTTTCGTTAAAAGCGGTAGATCCTGAAACCCTGCGGGCCGCCAGACTCAGGATGACTTTTTTAATGGGGAAATAACATGAAAGGTTTTACACTTATTGAACTGTTAGTTGTTGTTTTAATCATCGGTATTTTATCCGCCATAGCGCTGCCGCAATACGAAACCGCGGTGGAAAAATCCCGCGCGGCTGAGGCGTTTGCCCTGGTAAAAACAATCGGGATTGCCAATCAGGCGTATTATTTGGCAAACGGTTCGTATACCACGGATTTGCGGAATCTGGATATTGATATCCCGGGTACGGACGCGGTGCATACCGTTCCGCGCAAAGTGACGAAGTACTTTTCGTACCGTGCTTCGCTGGGGGCGTCCCACGATGCCATAGAGGGGATTGCCCTTGCAAACCGCATGCCTGTGAACACGCGCTATGCCATCGGATTCATGTTGGACGGCAGTTTTAAATGTTTTTATAAAACGGAAAAAGACAAACGCTTTTGCGCCGCATTGAACTTGCCTGCGGAAAGTATTTGGTAATTTCCCCGCGTGGTGACAAAAGATAAATTTTTTGTTATAATATTTGTACCTAGTTGTTTAAGTAATAATTAGGACCGGAGGCCAACGGCTTCCGGCTTTTAATGTGATTTTGGTAGGATGGCTGAGCGGTCAAAAGCAACGGTCTGTAAAACCGTCGGGCTACGCCCTACATAGGTTCGAATCCTATTCCTACCACCATTTAAACCACCCGTAAGGGTGGTTTTTTTATGGGTAGGAAAGCGGGCAAACTGCTTTGCCCGCGTTAGGATTCGAAAGGCGGAGCGATGTTTTTGTTTGAGGGCAGAGCCCGAAAGGCAAAAACCGCGAGCCCGGCCTGCAGGAAAATTCCGTTAGGAATTTTACCGGAAGGCGAACTCTATTCCTACCACCATTTAAACCACCCGTAAGGGTGGTTTTTTTATGGGTAGGAAAGCGGGCAAACTGACCCTGCGGGCCGCCTTCCGCGTTAGGATTTGAAAGGCGGAGCGATGTTTTTGTTTGAGCTCACAATACACACTCGGTCGCCAACGCCTGGAAAGAAGCTTTTTTATTTTGAAAAACCTCCCCGCGTTACTGTTTTTTTTATGGGTAAAATTTTCCTTATTCTCCGCCGGGCAATATCCGGCCAAAATTGCTAAAATATCCCTATGCAGAAGACGAATACCACCCCTTTGATGAAACAATACTACGACATCCGGGCCAAACACCCGGGTATCATTCTGTTCTTCCGGCTAGGTGATTTTTACGAAATGTTTGACGAGCAGGCCCGCGAAGTCAGCGCCCTTTTAGGCCTTACGCTTACCGCGCGCCACGGCGTGCCCATGTGCGGCATTCCCTTTCACGCGGCAAACAACTACATTGTACGGCTTCTTAACGCGGGGAAGAAAATCGGTATTTGCGAGCAAACCAGTTCGGTGATGGATAAAAACACCAAACTTTTTGAGCGCAAAGTCACGCGCGTGATTACGCCCGGCACGCTGATGGAAGACTCCCTTTTGGACGCCAACCAATCCAACTATCTGGTGTGTTTATCCGTTCATCCGCGCGGGTGGGCGCTTTCGTGCGTGGAGGTTTCCACCGGCGAGTTTTGGGTCAACCAGAACGATAAAGATTCCACGCTTACCAATTTGGCCGCCGCCCTGGCGGCGATTAATCCTTCGGAAGTGGTGGGGGATAAGGATTCGCTCGAACAGCTTAAAAATAAAGTGGTACTTCCCGGCAAACTGACGCTGACGGAACAGCCCGCTTTCGAAGGGGACTACACGCTCCCCGCCAACTGGCCCGCGCTCGGCGCGTGGGGGGATAAGAAAAAAGCCCTCGCCTGCGCCTTGCAAACTATGAAGTATTTAAGCGTAACGGAGCCCAGTTTTAAAACCGTTTTAATTCCGTCCTACCGGGAACTCAAAGACAGCCTGCAGATTGACGAAAACGCCGTGGCTTCTTTGGAACTTGTCAAAAGCCAGGAGGGCGGCCGCCGCGGCAGCCTGTGGGCGCTCTTAGACCATACCAAAACCGCCGTGGGAAGCCGTAAACTCAAAGAGTGGATTTTGCACCCGCTGATGGACCCGGGCGAAATAACCGCGCGGCAGGACTGCGTGGAAGGGTTCGTAAAAAACCAGTCCGCGCTGGCGGATTTGTCGGCCCTTTTGGAAAATATATCCGACGTGGAACGCATCATGACGCGCACCGCCACCGGCACGGCTTCGCCGCGCGATTTGTCGGGCCTTAGGCAGTCGCTCCTGAATATAGATCCGCTTTCGCGCTGGTTTGAAACGTACGGCAATATCGCGCCGCACCTGCGCGCGCTGTTTGAGGAAAATCTGCCCGTTCTCAGGGAAATGTCCCGCACGCTTTACGAGGCGGTGGACGAAAACCCGCCGCTGAAACTTTCCGACGGGCACGTCATCCGCGCCGGCTACAACGCCGAGCTGGACGAACTTCGCTCGCTCAAACAAAACGGCAGCAAATGTATGGAAGAAATGTGCGCGCGCGAGCGGGAAAAAACGGGCATTTCCACCATGCGGGTGGGGTGTAATTCCGTTTTCGGGTTCTATTTCGAAGTTACCAAAAGCCATATTTCCAAAGTGCCTTTTAACTATGTCCGCAAGCAGACGCTCGTCAATGCGGAACGCTTTATCACCGAAGAGTTAAAAGCGCTGGAAGACAAAATTTTAAACGCGGAACAGAAAATCATCCGGCTGGAAAGTTCGCTGTTTGATGAAATCCGCAAAACGTGCGCCGCGCGTATTAACCATGTAAAAGCGTTTGCGCAGATTGTGTCGGAGCTGGACGTGTATATGTCGCTTGCGCTGTGCGCGATGAAGGGTAACTACGTCCGCCCGGTGGTGGACAACGGCACCGAACTGCATTACGAAAACGGACGCCATCCGCTGGTGGAAGCGACGCTTCCCTCCGGCAGCTTTGTGCCCAACGGCCTTGCCATCGGCACGCCGGAAAACCAGATTATGCTGATTACCGGCCCCAACATGGGCGGCAAGAGCGTGTTTTTGAAGCAGACGGCCATCATCGTCATTATGGCGCAGATGGGTTCCTTTGTGCCCGCTTCGGCGGCGCGCGTGGGCGTGGTGGATAAAATTATGACGCGTATCGGCGCGCACGACGCGCTTTCCCGCGGCAACTCCACTTTTATGGTGGAAATGAACGAAACCGCGCACATTTTGGCGTCTATGACGCCGCGCAGTTTGATTTTGCTCGACGAAGTCGGCCGCGGTACGTCTACCTTTGACGGCATTTCCATCGCCTGGGCGATTGTGGAGTATTTGTACAAGCCTTCCGGCGGGCCGAAAGTGCTGTTTGCCACGCACTATTTTGAACTTGTAGACCTGGAAAACAAGTACGAAAGCGTAAGCAACTGGCACGTGGATGCCAAGGAATACAAAGACGCATCCGGCGAAAGCCGCCTGGCGTTTTTGTACCAAATTTTGCCCGGCGCGGCGGACCGCTCGTATGGGATTCACGTGGCGGAAATAGCGGGGCTGCCCGCGGCGTGCACGCTGCGCGCCAAAAAAGTGCTGAAAGATTTGGAGGCCAAAAAAGGCGCCAAAATTTCCGCCAAAGAACAGGATATGGTAAAAGATTTGTTTTCTTCGCCCATTGTGGAAGAAATCAAAATGGCGGACCCGGACAAGCTGACCCCGCTGGCCGCCCTGCAGTTAATTTGCGAATGGAAGAAACGCATCAATGAGTAACATACGCGTACTGGACGAAAAAACCGCCGGAAAAATCGCCGCCGGAGAAGTAATCGAACGCCCCGCCGGGGTGCTTAAAGAGCTTTTGGAAAACGCGGTGGACGCGGGCGCCACGTGCATTAACGTGGATATCGAAGGCTCCGGCAAGGACTTAATCCGCATTAACGACAACGGCTGCGGCATGAGCGCGGAAGATTTGGAGCTGTCCGTCCTGCGTCACGCCACCAGCAAAATCCGCGCGTTTGACGATTTGGAAAATTTGCATACGTTCGGTTTCCGCGGGGAAGCGCTCTACTCCGTGGCGGCCGTTTCGCGCATGACGCTGACCAGCTGCGAAGAAGGCGGAAACGGAAACCGCATTGAACTGCACGCCGGGAAAGTGGTGTTAAAAAGCCCTGCGCCGTCCATTAAAGGCACGACGGTGGAAATCCGCAATCTGTTTTATAATACGCCCGCACGCCTTAAGTTTTTAAAAAGCGATTCGTACGAACGCGCCTGTTTGTTAAAAGTAATCGAAGAGAGCGCGCTCGCCAATTTGTCCGTGGCGTACCGTGTAACGGTAAACGGGCGCGAAGTGTATAACCTCCCCGCCGAAAACGGCCCGCTGGCCGGTGCCGTGCCGGCGCGCGCCAAAGCCATTTTGGGGGAAGAAGTCAGCCAAAGTTTGGCGTTCAAAGAGTTTGAAGAAATGGGCCTAAAACTGTTCCTTACGCCGGCCGACAAACTCGTTTCCGTTCGGGACATGCAATACGTATTTGTTAACCGCCGCCCGATTGATTCCAAAACCGTCCAGCAGGCCATTTATAAAGCCTATCAGAACGTCCGCCCGAAAGACCGTCACCCGGCGTTTGTGGCGTATATGACGCTTTCCCCGGCGGATTTCGACGTAAACATCCATCCGCAAAAGCGCGATATCCGTTTTGTAAACGAAAATAAAGTATTCGGTTTTATTATGCACGCGGCGGGGGAAACCGTTTTCCAAAACGCGCGCCCGGTGGAAGTGGGCGTGGCGGCCCCGTCCGTGGATTTGCCTCCTGCCGCCCAGCCCGCGGCCGAAAAATTATTTGTGGGGGAACCCGTGCGTCCGCAATCGTCCGGCAATACGTTTATGTCCGCCGCGGCATTTTCCCCCGCTGTTTCCAAGCCCGATTTTGCCCCTAAGCCCGGTTTTTTAATGCGCGAAACCGAAGAGCCCGTGGGGTATGTGGCGCGGCCTGTTGCGCCCGTTCCGGCCGAGGAAATTCCGTCCTCGGATTTGCAATCCCCTGTGCGGGAAGAAGCTCCCGCTGCCGCGGATTTAACCGCTGCGGGCGAGCCTGCCTGGTACCGGGGACCGTATCATTATTTGGGCCAGCTTCAAAAAAGTTATTTGCTGTTTGAAAATCCGCTCGGCCTCGTGCTTATCGACCAGCACGCCGCGCAGGAACGCGTGTTGTTTGAGCATTATCTGGACGCGTTTGATAAGCGGGATGTAAAGGTGCAAAAGTTGTTGTTTCCCATTCATGTGGATTTGCCGCCGTCCAACGCCGAAACGTTGCTGTCTTGGGCGGACTGGCTGAAAACGGCCGGGTTTGAGGTGGAGCCTTTCTCCGCGCGTACCGTGCTGGTGCGCTCCATGCCGCATATGATTCGGTTTAAAGAGGACGATATGAAAGAATTTATCGTTTCGCTTTCGCAGGTGGTGGGGGATCCGTCTAAATCCACCGAAGGGCTGAAGCGCAAAATGGTGGCCATGCTGGCGTGTAAAAAAGCCATTAAAGCGCATGACCAAATTTCTGCCGCCGAAGCCGAAGGCCTCCTGGAAAACATGAAAAAATGTAAAGACGGCATGCACTGCCCGCACGGCCGCCCGTGTGTGGCGCAGCTTAAAATGAAAGACGTGGACAAGCTGTTCGGCCGCTAAAAACATTTGTATACACCAAACCCCGGGTTTTCGCCCGGGGTATTTTTTTGTATGGACGGGCGACTGGGGAGCCTAGCCTTTGGGGTCTTGCAAACAGGCGGATCGCCCCTTGACCCGTTTTTTTTTTTTGATAACATGGGGATAAATTCAGGTTTGGCGGCTTACTATACTTACGTCATTCCCGAATGTCTCTATCGGGAATCTTGTCGTTTCGTAACAACGAGATTCCGTATTAAAACATTACGGAATGACGAAACAACAAGGTCGCCAAACCGTAATAAGGGGGATATCCCATGTATAAAAATGCCGTCATGCTGAACTCGTTTCAGCATCCATATCAAAGGGGAACAATACTTAATAAACAGCCTGGATTCCGGGTCCACGGCCGGGATGACGATACGGCTAAAGGTTTTACGCTTATCGAATTATTAGTTGTTGTTTTAATCATCGGAATCCTGTCCGCCGTCGCGTTGCCGCAGTATCAAAAGGCGGTGGAAAAAAGCCGCATTATGGCATTAATGCCTAATTTGTGTACGCTGAAAGATTCATTGGAACGGTATTACTTGGCCAACGGCATTTATCCGGCGGATTCCGTGACCGATTTGGATATCGATATTGCCGGCTGTACAATCGCCGGGGCCGGAAAGATTCTTTGTGACGGTTATTGTTTCAATTATACTGGCGGAATCCCGGCGGTGCCCGAGCCGCGTATAGCGGCTATGATTAAGCCGGAAAATTGCGATTTGGAATATACCAGCACAACCGCTTTGACGTGGTTCCTGGATTACTCCTCCACCCCCAATAAACGCACCTGTATAAGCAAAGTTTCCGGGGTGTGTGAATCTTTGACGGGTTTTACGACGAAATAGAATTGCCTTAATAAAAAACCCCCGCTCTAAGAGCGGGGGTTTTGTGTTGCTAAAACTTATTTGCCAAGCAGGGAGAGCAGTACGCCCGCCGCCACCGCACTGCCGATTACGCCGGCCACGTTCGGGCCCATGGCGTGCATTAGCAGGTAGTTTTGCTTGTCGTATTCCAAACCCACTTTGTTGGATACGCGCGCGGCCATCGGCACCGCCGATACGCCCGCCGAACCGATAAGCGGATTGATTTTGGTTTTGCTGAAGCAGTTCATCAGTTTGGCCAAGAGTACGCCGGAAGCCGTCGCCACCGAGAACGCAATAATGCCCAGTACCAAAATACCCAGGGTTTCCGTTACCAAAAAGTGGTCAGCCTGCAGTTTGGAACCTACGGACAAACCCAACAGAATGGTAACGATGTTGCAGAACTCGTTTTGGAGCGTTTTAGATAAACGGTCCGCCACGCCGGATTCTTTTACCAGGTTGCCGAACGTCAGCGCGCCGATTAAGGGCGCGGCCGAGGGCAAGAGGAGCGCGCAGAGCAGCAGAATCACCAGCGGGAACAGGATTTTCTCGCGTTTGGAAACGGGACGGGCCTGCGTCATGCGGATTTTGCGTTCCGCGTCCGTGGTGAGCAGCTTCATAATGGGCGGCTGGATAATCGGCACCAACGCCATGTACGAATACGCCGCCACGGCGATGGCTCCGAGCAAATCGGGCGCCAGGCGCGACGTTAAGTAAATGGACGTCGGGCCGTCCGCGCCGCCGATAATACCGATGGAGGCCGCTTCTTTAAGGCCGAACGCAAAGGGCTGTACGTCCCCAAAGTGGACGTAGGACAGCGCAATCGCGCCAATCAGCGTGGCAAAAATACCAAACTGCGCCGCGCCGCCCAAAAGGGCCATTTTCGGGTTGGCAATCAGCGGACCGAAATCCGTCATCGCGCCCACGGCCATAAAGATGAACAGCGGGAACAGCCCGGTATTAATACCGAAGTTAAAAATAATGCCCAAGAAACCCGCGGGGCCGGCAATCGCTTCGCCCGGAGGCATGGGGATGTTGGCCAAGAGGCCGCCGAAAGCAATCGGAACCAGCAGGAGCGGTTCAAACTGCTTTTTGATGCCCAGCCATAACAGGAAACAGCATACGGCCAGCATAACGCCTTGCTGCCAGGTGATGGAGTACAGACCCGTGGTCTGCCAGATTTGGTTTAACGCTTGTAAAATATCCATAGACGTTGCCTCTATTTAATTTCCGCAAGCGCGTGGCCGGTTTGCACCTGGTCGCCTTGTTTGACGAGGAAGTGAATCACGCCGGAAGCCGGGGCGGAGACGGGGGTTTCCATTTTCATGGCTTCCATTACGACGATTTCCTGCCCTTCGCTCACGCGGTCGCCTTCTTTTACGCTCAGGCGCAGTACCGCGCCCGGCATGGGGGAGGCTACCGTCGCACCCGCACCGTTAGAGGCGGCCGGAGCAGCGGCTTTGGCTTCGCCAGCGGCGGCGCCCACCGTGTAGCGTTTGCCGTTGACGACGGCGGTGGTGTCGTTTTCAAAGGTTACTTCGTACGCTTTGCCTTCCACGGTTACTTTGACGGGGCCGTTTTCGGCTTTGGCGCATTCGGCTTTTTTCACGTCGGCCGCCCAGCGGATGCCGTTTACTTTGGCTTCGCCTTTGAGGAACAGGAGCCCTTTGTCGGCGCAGGTGGCCACGATAAACGTGTTCTCTTCCGTTACCGGCAGGCCGGCTTCTTTAAGTTTGGCTTCCGCGGCTTTGAGGCCTTTTTTGGGATCTGCGTCGTTGAGTTCAAGCGGCGTTTTGGTGGTGGGTTCCAAGCCCAGCTGTTCGCTGGCGATTTTCACCACTTCCGGATCGGGTTCCACGGGCGTTTTGCCAAAGTAGCCCAGCACCATTTTGCCGTAGCCGGGGGTGATTTTTTTCCACGGGCCGGACATCACGTTGCTGTACGCCTGCTGGAAATAAAACTGGGAAACGGGGGTGACGGACGTGCCGAAACCGCCGAGTTTAACGCATTCGCCCATGGCTTTTACCACTTCGGGGAATTTGTCGAAAGTGCCGTTATCGCGCATCATTTGGGTGTTAGCCGTCAGCGCGCCGCCGGGCAGCGGGGAGAAGGGGATAATCGGGTTGACCGCGGTGGCTTCGGGCGGCAGGAAGTATTTGCTCATGCAGTCCTGGAATACGTTTTCGGCTTCCTGGATTTTCTTGGGGTCGATGTCTAAGGTGTATTCGGAGCCGCGCAAGGCTTGCCACATCGTCAAAATATCGGGCTGGCAGGTGCCGCCGGAAGTGGGCTGCATGGAAAGATCCAGCGAGTCCGCGCCCGCTTTAATGGCTTCCAGGCAGCAGGCGATGGAATTGCCCGCCGTTTCGTGCGTGTGGAACACGATTTTGGTGCCTTCGGGCAGGATTCTGCGCGCCATGGCAATCGTTTTGCCGACGGTGTGCGGCGTAGAGGTGCCGGACGCGTCTTTGAAGCAGACGGAATCAAACGGAACGCCGGATTTTAAAATGTCGCGCAGGACTTTTTCGTAAAATTCTTCGGTATGGATTTTACCGGTGGGATCCCAGCCCGGGGCCAAAGACATCATGGTCACGCAGACTTCGTGTTTCAGTCCCGCGTCGTGAATGCACTGGCCGGAATAAATCAGGTTGTTTACGTCGTTGAGTGCGTCAAAGTTGCGGATGGTGGTGGTGCCGTGTTTTTTAAACAGCTGGGCGTGGGCTTTGATAACGTCGGAAGACTGGCTTTCCAACCCCACCACGTTTACGCCGCGGGCGAGGGTTTGCAGGTTGGCATCCGGCCCGGCGGTTTTGCGGAAGGTGTCCATCATGTCAAAGGCGTTTTCGTTGCAGTAAAAGAAGAGCGCCTGGAAACGCGCGCCGCCGCCAAATTCCATGTGGGTGATTCCGGCGTGGCGGGCCGCTTCTACGGCCGGCATAAAGTCTTTGGTAAGTACGCGCGCACCGTAGACGGACTGGAAGCCGTCGCGGAACGCAGTCAGCATAAAGTTAATTTTTTTCATAGTTATCCTCTGTTAAATTATTTGCCCTGAAATCTTTTTGCGGCGGCGATAGCTACGGCCAGCAGCGCGCCGTCGTCCCCCTGGGTTTCCTGCGGGAAGTATTTTTCCATTGCTTGGACCAATGTTCCCAATACTTTTACGATTCCGACCAAGATGACCAGAAAAGCAAACACAACCAGCATGCCGATAACGGTAATGTTGGCTGCCTGCATAAGTAAGTTGTCTGCACTCATACAATCAAGTCTCCTATATAGATTTCTTCCGGGCCCGAGGCGGTGCGCAGGATGAGCGTCCCGTTGGGGGACACGTCCTCCGCCGTGCCGAAAATTGTTTTTTCGCCGTTTTTAACGGTTACTTCTTTGCCAAGCGCGGCAAAGCGTTTTAAAAAATCGGGCCGGATGATTTTAAATCCGCTTGCGGACAGGGCGGGATAGTCCCGCCAGAAAAATTCAAGCACCAGGTCCAGCACGCGTTCTTTGGTGGTGTTGATGCCCAGTTCTTTAAGCGAGGTGGCGGGTTGGTCGATTTTATCAAGCCCTTCCTGCGCCACGTTTACGCCCGCGCCTACCACCACGGCTTCCAAACGGCCTTTTTCGGTGACGGCTTCGCTTAGAATGCCGCAGATTTTTTGCGCGTTTACCTGTACGTCGTTGGGCCATTTGATTTTGGGGTCCGCCCCCAATTCCTCGAGCGCGTGGCAGACGGAAACGGCCATTAGTTGCGTGAGGTTGGCTAAAAAACGGGTGTCTTTGGGTTTTAAGAGAATGGAAAGATAAAGCCCGCCTTCCTGCGATACCCATTTGCGGTTGAAACGCCCGCGTCCGGCGGTTTGCCGGTCGGCATATACGGCGGTGCCGTGCGGCAGGTCTGCACGGTTGTTTTTTAAATAGGTGATGGTGGAGTCCAGCTCCTCAAAATGAATAGGCGGCTGCATACCTTTATTGTAACAAATTTTATTTTTCCTTTTTCTGGCGGCAGAAAAAGAAACAAAAAGACCGCCCGCCCGGGCTCCATAAAAAGCAGTTCTCTATGGGAAATTTTATAACTCGCTTTGCTCAAACAATAAAATTTCTTATCCAAAGAGAACGCTTTTTATAAACGGAGCAGAGGGCGGGGAAAAATAAGAAGAAGGCCTTGATTCGTTTTTTTTTTTTGATAACATAAGGTCATTCCGAGAGGTTTTTGCTCGGAATCTCCCTTTTGTGGTTTATTTCGTCAAAAGCGGTAGATCCTGAGCAGAAGCTCCTCAGGATGACTGTTTGAAAAATGGGGGAAACAAAAATGAAAGGTTTTACGCTCATCGAATTATTAGTAGTCGTATTAATCATTGGTATTTTATCATCAGTGGCGCTGCCGCAGTATACAAAAGCGGTAGAAAAATCCCGCGCCACGCAGGGGATGGTTTTGGTGAACAGTTTGGTGACAGCCCAAAAAGTATATTATATGGCTAACGGCAAATATGCCGCCGGATTTGACGAGCTGGATATTGATTTGCCCGGAAATCCCGTAGGGGCCAGTGCCGTTATAAAAGATTTCGACATCAGAATGGATGAAATGAATAATTCCTCTCTGGCGCATATCCAAGCCATGTATAACCGTCAGGAATGGGGGCGGAATTGGTATATTTTATTCTATTTTAGCCGGGATAAGCTGTATTGCGTAACCCATACGGGGAGCGAGGCAGGTAATCGGTTGTGCAAAAGTTTTAGCCTGCAGCCGGAGAATTGCCCGGAGGGCGGGTTTTTGTGTTATCCCGTTTAGGAAATTAAAAAATCTTACTTTTTGACGTGGCTTTTTATAGGCCTTGACCCGTTTTTTTTTTTTGATAAACTGGGGGCATCCTGTAATGTTCCTGCGCGGAATATCCCTTGTGTGTTTTCTCCTTTCAAAAAGGGAGATCCTGAACAGGAACCTCTCAGGATGACTTTTTTGACAGGGGAAACGGAAATGAAAGGCTTTACTTTAATAGAACTGTTAGTCGTTGTTTTAATCATCGGTATTTTATCTGCTGTTGCCCTGCCGCAATATACATTAGCTGTAGAAAAAGCGCGTGTGGCTGAGGCCGTATCAGTGATACGAACTATTGCTAATGCGCGGGAAGTATATCGTTTGTCTAATGGGGAATTGCCTCAAGATTTTTCTTTGTTGGATATAGAGATCCCGGGGATTGATGATGACGGCGAATGTGTAATTACTAAAAACTGGAGGTATTGTATTGATGTTGCCACCACAGATGCGGGGCGTTATAATGTGGCAGATGATAAGTATTATGTAATTTCATACTATCCGCTTGAGGAGTATAAGGATACGAATGTGGGGGGAAAATTTACATGTAGTCCGGCAGCAAGCAGTTCTGTGGGGGCTTTTCCGGAAAAAATTTGCCGGGCGTTGGGAGATGGTACTCATCCGCAAGGTTTTAATGAACAAGAATATATAATGAAATAGTCTTTTTTCTCTTAATAAAAACCCCCGCTGTTTGGCGGGGGTAATTTTTTATATCTGCGGTCTTTTACTGCGCTCGGCGGCGAATAAAATGGCCGAAATCATGCTGGATTCGTCCGCCTGGTTCTTGCCCGCAATATCAAACGCCGTTCCGTGCGTGGGGGACGTGCGGGTGAATTTTAAACCTGCCGTTACGTGTACGATGGGCTCTTTGGCGGCGATTTTAAGCGGCAGGAGCGCCTGGTCGTGATACATGCAGAGTACTCCGTCGTAACGGCCGCGCGCGTGGGCCAGCCACAGGCTGTCGGCCGGGAACGGGCCGTGGGCGCACACTTTCTTGCGGTTTAGCATGCGGACGACGGGCGCCAGACACGTTTGCTCTTCCGAGCCGAACTTGCCGTTATCGCCCGCGTGCGGATTGAGCGCGCACAAGGCAATTTGCGGGTTCTTGATGCCCAGTTTTTCCAGTGCCTGGATAAATTCCCGCGCGGAGTGGAAAACGCGGTGCTTGGTAAGCAGGGAAGCTACATCTTTAATGGCAAAATGTTCCGTGGCCAGCGCACAGCGCAGCCGGCCGCTGACGAACATCATGAGGCCGTTCTTTCCGGCTTTCTCGCGCAGAAATTCAGTGTGCCCGGTGTAGGGAATACCGGCCATGGCCCAGCTCTGTTTGGAGATGGGCGCCGTAACCAGCGAGCAGCCGGTTTGCCCGGCCATTTGGCACGCCAGTTCCAGGGCTTTAAAAGAAATCAGTCCTCCCGCCGGGGTGGGGCCCGGTTGGGCGTCCTGCAAGCATTCACACGCTTCCATATTAATTAAGCGGCCCAGGCGGTCGGTAAATCCGGCACGTACAAGGGAGCACGGTTCTCCGAAAAGAACCGGGTGGCATGCTTGCTGGACGAGGGGGTTTTTCAAAGCCTTAACAGTTACTTCCGGCCCGACCCCTAAAGGGTCGCCGGTTGATATAAATACGAGGGGTTTCATAATTTGTCCGTTAAATCCGGCAAAGAATAGTGGGAGTTTTCTTTGCCGGTACTGCTAATGAACAAACTTCGTTTTATCCTTGTTTTGGTTTATTTTTTCTTTGTGTCCGTGGCTGCGGTTTCCGCTTTTTTTGCGTCCGCTTTTGCTTCGGCGGCGGATTCCGCGGGCTGCTCGTCCGATTCGAACGTAAGGGTAATTTTCACGTCCGCTTTGTTGTAGAGCTGCTCAATATACTGGGCCATGGCCAGCTGTACGCGCTGTTGGGCGAGGTATTGGGCCAAGTCGCGGGAGATGTCTTCGTAGGAAATAGATTTTTCGGCCCGTTTTTCTTTCACTTTGATGATGTGGAACCCAACTTCGCTTTTAATGGGTTTGCTTACTTTGCCGACGGCGAGGGTAAACGCCTGCGCGTCGATTTCTTTCGGGGCGACGCCTTTAATTAAAATCATGTCGCCGCCGGAGGCCAACGCATTTTTTTCTTCGGTGTATTTGCGCACGGCGGAGGAAAAGTCCAGGCCGTTGTCGATTTCTTTTTTAATTTGGTTGGCAAGTTCTTCTTTTTTCTTTACGTCTTCGGCGCTCATGTCTTTGGGGGCGGCCAAAAAGATGTGTCCGATGCGCACCTGCTCGGCGGTTAATTGTTTAAGTTTGGCGGCAATCAGCTGCGCTTCTTTAAGTTTCATGGGGTCTTCTTTTTCAAGCGCTTTGATTTTTTTGGTGTTGTTTTTCATTACCGCTTCCACGTTGGCGTACAGGGCTTTGGCGTCCGCTTCTTCCACGGGGGTGACGTTTTCTTTCAGTTTCGTTTCCATCAGTTTGCGCACGGCTACGTCTTTTTTGATTTTTTCTTTGTAGCGTTTGAGCGTCATGCCCTGTTTTTTGAGGGCTTCGTTAAAGCGTTTGTCGGCACCTTTGGGGTCTTCTTTGCCGGTGAGTTCATCGACGATAAAACGCGTTTTGATTTCGTTAATTCCCGCGTCCACTTCGGAGTCTTTCACCTGCACTTTTTCTTCTTCGGCGGCCTGGTACAGGAGTTCTTTGGAAATCAGTTCTTTAAGCACTTCGCTGCCCAGGATGTCTTTGGCGTGGGGCTGCTGCAGGATTTGGGGCGCGGCGGCCTGATACTCTGCGATAACGCCCTGGAGGTAGTTGTCGTACTCGGAGGCCAGCACGGGGCGGCCGTTGACGGTGGCGACGGAGGAGTCAATCTTGGCGGAGTAGGCGTTTACGCAGCCAAACGCAACGGCTGCGGCTAAAAACAGTTTATTCATTTTTATCATAAATTACGACCTCGTATTTATTCTGCAACGCTTCTAAAACGGCGTCGAGTTTTTTATTTTCCAAAACGGTGCGGATGCGCGGCTCGGCTTCTTTGCGCGAGAGGCGTTTTTCACCCGTCTTCATTATTATATGAAATCCTTGCGGGGTTTTGATGAACCCCTGTACGCTGCCGTTTGCAGACGTGGCGGCAATCACTTCCAGGCTGGGGATGAATTCCCCGGGCATGAAGGAAAATTTGTCGCTGCGGATAACTTCCGGCGCCACGCTGTACTGTTTGGCCATCGTGTTCCACTTGGAAGGCGAGGCTTTTAAGGTGCGCAGTACCTGGTCGGCCGTTTGGGCGTTGTCTAAGATAATTTGGCGCACGGTCATTTCGTAGGGATATTTTTTATAGTAATCGGCGATTTCTTTATCCGTTACTTCCAGCTGGCCGTTTTCTTTTAATTTGTCGTACCACATCTGTTCCAGGGTTTGGGCGGCGTATTCTTCGTAAATTTCGTCCAGCTGGGCGCGTTTGTCTTCCATTAAGGCAAGGTAAACGTCGCTTTCGTCCAGTTTTTCTTCTTTGGCGGCCAGCGCGATTAGTTTTTCCCGGGCGATGATGTTAAGCAGATTCTGGCGGCCCATGGAGGTTTGGGCGAATTCGCGGTCTTCGGCTGATAAGAGGCGCAGCCGCTCTTCTACTTCTTCCTGCGATACGGCGACGACGCCGACGCGGACCGCTACTTCCGGCGCCGTCGTTTCTTCGGTTTGCGGCTTGGTACAGCCCCAGGCGGCCAGCATAAGTAAGAAAATGATAAAACCCTTTTTCATATGTATATACTATATCATTTTTCCGCCGCGGTGAGCCGCTCGAAAAACGCCAGCGTTTCCGCCGCAAAGGAGGCCGGGTCTTTGCCGGCGGGGGGCGTAATATGCAGGCCGTCGCCGTTTTTGGATTTGATAAACTCCAAATTTTCCGCCCCGAAGCGGTTAAAAAGTTCGGCGGGCATGTTGGGCGGCATTTTGAACCGGCGCGTGAACAACAGCTCCAGGTTGCCGTCTATCCAGTCCATGTGGTAAATTTCCAGCCTGCCCGCGCGTGCGGAAAGCGAAAACAGAAGTGTTAGATTTAAAATTTCCTGCGGAACGGGCCCGCACAAATCGGCTAGGCGCGTTAAAATCTGCCGCGTTTTGGGTTCGTCCGCACCCATGAGTTCTTTATAGTATTTTAAGCGTTCTGCTTCGTCAGGCAGGTAGTCGGGCGGAATGTAAGCGGAGAGGGGGAGGCTGACGGTGGCGCGCGCCTTTGTTTCCGGCCGTTCTCCGCGCAGTTTTTTTACTTCGGCCGATACCAAATCGCAATACAGGCTGAGGCCCACCTCGTTTACGTAGCCATGCTGTTTTACGCCCAACAGTTCGCCCGCGCCGCGGATTTCCATATCGCGCAGGGCCAGGCGGAAGCCGCTCCCGAGGTCGCCAAATTCCATGAGCGCGGCCAAACGCTGTTTGGCTTCTTCGGTAGGGTCTTTTTCCTCTTTGGGTTTCCAGTAGACGGCGGCCAGGTCGGCAAAGTTGTCTTCGGTCTGTTCGGATTTTTTAAACAGCCAGTCCGGGTGGAACAAATAGCAGAACGCCTTTTGGTCGCCGCGGCCGATACGTCCGCGCAGTTGGTAGAGCTGCGCGAGCCCGAAATTGTGGGCGTTTTCCACAATCAGCGTATTGGCGTTGGTGATGTCGATACCGGATTCGATGATGGTGGAGGCCAATAAAATATCGTATTTCCCGGCGTTAAAATCCCACAGCGTTTGTTCCAGTTCCTTTTCGTCCATTTGCCCGTGCGCCATACAAATACGCGCCTGCGGAACGAGTTTTTTTAGGAATAAATAGCGCGACTCCATGCTTTGCACGCTGTTGTACACATAGTAAATTTGGCCCCCGCGCGCGAGTTCCTGCGTAATGGCCGCGGCGGCAAGATCGTTATTCCACGCGGTGACGACGGTTTTTATCGGCGTGCGGCCGCGGGGCGGCGTGTCGATAAGCGAAATATCGCGCAGGGAAGAAAGCGATTGGTTTAAGGTGCGCGGAATGGGCGTGGCGCTTAACATCAAAGAGTGGACGCCGGAACTTTTGGCGCGGATTTTTTCTTTCTGTTTCACGCCGAAGCGGTGTTCTTCGTCAATAATTACGAGTCCCAAATCTTTAAATGCAATATCTTGGCTCATTAAACGATGCGTGCCGATAATGATATCGCACACGCCGTTTTTAAGTTCTTCTATTACTTTGCGCTGTTCTTTGGCGGTCTGAAAGCGGCACAGCATGCGTATGTTGACGGGAAAACCCGCCATGCGTTTGGAAAACGTTTTGTAATGCTGGGCGGCCAAAATGGTGGTGGGCACCAGCACCATGACTTGCTTGCCCGATAACGCCACACGCAGCGCGGCGCGCATGGCGACTTCCGTTTTTCCGAATCCCACGTCGCCCACCAGCACGCGGTCCATGGGCTTTGGCAGGTCCAAATCGTGCAACGTTTCGCGGATGGCTTGTTCCTGCCCGGCGGTGAGCGTATAAGGGAAAGAGTCGGCAAATTCCTGTTCAATGCGCGCGTCGCCCGGCACTTCGGGCGCGGGGGTGGCTTGGCGCAGGGCTTCGAGCTTTAAAATTTCTTTCGCGGTTTTTTGCGCTTCTTCTTTCACGCGTTTTTTAACTTCTTTCCACGTGATTCCGCCCAACACGGACAAAGCCGGTTTCTTGCCGCCCGCGCCGATGTATTTTTGCACTTTTTTAAAATCGTACATGGGTACGTACAGACGGCTGCCGCGGCGGTATTCAATGATCAGGCAGTCGGTGGGATTGTCGTCCGGGTCCATTACCTGGAGCCCCAGGTAGCGGCCGATGCCGTGTTCCTGGTGGACGACGTAATCGCCCGCCTGTAGTTCTTTAAAACGTACGCGTTTGGCGCCTTCTACGTCAAAATGTTTGACGACTTTGGCCGCGTTGAAACGGCGGTTCAAAATTTCGTTGGTGGTGATGAACGCAATTTTATCGTGCGGGCTGTAGAAGCCCTGCGTCAGCGGCGAAATGCGAAAGCGCGCCGTTTTAAAATGCGGGTAATCGGCCGCCAGTTCCGTCATGCGGTCCAGTTCCCCGCGGTTTAAACAGCAGATGTTTACCGCAAGTCCCTGTTTTTGCAGAGAGGAAATTTCCCGCTCCACCAGTTCCATGTTGGCGTTAAAAGGAATGTTGGATTTTAAGCCGCAGTCGCGTGCGTCCGCACTTGGAAGCGCGCGGATAACGGCCGCGGCGGAATAATTTTCCGGCGTGAAATCCGGGTCTGGCTCGTCGAAAATAAAGGAGCAGCCGGTTAAAAAATCGGTCAGCACGGCGGGAGTCTGTTCAAAAGAAAGCGGGATGATGACGGCTTCGTCCGCGTGTTCTTTGGTGTTTTGCGTATCCAGGTCGAATGCGCTGATAAGGTCCACGCGGTTGCCCGCAAAATACAAGCGTAACGGTTCCGGGCGCAGGGGGGAAAACACGTCCACCACGCTCCCGCGCGCGGCGTATTGGCCGGGCGTTTCGGCATATTCTTCGCGCGTATATCCGGCTGCTTCCAGTTTATCTAAGAGTTCCTGGCGGCGCAGAGTGTCCCCGTGTTTGACGGTAAACGTGCGGTTTAAAAATTCACCGGGTTCCGGCAGGGGGGCGGATAAAGCGTCGTAGTACGCGCAGGTAAGGCGTGCCCCGGCCGGGGCCGTAAGCAGTTGGTACAGCGCGGCCAAACGGCCCGTATCCGTTTCCGGAAACAGCGAAACTGCGGCGTTTTGCGGCGCAAATTCCCGCGCCGCTTCGGCAAAATCGTCCGCGTCTTTATCGGTAACAAACAGGATGTTTTTATGGTTTTTTAGGTAATTTTGGCAAACGAAGTACGCCTTTGCGGCGCCGTTGGGCAGGCCGCAGAAAAGTTGAACGGGGGTTGCTTCTTTGTTGTTCATAGGCCCGGAGCGTTTTTTATTCCGGGCGGAACCCGGTTAAAAACTCTGAGGTTCCGTTCCGGTGATGAACGCTTCTAAAAATTTGTTCCGTTCGGTGGGCATCGCCAGTTTGCCCGTGATGGGGTTCACATACGCAAACGAAATACCTTCCGGCACGGTAAAGTCGTCATTCGGTTCGTCTTTTAAAATTTCCTGCATGATTTCCGTCCACCAGCGGGCGGTGGTGCTGCCGGTAAAACGCGCGCCTTTTTCGTGGGAGGCGTCGTCATCGTAGCCCATCCAGGCGGCGGCCGCGGTGCGCGGCGTCATGCCCACAAACCACATGTCGCGGTGGCTTTGGGTGGTGCCCGTTTTGCCCGCGATGTTGCGCCCCAGCCGCGCGACGTACGCGCCGCTTCCGCGCTGGGTAACGCCTTTCATCATGTTGATTAACAGGTAAGAATTTTGCGGCGAAAATTCGGCCGATTCAATCGGAATATGCTGTTCCAAAATGCGTCCGTTGGCGTCTTCCACGCGTTCAATATAATAGTTGTCCGTATGAATCCCGCCGTTTGCGAAGGTAGATAAAGCGGCCAAATGTTCGTCCATTTGCACCACGCTTACGCCGAGCGCCAGCGCGGGCACGCGGGGAAGCGCGGCGGTAATGCCTGCCTTGCGCGCAACGCGCACCACACTGGGTACGCCTACCGCGTCAATCAAGTTGACGGCCACCAGGTTTTTGGATTTTTCAAGCGCTTTTCTAAGCGTAATCCACCCTTCGTTGCGTCCGCCGTAGTTCTGCGGCACCCAGACGTTAAATTCTTTGCTGGCAATGAAATTTTGTTTGGCCAGGTCGAGCGAATAAAGGTCGGAATTTTCGTCGAACGTGCGCCAGTTTCGGCCGTCGTAATAGAACATGGTGGGCAAATCTTTCACCAGCGTGGCCGGCGTGTAGCCTTTTTGCAAAGCGGCCATCCAAACATAAGGTTTGAACGAAGAACCCGGCTGGCGTTTGGCCTGCGTGGCGCGGTTGAATTTGCTTTCGTCAAAACCGCGTCCGCCCACCATTACGCGCACGGCCCCGGTTTTTACGTCGCGCACCATAAACGCACCCTGCAGGCGGGGATAGTCCGCCTTGGGGTCTTTTTCGGCGGAATCTTCTTCGTCCGTTTCGGTCTGCGCTTCGGCTTCGGAGTCGTTGGGGTCGATTTCGATGCCTAACCCTTTGGCCACCTGTTCGTCATATTCCTGGAGTTTTTGGTTCATCACCTTTTCGGCCAGGGCCTGGTGTTCAATGTCGATGGTGGTGTAAATGTTAAGGCCCGCTTTCCACAATACGTCCATGCCGTATTTGGGTTCCAGCACGCGGCGGATGTGCTCAATAAAGTATTGGCCCGGTTTGTCTTCCGGCGCGGGCTGTTTTTCGGGCAGGGGTTCGGCCTTGGCTTTTTCCAGTTCGTCTTTGGAAATATAGTTCTGCTGGTGCATTACGTCCAGCACCAGGTTGCGCCGCTGGCGCGCCAAATCCGGGTTGGCAAAGGGATTGTAACGGCCCGGGGCGGGAATAAGCCCCACGATGAGCGCAGCCTCGCCGGTGGTCAGTTCGGAAAGTTCTTTGTCGAAGTATTTTTTTGCGGCCGCTTTTACGCCGTACGCACCGCTGCCCAGGTAAATTTCGTTTAAATAAAGCTGTAAAATTTCGGGCTTGCTGAACTGGTGCTCGATTTGAATGGCCAAAATAATTTCGCGGATTTTGCGGATGAGCTTTTTCTCCTGCGTTAAAAACACGCCGCGCGAAAGCTGCTGGGTAAGCGTGGAGGCCCCTTGTTTGGCGCGTCCGCTGATAAGGTCGTGCAGTAACGCGCGGATAATGCCGCGGATGGAAAAACCGGCGTGTTTAAAAAAATCGCGGTCTTCCATGGCCACTACGGCGTTTTGCAGGTCTACCGGGATGTCCTCCAGCGGTACCATACTGCGTTTTTCGATGGAAAATTCGTGTATTAAGGTATTGTTACGGTCGAAAACTTTGGTGGTGAGGGACGGCGTGTACTCTTCCATCTCATACACCGGGGGCAGGCCGGAAAAGATATAACGCATAAATACGGCGCACAAAATAATAAATACAAACAGCCCCGCCAGCGCGGAGAAAATAAAAGGTTTGGAGGTTACGATTTTTTTTAGTTTCCGGACCATATTCCTAAATTATATCAAAAATACCGCAGCCGGAACGGCGGGGGTGTTTTCTTACCCTTTTGCAATAGTAAAACGGGTGCAAACTATAGTAAAATAATAAGGTAGTACAGTAAGGGGTTTATTATGGTAAAAAAACAGAAAACGGCAAAAACGCCGTCCGCTTGCGACGGCTGCAACGCGCAGGAACATTGTTCTTGCGTGGGCCAGGACGGTTGCCCGCGCAAAACGGATTCGGACCGCTTTGCCCGCATTAAACAGCACGGCATAGAAGGTTATGACGTGGTGGCGCTTGTGAATCCCAAAACGCTGGTGGTTACGACGCTTAGCAATGTGTCGGGCAATTTGTCTGAAGCCGATTTGGAAGGCGGTCGCGAAGTACACATGCATGCTTTGGAATCCGCACTTAAAAACGGTGTTTACCATTATGAATGGAGCATCGAAAAAAACAGGCAGCGTCTGTATTACCAAACCACTTTCATTCCTTTAGGCGGCCCCACGGGCAGTGTAAAACGCGTGCTCGCGTTAGTGCGTGATATTTCGGACTGGGGCGAAGTGGGCGGACATATGCTGAAAGACTGGTCCTCCCCGCGTACGTTTTCCCAAATTTTGCTGGCCGCGCGCGAAACGGAAAAGAAGGCCATTTCCAAAGCGCTGCATGACGAAATCGGCTCCACCGCCGTTATTTTGCCCGCGCTGTTGGGCATTGTAAAAGCCAGCGTAAAAAAAGGCGACCAAAAGCAGGCGCTTTTGGATATTGCCAAGCTGGACGGCCAAATTAAAGAAAGCGTGGAGCGCGTGAAAAATATCGTCGTGTCCCTGCGTCCGCCAAGTTTGGAAAACGACGGCGCGCTGGGCGGCGCCGTGCGCGACATGCTGGAAAACATCAGTTCGTTTATCCATATTCCGTACACGTTTGACTATAAACCCATTACGGGGGAGAGCGGCGTGTCGGACAGTGTAAAAATTTTGCTCTACCGCATTGTGCAGGAAGCGCTTAACAACATCGTGAAGCACGCAAACGCCAAACACATTTACGTGCTGTTGGAGCGCGAGGACGGAGAAGTCCGGCTGGTGGTAGAAGATGACGGGGTAGGCTTTAAGCCTTCCAAACAGCGTTCCATCCGTCACGTGGGTCTTTTGGCTATGAAAGACAGCGTGGAGTTGTTGGGCGGAACGATTGCCATTAAAAGCGCGCCCGGCAAGGGCACCCGTATTGAGGTGCGCTGCCCGAGCGTGGTTTATGGGGGGAAAGAATAAACATGAAGAAAAAAATCGTATTGGCGGACGACCATGCCATCGTAAGAAACGGCGTCCGCGCCGTACTGGAAACCTTGGGTAAGGATTTGGAAATCGTGGCCGAAGTTTCCAACGGAAAAGACTTGGTGGAATATGCCCAAAAAAATCCCGCCGACGTTTACGTGGTGGATATTTCCATGCCGGTGCTCAACGGGATTGAAGCCGTGGAGCGGATGGTAAAAAACAATCCGGACACCAAAGTCGTCATGCTCAGCATGTACGACGACCGGGTGTCGGTGGAAAAATCGCTCAAAGCGGGCGCGAAAGGATATATCGTAAAAGTATCCGCGGCGGACGAAATCGTCGACGCGGTGGAAGAAGTGGCCGCCGGACGCTTTTATCTGTGCAGCAAAGTTTCCAAATATATCGTGCAGGGATTCTTGGGCAAAACCACTTCGCGCAAGCGCGACGCCACGGGCCTTACGCCCAAAGAAAAAGAAGTGTTGCAGCTTATCGCCGAAGGGTACAGCAGCAAGCAAATCGCCAAAACGTTTAACTTGTCGCTTAACACCATTCACGTGCACCGCAACAACATTATGAAAAAGCTCGGCATCCACAAACAGGCCGAGTTGGTGCGCTACGCCATTAAAGAAGGCATCGCGCAACTGTAATAAAGGATTCTTATGCGTATTATTGCTGGAACCGCCCGCGGGCGGAGAATTTTTTCCGTATCTAAAAATCTGCCGGTAAAGCCGATTTCGGACCGTATCAAACAGTCGCTGTTTGATATTTTGCGCCCGCGCATTACCGGGGCCATCATGCTGGATTTGTTCGCCGGGACGGGCAACGTGTCTTTGGAAGCGCTGTCGCGCGGGGCGCTTAAAACCGTGATGGTGGACCGCGAACCCGCGTGCATTAAAAACATTCACCGCAACCTGGAACACCTGGGATTTGCGGACCGCGCCAAAGTGCTCCGCGGCGACGTGTTAAAACCGCTCGACTGGCTGATGCCCTACAGCGACAACGAAGGCTACGACATTATTTTCATGGGCCCGCCGTACCGCGACATTAACAACAAAATGCTCTCGTTTTCGGAGCCTGCGTTAAAAAACGTGGCCGACTCGCGCCTGCTTTCTCCTAATGGGATTATTGTGCTTCAAAACCACAAGACGGAAGAGTTTGCCGTTCCCGCTTCGCTGGAAGTCTACCGCGTGGAAAAATACGGCGATACGTTAGTGCATTTTATGCGCGCCGCCCAAAAAGACGAAAAGGACGCTTCCCATGTATAGCGACGTATACGAGCTGAACTACTCCAAAATCAAAACGTACATGGAGTGCCCGCTTCTGTATAAATATAAGTATATGGAAAACAAGCGGGAAGGCTTGGTGCCGGCTTCGTCCTTGGGCGTATCCATTCACCGCGCGCTGGAAGAATACCACCGCAACTCCAACGACCCGTCCGAACTTTTATCGTATTACGACGACTGCTGGCTCGGCGCGGGCTATTCGTCCGCCGGCGAGCAGATGGAGTGGTATTTAAAAGGCAAAAAGATGCTGGAAACGTACGCCGAGCGCGAATACGAACGCAAAACGACGGTGGACAGCACGGAACGCGAATTTATTTTTCAGGAAGGCCAATGGACGCTGCGCGGCAAAATCGACCGTATCGACAAACACCCGGACGGCTCCTGGGAAGTAATCGACTATAAAACCGGGACGGATGTGGATTTGTCTTTGGCGGTGACGGATTCCCTGCAGATGGGGATTTACGCCGTCGGCGCGCGCCGTGCGTGGAACATGCAAAAAGGCAAAGCCACGTTCTATTTCGTAGCGTTTGACAAAACCGTCAGCGCGCCGTTTGACGCGTTTGACGAAAAGAAAATTTTGGATACGTTTATCGACATCGGCAAGAAAATTGAAGTCGGCGATTTCGAGCCGAATCTGGAACACTGCGCCGTTTGCCCGTTTAACACGCGGTGCGAAAAATCGTGCGCGGTTCCGCCTCCGGCTCCGGCCGCGGCGGAATAGTTCCGTATGTTTTTATAAGCCCGCCTTCGGGCGGGTTTTTTATATTTGGGGAGTTATGAAAGACATTATTAAAAACGCAAAAAGAATTGTTATTAAATTCGGCACCAACGCGCTCAGCGCGGACGACGGGGATTTGTCCCTTTCCCGCCTGTATTCGTTTTTGGAAGACATCGCCGCCCTGCACCGCCGGGGAAAAGAAATTTTGGTGGTAACGTCGGGCGCGGTGGGCGTCGGCCGGCGCATTTTGGGGCTTACGCAACAGGACGAAGGCGTTTCTTTAAAACAGGCGTGTGCGGCCGTTGGCCAAACCAGCCTGATGAAAATTTACGAGGACGGTTTTAAACGTTTGGGCATTACGGCGGCGCAGGTTTTGCTGACCGAGGACGATTTCGCCAACCGCGCGCGTTATTTAAGTTTGCGTGATACGCTCAGCCGTTTATTGGAACTTAACTGTATTCCCGTTATCAACCAAAACGACACAGTATCCACCAACGAGCTGCGCGGATATAAAGATAAAGGCGTAAAAGTCTGCTTTGGCGATAACGACAAACTTTCCGCCCTGGTGGCGAGCGGGCTCGATGCGGACCTTTTGTGTATTATGAGCGACGTGGAAGGCCTGTATAACGGCGACCCGCGCAAAGATAAAAACGCCAAACTGATTTCCCGCGTCAAAGGCGTGACGGAAGAGGTGGAAGCGCTCGGTTTTTGCGCTTCGTCGCGCGGGCGCGGCGGCATGAAAACCAAGCTGGAAGCCGCCAAAGTGGTTACGCGTTCCGGCGCGGCCATGGTGATTGCGTACGGCAAACGTTCCGGCGCGGTGGGGGCGGTGTTCGGGCCGGAATTTAAAGGCACGCTGTTTGAACCCGTCGAACATTTGCCGGGCAAAAAATTATGGCTGGCCTATGCCACCAACGTTTCGGGCGGCGTGCGCGTCAACGCGGGGGCCGAAAAAGCGCTGTGCGAGAAAGGGTCTTCCCTCTTGCCCGCCGGAATTACCGCCGTGGAGGGCGAGTTTGAAGCCGGCGACGCCGTGTATATTCTGGACGAGTCCGGCAAAGAATTGGCGCGGGGGCTCGCCAATTATTCTTCCGACGACTGCCGCAAAATTGCGGGGCTCAAGTCGGAAGAAATCGCCAAAAAGCTCGGCTTTAAAAATTACGACGAAGCCGTCCACCGCGACAACATCGTTTTATTGTGAGGAATTATGAACGTAGCTGAAATTGCTTCCAAAGCCAAACAATCTTCTTACGTGCTTGCCGCTTTGCCCGGGGACGTAAAAGACCGTGCCCTGTCGGCCATGGCATGCGCCATGCGCGTGCACGCGGACGAAATTTTAGAAGCCAATAAAGTGGATTTATCCCAGGCCGAACGCGCCGTTTTGGCGGGCGAAATGAAACCCGCTTTGTACGAACGGTTAAAACTCACGCGCGAAAAATTGGAAACCGTCATTAAGGGAGTGGAAGATTTAATCAGCCTGCCGGACCCGGTGGGCAAGATTATGGCCGCCACGGAACTGGACGAGAATTTAACGCTGTATAAAATTTCATGCCCGATTGGGCTTATCGGCGTGATTTTTGAAGCCCGGCCCGACGTGGTGCCCCAAATCGCCGCGCTGGCCGTAAAATCCGGCAACGCCGTGGTGCTTAAAGGCGGGCGCGAAGCGCTGCACACCAACGACATGATGGCGCGTGTATTAAAAAACGCGCTTGCGTCCGTGCCCGGCTATCCGGCGGATGCGCTGAATTTAATCCACACGCGCGAAGAATCCGCGCAAATGCTCGCCTTGGATAATTTGTTCGATTTAATTATTCCGCGCGGCGGAAATGCGCTGATTGCGTACGTCAAAGCCAACACCAAAATCCCGGTGCTTGGCCATGCGGACGGCGTGTGCCATATTTATGTGGCGCGCTCGGCGGATGTGCAAATGGCGCAAAACATTTGCGTGGACGCCAAAACGCAGTATCCTGCGGCGTGCAATACCATGGAAACGCTTTTAATCGACGAAGCCTGGCCGGAAAATAATAAGCGCGATTTGCTGTCCGCGTTGCGCGCGGCGGGCGTGGAATTGTACGGCGATGAACGCGTGGGCGCACTGGCTCCCGTCGCGGGCGCGGTAACGGACTGGCATACGGAATACGGCGAGAAAAAACTCTCCGTCAAACTGGTGCCGAACGTATTGGCGGCGATTGAGCATATCAACGCCTACGGCTCGCACCATACGGACGCCATTATTACCGCCGAACATGACGAAGCGCAAATTTTTATGGATTTGACGGATTCCGCCGGCGTTTACCATAACGCGTCTACCCGCTTTGCCGACGGCTACCGCTATGGCTTTGGGGCGGAGGTGGGTATCAGCACGGGCAAAACGCACGCGCGCGGCCCCGTGGGGCTCGCGGGACTGACGATTTATAAATATAAACTTTACGGAAACGGGCAAACGGTGGCCGAATACGTCGGCCCCGAAGCTAAACCGTTTACGCATAAAAAAATAGGGGGACAAAAATGAAATTAGGTTTTATCGGTGCAGGGGAAATGGGCAGTGCGATTATCCGCGGTCTGTTGGTCCAAGGTCTGCCGAAAGAAGACTTTATCGCATCCGTTCACACGCCGGAATCGGCGGAGCGGATTCAAAAGGCGCTCGGTATCGACGCGGTGACGGACAACCGCCGCGTAATTATGGAAGCCGGTTGGCTGTTTGTGGCCGTTAAGCCCGCGCAGGTGGAAAGCGTGTTGCAAGACATCGCCGCTTCCGGCGTTCCGGCCAAGCCGCTTATCTGTATGGCGTTGGGGTGGACGGTGGAGAAAATCCAGCGCGTGCTGCCGGCGTGGCCCGTTATCCGCATTATGCCCAATACGCCGCTGGCGGTTGGCGAGGGCGTAACGCTTTTCCATTTTGCGGCCGAAACGCCCAAACGCACCCGGCGCGAAGTGATGGGCCTTTTTGACGGTATGGGTAAAACGTTTGAAATTTCGCTTTCCGTGTTTGATGCTGCCACCGCATTATCCGGCTCCGGCCCGGCGTTTGTGTATTATTTTATAGACGCGCTGGCTTCGGCCGCGGCGGATAAAGGCTTGCCGCAGGAAGACGCCGTCAAACTGGCGGTGCAGACGGTTATCGGCGCGGCCAAAATGGTGGAGCGGGAGAATTTGCCTCCGGCCGAACTGGCGCAGAAAGTGGCTACGCCCGGCGGTTGTACGGCGGCGGGAATGGACGTGCTGGCCGCATCGGACGTAAAAAAAGTAGTGGCCAAAACGCTGGCCGCCACAGAAAAGAAAGCGGCGGAATACAGCAAATAGTTATTAAAAACCCGGATACAAAGTTTTGTATCCGGGTTCTTTAAGATTTATCAAGTTGTTACTTCCAAAAATAAAACCCGATGATAAAAAGCCCCAGCAAAATGCGGTAGTAAACAAACACGTCAAAGCTGTGCGTTTTGATGTATTTCATGAGGCCGCCGATAACAATGAGCGCACCTAAAAACGCGCTGACAAAGCCCCATACTAACGCGGCGTTAAAATCTCCGGTGGACAAATGCGTAACTTCCACCGCCGCCGCACCCGCAATAATCGGTGCGGAAAGCAAAAACGAAATCCGCGCGCTTACTCCGCGCGTGAGGCCCAAGAGTAATGCGGCCGTAATCGTAATACCGCTTCTGGACACGCCGGGCATAATCGCCAGTGCCTGCGCGCACCCAATCAAAAATACCGTTTTGAACGGGACGGAAAAAATATCCGTTGTTTCCGCCCGGTCGCCCGCGCGGCGGTCCGCCCACCACAGTATGCCCGCAAACACCATTAAACAAGCCGCAATCATCAGCGGGTTTCTAAAGGCATGTTCGGCCGTGTCTTTTAAAAACAGCCCCGCAAGCCCTGCCGGCACGGTGGCCGCCGCCAAATACCACAGCATGCGGCCTTGCGGCGCAAACGGTTTTGTGAGCCCGTTTTTAATAAGAATAAACCAGTCCTTGGCAAAGTACAAAAGTACGGCCAGCAGCGTGGCCGCGTGAAGCATAATGTCAAATGCGATACCCTGGTATTCCATCCCGCGGAAGTACGGCAGCAGCACCAGGTGCGCGGAGCTGGAAATCGGTAAAAACTCGCCTAAAGCCTGTAAAAGGCCGAGCAGAACGGCGTCAAAAACAGTCATGGTTATTCTCCAAAATAAGTAAGTTGCGGTGCTGCCGGATTATCCAGGTTAATTACGGCAAACGAACCCGGCAAAAACGTGCGAACCTGTCCGGCCAGCAAATGCGTTACATAGGTAACATTCGGGTTGTGGCCTACGGCCAGCACGCAGTCCGTGCGGTTTAGTTGTCCGCGCAAAAAATCGCAGACGTCCTGCTCGTCTTTAAGGCCGTTTAATTCGAACGATTTTTCAACCGGCGCGCAAAGCGTTTCGGCCAAAATGCAGGCGGTCTGTTCGGCCCGCAGGAGGGGGCTTGTAATAATCAGCCCGGGCGTAATACCCAGCTGGTTCAGGCGCGCGGCGGTGACGGAGGCTTTTTCGCGCCCTTCGGCGGAAAGGGGGCGTTCGGCGTCCGAATTTACGCCGGCTTCGTAGCCGGGCAGCGCGTGTGCGTGGCGGACAATGACGAGCGTTTTCATAGTATTTGAATATGCGTCCAAAAATGCAATAATAAAGTAGTTTCTATTTTACTATTTATCGGTACGCCATGGAACTTTTTTACGCACATTATCCGTCGCTGGAAAAATCGTTTGTACGCTTTGTCCGCTCCCGCCGCCAAAACCCGCTGGAGCCGTGGCTTGTTGTGTGTGCGTCTTCGTTTGTGGCGCGCCGCCTTTCCGGTGTGCTGGCGAAGGAAAACGGCGCGGTGGCAAATATCCATTTTTTGACGGGTTCCGCCCTTTTGCGCGCGCTGGACGCGGAGCAGGGCGCGGCGCTGCCCGAGTTTCCGCAGGACAATCTGCGCGATTTTTTGCTGAAAGAAATTTTAACCGAACCGGGCCTAAACCGCTACCCCGTTTCCCGCGGGTTTGTGCATGCGTTGAAAGCGTCCCTGCGGGACTTGGCCGACTCGCTGGCGGACCCGGGCGTGCTGGAAGAACATCTGCAAACCTCTTCGGACCCGGTGCTCTCGCAGGAAGCGGAACGTTTCGGCTGGCTGGTGCGCGTGTACCGCCGTTTTAACGAGCGCGAAGCGCAGGTGCCCGGCTACCGCCCGTACCGGGAAATGTTTGAACGCGCGCTGAACGGCGCGGAAAATTCCGCCTTTTTGCGCGGATTTAAACAAATTGTTTTTTACGGATTTTACGATATGCCCGGCCGCCAGCTGGAACTGGTGAACCGGGTTTGCAAAACGCACCCGTCGGCGGTGTTTGCGCCGTATAAAAAGCATGCGGCGTACCGTTTTGCGCAGAAATTTTTTGAAACCAACTGGCTTGGCGCTTCTCCCGCGGCGGAAGACGCGGACGAAAACGATTTCGGCGCGCTTGGCGCAAGCGGTGCGTACGTATTTGCGCCGCAGGGCGCGGCGGACGCGCCGGGAGTGAACATCGTGTCGGCGGCGGACCCGCGCGGAGAAGTGTTTTTTGCCGCCAAAGAAATTTTGCGTCTGACGGAAAAAGAGGGATATTCGTTTAGCGATATCGCGCTTATCGCGCGTTCCGTTACGTCGTACCAGGACGAAGTCCGCCGCGCGTTTAAACAAAACTGTATTCCCTTGGACGCTTCTTTTACGTATCCGCTTTCTAAATTCCCGCTGGGCGTATTTTGTTTAAATTTATTTTCGCTGGCCGCGCGCGGGTTTGACCGCGATACGGTGCTGGCCGTGTTGTCTTCCCCTTATTTTAAAGCGGAGCAAAAGTATAAATGGCGTTCTCTGGCCGCTTCTTCGCTCGTCAGCCGCGATTTGAGCCAGTGGAAAGATTTGCTCCCCCAAACCAAAGATTACGACCCTGCTTTTTTAACGTGGCTGGAAGCGTGCCAAACGCGTCTCTCGGCGTTAAACGCTCCGCGCGCGTGGGCGGACGCCGCCGCGTTGGCGCGTGCTTTTTTGGCGGACAATACCGACGAAACTTCTTTCCGCGGCAAAGACGCGGAAATCTACCGCGCCGTGTGCGATAAAATTGATTCGCTCCAAAAATACGCTTCCGTGCGAGCCCAAAGCCGCGCGGGAGAAGCGGTGGAAGAACTGACGGACGCATTAAATTCCCTTTCTTTTAACGAAGCCGAAAGCATGCGCGGCGGCGTAACGTTTACGGACGCGGTGCGTGCGCGCGGGCTCCAGTTTAAAGCGGTGTTTTTGCTCGGCATGAACGAAAAATCATTCCCGCAAATTGTACCGGAGGACCCCGTATTCCGGGACCGTTACCGCTATTTACTGCGCGACGTGCTGGGCTATTGGGTGAACCAAAAACTCGAGCGCGTGGATGAAGAACGTTTGCTGTTTTTTGCGGCGGCCACGGCGGCGCGCGAAAAGCTGTACGCGCTGTACGCCCGTACGGGTGCGGACGGGAAAGAGTCCGTCCCTTCCGTGTATTTGGCCGAGCTTGCCCGCGCCGCCCGCTTAACCTGGACGGCCGAAGAAACACCGCGCGTCAGCGGGCGCATTTCGGAACAGATTGCTTCCGTTGCGCCGGAATTTTTAACGCCCAAAGAACTTTCCTTTTCCGTTATTTTGCAGCCGGAATCGGCGCGCGAAAATTACCGGCAGGCCGGGCTGTTAACGGATGAAATATCTCGCTCCCTGTCCGCCGCGCACGCGCTGGCGGAAACGGGGGAACCCAATTTGTTCGACGGTTTTATATCGGCCGGAGCGGAAATTTTCGCGCGAGCCAACGACGGGGCCGGGTTTTCGCCTTCCGCTTTGCAGGAACTGGCCGCCTGCCCGATGAAATACTTTTTTGACAAAGGCCTTAACCTGGAGGAGAAAGACGACGTGCTGAGCCGCCGCGAGCTGTCGCCCGACAAACGCGGCACCGCTTACCACGAAATTTTGCAGGATTTTTACACCGAACTTTCCCGCCTGGGGCTTACGCATAACGTGTTTGACTCCGCCGCGCTTGCGTATTTAAACCGCGCGCTGGACGGCCGTTACAACCGGGAAAGTTATAAAGCGTTTGGCATTTATCCCGTGGTGTGGGAACTGATTTTGCAGGACATCCGCGAACGGCTGTCCGCCTTTGTAACGGACGATTTAAAAAATCTGGGTCCGTTTACGCCGTCTTATTTTGAAAAAGAATTTACGCGGCTGGACGCGCCCGGCCTGCCGTTTAAACTGCGCGGCGTCATCGACCGTGTGAACGTGGACGCGGAACACAAAATGTTTGTGGTGGCGGATTATAAATCGTCCAAAAAAGGTACCAAAAACCTGGCGGCGGATTTCTTTACGCATCTTATTTTCCAGCCGTTTTTATACGTGCTGGCTGCCGAAAAACTGCCGGAACTGGCGGGGTATTCGTCCGCCGGGTCGTGCCTTTTATCTATTAACAAAGGTTATGCGCGGCGCGATTTGGAGCCGTCCGCTTTTGAAGCACTGCGCCCGCGCGCCGAAGCGTTTTTAACGCTTCTGGCGGACTATATTAAAAAAGGTGCGTTCTTTTTGAACCCGTCTGATTTGTGCGATTTTTGCCCGTACGCGGCCATTTGCCGCCGGGACAGTTTTAAATGTTTAATGCGCGCGCGCAAAAGCGCGCAAAGCCGCCAGCTGGAGGAGGCCCGCCATGCCGAATAGACGCGAAGACCGCGATAAAGTGCAAACCGTTTTAAACGTCAACATGGTAGTGGAAGCCGGGGCCGGAACGGGCAAAACCACGCTGCTGATTACGCGCCTTTGTCTGGCGGTGCTGGCGCTTGGCGTGCCGGTTGAAAAACTGGTGGCTCTTACGTTTACCGAAAAAGCCGCCGCCGAAATTAAAACGCGTCTGATCACCGCTCTTCACGAAGTGCTTGCCGCTGTGCGGGAAAACAAGCCGTCTTCCGTTTTAACGCTGCTGCGCGAACGGTTCAATGTGCCGGATGATAAACTCATCCCGCGCACCGAAGCCGCCCTGGCGCGGCTGGACCGCGCGTGCGTGGGCACCATTCACGGTTTCTGCGCCGAAATTTTAAAAACGTTCCCGCTGGAAGCCGGGCTTTCGCCAAATGCGGAAATTGATTCGGGCCGCAAAGCCGCCCAACTGTTCGACGCGCGCTGGAACTCGTTTCTGGACGCGGAACTGGGCATCAGCGCGCCGCGCGCGGAGGAGTGGAAAAAAGTCCTGCCAGAAATTTCACTCCCCGAATTAAAAGAATTTGCGCGCGAACTGTGCAGCGGTAAAATCGAGCGGTACGACTATTTCGCGCATGCGCCCATGCTGGCCGGCGTTTGTTTGGAAAAAGCCGCCCGCGCCGAAGGCTGGAGCACTGCCTTTTTAGACGGCAAAAAACCGCGCAACGCCGAAAAAGCGTTAACGTTTGCGGCCGCGTCCCTGCGCCGCACCGCCGCTTTTTTACGCGGGGAAACGGTGATGCCCGCGCCGGAAGAACCCGCCCCCGCGTTCCCGTCCGCCCTCCCCAAAGGGTGGGACGAAGACTCGTTTGAAGAAGCCCGTTCGCTCGTGCAGTTTGCCGCCAAAACCGCGCCCGAAAAACAGCAAATTTTCCTCTCCGCGTTTAATTTGGTGCGTTCCGTTACGCAGGAAATCCGCGCCGGGTACGAGCGCGAAGGAATTTTAAGTTTCGACGATTTAATCGTAAAAACCCGCAACCTTCTGCAAAACGATTTATATGTGCGCCGCCTTCTTAAAGAAAAGTTCGACGCGCTTTTTATCGACGAATTCCAGGATACCGACCCCGTGCAGGGCGAGCTCCTCTTGTTTTTGGCGGAAGAAAAATCTTCCTCTGCCGCGCGCTGGCAGGACGTCATTTTGGCACCCGGCAAACTTTTTGTGGTGGGCGACCCCAAGCAATCTATTTACCGTTTCCGCGGGGCGGACATTACGGCGTACGAACTGTTTACCGATTTGATTTTAAAACAGGGCGGGGAAAAGTGTTTCTTGCAGCAGAACTTCCGCAGTGCGCCGGACATTGTCGGCACGGCCAATGCCGTTTGCGCGCGCGCCATGGTGCAGGAAACGGCTTTCCAGCCCGCTTACGTATCTATTTTCCCGGCCAAGCCGCTGCCCGGGCCCGCCGCCAAATGGCTGTTTGTGCGCGCGCCCGAAACCGGGGCGCTGGCGGACGATTTCCGCCACAACCAGGCCGAACGGATTGCCGACTGGATTGAAAACAACGTGGGCCAGCTGACGCTTTCGGACGGGCGCAAGCTGGCGTATAAAGACATTACACTTTTGTCCCGCGCTTCCACCACCTCCGGCCCGTATGCGGATGCCCTGCGCCGTCGGGGTATTCCTTTTAACGTGGAAACGGATAAAGATTTTTACCGCAAGCAGGAAGTAAACGATTTCTTAAATTTCCTGCGTGCGGCGGCGGACCCGGCGGACCGTACCGCGCTGGCGGGCGCTTTAAGAAGCCCGCTGGGCGGGTTTACGGACGAAGAAATTTATCAAATTTCCCGGCGGGGGGAACTCTCTCTTTTCTCTAAACCGCGGGATAAAAAACTGGCGGATTTTTACGAACTCATCCGTTCTTTTGCGCGCCGCGCGGGGCGTACTTCGCTTAAAGATTTGCTGGAAGACATCATGCAGGAAACGTTCCTGCCCGAAGCCTGCGCCGCCGCGTACGAAGGAGAGCGGACGCTGGCCAGCCTGCAGCGCTTGGTGCGTTTAGCAGAAGGATACGCGGGCGAGGCGCCTGCGTCCCTGGGGCAGTTTTTGGCCGAAGTGCAGGATATTTTGGTGAGCGAGCCGGAGCGTTTGGGTGCGTCCTCCGCCGACGACGCATTGGACGCCGTTTCTATTATGACGGTGCATAAATCCAAGGGGCTCGGTTTCCCTGTGGTGATTTTGGCCGATTTGTCTAAAAAAGATTCTGCTTCTGCCTCCCAGCCTGCGGGCCATATTTTTTCCTGGCAATACAATATGCACGGTCTGCGCGCCGGAAAAGTGTGCGACGCCAACCTCGCTTTTTTGGAAGAAGAACAAAAAAAACACGGCCGCTGTGAAGAAGTACGCGTTTTATACGTGGCCTTAACGCGCGCCAAAGAGCATATGCTTTTGGTGGCGGACGGGCGCAAAGGGGCCGAAAAAGCCGCCGGGGCGTTTTTTGCGGTGGGGCTGTTCCCGGACGGGGCAAGCGAAACACTTTCCAACGGGGAGGTAGATCTTCCCGTTACGTACGCGGCGTATACGGAGCCGGAAACTTTTATTTACCGCCACGCGGAAGAAAAACTGCCCGCCGTTCCCGCGCGCGAAATGACCGCCTGGAAAGCATCTTACGAGGCGCGCAAAACCCGGTATGAAGCCATGCTAAAAGATCCTGCCCTTTCGCCCAGCGCGCTCGTACAGCCTTCGGAATCGTTAACGGAAGAACAGCGCGCGGGGGCCGAGGTAGGCACCGTCTGCCACCGGGCGATGGAACTTTTGCTTTCGCGCACGGCACAAACGCCCGAAGACGCCGCTCATCAGGCCGCCGCGGCGTACGCTTTTCCTGCGCGCGAAAAGGACGCGCTTGCCGTTTTGGAACCGTTCTGCCAAAGCGCGCTTTTTAAAGAAATTCTTTCCGCCCAAACGCTGGCGTGCGAAATGCCGTTTACGCTGGCCGGGGGGGAATCCGGCGTGATGGACGCGGTTTTGCGCCGCGCGGACGGAACCGTATGGGTGGTGGATTTTAAGACGGACCGTGCCCGCACGGACGAAGCGGACAAACTGCTCGACAAATACCGCCCGCAGCTGGAAGTGTACAAGCGTGCGGCGGAGAAAATTTTTGCGGGGGAACGCGTAATTTGTTCCGCCGTATTCCTGCGTCTCGTTGCGGCGCGGAACTTATAAAAGATAAAATATAAAAAATATCATTTAGGGGGACGTATATGTTCGATAAATTAGGTCAGCTCAAAGATTTATGGAAACTCAAAAGCCAGATGGAAGAAATCAAGAAGCGTTTGGACAATATGGTTATTAAGGTGGACAGCCCGCGCCATATTTTCCAGCTGACGATTTCCGGCTCGCAGGAAGTAAAAGAAGTGACCGTGGACGAAGCGCTTGTTAAAAACTTTGGCGCGGCGGAAATTGCCGACGACATCAAAGCCGTTTTTAACAAAGCCGTACGCGACAGCCAAGGCATGGCTGCGCAGGCGATGGGTAACTTCGGCATGCCGCAGGCGTAAT
This sequence comes from uncultured Elusimicrobiales bacterium, assembly GCA_910576915.1. GTDB lineage: Bacteria > Elusimicrobiota > Elusimicrobia > Elusimicrobiales > Elusimicrobiaceae > Avelusimicrobium. The sequence goes on from CAJTJT010000002.1 coordinate 97,351, forward strand.
TATGTACCAAAATAAAACGATTGCGGTATTTGGCGTATCGGCGGACCCGGCCAAATACGGATATAAAATTTTTACCGTCCTGTTAAAAAAAGGGTTCCGTGTGTACGGAATTAACCCCAAAGGCGGCGAAGTGGCGGGGCAGCCCGTTTATGCGCGCTTGGCCGACGTGCCCGCGCGTGCGGACGTGGCCGTAATGGTCATTCCGCCCGCCGTGCTTGTTCCCGCCGTACAGCAATGTATTGACGCAGGCGTAAAAGAAATTTGGTTTCAGCCGGGGGCGCAGTCGGACGACGCGTATGACCTGGCCGAAACCGCTGGAATCACGGCTGTAAACTCCTGCTTTATGGCCGATAACGGGCTTTGGTAGTTTTATGAAAATGCGCCGCCTGGGCCGTACGGATTTGTGTATTTCCACCGTGGGCCTGGGCGGCTGGCCGTTTGGCGGCGGTTACGACTGGGGCCCGGTGGACGTATCGCAATCCGAAAAAGCCGTGCTGGCCGCGCTGGACGCGGGAATTAGTCTAATTGACACCGCACCCGTATACGGCGAAAGCGAAGTGTTTTTGGGGCGCATCTTAAAAGGCCGGCGGAGCCAAGTTATTTTGGCCACCAAATGCGGCCTTGTGAAAAACGGTTCTTGGACCGACCACGACTTAAGCCCGCAAACGATTCTCCGCCAGCTGAACGAATCGTTATCCCGCCTGCAAACGGATTATATCGATTTGTACCAAATCCATTACCCGGACCCGAAAGTCCCGCTGGAAGACGCACTTTTAGAACTGGCGCGCCAAAAACAGGCAGGCAAAATCCGCCATATCGGGCTGTGCAATGTAACCGCGGAAGAAATTACCCGTGCCGCGCGCGTAACCGAAATCGCCTCCGTGCAGAACGAGTATTCGCTTTTTCATCCGCAAAAAGGCGAAGCGGTTTTTAAAGCGTGCCGGGAAGCGGAAGCGTCCTTTATTTCGTACGGCACCTTATGCGGCGGCATTTTAAGCGGAAAATATAAAACCGCGCCCAATTTGCGCCGTGCGGATGCGCGCAATTATTTTTACAAATGTTACCGCGCGGCCGCGTTTTTGCAGGCGCAGGAAACATCAAACCGCGTTAAAAAAATAGCGGCGAATTTACAGGTTTCTCCGGCGGCGGCGGCCGTGGCGTGGGCGCTTTCAAACCAAACGGTTTCCTGCGCGCTGACGGGCGCGCGGACGGCGGAACAAATTTTGCAAAACGCGGCCGGAGCGGACGTAACGTTAACGCCGCAAGACTTGGCTTTTTTGGAGGGCAGACCATGCACGTGCACGAAGTAGAATCTTATATTTTATCCGTACTTCCCAAACTAGGTGTAAACAAACTGCGCGAGCTGGCGCGGCTGGTGTACGAAATTTGCAAGCGCGAACACTGCGCGCCACAGGAAGTGCTGGCTCCCGCTAAAAATTTGACGTTTGAATCCGCCAAAAAAACGCTTTTGGCGCGGCGTTACCCCGTCAATTTTAAGACGGCGGAAAAGAGCCGTTTTTATCTGCCCAAACTGGAACTGGACGAAACGGTAAAAGCCGATTTAACGCCCCGCCCGTTTTACCCCAAAACCGTTTATATCGAAACTTCCGCCAAAGACAGCGAACTGGCCGCCCGCGTGCGTTCGGCGTTCCCGAAGGCGGAATTTAAAGAAACCGACGGCAAAACCCAAGTGGGCAGCCCTAATTTTTCCCGCCGCACGGAAACGCTTTTAATTCACAACGAAAAATACGATTTTTTAAAACCCTGTCCGTGCAGCTGTTCAGCCGCGGGCTGCGGGTACAATTTAATTAATTTGGGTTTCGGGTGCCGCTTTGAATGTGAATATTGTTTTTTACAGCAGTACCAAAACCTGCACGCCGTTTTGCTGCCCGCCAACGTGGACGAATTTTTGGCGAAAATCGACGGCGCAAAGTTCAACAAAGGGCCGTTTGACCGCCCGCGTATCGGCAGCGGGGAGTTTACCGACTCGCTCGTTTTTGACGATTTGACGCGTTACTCCCAAAACATTGTGCCGTTCTTCCGCGCGCGGCCGCATTTGCAGTTTGAGTTTAAGACAAAAAGCGTGAATATCGGCGGGCTGTTGGAAGCGGGCGGAGCGGAAAACGTGGTGGTTTCGTGGTCGGTTAATTCGTCTAAAATCACAAATGAGGCCGAACATTTTACGCCTAATTTAACCGCGCGGCTGGCCGCGGCCTGCGAAGCAGCCAAAGCGGGTTACCGCCTCGGTTTTCACTTTGACCCGGTGGTCATTTACGACGGCTACCAACAGGATTACGCCCGTACGGTGCAGGAGATGGCCGATACCCTGCCGCACGATAAAATCGCGTGGATCAGTGTGGGCACTTTGCGTTTTAGCCGCGAACTAAAAAAGGTGGCCGAATCCCGCTTTCCGGATAACTTTATGCTGGACGGCGAATTCCTGTTGGATTTTGACGGCAAAATGCGCTACGGCGACGGCCAGCGTTTGGAAGTGTACCGCTTTTTGGTGCCGCTTTTGCAAAAAACATTCCCCAAAGCGCACGTGTATTTGTGCATGGAAGACCCCCATATCGTGCGCGCTCTGTAATAAGTGTTTTGCGTGTTATAAATACCCCGGGTTTTTTAACTTAGAGTATTTTTTGTGATTTTGCGTCGGGGCTTGTATTGTTTTTTTTTTTTGATAACATGGGGATAATTCCAGGTTTGGCGGCCCGCCGGATTACGGGCTCTCCTTTAGGTGTTTTTCTTTTGAAAAAGGGAGATGCTGAGCAGAAACTCCTCAGTATGACACTTTTTAATAGGGACAATAAAATGAAAGGTTTTACGCTTATAGAATTGTTGGTGGTCGTTTTAATTATTGGTATTTTATCATCGGTGGCGTTGCCGCAGTATCAAAATGCGGTGGAAAAGTCCCGTGCGGCGGAAGGCGTTACGCTCAGCCGCGCCATTTTTCAGGCCCAAGAGGCGTACTATATGGCGAACGGGCGTTACGCTGATGATTTAAATGAATTAGATTTTAATGTCCCCGGTCAAGTTGCGTCAGTCAGCGGTACTCCTTCTAAAAACACTAAAAACTTTTCGTGCAGGGCTGTGAATGCAGGCGCAACTTCTGATTCTTTTTTGAGTTTGGCTGTATGCCGGCGTCATGGAAAACCGTATGCAATTTATTATCCTAAAAACTCTTTAAAGTTAAGCTGCTTGCCGGATGATGAAGAAGGAGTACGGCTGTGTAAAATGCTGACTGGAAAAACAATCGACCCCTACGAATTTTAAAGATATCTTCTGTTGAAAAAAGCCCCGGTTTTTGCCGGGGCTTTTTGACTTTTTAAACTTTCCGTTTCCGCTGGTACCAAAACGACGCGGCTATTAAAATAATCGCGAGCGCAAACAGTCCTATGATCCTGTACAAGGCTTCCAATCGCCAGATATCGGACAGGAAGAATTTGATAAGCGCAAGCGTAATAACGCCCGCGCCCGCTTTGCTGAGCGCGTTTTTTCCGCGGGATAATCCCAGCGCAATACACGCTCCGCCAAATAATGCCCAGCCGAGCGTATACGCGAGTGCCTCGGCCAAACGGCCCGTAAATTCAAACGATAGTCTGCCGTCCGCAAACCAGTGGGCAATTTCGATATTAAGCAGCCAAAATAAAATAATGATGCCCATCGCCGCCAGGGAGTTTTTCCAAAAACGGCTCAGTTGTTCCGGCCACCACCGCGCGGCCAACAGCGCGCACGCGGCGCAAACGGTGTAAACGCCCAAATACCAATTCCATACGCGCGCAGCGGGAATGGGGGCCAAATCGGGGAACAGCAAGCGTAAAAAGGCAATCGCCAAAAGGCCGTAGCCCGTACCCGTCAGTCCTTGGTAAGGTACGCGCGTGTTCAGCCAAACAAGTGCGCACCCTTCCAGCGCCCACGCCAGTGTGAGCCATTTGCCTCCCATTTCCAGCGGGAAAATTGCCGTAAAAAAGGCCAACGCCGCGCCTGCCGCAAACGCGAGCGGAGTGATGACTCTTTCGTCCGTTTGGCGTGCCGTCCACAGTTTTTTAACTACCGGCAGATAAATCAGCAGGAACGCGGCGGGCAAAAGCCCCCAGTGGAAATTTTTGGCAACAACACGCAGGTACAGGTAAACCGCCGTGCAAGTGGCTACGCCGGAAAGCGAAGCGGCGGCCCAAGCGGCTTTGCTTTGCCAAAAATGTTTTTTAAATACAAACGGAAATGCAAAGAACAGTGCAAAAACGCCCACGCTCCAGCCGGCCAGCGGATAAGCCGTTTGCAGGGTGAACGGAAAGACCGCTTGCACCAGCACCGCGCCCGCCAGTGCGGCAGGCAGGAACGTTGCGTTTTTGTAAATCCGCGCGGCCAGCGCGTTTAACGCGCACATAGCCAGTACCGCACCCATAATCCAATGCGGGCTGATTAATTTGGCTTGCGGGTTTTGCAGGATAACGGCCAGCAGCAGCACAAAAGGCGACAGGGCCGTAAGGGCGGATAAAAGGTTTTCACCCTCCGGCACGGAGGTGTTTCCTTTCAGGTCGCGGACGGCCGCCAACAATCCGCCGCCCAGCACCGCAGGGATAAACCCTAACCAGATTAGTACGAGCGCCTGCGCGGCGTTCCAATCCGTCATTCGGTCGGTTAAAGATAACAGAATCAGTACCGTCAGACCCATGCCTGCGGCCGCGGCGGTAATGGCGCCCGCCAAAACGGCAAACACAACCGCGCCGGACATTAAAATAAACAGAAGTCCCAGCGTCATAATTGCCATACCGAAGGGAATTTCCGGCTTGAGGGCCAGCTCGCAGGCGAGCGGCAGCATGAGGAGCGCGGGATAAAAGACGGAGAATCCCGCCGGGCGGACGGGCGTATTTTCCTGTTTGTGCCAAATGAACTCCGCCCCGCTGTTGACGGCCGCAAAAACGATGAACGAACCAAATAACAGAACGGGGGAAATTTCGTTAAAGTTTGCGTTACTCCAAATAAAAAGCGTCAGAAACGCGATTATTTTCCCGGTGAGGGAAAACGGCGCGGGGAGATTTCCGCGCCCGGCCTGCCAGAGAATCAGCACATTGACAAAAAGCGTATAGCCTAACAATTTTATGGCGGGAACGGAGCCGTGTATCATCGCCGAAGGCGCAAGCATTAACACCATGCCGGCGCATAAAAATACGCCCAGGGCGGCGGGTGCCGCACCTTTAAGTATCTGTTTGCGCGCCAGCCACGCTGCGCCAAAGGCATACAGTGAGAAAAATGAGCATACGCCGTTTAATTTGTATGCTGCAAACGGCGAAGGGGAGAACAGCCAGGCGGCCTGGCTGAGCCACGTAAATACGAGCGTGCAAATTAGCAGGCCGTTCCAGCCGCGTTTGGCCGCGGCCAAAACGGAGGCCGCGTTGATGAACAGAATATACGTAAACAGCGCAATCCAGGAGTCTTGCCCGGAGTTAATAAGAAGCGGCGTTAAAAACGCGATGACGGCGCCCAAGTATCCCACATATTTGGCGTTTTTTCTGACGGCCGCGCCGAACGCGGCAAAAGCCGTAAGCGCAAGCAGGATAAACGTAAGGGCGGGGGGAATAAACTGGTAAAACGCGTGCGCGCAGTAGACGCTCGCGTAAATAACGGCCAGCCCGCTGCCCAGCAGCGTGTGGGCGGTTACGCGGTATTTTTCCCGGCGGATAAAGTAGCCCGCCGCGGCCAGCGCAAGCCCCAGGCCCGCGCTGCAGATAATGCGCGCCGCCGGGCTTAACAGGTCGTTTTCAACGGCGTATTTAATGCCGAAAACAAAGCCCAAAAACAGCATAAGTCCGCCAATCCAGGAGAAAAGTTTGGCGGGAGAAAATTCAACGGAAGGCGCTTTCTCTGCGGCCGGCTGGGCTTCTGCGGCTAACACGGGCTCCGCCTGGGGCGGCACTTCGTTTTCAAGCGTGCGCGCGGGCGTTTCGGGTTCCACGGGGGACGGTTCCGCGTCAAAAATAACGGATTCTTGCATTGAAATGACCGGTTCCGGCGCGGGTTGGGTTTCCTGCGGGGGCGTGTCGGTTTGGACGGGTTGGATTTCCGCCGGGGCGTTCTGCCGGGTTCGTTCCTGCAGTTGTTTTTCCAACTTTTGCACGCGGTAGCGCAGGCCGTTTACCCGGTCGCTTACCACCAGGTGGCGTACCCATAAAACAACCGTTGCAATAAAGAGTAAAGCTGTAAGTGCTTCCATGAATTCTCCTAAAAAATCCCGCACGGCGGCGGGATTTTTTAAATTTATTTGGTTACGTCAGCCAGCTGGGTTTGGAATTCGTCGCCTAAGCTGGGGCTGAATCCTTCCCAATGTTTGATGGCGCGGTGTTTTTTATCAAACAGGATAGCGTGCGGCAAGCCGTTTACGTCCAGGCTTTGCGCCACCTCGCCGCCTTCATACAAAGCGGTGACGGTAAACCCGTGCTCTTTGGCCGCTTTGGCTACGGCTTCGGCGTCGTTATCCATAAATACGGCTACGATTTCTACCCGGTCGCCGTATTTTTCTTCGGCCGCCATCACCGCGGGCATGGATTTTTTGCACCACGGGCACCAGGAACCCATAAATACCATCAAAACGGGTTTGCCTTTGTAATCGGTGGACGTCCAGACGGTTTCTTCTTCCGCCACGACGGGAAGTTTCACTTCGCCCAAAGTGGGCACTTCGGGCAGCGGTTTGAACATGCACGCCGCGGCAAAAACGGCCAGGACGGCGGTGAAGCATAATTTTTTCATATTTTCTCCTTTTTAATGCGGGAAATCCGCCCTTGCGGGCTCCGTATATGATAGAATACAAAAGATGGGTAAATTAATCAATTATTTGGGACGGCTGCTGGGCGAACGCGTGGATATTTTAATCATGCCGCGCCTGGGAGGGTCCGTTAAGTTTAAAGTGCGCGTGCTGACGCTGGTGTTGCTGGCGGCGCTGTGGCTGCTTGTCACGCTGGCGGGACTGTTGTTTTTTATCCGCGCGTACGACTATAACATCACCAAGGCCGACAACGAACTGATGCGCGTAAAAATGAAGCTGATCGGCGACGAACTGGAACGTGGCCGCAAATACCTGGAACTTACCCGCACCACCGATACCCAAATGCGCCAGATGCTCGGGATGCCGGGCGGCAAATTCATCAACCTGCCCAAAGGCTGGGAAGCCGCCAAAGAAAAAGAAGACGAGCGCGCGCGTGAATTATTGGGCAAAGATTTGAAAGATTTAACCGCCGAAGAATTTGAAAAATACGTGGACTCTATTGAAGAGCATGCCAAAACGCGGCTGGCCAGTTTCCAGGAAATCGCCTGGTACTTTGCCAACCGCCGCGAAGGCCTGAACTCGACGCCTTCCATCCGGCCGTCATCGGCGCGTATCAGCTCCGGCTTTGGCTACCGCTTAGACCCGTTCGGTCAGCGCACCACCAAACGCCATAACGGTATCGATTTTGCCGGCAAGCCCGACAGCCCGATTTTCGTCACTGCCGACGGCGTCGTGCGGCACGCGGGCTGGGTGCCCAGCTACGGGCAGGCCATTTTGGTGGACCACGGCTTTGGCTATTCCACCTTATACGCACACACCACGGGCGTGCGCGTGAAAGCGGGCGACGTAGTCAAACGCGGCGATAAAATCGCCACCATGGGTTCCAGCGGGCGTTCCACCGGGACGCACCTGCACTACGAAGTGTGGAAAGACGGCCAGGCCGTCAATCCGCGCGACTATTTTAAATAATTTTAGGAGGACGTTATGGGATTTTTAAAGAAAGATTCGGATTTCTCTTCCGGCGAGCACTACTCGGTGGTCAGCGCGGAATGTTACTTCCAGGGCACGCTGAGCGTGCAGGGCTCCCTGCGCGTGGACGGTACGCTGGAGGGCTCCGTTGATAACGCCCGCCACGTAATCGTGGGGACGGACGGAAAAATTTTGGGTGACGTGACGGCCCAAATCGTCGTATGCGGCGGCGTGATTGAAGGCAACGTCTGCGCCGACATGCTGGAAGTGCTGGCCCCCGCTTTCATTAAAGGCGATATCCGCGCCAAAAAAATGATTGTGGAAGAAGGCGGACGCATCGAAGGGCTGTGCGTCATCGGCGGAGCGACGGAAGAATCTGCCGAAGAAGAACAGGAAGAAGACGACGAAGACGGCAAAAAAAGCAAAAAATAAACGGGAGATTACAGTATGATTTCGTTTCTGATTAGACATAAAAAAGTAATTCTTATCATCACGCTCGCCTTTTTCTTGGGCAGCATCGTGTATTTGGGCGCGGACGCGTACCGCCGCGGCAGCTTCGGCGCTGTGGCCGCCACCGTGGGCTCCAAGGACATTACCAACCGCCAGCTCTACCGCATTACCGACGATTACGCCCGTAACCTGCGCAACCAGGGCACCGATGTGGACGAAACTGTTTTAAGCGTGCTTCGCCAGGAAGTGTTGGCTATGCTGATTAGCGAAGAAATTTTGAACCAATCCGCCCAAAACGCCGGTTTGGCCGTGGCCGATTACGAAGTGGCGTACGATATTCAAAGCTCTCCTTTTTTCAACCAAAACGGACAGTTTAATAAGGCCGCTTACGAAGCCGCCATTAAACGCGCCGCCGGCATGACGCCCGCCGAATTTGAAGAACAATTCCGCCGCGGCAAATTGTCCGACCGTTTCCGCGGGGTGTTGTATTCCCACTTTAAATTAACCCCCGCCGAAATTAAGCAGGCTTATAAAGTTCAGCACGGCAATTTGAAAAACTTTGAAGCGAACAAACAAGATTTTGCCGCCCAGCTCTTGGATACCAAAATGGAAACGGCGCAAAAAGCGTTTTTCGACCAGTTCAACGAAAACGTGGATATAAAAACCTTTTTACAGGACTAACGTATGGCAAACGAAGTTTTAGTGGTGGGCTCCGTAGCTTTTGATACGATTGAAAACGCCAACGGCCGCGTCAAACGCGTGTTGGGCGGCGCGGCGAGTTACGCTTCCGTCTGCGCCAGCTATTTTGCGCAGCCGTCGGTAGTGGCCGTTGTCGGTACCGACTTTACGGATACGGACCGCGCTCCGTTTGTAAAACGCGGGGTGGATTTGTCCGGCCTGGAAGTAAAAGAAGGTAAAACGTTCCACTGGGGCGGCAGCTATGATAAAGATTTTAATACCGCCGTTACCAAGTTTACCGATTTGAACGTGTTTAAAGATTTCAATCCCGTACTCAGCGCGGAACAAAAAAACGCCAAAGCGGTGTTCCTGGCCAATATCGACCCGGAACTCCAGCTTTCTGTTTTAAAACAGGTTAAAAAGCCGCGTTTGGTGGCGTGTGATACGATGAACTATTGGATTTCATCCAAAAAAGAGGCACTGCTCGAAGTAGTCAAACGCATTGATATCTTCTTTTTAAACGAAACCGAAGCGCGCCAGCTGACCGGCGAATACAACCTGATTAAAGCGGGCCGTATGTTGCTGGCCAAAGGCGTGAAATACGTGATTATCAAGCTGGGCTCCAACGGCTCTATGCTGGTGAGCAAGAAAGGCATTGCGCAGCTTCCGCCGTATATTTTGGAACACGTGCATGATACGACGGGCGCGGGTGATACGTTTGGCGGCGGGTTTACCGGTTATTTGGCGAGCCAAAAAAACTGGAATACGCTGCAGTCCATTAAACGCGCGATGATGATTGGCAACGTGATGGCTTCGTTTACGATTGAATCGTTCAGCGTGGACCGTCTGGCCAATTTAACGCGCCGGGACATTAAAAAACGCTTGAACGAATATACGTCCATGCTGTGTTTTTAACGAAGTTTTGGAAATGTAAACGCCGCCTTATTTTGGGGCGGCGTTTTTGCTGGGAGAAGATAATTTCGGCACTAAAAAAATGGTTTGATTTTGCGCGAAAATTTGCTAAAATAAATATATAGATTTGTTGCCGGGGTGCTGGAATTGGTATACAGGATAGTCTCAAAAACTATTGCCCGCACGGGCTTAAGGGTTCAAGTCCCTTCCCCGGTAAGATTTGAAAAAATCAGACCCTTTGACCAGTAGGTCAAAGGGTTTTTTGTATAAAAAATAAAGGTTTTTCTCTTTTATTTGCAGGTCAGAAAAAACACAGCCGATGATTTCGCGTTTTTGTGAAAAGTTAGAACTCTTAAAGATTTCCACCGCGTTTTGGGCCAAATCGGCTACTTCTTCCGCTGAAACCGCAAAATCCGCTTCATTTACCGTATGTTCCGCCCGGAACGTTTCCAGCCGCGTCTGTTCGTTTTGTAAACTTTTCAGTTTTTCCTGAAAAATTTCATTTGGTAGCGTATTTGTTAGTTGTAAATCCACCAATTTGCTAATTTTGTCTTTTACGTTTGATAGTTCCCTTGCGGCGTTTTCGGCGGCTTTAATTTGAGTGTTTGCCCGGTTTCGGTTCAGCGCGGTTAAATGCCGGGCTACCGCTTGGGCGATTTCCGGCGTAATTTGAATCCGTTTTAACCCCGATTCTATAGCCTCTAACGCAATTTGTTCTTGTATTTGCGGCGCGGTACACGCGTAATCGTGTGAACGGCCAAAACAGCGCAGGTATGTATATTGTTTTCCGCTGGGTTTGACCTTGGTATAACATGTCATCCGTCCGCCGCAATGCCCGCAACGCACGATTCTTTTGAAAATAAACTCCTTACCTGCCGGTTTCATAGTGGGTTTGTAGGTATCTTTATGCATTGTCTGACACTTTTCAAACAAAGCTCGGTCTACAATAGGCGGGTAGATGTGCGGAATGAGTTTGCCCCGCGTCTGCATTACCCCGTAATAGAACGGATTTTTAAGGATTTTATGGACGGTGTTACGGCCTATCGGCCCGCCGAGCGTATTAGTGAGTCCGGCGGCTTTGGCTCGCCGCCAGATTTCTTCCACGCTGTAAATTCCGAGGGCATATTCTTCAAAGATTTTTTTAACCAGCGGTGCGCGTTTTTCGTCTACTTTAATTTTCCGTTTCTTTTCGTCTATATAGTTTAAATAGCCGATAGGGGCCTTGGTCGGCCATTCTCCGTCGCGTATTTTTTGCTGAAGCCCACGTTTGGTATTTTCTTTAAGTTGAAAAATATAGGACTCCGCTCCAATGACATTAACATTCCACATCAGAATGTCTGAGAAAGAAGACTCTTTGTGTATGACCAATCCATTAGATACGAAGTGTAATTCAATTCGTCCCTTTTCTACCAGAGGACGTAACTTGACGGATTCGTCGAACCGCCTTTGCAGGCGGTCGACTGTATGGATGATAATTGCTATTGGTTCCCGTTGGGTTGTGACGAAAGAAAGCATTTCGTTGAATTCTTTACGTTCTCCTCGGGTGGAAGATTCAATGAGTCGGTATTCTCTGATAACTTCCAGCCCTTTGCGCTGGGCGTACTGTTTGCCCAGCGCTAATTGAGCTTCCAAAGATTTGCCGAACTCTTGTTCGTTACTGGATACTCTTGCTAATATAACCGCGTTCATTTTATTTATTGCTCCTGTTTTTATTATTATAATCTAGTTTTTCTTCGTCGGTTAGAGAGGGGAGTTGAAAAGCCTCCCATTCTTTAATTTTTTCTGAAATAATCTTTAGTACGTCCTGTTCGGGAGCTATACTACTGTTCCATGTTTGCATTTTTTTGAAAAAATTATTCACGTTAGTGGTATTGACGGCGTACTTAAATGTTCGACGCAAGTCTTCTACCGAATATTTTTTCAATAAATTTTGCGTGAAGCAATAGGCGAGGGTATTGCGCAAAGAGCCGTTTGCGTTTTTTTTCAAAAGCTCCACCACTCTGGCCAAATTTTCCGTGCAATCTTTGTCGGGTAAAATACATACGGCTATTAACCACTTCCACTCTTCTGAAATTACGTTATGACCGATTTCTGGATTAAAAATATCTTTTAACTGTGGGTCGTTAATCAATAACCTTGAAAAAAGTCTCCGTACCGCTTTTCGCCCGTTGAACCGCCGTTCTATGCGCAGTACTTCATGGTTGCGCGTGTGTAACATTTCGCATAGAGCCTTTTGACAGTATTGGTCGGACTCTATGCCTAATTTTTCGCTTATCCCGCATAATTCGGGCGCACGAATCTTATCGTAAATCAATAAATCGGACGAGGCATTGTGTACGCGAAGCGCTCTGCCGCCATTAGTATAGCTAACGTCTTTGGATATTTTCCGCCCTGATATTTTACAGCGATTCAATAGATCTATAACTTGCAGAGAGGAGCTGATTCCCGTTAGCAACAGGTTTTTTCCCACATCCAAGCGGTTTAATCGGGCTGACAATAAGTTTAACTCGTCGGTAATAATTCCCCAGTCTGCCAAGGCGGTACATAAGGCCCGCAATACTAAACTTTTATGCTCACAGGTAATTTCTTGAAGATTTTCTCCGAACAACAATTTCGGTAAGGAAACTTCTACTGTACACGAACCATCAAGCGGCTTAAAGGTAATGGTCGGTCGGTATAAACCTTGATTTTTATCTTCCTTGCTGGCGGAGCGATGTATACCGCTCAGCGTTCCGTGAAAGCCTGTTAGGGTTTTGGCGATAAACTTTCCTTTGTCCAATGTGAAACGGACAGTGTCCACCCCGATTAAATCTAATTGTTTTATCTTTTCTTTCATTTTTTATTTTCCTTTTACTAAATAGAGGGTTTCAAAATAGCGCAGGAGCCGGGCTTCCTCTTCGTTAAGCTCCTCATCCGTCCATTCCGGGTTGTTTTGTTTTAACCACTGCTTCAACGCCATTTTAGAATCCCTCTTTTGATTTGAACGAACTGTTTTCGTTCATGTAGAGATTTTTTCATGGGTAGATTGACAGAAACAAGGGAAGAAAAGCCCTATCCTGTCGTCGGAAAGAACACAGAAAAAAGCAGATTCCGCCGCAAAGTATTAACAAAGTCATTTGAGGGGACAAAAACAGTTGGCGGAATGCGCGGGAAAAGAGCCGCCTTCCATTTTGAAGGCGGCCTAGGACTTACATTCAGTTTTGGTAGGGGATGATGGTAATATGAAATTATAAAAAAGCCTCGGAGGGTATCCGAAGCTTTTTATGAATAGTTTGTTGCAATCCCCACAGGGAGGGCGGGGAAGATAAGCGAACGATTAAATTTTATTCAATGCGGACATAATTCCCGCATACTGTTATGTTGAAATTAGTACTACCTTCTTCTTTATAGGCTTGATTAATTTTTTGTTTGATTTCGCTCCCCAAGCTTCTTATTCTTTTCTTTTGATTCTCTAAAGAGCCGGTTAAACCTAATTCTTTTACAACTCGGTCTACCGTGGCTTTGCCTTTCCTGGATACTAAGACGTTGAGAAGCTTTTTTTGTTTATTGTTGGCAGAGTGAAAAGATAAAACTGTTCCTTTATAAGAGCATTGGTTGTTTTCTATGTTCACTACCCAATCCCGCCAAGAAACTTTGTTAGGCCAATCATTCGAAATTTCTTTGTCTTGAGGTCTTTTGTTACATTGCAGAGCTAGGCGGGCGAGCAACAATTTCAAAACCTCTATTTTTAACACAGCATAGCTGCTGATTCTGTCAACGAGCTTTTCTTTTTTGATGAAAATATTTTTGATACATAAATTTTTATGGGTGTGTTGAAGTAAATAGTACTCTAAAAACTTAAAGGACGCGTCAGCTGAAGGCATCATCATAAATGGGTTTCCGTGATTGTTTATTTTTTCCCAAAGTATGGGATGGGCTATTTCTTGATGTTTTTCAAGGCTATAAACATTATCAAGCGAATGGAGCTTCCCCTCTTGGAACTGTTGTATGTATAGAGAGAGGATATTTAAGCACATTTCTTTTGATAAGACTATTACCGTTGGTAACTCTTCCTTAATTGCGGTAAAAGGAGAAAGACTAGGGCGACTAGCTATAGCGTAAGAATTTTTGGGGGAACCAAGACGTGATACATATAAATTTCCGCTATCATCTGGCATAATTTCACAATCAACGATTCTTGTCAATAAGCCGAGCTTTTGTAAGTCTTTCCAAAAGAAAGGATACTCTTGATTAGTCATTATTTTATCTAACTCAAATGGACCACAATGCCGTTTTGGTAATTTTATTCCTTTTTGGGTTGATAATTGTATATCTTCCCGTTTATTTAATAATACGTAAATAAAAAATTGTAAAGTGGAGTGATGTAAATAGTTCATAATGCCTCCAGTTTGATTCAAGGTATATTGTGTTACTATTTTACATCACTTGGGGGAAAAATAATATATATTCTGTTAAATGTCCTAAAAAAGGGTTATATTTATTTTTTACACCAATTGACCGATTGTTTGGTACCGCCGGAATAAGGGACGGCTAATTTTTCACCCAAAAGGGCTTGGGAAAGGCTTTTCTCTTGCTTTCGAGTAGTTTCTAATGGATGACGCACAAAAACATCACAGAGCAGGCGGAAATACTTATCCTTTTGGCAGTTGCGCAGAATAATCGGGCCGCTTTTTAAAAAATCTTCCGTAAACCGCTTGGCTTTTTGGGCGGCTTGTTTTTCGCAAGGGTCTTTGGTTTTTAGTTCCGGGCAGTCTATCCCGTTTACGCGTACGGACATTTTTTTGCAAAACAGGGGATACCTGCAAGCCAAATAGACTTTAAAGGTATCCCCGTCATACACGGAAGCCAAACTGACTTTGTAAAAGCTATTTGCGGACAGCTCCATAAAAGACAAAAGGAATATTAAAAATAAATACTTGTTTTTAAACATTTTAATTTCATGTAAATTATTATATTCCCTCACTATAACGTTGCAACCGTCTCTCTGTGTCCTCTGCTTCCTTTTGTTTGTTTGCCTTTTCTTCAGCTTGCCTTACAGATTGTTCTTTGTTTCTATCCAGATAAGTTACCATGGCGCTACTCCATGACATTATGGCAGGACCCTCGTCAACTATCCAATAGGTAAATATTATTTGAGTATAATCATCGGTCCATTCATAATATTTTATTGGAATCCTAAAAGATGTGCTCCCGTAATACATATTGGGCTTTTCAAGAGGTGTTCCATATTTTCTTACTAATGATTGATAAAAAATATCTAAATCTCTTGAAGAATTAATTGTTGGATTATATTCTACTTTGTATAACTGATTATTATTATAATAGCAATCCACTCCCTTATTCATATTTTGTTGAAAATTGAGGGTATTCCCAGAACTCTTAATTACTTGTAATCCTAAAGCTTGTTTTACCTCTAGAGGGCTCATTCCCCATTTAGCGTTTTGGTATCCGCCACCTAAACGATTTTTGTTTTTTTCTTTTAAAATATCTTTTTGAAGTTCCAAGAGATGATTTTGGTAGTTTTTGCCTAACACTTGTTTTTGAAGAGACATTATATGGGCAAGTGCTTGTTCATATTCTCTTGCATTGCTAAATTTATTGATAATAGCAAGCTGGTCTACAAAGGCATTGTGCTTTTCCATATTTACAGCTCTTAATTCGTTAACTTCCTTTATTTTGTTAGATTGCGGATAAGTCTTAATAAATTCATCATAAAACTCAAAGGCTATTTTGTATTCATTCTCTGCTTGTGCATTTTTAGCTTTTTGAAACAAAACATCTTCTTTACTAACACACGCATTTATACTTATGCAAACTAAAATAATCAATATTATTTTTTTCATAAATTATCCTTAAGCCTGTATTAACCCTTTAGTTTCGGGGTTATAAAAATAAAATTTTACAGAGTATCTATTGTCTCCCTGATTCTCTCCAAACAGGAAACTGACTAAGTACACCTTTTCATTATCAAGTAAATTTTTATCTGTTGTCATAGCATGGCCGTTTAATTCTTTAAAATCTTGATTGGTTAATTGTTTGATTTTAGAATCTTTTACGAGAGATACTTGTATATGTATTTTCTGTCCCTGCATATTTGTAACATCCGTTTGACATATGGCAATAGGGGTAGGGCTATCCTTTCGATATCCGAGGGTCCAACTACAAGATTTGCTAATTAATTCTTTCGCATTATTATCTAACATAAGATTTAACACAAGACCTAGTGCTTGGTCTTCTGTGAGAATTTTTTGTAATACTTTAGGCGCCGCACCATTAGCAGTTTTTAAATTATAATATTTAAAATATGCAAAACCCACCAACCCTATGATACCTACTAAAAACACGCTTATTATTTTTAATTTTTTCATTTTATTTCTCCTTTGTTCTTGGATAATTTACCGAATTATTTTTATTTATTGGGGGGCTATTAAAGCCCCCCTCTTATCTTATTTAGTTTCAAATAAAGTTCCTCCGCAGGATGGACACGTAAAACCTGCGGGCGGAAAATTCTCATAAGTAAAGATTTGTTGGCATTTGTTACATTTCCAGTGTCTAGGCATATTATTTCTCCTTATTATTTTTCGGGCTCAAAGCATAACAAGAAGCAAAAATAGGCAAACAAAAACGGCTGCTATATTTGAGCCATTCAGACTAACCCAAATGATAACAGCCGTGGCTCCCGCCATATAAAAATATGGCAGGAAGCACTCGACAGAGTATACCCAAGGGATCAGCTCGAGCATACTCTGTCTAAAACGACTGTTCTTGGAGTCTGAATGTGCCGTTGGTATCCCAACAGCGCACCGTATTCTGCATACGGTTCCAAAAACAGAATTAAATTGTATATAAGCCGCGTTTAAGGCTTATTTTATGTATTTTATTCCTCCAACGAGTAACTTATCAGTATTATAATAAAATTTTGGTATATTGTGATAATCTCTTTAGAGCCTCTTTTGTATCCTTGCTATATTAATCTTAGCTTTTACTACGAAAAGACTTATAACAAAGCATTTTGGTCATTTAATAGAGGTTCTAATTGTCTCGTTATTGTTTTTATCTCTGTTACTTTTTCTATTGGTAAACAAACCCCTTTTGGCGTGGGTTTTAATTCATTGCTTTCATCGCGGTAAAAGACGCGGATGTCAAAAAAGGTCTTGCCGTTCCACGTTTTAAGCGTACAAATGACCTCTTCGGTATGGTTTTTGCGGAATTGGTATATTATTTTCTCGTCCATAATATCTCCTTATAGCTGGATAAACCTGTTGTTCTTCTGCCAATCAGCTTTAATATATTATTTGCTATGGTTTTTAGTTCGTCAGTTTCTATTGGCGGATAACAGCGGTCTTTATTGACTACATCAAGGTACTTTAAAAGGCGTTTATAATTAATGGTATGGTTATAGGCAAAACCGAGACCAATTCGGAATAAACTGTTATTGCGGTTGCCGGAGAAAATCTTATTGTCGGGGTTGTTTTTGTTTAAAATCAGTTTCAAAATAGCAGCGGGGAAAGGAACAGGGGGCATATCAAGATAGATTTCGTATTGATGTCCGTTTATATGCGTAGAGGGTGGGGCGATTATATATCCGCCATTGGCTTTTATGTCTACACCGGGTAAAATAGCCGTAAATGAACGTAAATTGTGATATTTGGGCGGTAAACTGAAATAATAATGATAACCATTACCAGACAAAACTGTGTATGTAGCGGGTATTTCAAAGTGTTTTATGCTTTCTCCGCCGTTTTTATCTAAATCAACGTCTACAACGATTAAATTGCTGGAACGGCCTGTTGCAATAGCCCAATTACAATGGGGATATTTATTGAGCCAAGTTTGAATAAGAGAAACATTATTGGTAGCGGAGCGAAAACTGTTAAACACGAGGGGATGTTTGGCAGGGGAAGAACAATTTGGATTATTACAAGAACATTTATTTTGAACAGGGGCATAAATTGGAAACGTTTTCCATTTATACGAAATATATCGCTTTAAAATGGGTGGAATGGTAATACAAGGCATAAACTCTCCGTCTAAAAGTTTATTTTTATTATATTTAGCCGGAATGGGAATGTAAACGGAAAAAAGTCTTGTATTTAGACGGAAGTAAAAAATTTTACTTGAATTACCATAGTAATACTATAGACGAAAAAAGCCGACAGATTAGGTCGGCCTTGTATGGAGCTAACGCGGAAGCAGTATTACACGGATTCGTTGGTTTTTGGAATCAGCGGCAAAAATACTTTTGTGTTTTCGTTTAGGAAGCAGGCATACCCATTTCATATAATTTACCTCTATAGTGGTTTTAGATTTAAATATGATAATGATAAGTATGGATAAATATATATAATGATTAAAATGTTGAATTTATAGGAAAATATCATGAATTATTTTGATGATCTGTGTCAGCGTTTGTTTAATTTTATTCCAACTAAACAAGGAACAAGCTATGAAATTATTGTTGCTTGTATACTTTGGCTTTTGAATCAAGATGCAAAGATTACACATAACCATTTTGAAAAAAGTTCTTTTAGTTCAGATAATTTTCAAATGGATGGCTTAATTGAAAAAGAGAAAGAGTCTATTCGTAGCGTCATAGAAGCAAAAAATTATTTGGATAGTAAGGAGAAAGTTGATAGAGCTGATATTCAAAAGCTAGCAGGGGCTCTTCTTGTAACTAAAGATATCAATAGTGGAGTTTTTGCTTCAGCGACTGGTTTTACTTCTAAAGCTCAGCAATATGCCAAGGATCTAAAAAATTCTAAAAATAAACCTATAGATTTATATATTATTAGACCAATAGAAGAAGCTGATACGTGGGGGTATATCTTGGGTATAGAGGGGAGGATTGCTGTCTTAGGAAAAGATTTTTCCCAGTCTTCGTTTGATATTATTTTTGCTGAAAAGGGATATGATACTTTGCATGCTATGGGATACAAAAAGGGCGATTCTATCTCTTACAGGTTAGAATATTTTTATGATGAATGGGAAAACATTATTGATACGATTGCATCTATTTCATCTCGTTGCAATGGGGTAGGAAGTGTAGATTTTACAAGTCAACCGACTTTTGTCCTAATTGATAATCAATTAGTTCAAGTTAAAGCCTTGCAATACAATATTAAGCCTACTGTTACGCAAAGTAAGTTTAGTATTAGAGTTGACCCTGTAGTGTATATAAAAAGCGATGAGCCTAAATTAGATATTTGGATAGATTCTAATCGTTTGAAAATGGCTTTTACCTTTTTAAATAAAATACATTGCTGGAGATAATACAATTTGTACTTGAGTTTTCGTAGTAATACGGTGTCTTATTTTCTGTTATTAAATAACTTATCATGGAGTAATAATTTTTCCACTTAATTTAAAAGAATCCTGGCTATATCTGTTATTTTAGGTGCTTTCCTCCTCCGACCCAAGTACCTGTTAGTTTCCAAATATCGTAACAAAATAACCAATGTAACGCCCAAGGTATTATTGTACGAGCAATGAAATGTTGATGAGTAAATTCATTGGTATTTGGTAAATATAAACATAAATTATCGGCTTTATTATATTTGCCTTTTCTATATAAGTGTGGAATTCTTTGATTAGGAAGAGATTGGAGCTCCGGCTCTAAAACAAATACTTTTGGACGTTCTAAGCGGGTATATTCTATTCTGACTGAATATTTTGGAAAGGTGAAATCCACTTGCAGAGGCCCCTCCCAAATGACAGAATTGATAGATTGTTTGGTAACTCTCAATAGAGGAAATAACCGCTTCATTTCCCGGATTTGTAGAGTTAAAGGAAGCGGTTTTGTATTACAGGGATGTTTCCAAAATTTAATTACCATAGAATGTATGTTTAGGAACAGCAATGCTTCCCGCAACAGCTTTTGTAGTAAGCGTTCCCTTGGGTGTAATATGTAAAGAGGAAGCACTATTCGGTCCCGCATATTGTGTGGCTAATGAGTCTAGAGCTATAGTAGTAATTTCTTCACCAAACATCTCGTCTAAAATCTTTTTTTGTTCTGCTAGAGTAGAAGCTTGTTTAAGCATTTGCCAGTTTTGACTAAAAGTTGCCAATTGTGTCCGAAAATGAAAGTATCCATCAGGTTCTTCTTCCCATTTTTCGCTAAATAATTCTTCAGAATTGAGGGGATTTAAAACCCTAATCGGTTGAACACTTGTAGAAACTTGTTTTTGGATATTACTTAAACAGTTAGAGAGTGCAGCTTGTACAGACGTATCTCCACTATAGGTATTCGCTAATAGAGTTGTTAAAACGATTGATCTTGGTTGATAGTTGTCAGCAAATCCACGAAAAGCAATGTCACGCCAGCGTTTGAATAATTGCACAGTATTCTGCAATGGCGTTTGATAATTAGTTGTTGCTGGTGCTGGCAAATTCTCGTCTTTGGCACCCATAACCATAATCTGTTGACTACGATGTTTGAACCATGCGCAATAACCTTTGGGATTAGAACAAGTCCAATCTTTTGTTTTGCGATCTGGAACGTATAGATTTGTATCTCCCTTTATATGGTCTGGAATGGCTGGTAAAATATCGAGATGAAAATTTTTAGAAAAATTTATACTAACACATCTCTTTTTAAGTTCAATATTTTCTTTTCCATATAAGGGGATAAGAAAGTTCCTTAAATCAGTAAGCAACTGAATTGGGGGAATTTCTATAGTGGTACAGTTATTAAGTAAACAAACCAAGTCCACATCATATTCATCGCGTCCTAGTGGTTTTACAGTAGTACCAATAGCAAACGAGCCTTGTGGAAAAATTTCTAAATTATAACAGGCAAAAGGACTGTTTTGGGCATGGAGTTGTTTTTGTATCTTGCTATATTTTTGCTCAGCCTCACGATATTGGGTTCCAGAAATCTGTAATTTATAACATATTTCTTTTAACATATTTTCTAATGTAATCATTGTTTTCCCCCCTATAAGGTATAGTTCGGTATAAATGGCTGTATTTTCTTTTGAAAAAACTGTTTAACATTATCTAGTTCTTGTCGTGCTGTACTTTCTCCGAGTCCTTCTAATTTATTAATGTTTTCTACTCCATCTAATGAGAATCTATTACTAGGCATTATTGGAGAGATTCGTTTATATCTATCTTGTAAGAGTAACTGCGCAGAACCATGTGTCCAAGAATGTTGACCTTGTGAAAAAAGATCCACAAGAGCACAAGCCCAACGAAGTTTACCTTTTGTCGATGTCTCTACATTAAAAGGCTTTTCTGTACAACCAATGCTTAGGAGAGAAATATTAGCAAGATTTTGTTTAAGCAATGTTTGGGCTTCAGTAATAGCAACCAAAGCCGGATTGTTTGCCCAAATCCCTCCGTCAACTAAAGGGATATGGCGATTCTTGTAAACAGGAAAGTAAGAAGGCGCAGCAGAAGTTGCTAGGGCAATTGTACATACGGATTCTTTATAATCACATTTTAAACGAGCATGGTGAGCTGTCTTGTATATATATACCTGTCCTGTTTCTAGATTGAACGAAGGGATGAGGAGACGGGTTTTGGCTTCTCCTAGCTTGCGATTAGCAAAAACTGCAGACAGTGCTTGCTCAAGTGGTCTTCTATCATATCGATCATAAATCCAATTTTTAAATTTCTCGTTCCATTTATGAAGAAATGTTTTTGGTTGGGGAAAAATTCGCTGGCCATAGGTTTTATAAAAACCTAAAATATCCTTTGCGGGCAATCCTAGTCCTAATCCTAGGGCGAGAATACCACCAGTTGATGTTCCAGCTATGAGATCAAAATAAGAAGCGATATTTTCATTAGGTTTACAATAAATATCTTCAAAATGGGAAAGGAGGGCCGCGACAAAGGTTCCTTTAATACCGCCACCATCTATAGATAAAATCTTGAAAGGAGTATTTGTTGTCATTTGAATTGTCCTTACATTTTATCATAGCATTTAATTTTATTTTTATCAAACTTCATCCGTGAGTGCTAATAAAGCAATCTCTTGTATTATTTGTCTTTGCTTATTCGCTGTAGATAACAGGAGAAGTTTGCAATATTAACTTAGCTCTTGTTATTTTTTCCCATGTATAATACAAAGCACATAATTATTTTGTGCATTGGTAAAATAAGGATTATCAGATAAAATTTTTTACTTGAGTTACTGTAGTAATACTATAGAAGCCGTCCGGCGCACCAATTGACAAGTATTCCGCTGGCCGTCAAATGTACTTTTAGAATACGGATTCGCACGGCTTGGTCTATAACGGCTTCAACGTATTCAGGGAGAAGTTTTTCGTCAATTTGGTACGTTTTAGGACACAATGACCCTTTGACGAGTAAGTCAAAGGGTTTTTTGTATAAAAAATAAAGGTTTTTTTGTTTCATCGTCAGGTTCGCAAAGACACAATTTAAAATTTGCTTTTTTTGGGCCATTTGCGAACTCATAAAGATTTCCGCCGCATTTTTGGCTAAATCCAGCACCTCTTCCACCGAAATTTCAAACTCGTGTTCATCCACGGTATTTTGCTGTTTTAACGCTTCCCAGCGGGCCTTTTCTTCCTGTAAAGCCTGTAATTTAGCTTTAAATACGTTTTCCGGCAGTGCGGCGGAACTTAATTGCAACTCAATGAGTCTGTCAATCTTACGGTCGGCTTCTTCCACGGCTTTTTCCGCTTTTTTGGCGGATTGGGCCTGTTGTTGGGCTTCCTGTTTATTGTTTTTAGTTTATAAAAACTATTTTTGGCTAATTTTATTAATAAATTCTCTTCTTTGTCTCACAAAAGGTAACATGACAAACCAGTATATAATCCAGAGACAAAATACCATATCAATAGAACGAAAATAGTTGTCTTTTAAATTGCCATGGGCGAGTTTATTTCTTAGATTGATTGATTTGTCTATGATTAACTTCTCCAAATTAAAATATAAAACGTCATCAATAATTTTTCTTTTTAAAGCTTCTTCTAAAATAGATTTAATTTCGATTTTATCTTCATATGTTCTATCTTTTTTTATATGAAACATTGGTGTTTGTAGAGAAAGAATGTGTCTTAAGCTGTTTTCTATTTGTGGGATAAGAATGCTTGCGGCTTCTATCATTTTATTCCTTACAAAGTATGCCAGTCCTAAAGCAAAAAGATCCTCATGCCCTTCCGGAATAAAAGGATGATGTGTGCATAACGGATCAAAAAATTCCTTGGTAACCAAATACTCAGAATTTATTTTTTTTAACAAAGGAGCAAGCCTTACTCTACATAAATCTTCCCAATACAACTTTAAGGTATTATGAAAAAATATTCCAGAAGTTTTATCACTGTTTGCCTCAATAACTTTTACAGGTTTTCCATCTGTATCATATAGTTTGGACGAAATAAAATCTGAAATAGACGGTTCTTTGGGTAGAAACTTTAGTATATTGTCTTTACTGGGAAGGTCCAATAAATCAGCGATATCTAACAGTAAATCAGCTAAGTTTTTGTTTTTTATCATTTTTTCTACATATTTGATTCGTTTCTTTTGATTGGAGAAACCGGGGTAAGATATTTCTGCTACATTTTGATGCATTATAGGAAGAAGTTCTTTAATTTGTTTTAGAATTGATTCACATATTTCTTTACACCCTGGAATTCTTCTATAAGCTTCCAGAGCCGATTCTAAATGGTGAACTTTATAAGATGCCTCGGAAAACAAATCTGCTTCCAATATATGCGTATATGCTCGTTCTTTTTGTAAGGTTATCAAGTCGGCTTTGAACTTTAATTTTCTACATAGAGAAATGGCAATATCATAATAGTGCCTTTTTGTATAGTATTCTTCAATGCCAGCGTTTTCAATGATATTTCTAACTCTTCCAAATAAGACTTTAAGTTCGTTTTCTGTATTAGCTTCTTCAGAAAGTATTTCAAATCCAGCAATAATCAAAAAGGAATCTTTTTTGCTATAGCTTAGTGAGGAGAGTTTACTACATATTTTTAAAACACTTTTTCTTGCTCTCTTATTTTGAAGAATAATTGCTAGTGCTAAGGTGGCTTCGATAATATCTCTTATATGTACATCAAGCATGGAATCGTTTCGCGTTTTTTGTTTTTCTAGTAAAGTTCTGATGTTTTTTAAATATAGAGGAATGGCTTGTTTTCCTGCTTTATAGCTATCTTTTCCTAATAATTTATATTGCCAGAGAATATGAAGAAACGCAGCCTTTAACTTAATATTTTTAATTCTTGCAATATTAGCATAGAGAAATAAAATTTCCTGTTTTGAAACTTTCTTTAGATATTCTTCCGGCCAAGCAAAAATCCTGCCTTTTTCTCTATAACTAGAATATGAGATAAGAGTAAATAAACTAGATAATTTATTTCTTTTTTCTGTCTTTTGCGTCCACAAGTCTATTTCTGAGGCAATCTTTTGTAAAATAGGATTTTTAACAATATTCCAAAAACCATTCTCTTCAAGTTCTTTAAAATCGTTTATTTTAATTTTTCCATTGAAATTTTTCATAACTTTTCCATAATTTATCGATAATATAGTTGTTGTACTCATAAATATAGTATCAAAGATTTAGCGAAAGCTACCATGGAGGAAAGAGTAGACAATTTGTTTGAATGTTTTTTAAAAAATGAGCAACTGGTGATAAAATTTTACTTGAGTTACTGTAGTAATACTATAGAAGTCGTCCGGCGCACCAATTGACGTGTATTCCACCGGCCATCAAGTGTATTTTTAGAATACGGATTCGCGCGGCTTGGTCCACAACGGCTTCAACGTATTCAGGGAGAAGTTTTTTGTCAATTTGGTATTAATTTGAAATCCGCCTGAAAGGGCGGATTTTTTGATGTAGGGGAAACGCACCAACTGACCCTGCGGGCCGCCTTTCGTGTAGGGACTTGAAAGCCGGATCGATGTTTTTATTTGCACGGAGTGAAAAGCCGAAGTGGCAAATGACGCGCGTTGCGTTTTAGGCGGCGTATCTAAATTCCTTTACAATTTATAAATTGTTACGCTTTTGCCTACTTGCCCGGACATACAATAACTTTCGCCGGAAACCACGGTTCCTCCCATAGATTTGCATACCGAATTGGCCGTATGGTTTGATTCTTCGGCAATACAGCGTATTTCTCCGGGTTTTTCGGAATGGTCCAGCCACATCAAATAGGCCACATGTTCTTTTGTGTTTGCGCCAGCTATCGTTTGTTTGGAACAATCCAGCCTGTCGAATACCAAAGACTTTTCGGGACAGCGAATCCAGCTTAATGTATTGGCAGCCGTACAGCCGGAAAACATGTCTATATCAAAGGCGTATTCTTCGGAAGACGATACTTCTTGTAAATAGGCTCCGTTATACAGGTAGTACATCTCCATACCGTCTTTTAATCCCCGCACCATTGGAATTAGGGTAGACATTTTCGTTTTTGCAACCGCCACTTTATACTGCGGCAGAGCCACCGCCGCCAATATGCCGATAATGAGTACCACCATCAGTAATTCGATTAATGTAAAGCCCGGTTTGTTCATATTTTTCTCCTTATTCTGTTTTCGGGCAAACAAAAACGGCTGTTATATTTGAGCCATTCTGAGTAACCCAAATAATAACAGCCGTGGTTTGCCGCCCTTGCGGGCGACAAACACTCGGCACAAAACAACCGGGTAATTAGTCCGCTTGCTTTGTGCCTAAAACAGCTGTTCTTGGACTCAGAATGTGCCGTTGGTATCCCAACAGCGCACCGTATTCTGCATACGGTTCCAAAAACAGAATTAAATTGTTTATAAGCCACGTTTAAGGCTTATTTTGCGTTTAAAACTCCTTCAACAAGTAAAGATACTTTTATTATAAAAATTTCATTGTAGTTTGTCATATTTTTCGCTCTAACCCTATTGCAGTATTTATTCGGTGCGGGCTATCTTGTTACAATATACAACATGAAAAAACTTGCTTTGTGTCTTCTGTTATTATTTTCTTTCCCCGCCGTTTCTTCAGCACAAATCTATACCGCCGGCAGCGGCTATTACCAACAAGAACCGTCCGTTATTTTCCCGTGGGAAGCCTCTCTTGGGCTGGCCGGCTCTTTTTCCCCGGTTAAAGAAGCCAACGGCGAGAGGTTGATTAATCTGCAAGGCGGCGTTTCCGCGCGCGTTTTGTATTATTGGGCTCCGTGGATGGGCGTAGGGTTGGAGGGAACTTGGTTCTTCCCTGAAAGCGGCAGCCCGCTGATTGATAAATATCAGATGCGGCGCGGCGGCATTGTGGGCAAATTCATCGCTGCGAGCGAAACGTCCACCCGTTCCTATGGAATCTTGGCGGCCGGTTTTACCCGGCGCGAGGCGGAGTATTCTTTTGATTTGAAAGAACATAAAACTTCCGCTTATTTCGCTTTTGGTTTGGGCGTGGAAACGGATGTTTCGGATGCGTCTTTTATCGGGGCGGAAGTGCGCGGGATTTATAATACGTCTTTGGAGTTGGGGCGTTTTTCGTATTTGGTATCCCGGTGGGAAGCGGAGGCGTCGCTCCGTTTCGGGATGCGCTTTTAATTTAAAAAAACCGCTTTTTAAAAGCGGTTTTTTTATAGTTTATTTTTTAGCGGGAACTATTGCCGGCGGTTTACCTGGCAGTAGCACCGCTTTTTTCATGGGTTTTTTAAATGCGTTGCGTTTGGCGGGTTTTTTGAGCGGGCGGGGAGTAGCTCCGTAGAATTTCATAATCCCTTCATATAAGGCGCGCACCAGGGGCTCGCGGCCTTTTTTACTGCGGGCCAGCTCTTCCTGCTCGGGCAGAATGATATAGGCGTTCTCCACCAAAATACTGGGCATTTGCGGGATGCGCGGGATGAACAGCACGTCGTTGGCGATCATACCGTTGTCCGGCAGCGGGACGCGCTTGGTGAACGCGTCGTAAACCGACTGGGCCAGCTGAAAGCTGTGCGGGTAGTTGTAGTAGACCGAAAATCCCCGTGCGCGCGCCAGCGGATTGACCGTTTCCGGCAGTGCGTTATAGTGCAGGCTGACGAAAATATGCGCATTTTCTTTAAGCGCGTGTTTGTAGCGCTCCTGCAGGCTCATGCGGTTGTTGCCGCTGCGGGTCATGATGACGGTGGCGCCCTCGCGTTCCAAAAGGGGTTTTAATTCTTCGGCCAGGGCCAGGTTGGCTTCGTATTCCAGGTAGCCGGTGGGGCCGACGGCTCCGTCATACGGGGCTTGGCGGCGCGGGCTGTGGCCGGCGTCAATCAAAATGCGCGCCCCGGTGAGCGGTTTGTCTTTGGCGGGGGTTAAAACGGGTTTGTGCATTAAATCCAGCGTTAAGTTGTTCTCTTCAAAATCGTAGGCGTGCCCCCAGGGGCCGGTCCCTTTTTTAAAATAGATTTTGAACAGCAGCGTGTCTTTGGCGGGTTGGGACCAAATGATGTTTTCCACCAGCGGGCTGGTGGTATCCATGCTGAAGTTTTCGTCAAATCCGTCCGTGTAATATAACGTCAGTTCCAGGCGGTCGTTAAATTCGTGTACGCTGATGGGGGTAATCCGTTTGCCGACAAACGTAAACCGCGTTTTGTCGTCCGTTACGCTCATGCGCAGCGCGGTGACAGTGTTCGGTTCGTAATCTTTGGCCGGTTCCAGCCGGAAATTGTTTTCTTCCAGCCAGGCCGATTCCTGTTCGTTCAGCATAATACGGTATTGGCCGTTTAAGCGGCCGTTAATCAGCACGTTCCCGTAGGCGCGGTAAAAGGGGTATAAGTTTTCGCGCGGGGTGGGGATTTTGCGCAGTTTTACGCCCGGCGTTAAAATGCGGCCGCGGGTGAACGGGTCCTTGGCGGAAAGCACTTTTAATTTTTCCGGCGCGGTGATTTTGGCTTCCGTTTCGTCCGGGCCGTCTTTCATACGGTACGTAATTTTGGCCGTTTTAGCTTTTTGTTCCGGGTCAATTACATATTGGGTGCGGTAGGAACCGGGGGAGGAAACGTCCTCCTTCATCGGCAGGTTTTTGGCGTCTTTTAAGCCCGAAAGCGTGGCCGTGACGGTTGCCCCCGGCGTGCCGCGCGCGTACAGGCTGACGGTGTCCCCGGGCAGCAGTTCCACGGGTTTTTGGGGGAACACTTCTTCCGGGTCGAACTCGGCTTTGGCGGAGAAATCTTTAATGTCCGCGCCCGGCACGGTAATGCGGCGCACGGCCCGGATGGTTTCTTTGGCGTTGGAGGCGGTCAGCACAAACTCAAACGCGCCGCTTTGCACGGGCAGAAACGCCAAAAACGCGCCGTTTTTATGAACGGGCACTTCTTCGCCGTTGATATCCAGTTTTACGGGGCCGGGCAGAATGACTTGCCCGAAGATAAAAATCTTTTTGGCTCCGCGCGCCACTTTCATATTTTCGTGCGGATATTGGACGGTGATTTGCGGCCCGGGCGCGAGCAGTTTTTCCTGCGCGGGCAGATAGAGCGCGGCGGGAATGTCGGTTCCAAGGGCGTTTACGGCTAAAAATAAAGGGAAAATAAGTAAAAAAAGAGTTCTTTTCATCCTTATAAAATGATAACATAATTCTATGGTTAATTGCGAAGACGTCATTCACTTCTTAGATACGTATTTGGACATCGCCCACATCCCCGACGCCAGCCGTAACGGCTTGCAAGTGGCGGGAACGCCGCGGGTGGGGAGTATTGCGTTTGGCGTGTCGGCTTCTTTGGAGTTTTTTCGCAAAGCCGTAGCGGCGGGGGCGGACCTCGCCGTCGTACACCACGGCCTCTTGTGGGGGAAAGAACAGCCTCTTACGGGTTTGTTCCGGGAACGGGTGGCGTTTCTTTTGAAACACGACTTAAACCTGGCCGCCTATCACCTTCCCCTGGATAAACACCCCGTGGTGGGGCATAACGCAGTCCTGATGCGCGCGATAAAAGCCGAACGCGTACAACCGTTCGGGGAGTATCACGGCCAGCAAATCGGGTTTTCGGGCATTGTAAACGCCCGGCTGGAAGATATTATCACCCGGCTGGAAACTTTCTGCCAAACCCGGGCCAAACTGCTTGCTTACGGGCCGAAAGAAATCGGCACCGTGGCCGTCGTCAGCGGCGGTGCGGGAGATTTACTCCCCCAGGCGATTGGCAAAAAAGTTGATTTGTATATCACCGGCGTGCTGGACGAACCCGCCCAGGAATGGTGCCGCGAAGGGCATATTAACTGCCTTGCGCTGGGGCACTATAACTCGGAAAAAGCGGGCGTCTTGGCGCTTATGGAGCTGGTGGCCAAGCGCTTTGGCGTGCAAACCCAATTTATAGATGTGCCCAACCCGCTGTAGGGTGATGGGCCGGAGGATGAACATGGAAAACACGGAAAAAGAATTATTTAAAAAGATTGACACGTATAAACAAACGGTTATTGATTTGCAGACGAATATGATCGCCTGCCCGGCCGTAGCCCCGTCCCAGGGCGGTAAAGGCGAAGGCGCCAAAGCCACGTATTTGCTGTCCGTCCTCAAACAGATGAAATTTGACGAAGTTTCCGTTATTAACATCAAAGACCCGTCCGCCGAAGGCGGCGTGCGCCCGAACATCGTAGCCAAATACTACGGCGAAAATAAAAAGAAAGCCCTGTGGGTCATGGCGCATATGGACGTGGTTCCTCCCGGCGATTTGGCCTTGTGGAAAACCGACCCTTATAAAGCCGTTGTAAAAGGCGATAAAATTTACGGACGCGGTTCCGAAGACAACCAGCAGGGCATTGTATCCGGCCTGCTGGCCGTGAAAGCCATGATGGACTGCGGCGTCCGCCCGCCGTGCACGTACGCGCTTTTGTTTAATGCGGACGAAGAAATCGGAAGCACGTTCGGTATTGCCGCCATCTTAAAAAAACATCCCAAAACCTTTGGAAAAGAAGATATTTTCCTGGTGCCGGACGGCGGCAACCCGGAAGGCACGATGGTGGAAGTGGCCGAAAAGAACATGCTTTGGCTGAAATTTACCGTTTCCGGCAAACAGGCGCACGCGTCCTTGCCGCACATGGGTAACAACGCGCACCGCGCGTCGGCGCATTTGATTGTCCGCCTGGACGAAGCGCTGCACAAAAAATTTAATAAAAAAGACAAACTCTTCGCGCCCGAATCCGCCGGCACCTTCGAGCCCACCAAGCACGAAGCCAACGTGCCCAACGTCAACACCATCCCGGGCACGGACGTGTTTTATTTCGACTGCCGCGCCATCCCCTGCTATAAGAACAAAGAAGTGCTGGACGAAGTGGCCAAAGCGGTCAAAGCCGTGGAAAAAGAATTTAAAGTAAAAGTGAAAGTGGAACAGCTGATTGCGGAAGAATCCAAAGCTACCGACAAAAACGCCGAAGTGGTTAAATTAACTGTGGCGGCCGTAAAATCCGTTTACAAAAATACGCCGCGCCCCATGGGTGTAGGCGGCGGGACGGTGGCTTCGTTCCTGCGTAACGCGGGCTATCCGGCTGTCGTGTATTGCAAAGTGGACGATTTGGCCCACCAGCCTAACGAATACAGCAGTATCAAAAATACGTTGGGCGACGCTAAAGTGTTTGTGTCTGTTGCGCTTAATTTTAAATGAGGCCGCTTATGAAGAAAGGTTTTACCGTAACCGAAATTGTCATTATGGTGGTGGTTTTCGCCCTGCTGTTTGGCTTTACGGTGCCGAAGTTTATGGCGCTTGTGCATAAAGCCCAGGAGGGGAGCACCAAACATAAATTGGTAAAAGTACGCAGCGCCATCGCCGCGTATTACGGCGAACACCAGGGCACGTATCCGACGGATGATTTGTCCTGCCTGGTGCCGGCGTACCTCGAAAAAATCCCGCAGGCCACCGTGCCGGGGCATGCGCCGTCCGCGCACGTGTCTACCGGGAATTTTGAGCAGGCGTTTACCAAAACCGGCGGCTGGGCCTACGTCAGCGATCCGGCCGATCCGCGCTACGGGGACTTTTTCGTAAACGTGGACCGGGACGACAGCTACGGCAAAGCCTGGCATACGCACTAGAATTTTCCCCCGCGGTACCCTGCGGGGGATTTTTATGTTTTTAGGAGAATAATTACTGGTATGGAAACGCTTATTTTGGTTTTTGCCGCGTTGTTCGGCTTAATTTTCGGCAGTTTTTTGAACGTGTGTATTTACCGTATTCCGCGCGAAAAATCCCTCGCGTGGCCGCCTTCTTCCTGCCCCGGCTGCGGCGCGCGCATTAAATGGTACGATAATATCCCGGTGCTGAGCTACCTGTTTTTGTTGGGTAAATGCCGCAGCTGCAAAAGCCCCATTTCCATCCAGTACCCGGTGGTGGAGCTAGTTACGGGTGCGCTGACGCTGCTGTTTGTGTGGCGGTTTGGGCTGGCGGTGTGGACGTTTGTCACCCTGGCGGCGGTGTATGCTCTTATCGTGCTGTCCGTCATCGATTTCCATTTTATGATTATCCCGGACCGCTGTTCGCTGGGGCTTATTGTGTTAGGTCTTGCGTTTGCGTGGTGCAACCCCACCTTTTCCGGCGTGTGGTGGCAGAAAGAGCTGGCTTCGTTATTAGGCGCGGGCGTCGGCCTTTTTGGCGTGCTGGCGATTGCGCTTATCGGTACCTGGCTGTTTAAAAAAGAAGCCATGGGCGGCGGCGACGTAAAACTGATGGGCGGCGTGGGCGCGCTTATCGGCTGGGAGGGCGTGATTACGACGATTGTATTCGCTTCTTTCTTCGGCTTGGTATACGCCGTGTTTTTAATGATTTTTAAGGGTAAAAAAGGCGGCGACGCCATCCCGTTCGGTCCGTTTTTAAGCCTGGGTGCGCTGATTAATTTGTTCTACCTGGTTAAGCCGTCCATGCTGGTTATTGAACTGTAAAGCATCCGCAAATTTTACAAAGAGGAGAGATTTTTCTCT
Organism: uncultured Elusimicrobiales bacterium; assembly: GCA_910576915.1. Lineage (GTDB taxonomy): Bacteria > Elusimicrobiota > Elusimicrobia > Elusimicrobiales > Elusimicrobiaceae > Avelusimicrobium. The sequence continues at coordinate 128,940 of CAJTJT010000002.1, forward strand.
CCTCTTTTTTGTTGTGTGTTTTTTGCTTGTTTAGCAATAGAAACAGGTAAAAGATTGGAAAATTTAGAGCAACTTTCTCCCTCCTGGGGCCCCCGCATCGTTAGGGGTTGTATTGTTTTTTTTTTTTGATAACATGGGGATAAATTAAGGTTTGGCGGCCATGTTGTTTAATCGCGTCATTCCGTAGGGTTTTAGTACGGAATCTCGCTGTTACGAAACGACAGATTCCCGATAGAAACCTTCGGGAATGACGTAAGTAAGGTAAGCCGCCAAACCGTATAAGGGGGATGTGTCCCATGTATAAAAATGCCGTCATGCTGAAACCCTGCGGGTCGCCATTTCAGCATCCATATCAAAGGGAAAAAAGCCTTAATAAACTGTCTGGATTCCGGCTGTGGCGGCGCACAGCGTGCCGGAATGACGACGGAAAGTGCGGTTTTACATTAATTGAACTGTTAGTCGTCGTCTTAATTATCGGAATCCTGTCCGCCGTTGCGCTGCCGCAGTATCAAACGGCGGTGGATAAAGCGCGGTACGCTAAAATTATTCCTATGACGCGCGCTTTAAAAGACGCTACGGAAGTGTACTATTTGGCAAACGGAACGTACCAATTTAAAATTAACGATATAGATTTGCAGGGCCCGGCCGGATGCACATTCCCGGTATCGGATAACGTGGTGTATTGCCAGGATTCCTGGTACGATATTATGAACTCCGGCAACGATGTGGTAGGCTTTACGGGGCCGCGTTATAAAAGCGACGGCAGCGCCAATAGCGAAATTGTTAACGCATACCGTATTTGGCTGGATAACGGTACGGGTGAAAAAAGCGGCCGGCGGGAGTGTTTGGCGTATGACGGTTCCGCGCGCGCTCACCGTTTGTGCCGCGCACTGGGCGGCGTGCGCCAGGGAAGTACAAATGTATATACGCTGCCGTAAACGCGTTTAAACCGATAAAAAACACCCGGGATTAATTTCCCCGGGTGTTTTAAATAGTTGCTTGAATGCTTATTTTCTTTCTTTTAAAAGCATTAAGTGTTCGGCCATCTTGTTAAACGCCTGTGCGCGGTGGCTGATTTTGTTCTTTTCGGTTTCCGTCATTTCTGCCAGCGTTTTTTTAGTGTTTCCCACCAAAAACAGCGGGTCATATCCAAAACCGTTGTCGCCGCGGTAGCCAAAACCGATGAATCCTTCCAGCTTGCCTTCAAACGTTTGCACGCTGCCGTGCGGCATAGCCAAACAGGCAATCGTGCGGAAACGTGCCGTACGTTCGGGCAGGAGCGTGCCGTCCAGTTCGGCCAGCAGCTTGCGGTTGTTGTCATCCGCGTCGGCGTGTTCGCCGGCGTAACGGGCCGTATAGACGCCGGGATGTCCGTTTAAGGCGTCCACTTCCAGCCCCGTATCGTCGGACAGGGCGGGAAGCCCCGTCGCCCGGGCGGCAAATACGGCTTTTTGTTCGGCATTGGCTTCCAGCGAGCTGCCGGTTTCGGGCGGCAGCTCGAGGTTGTCAAAATCGGCCAGGCTGAGGTATTTTACCTGGGTTCCGTTCTTTAAGGTGGCGGGCAAAATGTGTACCAGCTCTTTAAATTTATGCGGATTGCCCGTAGCGACTAAAATCTTCATGTTTCTATTTGGCGCTTTTCATGCGTACGACTTCGTCAATCAAGTTAAGCGATACGCGGTAAGATTTGTACATGTCGTCTTCGCTGAGCCATTCGGTAAACGCGTGCGGATTGTTTTGGCCCGTGAAGATGGTAAAAGCGCCTTTGCCCAACTTAATAAGGAACATGGAGGCCGTGGTTCCGGCGCGTTCTTCCTTAAAGTCCGGCGTTACTCCGGCGGCGGCAAACGCGCGGCGGGTAATGTTCATCGCTTCGGGGTGGATGGCTTCGCCCACGTTGCCGTAGTTGCGGCGTACTTCGGTGGAAATTTTAACTCCGAAGGCTTCTTCCACGGAGGGAATCATTCTCTGTAAATCTTCTTTCCATTGGTCCAGTTCGGCCTGGTTAAAGCCGCGGAGGCGGAAGTCCATCACCGCTACGCTGGGCGTGTTGGCGGGATAATCGATGTGGTGCAGTTCCACGTAACCCTGTTTGCCTACGCTTTTATTGGGCAGCGGAAGCGGTTTGCCGTCCGTCGTAACGGGGCAGAGGCCGGCACCCAGCACACAGGCGGGGAACCACGCGTTAAGATAGCCGTTTTCGGCCGCGTGGGACTGATGGCCCGGGTGGCCTTTTACGGTAACGAGCACCTGTTCGGCGTTGAAATTGCCTACAACTACTTCTCCGTCTACACCGCCGTCAAAGTCGAAGGCGATATCGGGGTTATAGGGGGTTTCTTCAATAAATTCGGCGGCGCGGCCCACGTCTTCGTTCGGCGCGATGACGACCTGGATTTTGCCGTGTTTTTTGTTCGGGTTCTGCGCCAGGGTTTGCAGCATGGTCATGATGATGGAAACGCCGGCTTTATCGTCGGCGGACAGGATGGTGGTGCCGTCGGACGTTACAATCGTTTTGCCGATTTGGGTGGGCAGATAAGACCCGTTGTCTTTGGCCGGATCGATTACCTGGCCGTTTTCCAGCACAATCGGCTGTCCGTCGTATTTTTCAATCAGGCGGGCTTTAATGCCGGTGGCGGGATTGTCGGGCGTTACGTCGTAGTGGCAGCTAAATCCCAGCGTAGGAACATTCCCTTTTACGTTGGACGGAATTTCCACATAAATATAATGGTTCGGCGTTAACGTGACATTCAGGCCGAAAGACTGAATTTCGGCGAAGAGTTTTTTTGCGGTTTCGATTTGAACGTCCGTAATTTGTTCTTTTTCGCTGCTTTGGCTGTCGTAAGTGGTGTATTTTAAGAAGCGTTCCAGCAAAACTTGACGGTAGCTGTCCTGCTTGGCGAGCGTGGTATGAGCAACCTTGCGTGTTACTTTGTTGGTAAGCGTGGAAGAAGAGGCGTACGCATTTAGGTTGCTGAGGCCTAAAGCCGCAACGGCTAATAAGGCGATAAAATGAGTCCCTTTCATTGATATCCTCCAAAGATATTTATAAGTTATTTTATTCTAATAATCTCACGCCGGGCTCTGCAAGGGCCAAAAGACCTATTTCTTTTTTAGGCCCCGGTTTGTCGTCGGCGGGCATAAAAAAAGCCCGCCGGAAAGCGGGCTTTTTGCAAAGCGTTTTTGGGTTAGGGCCGTTCGGGCGCGGTTTGCATTCCCCACAGCGAAACCAGCCGCAGGGCGGTGCGCAGGGAGGCTTCCATCACGTCCGCGTCCGCATATTCCAGCGGGCTGTGGATGTTGTACTGCCCGGCAAACAAATCCGGCGTGGGCAGGCCCATAAAGGACAGTTGGGAGCCGTCCGTCCCGCCGCGCGCCGCGGTGCGTACGGGGGTGATGTCTTCCTGCCGCATGGCCGCTTCGGCCAGCGTAACCACTTGCTCCGGCAGGGCGGACTTCATATTTTTATACTGGTCCGTAAACGTGAGCGAAAAGTTTTTCCCTTTGTTGTGAATGCTTTTAACGGTGTTAAACGCGCGGGTGACTTCGTTTACCAGCTCCTGCGTTTCTTCGTCCGAGAATGCGCGGATAATGCCTTTTACTTCCGTGCGGTCCCCCTGCGTTTGCACGCTGTCGACCAGGATAAATCCGCGGCGGTCCGAGGTGGTTTCCGGCCGGCGGTGGCGGGGGAGTAACGTGTGGAAGTCCGACGCCATGAGCACGTTGTCGGCAAACGGGGAGTTCATGGCGGTTCCGGGGTGAACGGCGCGGTTGCCGTTAAATACAGCGGTGAACGCTTTGGCGTTGAACGTTTCGTCCGTTAATTGCCCGAGGTCCATGCCGTCTACGGTGTAAGCATAATCGGCGCCGAAGCCGGCTACGTCAAATTTTTCCACGCCCATGCCGGTTTCTTCGTCCGGCGTGAACGCGATTTTGACGGTGCCGTGTTTCATTTCCGGGTGGTCGTAGAGGTATTGCACCAGCGTCATAATAACGGCTACGCCTGTTTTATCGTCCGCACCCAACAGCGTGTCGCCGGACGCGGTGATAATGTCGTGCCCTTTGGCGCGCGCGAGCTGGGACGAGTTGCCGGGGTTAATCACCAGGTTTTTTTCGGCGTTGATGACGATATCACCGCCCTGGTAGTTTTTATGCACCTGGGGTTTAACGTCTTTGCCGGAGGCTTCAAGCGCGGTATCCATGTGCGCCAAAAACGCGATAACGGGCGGGTTTTTGTCTGAATTGGACGGAATTTCCGCCGTAACGATACCGTATTGGTCTGTTTTTACGTTTTTGGCCCCGTTCTTTTTGAGCTCTTTGGCGAGTTCTTTGGCAAACTTTTTCTGCCCCGGCGTGCTGGGCACAGCGGAGGTTTGGTCACTTGATTGCGTGTCAAACGTTACGTATTTGACGAAGCGGTCCGTCAGCTGTTTTTTGGAGGCGGCTTTGTCGTAACGGGTGACGGATTTCCAATCCATTCCCTGCGCCGCGCCCGAAACCGGGCACAGCGCAAGAGCGGCTAAAACGGCCGTTTTGGCGATTTTGTTCATTAGTTCAAATCCTCCAGCGAAGCCGTCACCTGCGCGAGCGCAAGTTTGGCTGCGGCCAGTTCGTCTTTCGTTTTTTGAATTTGCTGGGCAGGCGCGTTTTTAATGAAGTTTTCCTGCGCCAGGCGCGCTTCGCGCGAGGCGATGTTGGCCTTGGCGGCGGCCAGGTCTTTTTCCAAGCGTTTGCGTTCTTTTTCAAAGTCGATGAGCCCCGTCAGCGGTACGTAGACCGTGATGTTTTCAAACACGGCGGTAGCCGTTTGTTTGGGCTTGTCGGCATTGACGGCGATAGTTAAGTTTTCGATTTTCGCCATCAGTTTGATGTAACCCGCAAATTCTTTCACGACGGCCAGTTCTTCCTCGTTTTTGGCGGTCAGCACGGCGGAGATTTTAAGGCCGGGCGGCACGTTGAACTGGGAGCGGATGGTGCGGATTTCTTTCGTTACGCCCTGGATGATTTCCATTTTGCGCACGGCTTCTTTATCGCACCAGGCCGGATTAAATTCCGGGTACGGTTGCTGGAGCAAAAACTCCTCTTTGGCTCCCACATACGGGCGCAGGGACGCGGCGATTTCTTCCGTCACGAACGGAATCAGCGGGTGCAGGGCCTTAAGGGTGCCGTACAAAATGTTGACGCACAGGGCCATCACTTTTTCTTTTTCGTCCGTTTGGAAGCGCTGTTTGGCCAGTTCCACATACCAGTCGCAGAAATCGCCCCACAGGAAGTGATAGAGTGCGTTCGCGGTTTGGGCGAGGTTGTATTTTTCCACGCCTTCGCGCGCCGTTTTGACGGCGTTCGTGTAGCGGTCCACAATCCATTTGTCGGCGAGTTCGGTCAGGTTTTCCGGCATCGCGAGCGGGCCGTTAATCCCTTCCATATTCATCAAAATAAAGCGCGAAGCGTTGTAAATTTTGTTGCAGAAGTTGCGCGCGCCCGTGATGCTTTCTTCGGCGTAGGGAATGTCTTTACCCGGGATAGCCTGCATCAGGAGCGAGAAGCGCACCGCGTCGGTGCCGTATTTGGCAGTCATATCCAAGGGGTCGATGACGTTGCCCAAAGACTTGGACATTTTCTTGCCCGTTTTGTCGCGCACGATACCGTTTAAAAATACGTCCTTAAACGGCAGTTTGCCCGTAAACGCGAGGCCGCTCATTACCATACGCGCCACCCACAGATACAAAATTTCGTATCCGGTAACGAGCGTGGAGGTGGGATAAAAGTACTTCAAATCTTCGGTTTGTTCCGGCCAACCGAATACGGATAAGGGCCACAGAGAGGACGAAAACCACGTGTCCAATACGTCGGGGTCCTGTACGAGGTCGTGCCCGCCGCAGACGGGGCATTTTTCGGGTTTGCCGAAAGAAACAATCGGTTTCGCGCCGTCCTCAAACGATACTTTGGTCAGCTGTTCTCTGCCCTGTTTGTCGGTGGCGAAGGTTAAGCCTTTTTCGCTGCAGTGGCGGCAGTACCATACCGGAATGCGGTGGCCCCACCAAATCTGGCGGGAGATACACCAATCCTGCAGGTTTTTCAGCCAGTTTACAAACGGGGTTTTCCACGATTCGGGATGGAATTGCAGTTCGCCCGATTCGGCGGCCGCGATGGCGGGTTTGGCCAGTTCGTCCATTTTAACGAACCACTGTTCGCTCATAAACGGCTCGATAACGTTGTGGCAGCGGTAGCAGGTGGAAACGGCGTTATTGTATTTTTCTTCTTTGACGAGCAGGCCGGCCGCGTCCAAATCTTTGACGGTTTCTTTGCGGCACAAATCGCGGTCCATACCCAGGTATTTTTCGGGGCAGTTGATCATCTTGCCCTTGTCGTTAATCACGCTGACGGCGGGCAGGTTGTGGCGCTGGCCGACTTCGTAGTCGGTCGCGTCGTGCGCGGGCGTGATTTTTAAGGCGCCGGTACCGAATTCCAGCTCCACCGCTTCGTCGGCGATGATGGGAATGGCGCGGTTTGCGAGCGGAATGATTACCTTTTTGCCCACCATATTTTTATAGCGTTCGTCTTTGGGATTGACGGCGATGGCCGCGTCGGCGTAAATGGTTTCGGGGCGTGTGGTGGCGATGACGATTCCGTCGGAGCCGTCCTCCCCTTTATAGCGCAGGTGCCACAGTTTTCCGGCGTGCTGTTCGTGTTCTACTTCGATGTCCGAAAGTGCGGTCGAGCAGCGTACGCACCAGTTGATTAAGCGTTTGCCGCGGTAAATGTATTTTTTCTCCCACCACTGGCGGAAACATTCGTAAACGGCTTTGGCGCGTTTTTCGTCCATCGTAAAGCGGATGTCGGACAAGTCCAAGCTCCAGCCCATTTTGCGGAACTGGTTAAAAATGGCGTTGCCGCATTCGTTATACCAATCCCAGACGGTTTCGATAAATTTTTCGCGGCCCAGGTCGTGGCGGGATTTGTGTTCTTCTTTGGCGAGTTTTTTCTCGATTACGTTCTGCGTGGCGATGCCGCCGTGGTCCGTCCCGGGCACCCAGAAGGCTTCTTCGCCAAACATGCGGTGGGAACGGATGAGAACGTCCTGTAACGTGTCGTTAAGGGCGTGGCCCATATGCAGCGCGCCCGTGATGTTGGGCGGCGGGATAACGATAACAAAAGGTTTTTTGGTTTTATCGGCTTTCGCGGCGAAAAGTTTGGCGTTTTGCCATTTTTCGGCCAGCTTTTTTTCTACTTCCTGCGGTTCATACGCTTTGGGTAACATGTTTTTTATTCCTCGGTTTTTTAAATTGCGTGATGTGACTTCACGCGTAACCTATCTATATTTTATCAATTATAAAGGACAAAAAAACGCCCCGGCTGGTTGGGCCGGGGCTAAAGGTTAGTTTTTGCGCGGGAGCGGATGCGTTCGGCATTCTTCAAAGAAGTCTAAATTCTTGTCATACGCCGTGCTGTCTACTTCCATTAACGAAAGAAGCGAGTGGGAGATGTTGTCGTGCGAGAACTGGCCTTCCGCCGCTTTTTTCTTTAAACATTCGTAATCCAAATGGTCGGACTTTTTCATAACGTCGCTCATCCAAATCACCATCGGGACGGACGTTTGTTCTTTGGGCGCAATAGAGTACGGCAGCCCATGCAGGTAAACGCCGTTTTCGCCCAGCGATTCCCCGTGGTCGGACACGTACATCATGCCGCTTTCGTATTCGGGGAATTTTTTGAGGATGTCGATTACGCTCGCGGCGATGTGGTCCGCGTACAGGATGGTATTGTCGTACGTGTTTTGGATTTGTTCCTGCGTGCAGGTTTGGATTTCTTCCGTGTCGCAGGTGGGGGTGAATTTTTTAAATTCCGGCGGATAGCGGCGGTAGTACGTCGGGCCGTGGCTGCCGATGGTGTGCAGAACGATAAACGTGTGGCCTTTGATGTTTCTTAAGTATTCTTCCAGGCCGTCGAGCAGAATTTCGTCTTTGCAGTAGGTGCCGTCGCAGAAGCGTTTGTCTTTCAAATCCATTTCCACGTTGGGTACGCGCTGGCAGACGCCTTTGCAGCCGTTGTCGTTTTCTTTCCACAGAATTTCATAGCCGGTTTGCTGTAAGAGGTCCAGCAGGTTTTCGGTGTATTTAGCGTCGGTGGGGCTGAAATCTTTGCGGGACGTAAACGAGAAAATTGCCGGGACCGATACCGCCGTCGCCGTGCCGGCAGACTGGACGTTTTTAAAGTTGATGATATCGTGCTTTTTGAGTCCCGGGTTGGTTTCTTTTTCGTATCCGTTTAACGAAAAATTCATCGCGCGGGACGTTTCGCCCAGTACGATGATAAATACCGTTTTTTCTTCGTCCGGGTACGGTACGTGTTCCGCTTCTTCGTCGAGCTTAGTAAACGGACGCTTCTTTTGTTGTTCAATCTGGAAATAGCGGACCGTGGCGTACACGTAGTTGTGCGGGTTTACCAGGCGGCGTACTTCGCGGTTGTTGCGGCCGAACGAGGCGTATTCTTTATACACAAACGGCGCTAAAACGAGTACGCACAGCAAAAGTATGCCGCAGCGCGCCAGGCGGGCGGTAACTTCTTTCCAGAAAGGTCTAAAAACGATTTTTACGCGCGCCAGCCACACGGCGGGCACAATACCGCCCAGCGTCAGCCACAATACGGACAGGGGCGTAATTAAATCTTTCACTTCGCCGGGGTGCGTTTCAAACGTGTTGCGGATCATATCCGCGTCAATAAACGTGCCGAATTGGAACATCAGGTAGTTGGTTGCGCCGGAAATGACGAGCAAAAGTATCATCAGCGGTTTGCCTACATACGGAAGAAGCAGCAGGCTGAACGCCAGATACATCAGCGTAAACAACACAAGCGGCAGGGAGAGCATAAACAGTGTGTCCGCAAAACCGGAAACTTCGGTGTGGGTCCACACAAAACGCCAGAAACTGCAGTTTAAAAACAGCAAGAACCAGGCGGACAGTAACGCCGTCACTCGGACAGCGGGAATTTCGGGCCTTTTTGCCAAAAGGGAGAATATCTTTCTCATATATAATATTTTACCTTTCTTCCGCCCTGTAGGGGTAGGCCCAGAAGGTCCTATAAATCCGCTTCGGAGGGGCAAAAAAATGCACCCTTGCGGGTGCATTTTTGCATATCGTTTATTTGAGTAAGGCTTTTTCCGCCGCGTGGTAAATGTCGTGCAGGTGCTGGAACATCAAGCCTTCGCCAAAGTGCGGCTCCCATTTTAGCTGGTACAGCTCGTCGCTGATGGCGAAAGCGGCCGCGGCTTTTACTTTTTTCTGCGCGCAGATGGCAAAGAAGGCGGAGGCTTCCATCTCTACGGTTAAAATGTTTTTCTTTTGGTAGAAGGCGACTTCTTGGGCGGTTTCCCTAAAGATGGCGTCCGTCGTCCAGGTGGGGCCGGTGTGGTGGTCCAGCCCGGCTTTTGTTAAGGCCGCGTCCAACCGTTTGGTAAGTGTTGCGGACGGAAGCAGAAATTTATCCGCCGTATAGTGGGAAGACAGTCCTTCGTCCGCCGCCGCACCGTTGCAGACGACGATATCGCCCGCCAGCACTTCCGGCTGGAGGGACCCGGCAATCCCCATCAAAATAAGTTCTTTTACGCCTAAAGCGATTAATACTTCAAGCGCCATCCCCATGGCGGGCGCGCCGATGCCGAAGCCCGTTACGTAGGAGATGCCTTTTTTTTCGTCTACGTAGATATCGGCTTCGCAATTATATTTTTTAAAATTGCCCTGGCTAAGTACAAACTTGGTAATGGAGGACAGCGGGCATACGATGGCTTTGGCGGGGAGTTTCAAATTACATTTGATATGTTCCAAATAGGTTTTGGCGCCGGATAATTCTTTTAAAGCGAGTTTTTGTTTTTTAGGGAACAGAACGGGCATAGGGGCTCCTTGTGCTGGTAAAAAAATATATATATACTATAGCAAATACTGTCTGTCCGCGTTTTGCGGCGGGCGGTATAATCAGTTTTTGCATCTGCCGGTGAAGAATTATCCGTCATAATAAGAATATGAACAAACAAGATATCGTAACCACGGAAGAAATCGTGGAAGCCGAAGTATTGGATGAAAACGGCCGCCCGGTGTTTGAAGCGCAAACGCCGAAAGATTCCGCCCGCCCCAAAGGCGATACAGGGGGCGTAATCGGCGGAATTTTGGTGCTTTCGTTCGGGTTTATTATGACGCTTTTCGTCGCCGCGTTCAGCATTTTTATCCTGCTGCCGCTGATGCTTATCGGCCGCGTGCTGGGGATGGAAATAAAGCGGTTTAACCGCTAAGCGCGCGGGTTGCGAAAAAAGAGGTTTTCACCGTTGTTTTAATTTGCTATAATAAACAAGTAATCAGTAAGCCGCACACCGATTTTGGAGAGGTGGCCGAGCGGTTTAAGGCACAGTCCTGGAAAGACTGCATACGGGAAACCGTATCGAGAGTTCGAATCTCTCCCTCTCCGCCAGTTTTCTTACTAAAAAGCCCTAATTCGTTGTTGTTTGCTCGGTCGGATACCTCCGCCTCCGGCGCGTTCCGCCAGTGTTCCTCCCTCGCAAACGCCTAGAATTAGGGCTTTTTATTTTGAAAACTCCCGCTCTTCTAGTATGCAAAAACGGGAAAAAAGTGGGGGACAAATTTTTTAGCCCGGTGGGGGACACTATTTAGTGTCCCTCTTTTCTTAGCTATTTCCGTGTACGGGGTGCTGTTCGGGCCAGAAATTTTCAAGCGTTTTATGAAGAACGTTTTTTATTATAAAAAACAGTCCCTCCGGCAGTTGCAGGAGGGACTGTTTAAATTTTGCGGAACGGTTTATTTGTCCATCATGCGGGAAAAATTGCTGTACGTAACAAATTTTTCCTCGTAGGCGATAAACGCGTCTTTCAAAATTTTAATGGCGGTTTTCTTGTCGAAGATTTTTTCCACCACCACGGTTTTATTTTCCAATTTTTTGTAATCTTCAAAGAAACTCATGGTTTCGGAAATTAAGTGGTCAGGCAGTTGGGAAACGTCGGTATAGTGGCTGACGTTCGGGTCCCCCTGCGCCACGGCGATAATTTTATCGTCGGCTTCTCCGTTATCAAGCATGCGCATAACGCCGATGATGCGCGCGGGCACAATGCACAGCGGCACTACTTCGGCCTGGGAGAGAATCAAAATATCCAGGGGGTCTTTGTCGGCCCCGTACGTGCGCGGGATAAAACCGTAGTTGGCGGGATAATAGACGGACGAATACAAAACGCGGTCCATGCGCAAAAGGCCGCTGGCTTTGTCCAGCTCGTATTTTGCGCGGGTGCCTTTCGGGATTTCGATAATGCCGTTTACCACGTACGGCAAGGTTTTTTTATCACCGGGCGATACATGGTGCCACGGGTTAAAATTAGCGAACATTTTTTCCTCTTTAATCAGTAATTTACTTTATAATTATACAATTCCTGCGGGCTGTGTTTCAGCATAAATGTAAAAACCCCCGCGTTTTTAGGAGGGGGATATCTTGCGGAATGTTCCGGCTTGGCTTCGGGAATTATTTATATTCTTCGTCGGTTACTTTTTCCAGCCATATCGGTTGGTTGTCCGGCGCGTTGGGCGTAAGCGCCACGTGGCTGAACCAGCTGTCCGGCGCGGCGCCGTGCCAGTGTTCCACGTTCGGCGGAACGGAAACCACGTCCCCGGGGCGCAAAATTTCCACTTCCTGCCCGCGGATTTGGTGCCGCCCTTCGCCGTTGGTAACCAAGAGCACCTGCCCGCCCGTATGTTTGTGCCAGTCCGTGCGCGCGCACGGCTCAAACGTAACGTTGGCGGCGGGGAGTTTTACCTGCTCGTCATAACCGTTTAACGGGGCCAAATACGTATTGCCCGTAAAATGCGCACTGTAAGGATTGGGTTCCCCTTTGCCAAACAGCGGCGAATCTTTTTTGGCGGGCGTACCCGCACAGGCCGTTAACAATCCGGCGCAAAGCGGCAGAAGAAACAGTTTTCTCATTTTTCGGTTACCTCTTTTAATACGGCCAGCCCGTTGACACCTTCGCGGCGGCCCACTTCTTGTTTGACAACGGCGCAAATCCCTTCAATTTGCGCGGGCGTTACGCCCACGTTAACCGCAAGCCCCATATGGGCGCGCAGCTGCGGATTTACGTTGCCCAGCGCCGTTAAAAAAGACACCGTCGCCATTTCCCGTTGCCGGTCGGTCAGCACGCCGCGGGCGAAAATATCGGCAAACAGATGTTCTTTTAAGAACGTATCCGTATCCTGAATAAACGCCGCCGGACGGCTGGGAATATTTTGCCCCATCAAGCGCGCCAGGTTTTGGCGGCCGAGTTCGTATTTGTCGGTTCCGGCCGGGATTTGGGCGGGCGTTTGGCCCAGTTCGTCCGTCTTGCCTTGTGCGGCGCGCGCTTTAACCACCTGTTCCAGCGTGGCGGACGCATTCAAACAGCGGGGGAACCCCGTGTAGGCGTATAATTGCAAGACCATTTCTTTTAATTCGTTTACGGTCCATCCTTCGTCCAAAGCGCGGTTGAATGCGGCGGTCAGTTTGGGCAAATTACCCACTGACGCCGTAGCGGCCGCCGCCGCAAAGGCTTGTTCTTTGGGCGTTAAATTATTGGCGGCTTGCTTCCAGTTATAAGCGTGCAGCGCCCCGGAACCGATGAGCCCGGCGGCCATCACGCCGATTAGTTTTTTCATAAGAATCCTCCCCTGTTAAACAACTGTTTCTTTTATTATAAATACTGGAGTTGGCTCCAAGTCAAGCGGAAAAATAACCCGGGCGCCAAACGCCCGGGAGGGAGATTATCGGTTGCTATCGTATATGGTTTGCCGTATTTTTAGGAAAAAACCGCGCGTAAGGAGCGCAAAAAGCCACGCCGCGCCCAGGTGCCGTGCAGTGGCCGCGGCAGCGGAAGGGGCGTGCGCGGAGAACGTTTCCAAAAACAAAAGTTTATTCCACAAATGCAGGGCGGCGCAGGCGTACAGACCGTATAGGCCAAAGAGTAAGAAAAGTATTTTTACAGGCGTTCCCAGCGGGCGCTGCGGCAGGTGGAGCCCTACGTGTGCTCCCGTTAACGCGAGCCCCCAGTACGAAGCGCATAAGTGGAGTTTTCGCCAAAAAAGAGAGCCGTTTAAATCCAAAAATCCAAATACGTGTTGGGAAATCATCACGCCGCTTAATGCCACGGCCAGCATGGCCGCCAAAAGGCCGATATTGATCCCCGCCCAAACCGTGCGGTAAGCGTTGTACGGCCCACGGAAAAGGGAAGCGTACCAGCGGAAATGAAACGCGTTGTGCACGGCAAACAAAACAAATAAAATAACGCCCAGCCGTTCGTGGCGCAACACTCCCGTCCAGGGAACGGCGAACATAACCAAAAGGAGGACGCTCATCAGCGCGTCCACGGTAATTTGGGCCGTTTTTTTCATGCGCATAAAAGCGTCCTCCTGAGGTAGATTTTCTTTATTATACTATTTGGCCGCGCCCAGTTGGGTAAGCCACGCGGCGAGTGTTTTTTCGTTCGCGCCGGAAGAGCGGCCGGGGAACGTCATGGCGGTGCCGAAAGTTACACCCGCGAGCTGTTTTTTCATGTCGCGTTCGCAATTTTGCATGCCGCCGCCCCCGTGCGTGAAGAACGGCACGACGGTTTTGCCCTTAAAATCATACGCGGCCAAAAAGGCGGAAACCGCCGGAGCGTACGTGCCCCACCAGTTGGGCGAGCCGACGAAAACCATGTCGTAATCCGCCCAGTTTTCCGGTTTAGACGTGAGTTCCGGTTTAAATCCGGCCTGGATTTCTTTTTTGGCCTGCGCCGTCATGGCGTTATAGGCTTCGGGATATTGGTGGTCCGTAGTGATTTCGAACAGCGTTCCGCCCGTAGCTTTGGCGATTTGCTGCGCCACCGCCTGCGTGTTGCCGGAATACGAGTAATACACCACTAGTATTTTTTTAGGCGCGTTTTCGGCCGCCGGGGCGGCCGTTGCGTCCGCGTCTTGGGTGTTGGTACAGGCGGCCAGGATGCATGTCATGAGGGTTGTCAGTAAGAGATGTGTTCTTTTCATGTTTATTCCTCCATTGTTTTGAACGCGTTGGACAGCCATTCGACCGTTTGCGGGTCGGCGTGGTCTATAAACGCGCTTTTACCTTGGTCCAACAGATTGATTTGGTCCATTTCTTCGGGCGCAAGCGAAAAATCAAACACGGCCATGTTTTGCGCCATCCGTTCTTTATGCACCGATTTGGGAATAACTACAATCCCCCGTTGCAACAGCCAGCGCAGCGTAACTTGCGCGGCGGTTTTACCGTATTTTTCGCCGATTTGGCAAAGAACGGGGTGGGTAAACAAGCCGTTTTTCCCTTCCGCAAAAGGTCCCCACGACTGGGGCTGAATATTGTATTTCTTCATGTTTTCCAACGCTTTTTGCTGGCGGAAGAACGGGTGAAGTTCTACTTGGTCTACGGCGGGCGTAATGCGGTTGTGCAGCGTTAAATCCGTCAAGCGGTCGGGGTAGAAATTGCATACGCCGACGGCGCGCACGAGGCCTTGTTCGTATAATTCTTCCATGGCGCGCCACGCCCCGTAATAATCGTTAAACGGCTGGTGGATAAGGTATAAGTCCAAATAATCCAGTCCCAGTTTTCTAAGTGACGCGTGGAACGCTTTTTTTGTTTTTTCATATCCCGCGTCCGTAATCCACAATTTGGTGGTGATGAATAGTTCTTCCCGTTTGAGTCCGCTGTTTTTCAACGCCGCGCCCACGGCTGTTTCGTTAAAATACGCGGCGGCCGTATCTATCAGGCGGTAGCCCGCTTCCAGGGCGTCGGAAACGCACCGTTCGCATTCTTCCGCCGGGATTTGGTAAACGCCGTAGCCCAGCTGGGGCATTTTTACGCCGTTGTTTAGTGTTACGTATTGCATAAAGTCCTCCTTATTAAGCCGCGGCGGGTTCTCGCACGGGGGCGGTTTCGATGACGCAGTTTGCGCCGGGGCGTTGGTGGTCGTCCCGTATAATTTGGCCGATGCTCTGCGCGCGGATAATTCCGCTTGCGGGGTTTTTGACGCTGACGATATGCCCGCGTACGTCGGCGTGAACGTCGCTGTATTCAAACGCAAGGTCGGTATCTTGCATTTCGCAGTTTTTAAGCGTCAGTCCTTGCGCGTAGCACATCGGCTGCGTACCGATGATTTTGCAGTTGATAAACGTTAAATTTTTGGAATACCATCCCAGGTATTCGCCTTTTACGATGCTGTTTTCCACCGTGATGTTTTCCCCGTGCCAAAAAGCGTCTTTGGTGTCTAACACCGAGTCCGTAATCCGCACGTTTTGGGTGTATTGGAACGAGTATTTGCCTTTCATGTTAAGGTGCGCAAATTCCATATCCCGGCTGTGCATAAACGGATATTCCGACGTAAGCTCGCAATTTTTCATTTTTACGCCGCGGCAGAACCAGCCGAATTCCCGGGAATTAATTTGGCAGTTTTCTAAGACGGAATCGTCGCATTCGCGAAGCGCCTTAATGCCGCCCAGGCGGCTGGAAACGATATGGAGGTCTTTGTCGTACCATAAAGCGGCGCGACAGGTTTCTTCCATCGTGCAGTTTTCCAGGGTTGCGCCGTGCGCGTGCCACAGCGGGTAGCGCAGGCAAAAGCGCGAGTCCGCCACACGGACATTGCGCGTTTCTTTTAAGGCGGATTCCCCGTCCGCCGGTCCTTTAAACGCGCAGTTTGTAATTTCGGCGTCCGTAACGCCGTAGAGTGCGCGTTCTTCGTCTAAAGTTAAATTTTCGTATTTTTGCATATTACTCCAAAATCTCCGGTTTGGCCGTAAACGGAAGCGTTTGCGCGGCCGACATGTTTATTCCCACCAGCGGGAGGAAACGGTTTCCCCCGGGAGGAATTTTTCGCCCAGTTTGGGGGTGGAAAATTTTACGTTTTGTTCCTGCGCCAGCCGGGCGGTTGTTTTTACGGATTCGTTCCACGGGTGTGCCGCCAAATTAAACACGCCCCAGTGGGCGGGAATTATCTCTTTGGCGCGCGTTTCCTGCGCCACGCGTACGGCCTGGTGCGGAAATAAATGTAAATTGGGCCACCCTTCATTCCAGGCGTCTATTTCGATAAGCGCCACGTCAAACGGACCGTATTCTTGGCCGATTTGCTTAAAGAACGTTTCTTTATATCCCGTATCACCGCTGAAGTAAGCGCGTTTGTCTTTGCTTTGCAAAACATAACCGTTCCAATGAGTTTTGTTTTTATCCCAGCCGCTCCGGCCCGTATAGTGCGAAGCGGGTACCGCCGTTACGGTTAAGTTGTCCGTTTGAAAGGAATCGCCCCAGTCCAGTTCGCGGATATTTTGCGGTTTTACGCCCCACCCGCGCAGCGTTCTTCCCAGGCCTGCCGGGACGATAAACACCGCGTCCGTGTTTTTTAAAGCGCGGACGGTTGAGCGTTCCAAATGGTCGTAATGGTTGTGGGAGATAAGCACGATGTCCGTTTGCGGGATATCGCTTCGTTTTAACGGGGCGTCGGCACGGCGGCCGAACATAAAAGGAATCGGCGCGGCGTTACCCAAAACGGGGTCAGTCAGCAGCCGTTTGCCGCCGATTTCCAGGATAAAAGACGAATGCCCCAGCCAGTAGACGGCCAGCGGCGCGGGCGTTCCAAAGGAGTCCGCGTGCAGCGTTTCCCGCGGCAGGTTCAGTTTTTCGGGGAAAAAGGCGGACAGCAAAAAGGCCATCATGCCGGAGGAGCCCGTCATTTTTTCGGAATGGACGGACATGTCTTTGGGCGGAATAAAACGGCCGTCTTTAAAATAGGGTTTTTCAGCGTACGGGCGCAGGTCTCGTTCCGTGGGGGCGGAACCCAGCTGCGGCCATACAAAGAAAACGGCCCAGCCTAAAAATAAAAGTAATAAAAGAAAGAGAATTTTAAGCATTTTCATATTTTAATGCGGCGCGGGAATTACGCCCGCGCCGTTGAAACAAGTTGCGGGCCCGGGTACGTACGGCAGGCCCGGCGGCAGAAGACACCGGCATTATGCTGGGGTTAGTCCTCTTTTAACAATTTTTTCTCGCATACGACGATTTTTTCGTCGTATACTTCGATTTTATGGTTTAAGCGTTTCAGTACTTCCTGCATTTCGGCCACGCGCGCGGCCAGTGCGTCGCGTTCTTTTATCAGCAGGTTTTTGCGTTTCTGCAGCGTGCGGTTGCCGCGGCGGAACAGGGCTACGTATTCAATCAGCGTTTCGATGGACAGGCCCGCCCCGCGCATACATTTGATAAATTCCACCCAGCCGCAGTCGCCGGGCGTATAGTCGCGCACGCCGCTTTCTTTGCGGTGCACGGGGGGAATTAAACCTGCTTTTTCATAATAGCGAAGGGTGTCGACGGGAAGGCCGTACTTTTCGCTCACTTCGGAAATGGTCATGGGAACCTCCTACGTAATATTATAAAGTTTGGAGTTAACTCCAAGTCAAGGGGGAATTTAAAAAAATCCCTTCCCCCCGAAAAAGGGAGAAGGGATTGTAAAACGCGGAAGAATTTAGCGTTTAAGGGCAATCAGCCCGCACGTAAGGGAGAGTATGGCGCAGGCGGTAAACGTAATGCCCGTGGGCAGTAAAATGTCGCCAAGCCCCACCAGCGGGGACACGAGTCCGCCGAACAAAAAGCATACCGCCCCGAACAGGGCTGACGCCGTCCCGGCGCGGGCGCGTTCGGCGTTCATGGCCAGGGTAGTGGCGGCGGTAAACGTAAGGCCCATGGCAAGCAGCATGATAAAAAGCAACCCTTCAAACAGTATGATGGACGCGCCGCTTTGTAACGCGCACAAAACCGCCACGCTGCATACCAACATCCCGATACAGCTGGTTAAAATGCACGTTTCCAAGCGTTTAAATTTAACGGACAGTGCAGCCCCCGTGCCGATAGCCACCGCGTTGGCGGCAAAAAACAGGCTGAACGCAAACGGGCTGAAGCCGTAATGCTGTTGAATAATAAACGGCGACGCGGCGATATACGCAAACAAAAGCGCCTGGGCGAAGGCCATTTGGAGCGTATAAAAAAGGTAGCGGCGGTTGGAAAACAGCGGTTTAAAAAGCGCGAGCATTTTTATTAATTTTTGTTTTGTGCGCCGTTTGGTGGAAAGCGATTCATTAAAATGAATACACGCGGCCAGCACCAAAGCGCCCAGCACAAACAGCACCCCGAACACACCGCGCCAGGAAGTCACTTTCAGCACGCTGCCGCCGATAACGGGCGCGGCCACCGGGGCGATGCCGTTAATCGCGCCCACGATGGCGAGCGCGGTGGCCAGGTTGCGGCCTTTAAATTTATCCGTGGCGATGGAGCGGGAGATAACGATTCCGCCCGCAGCCGCCATCCCCTGCACCAGGCGCAGGGCGATAAACAGGCGGATGTTCGGCGTAAAAATACATCCCGCCGTTGCCAGCAGGTACAAAACCATAGACGCCAAAAGCGGCAGACGGCGGCCGAATTTATCGCTTAGCGGACCGAAGATAATTTGGCCGATCGCCAGCCCCAACATGGAAAACGTCAGCCCCAGCTGCACCATGGAAGCGCTGACGCCGAAATAGTGCGTCATAGCGGGGAGGCTGGGCAGGTACATATCCGTTACAAACGGCGCAAACGCCGTCAGCATGCCCAGAAAGACAAATAAAAAAAAGGCCGAATTGCGCCTTTTAGTGGAGGATCCCTGCCAGGTTTTTTGTTGTTGTTTCATATAAAAATTATATCTTTTTTGGGCGTAAATCCGCCAAAGGGTCAAAAGTCCCAGGCGGCAGATGGGCCCAAGTATTTTTGCGGGCGAATTTGGTAAAAAAGTAAAATATATATAATGAAAAATCTCCTGCTTTGGCTTGCCGTGCCGGTGTTTTTTTGCGGGGCGTTCGCGCCCGCGCCCGTTTTTGCACAGGGGAAAAACCCGGTAAAAATTTGGCGGCAGAGCCAAAAAGCCGTTTCCGCGCTGGAAAGCAAAACTTTAAAACAGGTAAGGCGGGCCGCTTCTTCCGCGGCTGCGTTGCGGGCGGGTACGCCCGCGGTGGCGGCGGGTACTGTTAAAGCGGGCTCCGCGGCGGTGCAAGTTCCGTCCGCTCTTTCGCGCCTGCCGGAAGTTTCTTCCGCACTTACGCTTCCTGCGCCCGTTCCGCTGTCCGTTCCCGGTACGCTTTCGGCCAAGCCGGTCATTTTCCCCGGTAAAGAAACGGTGGACGCCGTGATTTTTGATTTGGACGGAACGCTGCTTGACTCTCTTTCCGCCTGGGAACATTCCGGCACGAATTTTTTGCGTACGCAAGGTATTACGCCGCCGGAAGGGCTGGATGAGAAATTAGTCAAAATGTCGCTGATGGACGGTGCGCGCCTGTTAAAAGAAATGTTTTCCCTGCCGCAGGAGCCGGAAGAAATCCTGCGCCTGACGCTGGACCCGATCCGCCGCCATTACTTTGAAGACATCCCCGCCAAACCCGGCGTGCCGGAAACCTTGCGTCATTTAAAAGCGCAAGGCGTTAAATTGTGCGTGGCTACGGCTTCGGACGGAGAGTTGGCTCGGGTGGCCCTGGCGCGCCTGGAACTGCTGGATTTATTTGATTTTGTGCTGACGTGCGACGAAGTGGGCGTGGGCAAACGCAGCCCGGCCGTGTATGAAGAAGCGCTCCGCCGGTTGGGGACGGAAAAATCCCGCACGCTTGTGGCGGAAGACGCCCCGTATGCCCTGCAAACCGCCCGCCGCGCCGGATTTATGACGGCCGGTGTGGCCGACCCGCACACGCTGCCCGAAGGGGCGCGGCAAATGCGCGCCGAGGCGGATTTTTACGTAGAAACTTTTTTAGAAGGCGTGTATAAAAAATAAATTGATCGTTTTGTAAGCCCCGCTTCGGCGGGGTTTTTTATGTTTTGTAAACCCTCCGGTGCTGCCCGGAGGGCTTTTTTATAACGCCAAACTAACCTTTTTTTATCTTTGCGGGGGAAACATAAAACGGGTATAGTAAAGGGGTAGGCCTACTAAAATCAGGAGGGTAATAAGTTATGTGGGAAAAAGACATTAACATTAACGAAGTGCGCGAAATCCGCAGCCGGACGACCGTTTATTTCGGCGTGGGGGCGATTGCCAAAATCGCGGATATTTGCCAGGATTTGAAAGCCAAAGGGTTAGATAAAATTATCGTGATGACGGGCCGCGGCGCGTACAAAAAAACGGGCGCGTGGGACCACGTGGTAAAAGCGTTTGCCGATAACGGCATTTCGTACGTCCATTACGACAAAGTAACCCCGAACCCGAATACCCACCACGTAAACGAAGCCGCCAAAATGGCCGCCGATTTCGGCGCCAAAGCAATGCTTGCCATCGGCGGCGGTTCCGCCATCGACGCGGGCAAAAGTGTGGCGATTTTGATGAAAAACCCCGGCAAAACCGCCGAAGAATTGTACGAATTTGCGTTTACGCCCACCGAAGCCGCGCCGATTATCGCCATTAACCTGACGCACGGCACCGGCTCCGAAGCCAACCGTTTTGCGGTGGTGACCATTGAAGAAAAAGATTTCAAACCTGCCATCGCTTACGATTGCATCTATCCGATGTATTCCATTGACGACCCGGCCCTGATGACCGGCCTGTCCGAAGACCAGACGCGCTATGTATCCATCGACGCGGTCAACCACGTGGTGGAAGCCTCTACCACCAAGGCGACCTCGCCGTATGCGATTGATTTGGGTGTTTCCGTCGTTAAACTGGTGGCGGAATACCTGCCCGCCGCGTTGAAAGACCCGAAAGATTTGCAGGCGCGTTACTTCCTCGCGTATGCGGCTTTGATTGCCGGTATCAGCTTTGACAACGGGCTCTTGCACTACACGCACGCGTTGGAGCACCCGCTTTCCGGCGTGAACCCGAATTTGACGCACGGGTTGGGCCTTGCGATGCTGCTGCCTGCCGTCATCAAAAACATTTACAAAGCCAAACCCGCCACCTTGGCCGACCTGCTTGCGCCGATTGTGCCCGATTTGACGGGCTGCCCGTGCGAAGCCGACAAAGTGGCCGCGGGCGTGGAAAAGTGGCTGTTCTCCGTCGGCTCCACGCATAAACTGGAGGACGAAGGCTTTAAAGCGTCCGACGTGGATAAACTGGTGGAGCTGGCGTTTAACACGCCGTCTTTGGGCGGACTGTTGTCTATCGCACCGACCGAAGCCACCAAAGATGCGGTCCGCGCGATTTACACCGAATCGCTCAAACCGTATACCAAATAAGCTGTTTTGCCGTTGAAAAAGCCCCGCTTTCCGGCGGGGCTTTTTTGTGTATATGGCTTGTGCGTTTATATTTTTTCATTTTGCGAACGCAGCTTGACAAAAAAGTTATTATAGTTCTATAATTCCAGTATAATGGAATTATAGAAGGAGCGTTTGAATATGAAAATAGAAAAGTATGTAACAATCTTTGAAGCATTGGCGCAAGCATCCCGATTGAAAATTTTTCGTTTGTTAGTCAAAGCGGGGCCGGACGGTATTTGTCCGTGTGAGCTGGCGGAACGTTTAAAAATGCCGCGTAATACGCTGTCTTTTCATTTGGCGTTGCTGACGCAGGCGGGGTTGTGCTGTTCGGAACGAAAAGGAAAAAATTTATTCTATCGGGCACAGTGCGGCGCAGTGGCGGACGCGGCGGAATTTTTGTTAAAAGACTGCTGTGGATGTAATATGCCGCAGGAGGTAAGCCATGTTTGATATGTTTACCCACTTTGCCGATAGGGGCATTGCTCTGTTGGGTGTTTCAAAAACAACTGCGTTCGGCGCGGCCGTGCATTTCTTTTTGGAAGATTTTACAAAAATCATTGTTTTAATTTACGTGTTGATTTTTACGGTTTCGTTATTCCGCTCCCAGTTGTCGGCGGAGAAAGTGAAAGCGTATTTAAGCGGTAAAAGCCGTTGGTACGGATATGTACTGGCTGTTGTGTTGGGGATTGTAACTCCTTTTTGTTCTTGTTCGTCTATTCCTCTGTTCGTCGGGTTTTTGGCGGCGGGTATTCCCTTTGGCGTGACAATGGCTTTTCTGATTTCTTCTCCGCTGGTGAGTGAAATCGCTGCGGTGTTATTGGTCGGAACGCCGGGCGCGGGGTGGTTGGCGGCGGGGATATATGTACTGTCCGGCTGTTTAATTTCCGTACTGGGCGGTTATTTGTGTGACCGGCTTCGGTTGGTCAGGTGGATTCAGCCGGATTCTTTCCTGCCGGAGAAAAAATCATCTCCGTGCCGCTGCTGCGGCTGCGGCAAAGAGCGAAAAAGCCGGATATCCCGGATAAAAGAATTATTAAAATATGCGCACTCCTACGCTTGGAATACGCTTCGTGAACTGTTTTGGTATATTTTAGCGGGTTTGTTGGTGGGGGCTTTTATTCACGGTTATATTCCTCAGGCATTTTTTGCCGAATGGCTGGGGCGCGGAAACTGGTATGCGGTACCTTTGGCTTCTGTGGCGGGGGCGCCTTTGTATGCCAGCCATGCGGGAGTGATTCCGGTAATCCAATCGTTACTGGGCAAAGGGGTTCCGTTGGGGACGGCACTCGTTTTATTAATGAGCATTACGGCCCTTTCGTTGCCGG
The DNA here is from genome assembly GCA_910576915.1 of uncultured Elusimicrobiales bacterium. Lineage (GTDB taxonomy): Bacteria > Elusimicrobiota > Elusimicrobia > Elusimicrobiales > Elusimicrobiaceae > Avelusimicrobium. The sequence continues at coordinate 151,523 of CAJTJT010000002.1, forward strand.
AAATGATTATGCTCAACCGTGTATTAAAATGGAAATTAATCGGTTGGTTTTGCGGTTTTTTAATATTGTCTTTTATAATAACGGGTTATTTATTGAATATGTTAATTTAAATTACGCCCCGCTTTCCGGCGGGGCTTTTTTGTTATACTGTAGCTATGGAAACAATATTTTCAATAGGAATTTTTGCCGTCCCCGCGGTATTTTTAGTGTGCGGGGGAATATGCTATTTGCTTTCTCATAAAAGCGACGCATTTATCAGCGGAACTATTTGGTGTTTTGTGTGCGCTTTTATCAGTTCGTTTTTTGCGGTAAAAAAGATTTTAGAAGCCGCTTCGGTGGAATTTGCCGGCGTTATTTTGTGCGCCGCCGGAGGTGTGGCGGTATACCTGGAAAGCCGTTTTTTTAGACGCGCAATTATAGTAAACGGAGTGGTAACCTCTTATGAAAGCAAAGAGATAAAGACAAACGCCGCTTACGCTTCCACCTCCAAAACCGTTTATGCGCCCGTTGTGCAATTTGAATTCAACGGCGAACAGCGGTATGTAACAGGGCGCAGTTTCTCCGCCGAAAAACCAAGGACGGGTACGGTAATGCAAGTGGGAATAGACCCTCAGAATATTTATGACGCGCGGTTGTATTCAAAAGCGGGGTATGGGGTGGCCAGCGCTTTGTTATGGCTGGGGATAATTTTGTTGGTGTTGTCGGCGGCGATGCGCCTGACGGGGAAGTATTAATTTAGCACGCGGTTGCCGCGGACGTATTCGAAGAATTGCTTTACGCGCGCATCGCACAAAACGTCGCGCACCATAATATCTTTTTTAAGGTGTACTCCGGCGAGCGTGCGGCAGCGGCTGAGCGCTACGTACGTTTGCCCCGGGGCGAATGCTCCGCGGCCGATATCCAAATAAATGTTGTCAAACGTCAGCCCCTGCGATTTGTGAATCGTAATCGCCCACGCCAGTTTCAGCGGGTACTGTTTGAAAAATCCTTTTACGCTTGGTTCCAGCTTTTGCGTAAGCGGGTTAAATTCGTATTTTACGTCTTCCCACACGTGCGGCTCCACCTTATACACGCAGCCTTTTAATTCCACTTTAATGAAATCCGGCCCCAGGTCGTAGACGGTGCCGATGTCCCCGTTTACCCAGTCGTCATCGTTGACGAGCATCATAATTTTGGCGCCTTTTTTGAGTTTTAACACCTGTTCGGCCGGGGTCGTTTTCTTTTGAAAACTCTCGTCCGCCGCCGCGTTGTACGTAAATTCTTCGCCGGGGAGCATGGATAAATAATGCAGGTTGCGCCACGCGGCCTCGCGGTTGGTGGGAGCCAGAATAATGCAGTTTTCGAATTTCTCGGGCAGTTCAAACGTTTTGCGCGTATTTAAAAGTGCGTCCAGTTCCGGCTGGGTGACGCGTCCCTCGCGGATGAGGTTTAACAATCGCGCAAAATCCGGGTCCGCTTTTTGGCGGAAGATACGCCTGAGTTCAAATACTTCCGTCGGCAGGCGGCGCAGGACGTGCGCTTCAAAAAAATACGGGCTGGGATAAACCTGCCGGAAATAGTCAAACAGTCCGCCGGAGGCCTGCTCTTCCACGGGCGGCAGTTGGAATAAATCCCCAAACAATACGATTTTTTTGCCGCCGAAAGGTTCGTCCGAATGGGTGGAGATTTGGAGGATGTGGTCAATCGCGTCCAGTAAATCGGCGCGGAGCATGGACGCTTCATCAATAATAATGGTGTCCACCGCGTCGACGGTTTTGCGCGGAAGCCGTTTTAAATTGCTTTTATCCAACAAGTTGCCCGGCTTTAAATGGAAAAACGAGTGCACGGTCTGCCCGCGCACGTTGATGGCCGCCAGGCCCGTTGTGGCCAGCACAACGGTGTTTTGGCCCGAGTGTTCGGCAAAATACCTAAGCAGCGTAGTTTTACCCGTGCCCGCGCGGCCCGTTATAAAAATAAGCGGTTTAATGGGCGGCTGGGCTTCCAGTAAGGCGAGCGCGTCTTTAAATTCGTCGGTTAAAATGACGGGGGATTCGTTGGCGGACATATTTTAATTATAGCAATTAGGGATATAATCTTTTTTATTTGGGCGGCGGCGGTTGATTTTCTCTATAATATACCTATGGAACATACGGTGCTTGTTGCGTTATTTTTAAGTTTTTTGGCCGGGGCCGCCACTTCGGTGGGCGGACTCCTTGCGTTTGTCATTAAGCGGGAAAATTTGTCGGTCCTTTCCCTGGGGCTCGGCTTTTCGGCCGGGGTGATGTTGTATGTGTCGTTTATGGAGATTCTGCCGCAGGCCTCCCAGTCCCTGGTCGGCGTATACGGGGATAAGCCCGGCGAGTGGTTCAGCACGGGGATTTTTTTCGGCGGGATTGTGGTCGCCTGGCTGATTGATACGCTTTTGCCGTCCCACCATGTGGAAGAACACACGCTGGACCAGTCCGCCAAATTAAAACATTTGGGGTTGTTTACCGCGCTTGCGCTCGCCATTCACAATTTCCCGGAGGGGCTCGCCACGTTTATGGCGTCCATGAAAGACGCCACCCTCGGCGTTTCGATTGCCGTGGCGGTGGCCATTCACAACATCCCGGAAGGGGTGGCCGTCGCACTGCCCGTTTATCATTCCACGGGCTCCCGCTCCAAAGCGTTTTGGTACAGCGCGCTTTCCGGCATGGCCGAGCCGGTGGGGGCCGTAATCGGATTTTTTGTATTGCGCTCCGTATTGGGCGATGCGTCGTTTGGCGTGATGTTTGCGCTCATCGCGGGGATTATGACGTACATTTCCTTGGACGAACTTTTGCCCACCGCGCACGAATATGGCGACGGACATAAAGTGATTTGGGGTGTTGTCGGCGGGATGATGGTGATGGCGCTTTCTCTTCTTCTCTTTTAACAAAAAAAGCTCCCGTTTGCGCGGGAGCTTTTTTATCCTTGGATTACCTTAAAAAATCAGCGGCGCAAGCCAGAACGAAATAATCATGCCCAGCGAATAGCTGGTTACATTCATGGTTACGCTCAGTGTAAGTGCGTCTTTCATGGGCATTTTGCGCGGGTTCATCAGGCGGATGATGAGCGCTTCGGCCAGCAGGCAGAACAGCCACAAGAGGGCCGTTTCTTTTACGAACTGGACGAAAATCACCCACGCGGCGGCGGTTGACAAAACATTGCCCACGGCCACACTGTAGAGCACAGTAAAGGGTTTCTGGGCGTAGATTAAATAGGCCAGGGCGGCCAGCATTTCCAGCGTTAAAATGATAAGGAGCGACACCCAAGCGTCGGTACGCGTCCAGGACGCGGTGCCGGGGATAACTTCCGTGGGCTCCACGGTTAAAGAGTCTTCGTTTACATATACGTTAAAGCGGGAGCGCAGGGAATCGGGCGCGGGGAAAATGTTGCTTTCGCGTTTGGTGCCGTCCGTAAACGCGATAATCAGTTTTTGGAAATTGTCGTATTCGTACGCCACGGAAATGCACGCGCCCGCGCCGCAGTACAATTTTTGGATGCCGTAGTACCCCAAAGGCGCGCTTTGGATGCACTGGTTGTCGGCGCATTGGATTTGCTCGCTGTGCAGCGGGTCGATAAGCGGTTTGGCCTGGGTGTTGTAGATGAAGGAGAATTCCATCTCAGGCTTGGGCGAAACGTTGGCCCACAAAGGCGAAAACGCGCAAAAAAGTAATATAAAAGCCAATAATTTTTTCATTTTTTTACCCGGTATTCTTTATTTGGTATTATAACATTATAAGAGTGAAGGGGGAATGGAAATGTTTTTGACCAAAACGCAAAACGAAAAATATGCCGACGTTATGATTTGGGCCCTGCAAACGGCCCGCCGCAACGGCAAATTTAAAAAGTACGATTCCGTACTGCTCCGCACCGACTTGGCGGCTCTGCCGCTGGCGGAAGCCGTCTATAAAAAATTAATCGCCGCGCGCTTTAACGTCATCACGCGCTTAAACGCGCCGGAAGCATTTTCCAAAGCGTTTTATACAAACGCGGATGACAAACAGCTTGCGTTCGTAGCCCCCGGGGAAACAGAATTCCAGGGGGGGATTAACGGACTGATTTCGCTTCGCGCGCCGGAAGATTTGACGCATTTAAAAGACGTAAATCCCGCCCGTATCGCCAAAAGTGCGGTGGCGCATAAACCCTTGCGCGAAATTTTGGACGTGCGCGAACAGCAGGGGCTCTTTTCCTGGACGCTGTGCAATTATCCGACGGAAGAACTTGCCAAACGCGCCGGGCTGTCCGTTAAAGAATACGCAAACCAAATTGCGCGTGCGTGCTTTTTGAACGAAAAAGACCCCGTCCAAAAATGGAAAGAAGTAACCAGGCAGATTACCGAAATCGGCGCGTGGCTGTCTTCGCTTCCGATTGAAACGTTGCGCGTGGAATCCGCGCATATGGATTTTGAAGTACTGCTCGGCGAAAAACGCAAATTTATTGCGGGCGGCGGGTGCAATGTGCCGTCTTTCGAAATTTTCACGTCGCCCGACTGGCGCGGTACGCGCGGCGTATATTTTGCCGATTTGTCCTCTTACAGAAGCGGCAATTACGTGCGCGGCGTAAAACTGGAATTTAAAAACGGGCGCGCCGTAAAAGCGGATGCCGAACAGGGCTGCGAATTTGTACGCAAAATGCTGGCGATGGACCGCGGTGCGGCGCAAATCGGCGAGTTCTCGCTGACGGACCGCCGGTTTTCCAAAATCACCAAATTTATGGCCGATATTCTGTATGATGAAAACTTCGGCGGCAAATACGGCAACTGCCACGTGGCCGTGGGCGCAAGCTATGCCGATACGTATGCCGGCCCGCAGAGCGAGTTGGATAAAAAACTCAAAGAAAAGCTCGGTTTTAACGATTCTTCCCTGCACTGGGATTTAATTAATACCGAAGACAAAACCGTCACCGCCCGCTTGAAAGACGGTTCCACCCGCGTGGTGTACGAAAAGGGCCAGTTTAACTACTAGGGCCCAGGCGGGGCCTATAAGAAAGTAGGTCTTTAGGCCCTTGTTACGGACAGCTTGATTTATTACACTAAATACAGAAGCAAAGAATTTTTGCATAACACAAGGAGACGGATATGAAAAAACTATTTGTTACATTGATGGCCTTGACGGTGCTGGGCGGAGTTGCTTTTGCCCAGAACGGGGCGCAAGCTGCGCGTACCACCGCGAAGGTAGCGCGTGCCGCAAAAGACGCCCAGGCGGAGGTTGAAGCCAAAAAAGCCGAAGTGCGCTCTCTTTTGAAGGATTTTCGCGGATCAGTGGAAAAACGCACCGAATTCAACGGGTCTTTTATCCTTCAGAGTATGACCGGTCTGATGGACAGCTATATCGCTTTGGCGAAAGTGTCCGAATCCGCCGCGGTTTCTTTGAATGAAGAAATCAACCAGCCGATTCAAGCCGGTTGGGGCCGCACGGTAACGGTCGCCCAGCTGGTAAGAGACAACATCCACTATGTATGGGCGGGTTCTTCTACGGCTGATGATTTTAACAGCTTTGAGCGCCGTCTGAGCTCTTCGGTGCCTGTACGTGTGGCGAATAAACAAGGTGTTTCTTTGGCCTCTGCTCAGGCGGAAAAAACCGTGGCCGCCGCGCCCAAATATGCGGACATTGCTGCGGTGAAAGCGGAAGCCAACAAAGTGTTTGCGGCGTATTTCGCTAAAAATCCGGCCGGTAAAGTGCAGGAAGCCGCTTATAAACCGCTGGCCGAGCTGTTAACGGAAGCTGTGTCTTTGAACCAGATGATTGCCCGCACCAGCAATGTCGATGACAGAGAAAACTTTGCGATTCAGGCTTTCTTCTCCGGCGACATCCCCGGCAAATATGCGGCTTTGAAAGCCCTTAACCCGGAACTGGCCGCCGCCACCAACCCGCTGATGAATTCGTTTATGGATACGGTTTCCAACGGCGCTTTTTGCGGCGGGCCGGATCATCCCGACATGAAAGCGATGCGCACTTTTAAGAAAGATATCGGTTACAGATATTAATTTGTACGAAATTTATAAAACCGCCGGGAGATTCTCCCGGCGGTTTTTTTGTGTAAAGAGCCCTTCCGGCTTGCTGGGAAAATTTATTTGAATACTTTGAAAATGCTCCCCGGGGGGCTGTATTATCTTTGGGGAAAACGGTGTTTAGATAGTTTTGCACGTTGCGTTTCTTTTTTGTGGGGTGGCATTAGCGGCGGAGGGGGAAATCTGTGGGAAAGGCTGATTTGATATAGAAAAAGCCCGGTTAAATACCGGGCCTTTTCATTCGTTTAAAATATCAACTAAATCTCTTTATGCATTACCTTCAGCGTTGCTTTTTCTTTAGCGACGGGCAAACATTCCTGTACGCGGTAATTTTTGCCGTCCAAACGTTGGGTAATGGTGGAAATATCCGCGTCCGTTAACACTTCTTTGTCGTACGTGGTGCGGAATTCGTATTCCAGACCGCTTTGGCGGATAAGGTCCATGGATTGTTTAAGTACTTCCGGGTTAAAATCCACGCCCGTAATCAGTGAGTATTTTTCCAGCGGCGCTTTGATGTCCATGGCGATATAATCCAGCAGTTTGGCGTCCAGCAGGCTTTTTAGCATGTCGGGGCGGGTGCCGTTGGTGTCCAGCTTAGTGGCGTAGCCCATGGCCTTTAAATCGGCCATAAACGAAGGCAAATCTTCATGCAGGGTAGGTTCCCCGCCGGATACTACAACGCCTTCCAGGGTGCCCTGGCGGCGTTTTAAAAAGGAATAAATTTCTTCTATGGCAACGGGTTCGGCGAACATATGCGGGTACACGAGCTCCGGGTTGTGGCAGTAGCGGCAGCGGAAGTTGCACCCTTGGGTGAACACCACCGCGGCCGGCCGGCCCGGGAAGTCTATTAACGTGAATTTAATCAGTCCGCCTATTTTCATCCGAACTCCGTTGCGAGGTTAAATAAAACTTATTTGTCGCTGTGGCATTCGCAGCCGCAGGAGCATCCGCCGACGTTCATGGTTTTGCGCATGGCGAATTCTTCTTTTTTGCCGTTGTTCCAGTTCTGCACCGGGCGCAGGTAACCCACTACGCGGGAGTACACTTCGCATTTGGAACCGTGCGTTTCGTTCATTTCTTGTTTAAGTTCGGAAATTTTGTTTTCAATGGCTTGTTTTTCTTGAGCGGTCATATTGTTTCTCCTAATTGTCTTTTATCGGTCGGTTGACGGTGCGGGCCCGTGAAAACCCGTACTTTTATTATGGCACTTTGCGGGTGCCGGTTCAACTTCTTTTTTGGGTTATTTTAACCGTTAAAAATAACCCAAAAAAGGTAATTTATAAAGAACTATTTGCTGTAGAGCTGTTCTTCCAAAAGTCTTACTTTGCGTTCCAGTTCCTGCATGCGTTCGGCTTTGCATTTGGGGCATTCGAAATGTTCGCCTTCGATGTAGCCGCACTTGGGGCAGACGCTGAACGTGGGCGTGATGGAGAAATACGGCAGGGTGTATTTTTCGCATACCGTTTTGATAAATTTCTTCATCGCTTCCAAATTTTTAATCTTTTCGCCGGTGAAAATATGCTGTACCGTACCGCCGGTGTATTTGGACTGGATGGTGCTCTGCAAGTCGAGCATTTCAAACACGTCGTCCGTGTAGTTTACGGGCAGCTGCGAAGAGTTGGTATAGAAAGGCTGGTGGCCCTGTTTATACATGGCTTCGTTGGCGCAGATAATTTCCGGGAATCTTTCTTTATCCAGTTTGGCCAGGCGGTAAGACGTGCCTTCGGCCGGCGTGGCTTCCAGGTTGTAGTTGTTGCCGGTTTCTTCCTGGAATTTAACGAGCGTTTCGCGCATGAACGTTAACACTTTTTCGGCAAACGCTTTGCCTTTTTCGGTGCCGATGTCTTCCCCGATCAGGTTGACGGCCGCTTCGTTAAGGCCTACGAGCCCGATGGTGGAGAAGTGGTTTTTCCAGTATTCGTTAAAGCGCTGGCGCACGGAGCGCAGGTAGAAGCTCATGTACGGATACAGGTTGCCTTTGGTAAAGCGTTCAATAATTTTGCGTTTGATTTCCAGGCTGCTCTTGGCCACTTCCATGCGGTCTTTTAAATTGGCGAAAAATTCTTCTTCGTTTTTAGATAAATAACCCAGGCGCGGCAGGTTGATGGTCACAACGCCGATGGAACCCGTCAGCGGAGCGGAACCGAACAGACCGCCGCCGCGTTTACGCAGTTCGCGGTTGTCGATGCGAAGGCGGCAGCACATGGAGCGGGCGTCTTCGGGGTTCATGTCGGAGTTAATAAAGTTGGCGAAGTACGGAATACCGTATTTGGCCGTCATTTCCCACAACGGGGTGAGTTTGGGGTTGTTCCAGTCAAAATCTTTGGTGATGTTGTACGTGGGAATCGGGAACGTGAACACGCGGCCTTTGGCGTCGCCCGCGAGCATGACTTCGCAGAAAGCGCGGTTGAGCATGTCCATTTCGTTCTGGAATTCGCCGTACGTTTTGTCCTGCAGTTTACCGCCGATGATGACGGGCTGGTCTTTATAATAAGAGGGTACCGTCAGGTCGAGCGTCAGGTTCGTAAACGGGGTTTGGAAGCCCACGCGGGTGGGTACGTTTACGTTAAACAAAAATTCCTGCAGGGCCTGTTTTACTTCTTCGTAGGTCAGTTTATCATAATAGATAAAGGGGGCCAGCAAAGTATCAAAGTTGCTGAAAGCCTGCGCGCCGGCGCTTTCGCCCTGGAGCGTATAGAAAAAGTTGACCACCTGGCCGAGCGCGGTGCGTAAGTGTTTGGCGGGTTTGCTTTCGGCTTTGCCGACGACGCCCGTAAAACCGCTGAGCAGTAAATCCTGCAAGTCCCAGCCTACGCAGTAAGCGCCCAAAAGGCCTAAATCGTGCATGTGCAAATCGCCTTCCGAGTGCATGCGTTTTACGTTGTCCGGGTAAATTTTGTTCAGCCAGTACACTTTGCTGATTTCGGACGAAATGTAGTTGTTCAGCCCCTGGAGCGAATAGCCCATGTTGCTGTTTTCGTTCACCTGCCAGTCGATTTTTTGCAAATACTGGTCTACCAGGTCCACGTTAAATTTGGAGGAAATTTCGCGCATGCGGGCGTGCTGGTCGCGGTACAGGATGTACGCTTTGGCCGTTTTGTGGTAGTTGGAGGTTAACAGTACGTCTTCCACAATGTCCTGCACGTTTTCCACGTTGGGCACGGTGTCGGAATAAAGCTGTTGGATGATGTTAATGGCGCGGATGGTCAATTTTTTGGCGGTTTCCGCATCAAATTCTCCGGTGGCTTCGGCGGCTTTGGCGATGGCTTTGGTGATTTTTTTGGAATCAAAACGTTGAGTGGTACCGTCTCTTTTGACGATATGGGTGATGACTTCGGAGTTTTCCATAATAGTTAAGTGTCCTGATAGAAATTTGCCGCTAACAAACTAACGACTTTTAAAATTCTGACAAAATCCAACCTAAAATGCAAATCCCGTCTAAGCAGGTTGTTTTGTAAAAGGCCGGAATTTGCGGCCTCCGTCGGGAAAAACGAACTTTTTGCGTGTCCGGCGGCGCGCGGCGCTGCCGGTTGTTAATAGTAATTATTACTAATAACGCAAACGCTGTCAACTTTTTTTTGGACCTATATAAATAATGTTTAAAAAATAAGCAAATCGCGCGCTAAAATAAAATGGCGGTGCGGGAATAAAATGCGTGCGCGGCCGCAAAAAAATATTTTTACCGTCGTAAAAACAAAAAACGCATTTTCTAACCTTTCTTTGGGGTTGACGGAACGCGGGCAAACTGGTTTAATTAAAAAAAAGAAGGAAAGGGGGAAAGTATGGATTTTTACCAGTGGTGTGTTTTAGCCGCGGTAGCGGCTTTTGTAGTGCTTGTTGTTTTTGCGGTGCGCACGCTGTTGCAGGTTACGCGCACGGCCGAAGCGGTGGAGTATCTGGCCGTTACAACCGCGGAAAATGTGGAAAAAACGAAAGGCGCATTTGCGCTGATTGAGGACGTATCTTCGCTTTTGGATTCTTCTTTTTATAAAGCGATGAAACTGGGTATTGATTTGGTCCGGCGTCTTCGCAAATAATTCTTTGGTTCGTTTAAAAAAGCCCGCCAAAAGCGGGCTTTTTTACTTTAACGGTTCAGCAGCCAAACCCCCGCATTTAAATATCCTGCGTACAAAAGCCACAGCCCGTAAGGAATCAGTAATAGCCCCGCCGCGCGGTTGGCGCGCCAAAACGACTTTGCCAGCCACAGCGCCTGTAAAACCATGGCGGCCAGCAGCGCTAAAGCCGTCCCGGGCAGGTGCAGGCCGAAAAACAGCGGCGTCCAGCAGGCGTTTAACGTAAGCTGAATCCAAAACGGGAGTAAGGCGCGCTGGGCCGGTTTGGTTGATAAGTTTCTAAAAACCAGAAACGCGCCGATGCCGAGCAGCCCGTACAAAAGCGGCCAGGCCAGGCCGAATACTGCGTCCGGCGGCGTAAACGGCGGAAAGTTTAACGTCCGGTACCAATCCAGGTTGCGGCTCACCGCCGCGGCTCCCGGCAGGCCCGGCAGCTGGCAGATAAGCAGCCAAAAAAGAAGTGTCGCAATCGTTTTTACTGTTTTCATACAGACAGTATAAACGGGGCTTTTCCGCGGCAAAACGAAAAAACGGGTTAGGCGGTTAGTAGCGGCGGGAGCCCAAAAATGGTAAAATAAATCCAATCGTATTTCTATTTTAAATCCGAGGATTTTATGGACACCAAACTCATTACGGAAATTACCGGCTGGCTTAAAACCACCGACTTGGCCGAATTTTGCTACGAAAAAGACGGCGACTGCATTGAAGTAAAAACGAAAGAAGCTTTGCCCGAACCCGCCCATTTTGAATGTTCTTTAACGGCGGTAACGGCCCCCGCGATCGGCATTTACCGCGCGGCGGACAAAGGCAAAAACCTGGTTTTGAAAGAAGGCCAGGCCGTAAAAGAGGGCGACGCGCTCGGTTTGGTGGAAACCGTCTCCCAAAAACATAAAATCACCGCTCCTTTAAGCGGTAAACTCCGCGTGGTAACCGCGCAGGACGGCGCTCCCGTGGAATTCGGTTTGCCGCTTTTCTTTATCGAAAAATAGGAGCCGTCCATGTCCGCTGAAATCAAAATTACCCCTTTTAAAAAAGTATTAATCGCCAACCGCGGCGAGATTGCGCTGCGTGTCATCCGCACGCTGAAAGAAATGGGCATTAAGTCCGTTGCCATTTATTCGGAAGCGGACCGTAACTCCCTGCATGTGCGCATGGCCGACGAAGCCGTTTGCATCGGCGCGGCGCCGTCCCCGGTCAGCTATTTGAATATCGACGCCATCGTCACCGCCGGTAAAATCACCGGTGCGGACGCGGTGCACCCGGGCTACGGGTTCCTCTCCGAAAACGCCGACTTCGCCGACGCCGTTACCAAGGCGGGCATGACGTTTATCGGGCCGACCGCCAAAGCCATCGAAATGCTGGGCGTCAAATCCACCGCGCGCGAAATTGCCGTTAAAGCCGGCGTGCCGATAACCCCCGGTTCCGACGGTGTAGTGGGCAAAAACTTCCGCGAAGTGGCCCGCAAAATCGGTTTCCCTATCATGATTAAAGCGTCTTTGGGCGGCGGCGGCAAAGGGATGCGCGCGTGCCTGAAAGAAGAAGATTTGGAACTGATGATGAAAACCGCCCAGGGCGAAGCCAAAGCCAACTTTGGCGACGACCGGGTGTATTTCGAAAAACTCGTTTTGAACCCGCGCCACATTGAAGTACAGGTGGCGGGCGACAATTACGGCAACGTCGTGGCGTTTGCCGAGCGCGACTGCAGCATGCAGCGCCGCCACCAAAAACTGGTGGAAGAATCCCCGTCCCCGTTTGTGGACGAAAAAACGCGCGCCAAACTGCGCGAAGCCGCGTGCAAGCTCGTCAAAGCCGCCAAATACCGCGGCGTGGGCACCGTGGAATTTTTGATGGCGCAGAATAAAGAATTTTATTTTATGGAAGTTAACACGCGCCTTCAGGTGGAGCACCCGGTAACGGAATCCGTCTGCGGACAGGACCTTGTTAAAATGCAAATCCAAATTGCGCAGGGCGAACCGCTCCACATCACGCAGGAAGAAGCGGCCGTGATTAAATGCCACGCCATCGAACACCGCATCAACGCCGAAGACAGCGAACGCAACTTTACCCCGTGCCCGGGCACCATCGAAGAGTGGATTCCCGCCGGCGGCCTGGGCGTGCGCGTAGACAGCCATATGTACACGGGCTACACGATTCCCAGTTATTACGACAGCTTAATCGCCAAACTGATTGTTACCGCGCCGGACCGCGCGCACCTGCTGGAACGCAGCCGCCGCTGTTTGGGCGAATTTCAAATCGCGGGTGTAAAAACCACGATTCCGTTCCACCAAAAAATCGTAAATAACAAAGATTTTGTGGCGGGCAACATGGATACGGGCCTTATCGAACGCATGATGGCCGCGGAAAAGGAAGCCGCCGGTGAAAGCAAAAAATAAAATTCTGGGGCCGCGCTCGCTCAAGAAATTTGTGGACGAACAACGCGCCGCCGGAAAAAAAATCGTATTTACGAACGGGTGTTTTGATATTCTGCACGCCGGACACGTAAGCGTACTGGAATTTTCCCGCTCCAAAGGCGACGTGCTGATTGTGGGAATGAACAGCGACTCGTCCGTGCGCCGCTTAAAAGGCCCTACGAGACCCGTCAATACGCAGGCCGACCGCGCGCTCGTGCTGTCCGCGTTGGAAAGCGTATCCGCCGTCAGCATTTTTGAAGAAGATACGCCGTACAATTTAATCAAGCTCGTCCGGCCGGACGTGCTGGTTAAAGGCGGGGATTACAAACCGTCGGAAATTGTAGGAAGAGAATTTGCAAAAAAAGTGGTGCGTTTTGCGCTGTTAAAAGGGCGTTCCACCACTAATATTATTAAAAAGGTAAGTAAATAACCCTCGGGGCTTGGGTTCCGATGGTTGCGCCGAAAGGATAAAAATATGTCTGATATTTTTGAGAAATGCAGAAATTTCAAAGACGCCAAAATCGCTATGCGTATGGGAATTTACGGCTATTTCCAGCCGATTGAATCCGCGCAAGGCCCCGAAATCGTGTTGGGCGGCAAGACCTATATTATGGCCGGTTCCAACAACTATTTGGGTTTGGCCAACGACCCCGAAATGAAAAAAGCCGCCAGCGACGCCGCCCTTAAATACGGCTCCGGCGTGGCGGGTTCGCGCTTTTTAAACGGCAACACCAAGGCGCTCGACGAACTGGAGCAGCGCATCGCCAAATTTAAACGCAAAGAAGCGGGGCTTATTTTCTCCACCGGATATCAGATGAATTTGGGCGTGGTGGGCTGCCTTTTGAAAAAAGGCGATTACGCCATTGTAGACAAGCTGGACCACGCCAGCATTTTGGACGGCGTTAAACTTTCCGACGGCGAAATGGTGCGCTTTAAACACAACGATATGGCGGATTTGGAACGCGTCATTTCCAAACTGCCCGAAGAAGCCGGAAAGCTGATTATCGTTGACGGCGTATTCAGTATGGAAGGGGACATCTGCCCGCTGCCGGAAATCGTCAAAATCGGCAAGAAATACGGCGCGCGCATTATTGTGGACGACGCGCACGCGACGGGTATTTTGGGTAAAACGGGCCGCGGCACCTGCGAACATTTCGGCCTCGAAAACGGCGAAGTGGACTTGGTGGTCGGCACCTGCTCCAAAACGTTTGCCACCGTCGGCGGTTTTGTGGTGGGCGATGCGGATATTATCCATTACATCCGCCACAACGCCCGCAGCCAGATTTTTTCCGCCGCGTTGCCGCCCGCTTCCGTGGCTTCTATTACCAAGGCGTTGGAGCTGATTGAAAACGACACCTCCCGCCGCGATAACCTGTTCCGCCTGACGGATAAACTCAAAAAAGGTCTGCGCGAACTGGGCTACGACCTCGGCCACAGCACAACCCCCGTGGTGCCCGTGCACGTAGGCAGCAACGAAAACTGCTTTAAAATGTGGAAAGCGCTGCACGAACTGGGCATTTTTTCGAACCCCGTCGTCAGCCCCGCGGTGCCCCCCGGGCAGGCCCTTATGCGCCTGACGCTGATGGCCACGCATACCGACGAACACGTCGACAAAATTATCGACGCGTTTGCCCAAGCGGGCCGTATGGTCGGCGTAATTAAATAGTTTTTATCCTGCAAAACCCCGTCAACCGGCGGGGTTTTGTTTTTTGTATCCTCCCGGACGCTCCGGGCGTACGCTTGGGGAGTTTTGCGGAGAAAGGGGGAAACATGTCTGTAGAAATTCGTCAAATTTCCGATAAACAATTAAACGCTTTTGTTAACTTTCCGTTTGAACTGTACAAAAACGACCCGTACTGGGTAGGCGAACTGAAAGCCGACACCAAAAAACTGCTGCGTGCGGACAACGCGTTTTGGACGCACGGCAAACGCGCGCTGTTTATGGCGTATAAGGACGGCAAGGCTGTCGGCCGTATTGCCGCCGTCGTTAACGACGCATTTAACGAATACCACAAAGAGAATATCGGCTTTTTCGGCTTTTTTGACTGTATCGAGGACGAAGCGGTTTCCGCCTCTCTGTTTGCCGCGGCTGAAACGTGGCTGCGCTGCCAAGGGGTTACCGCCGTGCGCGGACCGGCCAACCCGTCGAGCAACCACGTCTACGGGCTTTTGGTGGACAGTTTCGATTCTATGCCCGCCATTATGATGCCGTATAATTATCCCTATTATGCCCAACTGATTGAAAAAGCGGGTTTCAAAAAAGTGAAAGATTTACTGGCATTCCACCGCACGAAAGAAGACAAGTTTTCCGAACGGTTTATGAAGGTCTGTGCGCGCTGTGAACGCGCGGCGGGGATTACGCTGCGGCGGTTGGACCTTAAAAATTTGGCGAAAGAAGCCGAAATCATCCGCGAAATTTACAATAAAGCCTGGGCGCAGAACTGGGGCTTTGTGCCGCTTTCCAAACGCGAAATGGCCGACATGGTGGACGAACTCAAACTGATTGTCCGCCCCGAAGGCACCTGTGTGCTGGAGGTGGACGGCGTTCCCGCGGGCTTCTATATTGCCATTCCGAATATGAACCATGCGCTCAAAGAGCTGAAAGGTTCTTTGGCTAATCCCCTGCGCGTACTGAAAGCGGTGCGGGCGTGGCGCAAGATTAAGGACGCGCGGCTGATTATGCTGGGTGTATCGCCGGAGTTCCGCAAACGCGGGATTGATTTGATTTTAATTAAGCACATTATCACGCACGGCGTGGCGGTGTGGAATGAGGCGGAACTTTCGTGGGTGTTGGAAGATAATGACGGCATTATCCGCGGGATTATGGAGTGTGGGTGTAGGCAGAGCAAGCGCTACCGCCTGTATGAGAAGGGATTGTAAACTGCTGATGTTAACTTTAGATTAGCGCACGAACCGCAAAGAAATTTTCTTTGCGGTTCGTTGCTTGTACGGGCAACCATTTTCCACATTTGGCTAACTTTGCGTTCCCTTGCCGCTCGGCGTACCTGACAGTACTTCCTCGGGCAACTGGCAACGCAAATTTAGCGCAAATCTGAAAAATCAGCCGAAGTAACGCAATGTTATTCTGCCCTGCACGGCGTGGAGTAACGGCTGTTATAAAATAAAGTCATACTGAGGTTTCTGCTCAGCATCTACCGATTTATTTTGTCGTCATTCCGGCCATGGAGCCGGAATCCAGAATTGGAGTTGTTTCCTCGTTGCCGTCATCCTGAATTGACGCCTTTTCCACTTGGCGTCACCCCGTAAGGTCGTTATACGGGGTCCAGTTAGCAGTAGTTGTATATAAGTTGTGTGTGGGCCCTGAAACAAGTCTAAGTATAAAACAAAAAAGGCCTTATCCTTCCCACGGGAATAAGACCTTTTTATTTTTATGTCCGGTTAGCGGGTCCCCTCCCGCGTCCGGATCGGATGAAATCTATATTTTTACTTTATCGTTTTGTACGTCTTCCGCCAAGCGGAAAAATTAATTAGTTTTCAAAAGGCCCCGGGTTTTCCGGGCCGGGGCTTTTGAATGGTTCGGACAGCCCACATCCGGCGTCCTCTTATCCCCCGCCGGGCCCTATCTTTCGGCTTTTGCCGCTCCCCCAGGGCCTCAGCTTCATATTAATAAGATAAGAAATCCCGCTTCCCCCGGCAACCCAAAAAAATGATTAGTTTTTGGGGCGGATGACGGAGGGGCTTGTATTGTTTTTTTTTTTTGATACGATAGGAATGGTTCCGGTTTAGCGGCTTGCAAGGAGTTACAAAGATGAACGGATTTACGCTTATAGAGTTGTTGGTTGTTATTTTAATCATCGGCATTTTATCTGCGGTGGCATTGCCGCAATACCAAAAAGCGGTATTGAAATCCCGTGCCTCTACGGGTTGGGCGCGCGTGAAGGCGATGGAAACCGCGCAGACGGAGTATTTATTGGCAAATGGAAATTATACAACTGATTTGGATAATTTAAGTATAAACGTTGGCAACTGGAAGTGCTTTGCCGCGGGAGACAACCAAGGCGGTTATTGCCAATTCAACCTTGGCAAAATAATGTGGGAAATCCGCTTGTATTTTTATAATAACCGCCCGCAGCAATACGAAGTTATTTGTATAGCGAGGGCGGAAGGCGGCCAGACGGCCAAAAGTGTGTGTGCTGCCTATCATGACAGTAACGGGCGTATAACAGAAATGGATAATGGTAGTACTTATTATAGCGTAAGAACAGTTTGGCCGTAGCTTTGCGTATTTAACAATCGGGGCCGCCCTTGGGGTTTTAGAGGGGGCGGCCTCTTTTTTTCTTTAAAGCTTTTTCCGATAGAATGTTCTTTCCGTAGAAAGGCCTTGACCCGTTTTTTTTTTTTGATAACATGGAGTCATCCTGTAGTGTTTGGCGGCGCGCGGGGTTACGGGATCTCCCTTTATAGTTTGTTTTGCTAAAAGCGGTAGATCCTGAACAGAAACCTCTCAGGATAACTTTTTTGATGGGAGAAATAGAGATGAAAGGTTTTACGTTAATAGAGTTGTTAGTTGTTGTATTAATTATCGGTATTTTATCTTCTGTTGCTTTGCCGCAGTACACAAAAGCGGTGGAAAAATCCCGCGCGGCCGAAGCCTTAACGCTGGTGCGTGCCATACGGGACGCGAATGAAGCCTATTATATGGCGAACGGTTCATATTCCGGCGATTTAAATAATTTGGATATCTCTATTCCGGGCGCGGACGGTACGCATAACGGCGTGCCCCGCAAAGAAACCAAATTGTTTTCTTTTGCGGCTTCCGCTTCCGTCAGTTCTGTGCCGGGAAAGGTTACTGCGTTGGGAAACCGTTTCCCCTTGGATTCCCGTTATATTATTTTTGCGGTGGAGGGTGAGAGTTCGTTGCGGTGTAAGTTTTATGCGGCTTCGGAGGAAAAATACTGCAAATCTTTCGGCGGTCAAAAATTATCTTCAAACATTTATTCCGTCAATTAATAAAACCCCGCCAAACGGCGGGGTTTTAAATTATTTCGTTTCGGTTACGCGTTTCCAGGCCGCTTCAAAATCCGGCGGGACGGGCGCTTCAAATTTTAGCTTCTTGCCCGTAAACGGATGTTTAAACTCTATCCGCCGCGCATGCAGCATTAAGCGGTCCGCCGTCGCGCCGCGGTACAGCCAGTCGCCCAGTACGGGGTACCCCAGCCAGCTTAAATGAACGCGCAGCTGGTTGGTGCGGCCCGTTTTGGGGTAAAGTTCAATATACGTAAACCCGTTTTTGCGTTCCAGCACTTTGTAGCCGGTGACGGCTTCGCGCCCCACGTCGGACGCTTTGATTTTTCCGCCCGCCACGCGGCCTATCGGCACGTCGATAATTCCCTCGTCGTCGGGCACTTCGCCGCAGGCGATGGAGTGGTACGTTTTATGTACTTCCCGGTTGGAAAACAGCGCCACCATTTCGGCCTGGAATTCCGGATTTTTGGCGACGACCATCACGCCGCTTGTTTCGCGGTCCAAGCGGTGTACAAGGCCCGCGCGGGGGGTAGATAAATCAAACCCTTTGGGCGGGTTCGCCAAAATGACGGACACTAAAGTTTCCTCGGCCGAAAAAACGGCTTCGGGGTGTTCTTCCCACACGGGGCTTTGCGGGTGTACCAGCATCCCGGCGGGTTTAATTAAAACGAAAAAATCTTTGGCGTCGTGGATGATTAAATCGGACAGTTTTGTTTTGCTCCCGGCTTCGGGCAGTTCGATTTCCACGGTTTCGCCCTCGGTCAGCGGCCAGGACGGTTTTACTTTTTTTCCGTTGACGGTAACGTGCCCGTCCTTAATTAATTTTTGCACCAAAGAGCGCGAAAGCGTTTCCAGCTCGTCGGAAACGAATACGTCCAGGCGGCGCGAATATCCTTGAAATACGACGGTCTTTTTTTCAGCCATTTTTTACTTCCTTTTTCTTCAAATAAATCCAAACCGCTCCGGCCGCCAGCGCGGTCAGAAGCGAAATCAGTTGCGAGGGGGAAAGCCCCAGTATGTATTCGCCGCGGAAGTCCCCGCGGAAAAATTCAATAATAAACCGCATAAAGGCGTAGCAGGAAACGTACGCCAGCAAAATCATACCGTTTTTGTGCGGTTTGTTGTAGAGTTTATGCAAAATAAAAAATAAAATTAAATTCCCGGCGGCTTCGTAGAGCTGCGTGGGGTGGAGCGGTACGCCTACAAATTCCGGCGTTACCAGCGCGTGCGGGTTGGTAAATGTTACGCCCCAGGGCATATCCGTCGGGCGGCCGTAACAGCACCCGGCCAAGAAGCATCCGATGCGCCCAAGCGCGTGGCCCAAAGGCAGCCCTACAATTAAAAAGTCGGAAGTTTTTAAAACGGGCAGCCCCTTTTTTTTCATGTAAAAAATTAAGGAGGCCACCGACACAATCATCCCGCCGAAGAATACGAACCCGTACCGAAAATCCCGCACGATGTTGGCAATTTTGTCTGCCAGCGTGGCACCCAGCTGCGGCCAGGACACGATAATAAACAGCAGTTTCGCGCCAATCAGCGCGCCCATAAAGGCAATAAAAATCAGGTTCCAAAACGTGTCTTTGTCGAGGTTGATTTTTTTCAGGCGCGGCAGCAGGTAAAGCGCGGCCGCCGCATAGCCGAGCGCGGTCATGAGGCCGTAGCTTGCCAGTTCAAAGGAGCCGATTTTTAGAAGTACGGGGTGCATTTATAAGATTTCCTCGTCGCGGATGGCATTGCGCATAAACGGGTTTTTAATGCGTTCGTAACCGATGGTGGAACTGCATTTGCCGCCGTAGCTGTGGCCCGCAAAAATCTGCGTGTCTTCCGGCAGTTTGGAAAGTTTTAATAAACTTTTGCGCATATCGCGCGGATTGGAAGACGGCAAATCCACCCGTCCGCACGCGCCGGGAAACAGCGTATCCCCCGTGAACAGGGCATTTCCAATTTGAATGCATACGCAGCCCGCCGTATGGCCGGGCGTGGGCATGACGTGAATGTGGAACGGCCCGATATCCCACGTCTGCGCGCCTTCGTAAACGTTCAAAAACTGCGGGTCGATGCCGGAAAGCTCCGCGTCGTTTTTTTCGATATAGGCTTTTACGCCCGTTTCCTGCAAAAGCGTTTGGGCGAACTTAACATGGTCAAAATGCCCGTGCGTAAAAAATACGGCCAGCAGGTTTAAGTTTTTTTGCGTTAAGGTATGTTTTAAAAAATTCATGTCCCAGGCCGGGTCAATCAAAAGTGCGTCCTGCCCTTCGGTAACGAGGTACGTGCAGTTGTCCATGGGGCCCAGGTTGATAACTTCGATGTTCATAGCGTCGTCCTATTTAACGTGAAAACGGAATTCCGTTTCGCCCGGTTTAACCAAATGGTACTCCGTGCGGGCGATGTGCTCCAGATAAGCAGGGTCTTCTTTTTCCAAGAGGTCTTTTTTGGCGAGGAGTTCGTCGTGCTCTTTATCCAGCTGCGCGCTTTGGCGGGTCAGCTTGCGCAGTTCCAGTTTGTTATGCGCCAGGCTGACAAAACTGCCGCCCAAAAAAAGGATAACCACTGCCGCGGCGGCCAGCGCCAGCAGCAGTGGTTTTTTGTTTTTAAGTAAAACGTCGGTAAGTTCTTGCGTCATTAGCGTTTAAATGCGCGGTCCTGCGCGTAGACGGCTTTTTCGCCCAACTCGCTTTCGATTTGCAGCAAGCGGTTGTATTTAGCCGTACGTTCCGAACGGGCGGGCGCGCCGGTTTTAATGGCGCCCGCGTTGGTGGCGACGGCCAAATCGGCGATGAACGTATCTTCCGTTTCGCCGGACCGGTGCGACACAATGCGCGAATAACCGTTTTGTTTGGCCAGTTCCATAACGTCAATGGTTTCGGACACGGTGCCGATTTGGTTAACTTTAATCAAAATGGAATTGGCGGCTTTTAACTCAATGCCTTTTTGCAGGCGTTTGATATTTGTAACGAACAAATCGTCTCCCACCAGGTTGATTTTTTTGCCGAGCTTTTTGGTAATGTACTGCCAGCCGGTCCAATCGTCTTCCTGCAGCGGATCTTCGATGGATACGATGGGATATTTGGCGCACCAGGCCGCGTAAATGGCGGCCATTTGTTCGGCATCGTAATCTTTGCCTTCAAAGTGGTAGGTGCCGTCCTTGAAAAATTCGCTCGCGGCGCAGTCCATCGCCAGAGAAATTTCCGGGTGTCCGGCTTTTTTAGCGGCGGCCAAGATGGTTTTAAGCACGTCCTCGTGCTTGGCGATTTTCGGCGCAAATCCGCCTTCGTCGCCCACGGCAATCACCATGCCTTCGGCTTTGAGTACGTTTCTTAAAGAATGGTACGTTTCGCTCGCTTCGCGCAAGGCTTCAGCAAACGTCTTGGGCGCGGTGGGCACGATCATAAATTCCTGTACGTCCAGGCCCGAATCGGCGTGTTTGCCGCCGTTGACGATGTTGAGCATCGGCGCGGGCATCAGGTATTCTTCGTCTTTCAGTTCGTAGACGTTGCGGATGTGCCGGTAAAGCGGCAGTTTGGCGCTGTGGCACCCGGCGCGCAGTACGGCCATCGAAACGGCCAGCGTGGCGTTTGCGCCCAGGTTGGATTTGTTTTCCGTCCCGTCCATGGCAATCATGCTTTCATCCACGAGGCGGATGTCAAACGGGTCCATTCCCGCCAGCTGCTGGGAAATGCGTTCCACGTTTTCGACGGCTTTTAAAACGCCCTTGCCGTTGTAGCGGTCCCCGCCGTCGCGCAGTTCAAGCGCTTCGTGCGAGCCGGTGGACGCGCCGCTTGGCACCGCGGCGGTGCCGGTGTTTCCGTCATCTAACAGTACGTCGGCGGCGACGGTAGGATACCCGCGGGAATCCAAAATTTCCCGTGCCGTAATTTTTTTAATGCGAACCATAATACAACCCCCTTTGGCCGCCTGACGCGGCCGTTAAATAATGCTTTCAATTATCTTTTTGCCTTCTTTGATGAGCGCGGCGGGCAGTTTTTCGTCCATTGCTTCCGCGTACATACGAATCAGGCGTTCGGTGCCGGACGGGCGAATCGCCAGCCAGCTGCCGCCTTTTAAAATAAACTTGAATCCGTCGGTGGAGTCGATTCTCCACACGGACGTCTTGTTAATGGAAAGCGGCGGACGGATGTCTAACCGTTCCATAATGCGGTTGATTTCCGTTTCCGTTTTGGGCATGCTGACCTTTTGGTCAAACAGCTGTTTGTACTTTTTATAGAAATCTTTTTTAATCTGCTTGAGCGTTTTGCCTTCCGTCGCCAGCATATCGACGACGAGCAAGCACGCCAAGAGGCCGTCTTTGTCCGGAATATGGTTGGCTACGGCGAGGCCGCCCGATTCTTCCATACCCATAATGTATTGGCCCGTAATCATGAGTTCGGTGATGTATTTAAAACCCACGGGCGTTTCGCGCAGCATAAGTCCGTTTGCTTTGGCCACCTGGTCGATGAGGTTGGAAGTGATGACGCTTCTGCAAACGCGGCCTTTGATTTTTTTGTTGCGCACCAAATGGTCCAAAATCATGGGCGCGATTTCGTTGGGGGACACCCAGTTGCCTTCGGCGTCGATAATACCGAATTTGTCGCAGTCCGGGTTGCAGGCGATGCCCAGGTGCATTTTTTTGGACGTAACCAGTTTTTTCAGTTCCGCCAAACTCACCGGGCCCGCGTTGGGCACCACGCCGCCGAAAAGAACATCGTCGCCTTCGTGGATTCCTTCCACGATAACGCCGAATTTTTCCAGAAAATCCCTAAAATAGTTTTTAGCCGTGCCGAACAGCGGGTCTACGGCGATTTTGAGTTTCGATTTCTTCAGCGCTTTTACGTTAATCATCTGTTCCAGGCGCGCCATATACCCTTTGCGTAAATCTTTGGTGATGGTGACGGCGGCGTTTAAGTAGCCGAATTCCGTAGAAGACGCTTTTAAAATTTGGGCGGAGGGGGAGGGAATGCGTTTTTCGATGTCCTCCATAATTTCGTTGTTGGCGATACCGCCATAATACGAAATCCATTTTACGCCGTTAACGTAGTATTCGGCTTCGCTGCCGGTTACTACCACCGCGCCGACGGCGCATTCGTTCAAAACGGCCCATTCGGCCACCGGGGTGGGAAGGGGAAATTCCGCCATGCGGACGGTTATGCCGCTTTGCACAAGGGCGTTGGCGGCTACGTACGCAAGCTGTTTGGAGGGGAAACGCGTATCAAACCCCACGAAAACGAGGGGTTTTTTCGGTTTTTTGCCCTGTTCCGCACAATGTTTGCGGTACCCGGTACCTTCAAATCCATAGAAAGGATGTTCCAACACGTGTTCGGAAATCCCGTAAGCGAGGCGCTGTACGGACTGGGCGGTCAGCCCGTCCGCGGTAACGGCACGGAAGCCGGCGGTGCTAAATTTAATATCTTCACTCATCGTGCCAGTATTATACTAAAAAAGAGCGATTTTTTCACCCCCGCAATAAGGGTTATTTAAAATAAGTGCGCGCGCGGGCGCGTACGGTAGGATTAAATGCCATAAAATGATAGAATAAGTACAAGACCCATTATAAGGATGAACGCATGAATTTTGAATACGTAAAACAATACATTAAAGACGCCGGCCTGCCCAACTTCCGCATCGCGCAGGTGCAGGACGCGGTTTTTAAACGCGGCATTTCGTCGTGGGAAGAAGCTTCTTCCCTGCCGGCCGATTTGCGCGCCAAGCTGGCCGAAGAACGGCCGATTTTGTCTTTTAAAGTAAGCAAAATCATCTGCTCGCAGGAAGACAAAGTGGCCAAGGCGCTTTTAACGCTTAAAGACGGACTTCAAATCGAAACCGTTTTGCTAAAACCGCAGGATACGTGGAGCGTCTGCGTTTCTAGCCAGGTGGGGTGCCCGCTTCGCTGCGCGTTTTGCAGCACGGGCAAAATGGGTTTTAAGCGCGATTTGACGCAAGAGGAAATCACCGACCAGGTGCTGATGTGGTACCAGTACGTACGCAAAGAAAAACTGGGCGAACGCATTTCCAGCGTGGTGTTTATGGGCATGGGGGAACCGCTCCTCAATTATTTAAACGTCGTCAAAGCGGCGCGGGATTTGTCCCGCCCGGACCAGCTGAATATCGGCGCGCGGCATATTTCCGTTTCTACCTCGGGCATTGCGGATAAACTGCATAAACTGGCCGTGGATTTGCCGCAGGCTAACCTGGCCGTTTCTTTGCACAATGCCGACAATGCCGAACGCAGCAAAATCATGCCCGTCAACCGCCGCTACGATTTGGACGATCTCAAAAAAGCGTTGGAAGAATACATCGCCATGACGGGCCGCCAGGTGTTTTTGGAATACTCGGTGATTGAAAACGTAAACAGCCGCCCGGAACATATCCGCAAGCTGGCGGATTGGATTTATTCCGTGAAAGACAATTACTTGCTGCACGTCAATTTAATCGCGTGCAACCTGGGCCGCGGCGAGAAAACCAGCGACCGCGTCGTAAAAGATTTTGCCGCCGGGCTCAAAGGGATGGGTATCGGCGTAACTATTCGCAAAAGTATGGGCAACGACATTCTGGCCGCGTGCGGCCAGCTGGCTTCCCAAAAAAGATAGGAGGGGACATGAAAAAATTATGGATTTTAACCGCGTGCTGTGCGCTTTTTTCGGCGTGCGCGACGCTGGACCAAACCAATGTGGACTGGATCCCGATAGGGCCCGATTTCCCGGCCACCAAAGCTAAAGACGTGGAAATTATTTCCGGCCGGGAAGACGTTACCCGCCCGTACGGCAACCTGGGGCTCTTACGCATTAAAAATTTAAAGCCGGACCGCGACACCCTGCTGATGGGCATTGAAAAAGGCCGCAAAATCGCCGCGTCCAAAGGGGCGGACGCCATTCAAATCGGCCAGTACAACAGCGCCGAAGACGGCGCGACCGACCCGCGCGTAACGCTTATCATCTACGCCATCAAATACGTGGACAAATTAAGCGAAGCCGATGAAAAAGCCATCGAAGATTTTAAAGTGTTGGGGATTTTAAATGAACGTACTAATCGCTAGAAGCAAGGAAGAATGTTCCTCCTGGACGGACGTGGCCGTAGTCATTGACGTCCTTCGCGGCGCCACTACCGCGTGCGCGCTGTTGGAACGCGGCAAGCGGGACGTACTCCTGTTTAACGCCGCGCAGCAAGCGGACGCTTTTTTGGCACACCATGCCGATTTTGAAGCGTTTTCCGATGAGCCTCTTTCCTCCGCCCATGCGGACAATTCGCCTTATTTGGCCTCTAAATCCGCCGCCCGCCAGCCGGGGCTTTTGCTGGCTTCGGCCGGATGTAAAGCGGCGTGGAACGTACGCCGCGCCGGTGTGGTATTGTTAGGCGGTTTCTGCAATTTTTACGCGCTGGCCGAAACGCTTACTTCCCAGCCCAAAGACGTCTTGTTAATTCCCGCCGCGTTGTTCGGCCCGGGGAACGAAGAAGAAGATTTGCTCTGCGCCGAAGCGCTTAAAGATTTTATCCAGGGCGTCGGCACGCCGGAGCGCGCGCTGGGCGAGTTCGGCAATACGATGCGCCTGAAAGAATTTCATGCAAACGGCCCCAAAACGGCGGATAAAGATTCCCGGCTGGCGTTTAAAATAAACGGCCTGCCCGTGGTGCCGCAGGTTACGTTTGCCGAAGACGGCGCGTTTGCCGTCTGCCATCCGTACGGTTCTCCCGCGCATTGGCTGGAAGTGACAAAACCCGCTGCGCCGCAAGCGCCCGCGGCGGAGCCGGCCGAAGCCCCGGTGCAACCCGCCGCCGTGCAGGAAGAAACGCCCGCGCAGGAAACTGCCCCGGTGCAAGAAGCGGCGGTGAAAACCTCTTCGCTTAAAAGTTTGTTCGGCGGGCTGGCAAAGTCCGTCAAAGAAGAAGCGCTCTCTTTAAAAGAAAAAGCCGCCGAAGCGGCCGCCGACCCGAAAGCGGCGGAAGCCAAATCCAAATTAAAAGGCTTTTTCTCCGATATTGTGCGCTCGGTAAAAGAAGAAAAGAAAGAGCTGGAAGAATCCCTTTTCCAGGGTGCTCCGCGCCAGCCGTCCGAAGAGCGTTCCTATACGCTAAACAGCGACGACCCGTTCGACGCGCTGATGAAGCAGTCCTCCGCACAGGCGGACGCTCCCGCGCAAGAAGCTGTTTCCCCGGCCAAACCCGCCGCGCCGCAGCAAGAAACGCCCGCGCGGGAAGAAGCGGTACAACCCGCCGAGCCGCAGGCTGTGGAATCCGTTACCCTGCCGGGCGAAGTGACGTTTTCGGGCAAAGCCGCCGGGTTTGCAGAAACCAAGAAAAAGAAAAAAGCCATCGTACTGTTTTCGGGCGGACTTGATTCCACCACGTGCTTATACTGGGCCCTGGAACACGGTTACGAGTGCGAAGCGCTGACCGTTTCCTACGGCCAGCGGCACGACCGCGAAGTACTGGCCGCGCAGATGATTGCGCGCAATTTAGGCGTAAAACACCATTTGATTACGCTCAACTTGCCGTGGCTTGTTTCCAGTTCGCTCGTGGATAAAAACCAGCAAATTCCCGACGTGGCGTTGGAAGACATCCCCAAAGAGGGCATTCCGTCCACCTACGTTCCGGGCCGGAATTTGATGTTCCTGTCGATTGCCGGGTCCTTGTTGGATTCCATCGGCGCGGATGCGATTATCGCCGGGCCGAACGCCATTGATTTTTCCGGCTACCCGGATTGTACGCCCGCGTTCTTTAAAGCGGCGGCCGACGCGCTTAACCGCGGTACCAAAATGGGCGTGACGGAAGGAATTGAAGTGCTCGCGCCGCTGATGCGTTTATCCAAAACGCAAATCGTGCAGCTGGCGGCCAAACTCAAAGTGCCGTTCGAACTGACGTGGAGCTGCTACGCGGGCGGTAAAAAACCGTGCGGACATTGTGATTCCTGCAAACTCCGCGCCAAAGGGTTTGAAGAAGCCGGCGTGCGCGATACCTCGCTTGATTAAGGAGCGTTTATGAAGAAAGTATTTTTGATGTTTGCCATATTCTTCTTTTCCTTAGCGGCTTTTGCCAAGGCGGAAAAAGCGGATAATTTCGTGGAAGCGGGTGCGCCCGCCGAGTGTAATCTGCCCGTAGAAGCGGCGACAGTAAAATCCGCGCCGCAAGCTCCGGCGGAAACGCAAAAAACACTGACCCCGGCGGAGCAGAAAAAGCTGTTTAAAGCGCGCCGGAAACTCATCAAAAAACTGGTCAAAGCGTACCGCAAAGCGCCGGAAGCGGAAAAACCCGCTATTAAAGCCCAGCTGGCGGAAGTGGTTTCGCAGGGGGTGGACGCGGGTATCAGCTATGTAAAGGGCCGTATCGCCGCCGAACGCGCCAATTTGGATAATTGGGAAGCGAAGGTAAAAGCCGAAGAAGCCGACCTGCCCGCCGTCAAAGCGCAGCGGGTGGAAGATTTGCTGTCCGGCGAAGCCAAACGCAAACACAAAGCCGCCAAAAAAGCGTGGAAGAAACAAATGAAGGAAGCTAAACGCCACATGCGTTAATTGTCGGCCTGCTTTACATGATAACGCGCTCCGGGTATTTCCCCGGGGCGCGTTTTTGTTTCTGCGGAAGAGGTTGACCCGTTTTTTTTTTTTGATATTATGGGGATAATTCTAATAGGGGGAATGTCCCATGTATCAAAAGCGCGGTTTTACGTTGATAGAACTTTTAGTCGTTGTGTTAATCATCGGTATTTTATCGGCGGTGGCACTGCCGCAGTATCAGGTGGCCGTGGAAAAAGCGCGGTTGGCGCGCGTTATGAGTAACGTTAAAACGATAAAAAACTCGGCGGAGCTGTATTACCTGGCGAACGGAAAATATGAAGACGATTTACGAGTAATGGATATCGGCGGTATCAGCGGATGCACGACTAAAACGGGCGGGCAAATACATTGTAGCGATGAATGGTATGACTGGAAATATACCAATACGGATGCCGGATGGGCTGCTATTGGGCACACGATGCCTTATGGCAAATATCGTACGGGCTTTCTAATTTATGGGGATTATAATTCCCAGTCGCCCGGAACATATGAATGCTGGGCCAAAACTTCCGACCCTGTGGCCGTGCGTGTATGTAAATCCTTTGGGGGTGTTAAACTCCGGGAAGACCGCTGCCGGCCCGTGGAGGCCAATATCGGCGCATGCACGGTATTTCGCCTTCCGTAATCTTGTACAATTAAAAACCCCCGGATAACCAGGGGTTTTTTAATTATTCAAATAAGTTGGAAGATTCTAATGCGTTTAAGGCTTTGGTGATGTCGTTCACCACCACAATCCACCGGCTGATATTGCCCGGCCCGGCCGCGCCGTAAATGCTGGTGATGTTGATGCCTTGGTCGAACAGAACGGCCCCGATGTCCCGCGCCAAACCCACGCGGTCATGCGCATCAATGCAGATGGCGTCTGTTTTTACGCTGGTAAACCCTGCTTTAGTCAGCGCGTGGCTGATTTCCTGGTCGTACGGAACGGCCAGGCGTACGACGGCTGCGTCGTAGCGCACATCCTGCGAGATGGCAATCAAGCCCACATTATCGCGCACGAAAAGTTCGGCGAAGTTTTTTAGCGCGCCCGGTTCATTAATTAAAAATACGCTGTATTGCTTTACTACATTAATTGACATGCAAACCCCTTGTACTGCGTATTAATATCTCTTTTTTTCATTATATCAAACCTGCAAAAAAAACGGAACGGTTTTATATGAAAATCCGTTCCGCTTGTGCCCGACGTAAAAACGATTTAAAATCAGCGGCTTTCCGGCTCCGTCCTGCGGATGATTTTAAGCATTTGCGCGTGTATTTTGCCGTTGCTTGCAAGAAGCGTTTTTCCGTAATCCTGGATGCGTTTAAATTTTTTGCCGTCAAACCCGGTTACTTTGCCGCCCGCTTCCTGCAAAATCAGAAT
The DNA here is from genome assembly GCA_910576915.1 of uncultured Elusimicrobiales bacterium. GTDB lineage: Bacteria > Elusimicrobiota > Elusimicrobia > Elusimicrobiales > Elusimicrobiaceae > Avelusimicrobium. The sequence continues at coordinate 179,908 of CAJTJT010000002.1, forward strand.
CCCGGCCGACACATCCCACGGGTTTAAAGCGTCTTCCCAGTAACCGTCGGCGCGTCCGGCGGCCAGCCAGCATAAATCAAGCGCGGCCGAACCCAGGCGGCGCACGTCGTGCGACGCGTTTAAAAAACCTTCAAAACGTTTGAGTAAGGCGGGCATACGCTCGAAACGGTCGTACGGGAACCCGGTTATCAGCAGGGAGCCCGACAGGTTGGATACGCCGGAAACGTGTATTTTTTTGCCGTTTAGCGTGGCCCCTTTACCTTTTTGGGCCAAAAATGTTTCGCCCGTAACGGCGTTTTTTACGCCGCCCAGCACGGGTTCGTTTTTATAAAAAAGCGCGATAGACGTACTGCACTGCGGGAAGGTGTGGGCGAAGTTGGTGGTGCCGTCAATCGGGTCCACCACCCAGGTAAAATCGGAGCCTGTGTTTTTAAGGCCGTTTTCTTCGGCCAGGTAGTCGTGCTGCGGGAAATTTTTGCGGATGACGGACAGTACCGCTTTTTGGGCGGCAACATCCGCCGCGGTTACCAAATTGGCTTTGCCTTTCAGTTCGTAACCCACTTTGCCGAATTTGGCGCGCACCACTTTGGCGGCAGCTTCTAAGGCTTGTTGCAGGACGGCAAATTCTTTTTTCATTTTTTAAGATTTAATACTTCGGCGGCTTTAAGTTTGTTCTCTAGGTCCAGCATGGCTTTGCAGTCGTCTTCGTTGTACATGAGCACTTTGTTTAACAGCTCGTCGTTGCCGGTTTTCAGCCAGCTTGTAAAGTAGACCATGCTGTCCATCGCGCCGCAGTCGTCCTGCCGCCAGTTGAACCCGAAGGCGGGCGCGGCGGCTTTTAACGAAAAGCTCGGCGCGGGCAGATAGAAAGCCTTGTTGACGGCTACTTTTAAGTCGTAACAGATACTGCAAAGGGCTTTTAGTTTGGCAGAGTCCTGCGGGTTTTTGTCCGCCAGGTTTTTCATTTTTTTAACTTCGTATTCCGTCCAGTGGTAGAGGGCGGTGTCGTTAAAATCTTTGATGTAATCGTAAAATTGTTCAAAAATTTTGATTTCTTCTTCCGGCGTTTTGGCTACAAAACTGACGTATTTGTCTTCTTCTTTATCCCAAATGCCGATGAGGTAGACGAACGACACGTTATCTTTGGTAAACGTTTCCGTGGCTTCGAAATCGAAATACAAATTATATTTTTTCTGCGGCGGGGGGAAGTGGCCCGCTTCGCGCAGGATGGGTTTATTGTGCAAATACGCCTGCGCGTTGTAGTAGGAATCGGTGGCATGGGGTTCTTCCAAAATCCCTTGCAGTTTTTCCAGCCCCGCGTGCGCTACATCGTCGGTAGTGTGCATGCCGTTAATTTTTAGGCATTGGCGCATTTCGGTGTTCAGTCCGGGCAGCATGAGTAAATCTTTGGTTTGCGCCATTACTTTATTGGCGTATACGCGCCACGGCGCGCCGGCCGCTTTGGGCGGTTTGTGCGCTTCGGGCTTGGCTTGTCCGTCGCGGATGCTGCGCCAGTAGGCCAGTTCGCGGGCCAGGCGGTCCGCATGGTCCTGGTATTCCACGGATATTTGACGGTCTTTTAAAAATACGCGCGCGGCTTCGGGCGTGTGCTTTTGCGTAACGCCCAAAATGCGGTTGAGCAGGCTGACCTGCAGCGCATAATGTTCTTTTAAATCGTGTGCGCGCTTAAATTGGTAAATGCGGTAGTGATAGTTACCGAAGACGCTTTTGCCTTCGTTAAAACGTACGAGCAAGTTGACGCTTCCGTAAACGCTTTCGGGCAGGTTCCACAGCTGGGCGTTGGCGACGGCGGATTCCCCGCGCGCCATGGCGGCCAGGGTGTTTTTAAAACGTTCCGTTTCGTTGTCGCCCGATACAAAAACCACGCCCGGGAATTCTTTTTTTATCCATTCGTCGCGGACGCTGCGGTCCGTGCGGATTTTTAAATTTTCGTAGCGGTTGGCTTCGGGCACTGCTTCTTCGCGCGGCGCGTGAAAAGAGCACCACACGCTAAACGGGTCTTCCAAAAGCGTATACATCCGGGAGGCGTTAAAATCCTGCCTGCCGGGGGTGCGGCCGTCCGAAAGGGTATTAAATAAGGTTTGAAGGTCTTGCTCTGTCATTACAAGTTATTTTATCTTTTTTAGAGAGGGAATAAAACCGTTTTTTGGCTTCTTGCCAAAGCGGGCGTATTTTTGATAGCATACAATTTCACGTATGACAGCAAATTTACAAACCAAAATAACCCCGGGCGCCTTAATCAACCCGGATAAAATTTTAATTGTAAACGGGAAAACGGATAAAAAAACCCTGATATCTCTGCTGGTGAAAACCGCCTGCCGGGGCTTTGCGCAGCTGGATGCAGACGAAGTGACCGCCCAGGTGCTCAAACGCGAGGAAGGCTTTGGCACTGCGCTGGAAACGGGCCTTGCCATTCCGCATGCCCGGCTGGAAGAGTTGGATGCTTTTTCCGCGGCCATGGCTGTTTTGCCGGAGCCGCTGGCGGATGAAAAAAATCCGTCTGCGCCCACGCGCGTGATGTTTTTATTCCTTTCCCCGGGCTGCCCGGCGTTTTTTAAACAGCATTTGCAGCTGCTCGCGGCACTGGCGGAAACGTTCCGGCCCGCGTTTGTGGAAGAACTTGCCCAACTGGCGGACCCGGCGCAAATCGCCCAAAAGATTACCCAAAAGAATATGGTAAAATAACTGTATGGCAATACTGCGCGTAACTAAATACGGCGAAGACATCCTCCGCCAAAAGTTAAAACCCGTTGATTTTGAAACGATTAAACCCATCCTGCCCAAACTGTTAAAGGACATGGAAGAAACCTGCCTTGCGGTGCGGGGCGTGGGGTTGGCGGCCAACCAAATCGGGCTGGATTACCGCCTGGCGGTTATTTTGATACCGGAGTCGGACGAAGAAAACGCGCCGCTCAAACGTTACGTTATCATTAACCCGGAAATCGTATCCATGCGCGGGGAAAAGCTGGAAGAAGAAGGATGCCTTTCGCTGCCCGGTTTATGGGCCGAGGTCAAACGCGCCACGGACGTTACGCTTAAATATACCGACGAAAACGGCAAAGAACACGTCAAACGCGCGCGCGGGTTACTCGCCAAGGCGTTCCAGCACGAGGTGGACCACTTGGACGGCAAGCTGTTTATCGATTTGGTGGACCCGAAACTCAAGCCGGAGCTGAAAAAAGCCATTAAAAAGCTGCGGCCGAAATGGAACTGATTTTAAATTACGCCCCGGAGAAACGCTCCGGGGCGTTTTCATTTTATTTGGTTTTTCCCTGTGCGGCCACGGCGGCCATTTTGCGTTTGATTTCTTCCGGGTCGCCCAAAAAATAATCTTTCTGCAAAATCCGTCCGTTGTTAAATTCAAACACGTACGGTACGCCCGTGGGCAGGTTTAAATTGACGATTTCTTCGTCCGACAGGTTCTTTAAATACTTTACAATCCCGCGCAAACTGTTGCCGTGCGCCGCCACCAAAATTTCGTCCGCTTCCGCCAGGCGCGGGAAAATGACTTCTTCCCAGTACGGCATTAGCCGTTCCACCGTATCTTTTAAAGATTCCGTCAGCGGTAAATAAGCGGGCGGTATATTTTCGTAGCGTTTGTCGTTTTGCGGGGCGCGCGGGTCGTCCGGGGCCAGCGCGGGCGGGCGCACGTCGTAACTCCGGCGCCAGATTTTTACTTGTTCTTCGCCGTATTTGGCGGCGGTTTCGGCCTTGTTGAGGCCCTGCAAGGCTCCGTAGTGTTTTTCGTTGAGCCGCCAGTCCTTTTCCACGGGCAGCCAATCCTGATCCAGTACGTCGAGCACTTCGTTCAGTGTTTTGACGGCGCGTTTTAGGTAAGACGTATACGCCGCGTCAAAATAAAACCCGGCGTCTTTTAACAGTTCCCCGGCCCGGCGGGCTTCCTGTACGCCCAGCGGCGTCAGGTCCACATCCGTCCAGCCCGTAAAACGGTTTTCCAAATTCCATTGGCTTTGCCCATGGCGAAGCAGTACGATTCTTTTCATAATATCCCCCTATATATAGGTAGCATACGCACAAGTCGGCTTTTTGGCGCGGGGTAAAAAGGATTAGCCCGCGCGAAAAAGTTATAATAATAGAAAGGTGATTTTTATGAAAAAAGTTTGCATTATGAAGTTTGGCGGCAATACGCTGGCCAATAAACAAAAACTTTTAATGGCGGCTGATTTAATCAAATCCCGCTACGACGACGGTTTTATTCCCGTGATTGTGGCTTCGGCCAACGGCAATTTAACGGACGTACTGTTGGACCACGCCTACAGCATCGCCGCCAACCCGGATAAACGCGAGTTGGATATGCTCGTCACCACCGGCGAACGCGTCAGTGTGGCTTTGCTGTCTATCGCTTTACGCGCGATTGGAGTGCCGTCCGTGTCGCTGACGGGCTCGCAAATCGGCCTGATTACCACCTGCACGCATACGGGCGCGGATATTTTATCTTTAAAAGGCGACCGCCTGGTGCGGGAAATTGAATTCGGTCACGTTCCCGTAGTGGCCGGGTTCCAGGGCATTGGGGAAAATAAAGAAATCACCACGCTTAAACGCGGCGGGTCGGATGTGTCCGCTGTGTTTTTAGCCAGCCAGCTGGGCGCGGACCACGTAGAAATGATTAAAGATGTGGACGGCGTGTATTCCGCCGACCCCAATAAAGACGAAAAAGCCCAAAAATACGAAGTGCTGGATTTTGACGAAATGTACAAACTCGCCTTGAACGGGGCGAACGTACTCCACCCGGATGCCGTGCGCCTGGCCAAAGAAAAGGGCGTGGAAATCCGTATCGTGCACTACCAAACGGGGCAGACGGGCACGGTGATTAAATAGGAACTGCCTATGTGGAGCCTTTTGGACCGAAACTATGGTTTAGTTATATGCGTTGCCTTTTTTGTACTTATGTTGTGGAAAGGCATAGCTCTCTTGCCGGTTTCGGACGCCGCCAAACACTGGCTTTGGTGGGGCTCAATGGCCTCAACAGTCGTTTATTTGGCTGTATTGCTGGTCCGGTTCCTGCGGTGCCTGCCGTTTGGCGGCGGAGCAAATTATTTAGACCCAAAAAAATGAGAGGGAAATGATGTCTTTTAAATTCAGCTTAATTAATTTAGCGGCGTTTCTGCTTTTGGGCGGGGCCGTTTACTTGTGGGGCCCCGGCTGGGGCAGCTTGTGGCGCGCTGCGGGCAGTGCGTTGTTATACGCCGTGGTGTTTGGAGCCTGTTTTGTAGTGGTAAAACGGCGGTAAAAATTCATTTTCTGCAAAGCGAAAGCGCAGGGAATTTTCCTTGCGCTTTTTTTGTGTTTTGGGAAAGGGTTGTATTGTTTTTTTTTTTTGATAATATGGGCTAAGCGGGTTGATTTTTGGGTAAATAAGTATTATTCTAAAGAATCAACTTGCTTAGGAGTATCTTATGAAAAAAGGTTTTACGTTAATAGAGTTGTTGGTTGTTGTTCTTATCATTGGTATTTTAGCTTCTGTGGCGCTGCCGCAATACCGTAAAGCGGTGCTCAAAGCGCGCGCTACGGAAGGGGTTACTCTCTTGCGTTCTATTGAAAAAGCCGAAGATATTTATTTTATGGCTAACGGCCAATATACCAAGGATTTGGACGCGTTAGACCTGGATTTGCCCAAATTTAATTGTGCGTCGCTTAATTTCTGTCAGTTTTATTCTGCAGGGGGCGATTTTTTATGGGAAATTACCTTTGGCAGTACCACAAGCTATACGCTCTATTGCGCCGCCAAAACAGAGGACGCCGTTCCTATGCGGATTTGCGCTTCCTTGGGAGCGTATTCACATATTAACGGTTCCAGGTCTTATTACGCTTTGGTTCGCAAGTCGGCGGGGAATACTTTGTAACTTTGTATCTTTCAAACCGAAAATATGATATGATATTTTTGATATGGAAAACACTGTCATTTTACAATTAATCGGGTTTACCGTTTGCTTTATTTTACTGTTCGTTTTTACGGCCAAATACCGCGCCGCGCTGGCGCACGAAACGGATTTCGAACCGGCGGTGGAAGATTTAACCGTGGTTACTGTGGCCCAGCAGCCCGCTTATAAACCGCGCGCCGCCATTTTGCAGTCCCTGCAGGGAACGGCGTCTTTGGAAACGGCGGACTTAAAAGAAAAAGTAAAAGATTTGCATTATCGGTTGGAAGAACTTAAAATCGCGCAGGACAAAACCAGCGGCGAATTTGCCAAACAAATGGCCCGCATGGAACAGCGCATCAGTACTTTCGAACAGGAATATGTAGCCAAACTTCAGCCTACTTTGCTCAGCCTGATTGAAGAGTTGGAAAACATGAAAGTGTCTGAAAATAAAACCGAAAAATAATTTTAGCGCACTTTAAAAAATGCAAAACCGCCGCTCTTTTTGCGGCGGTTTTCTTTTTAGGCGGGTTTAAACGGTGTGTGAAAAATGCAAAAAAATGCGCAAATTTGCAAAAAACGCATTCCTTTTAAAATGCGTCCGTCAGACGGAGGCGGGGGAACAAGCCGCGTGAATATGGTAAAATTCTGATAAGTTGAATTAAGTTTTGTCAACCCTTTGCGCAAAAAAAGCGTGCGTAAATTTGTTTTGCTTCTCCTAAATTTATAAAATATACCTATATAGAAGTACGCAAGGAAAAAGGATTTCCGTTAGGAGAACAAATGAAAAATAAACACCTTGAACCTATCGCCGTAGTTGGTATCGGCGCTATCATGCCCGGAGCGTTGACGAAAGACGAATTCTGGAGCAACATTAAAGAAGGCAAGTATTGCATTACCGAAATTCCCGCGTCTTACTGGGACTACAAACTTTTCTACAGTCCCGACCATAAAGCCGAAGACAAACTTTATTCCAAAATCGGCGGTTTTATTCCCCAGACGTTTAAATTCAATTCCCTCAAATACCGCATTCCTCCCCAAATCGCCAAACAGATGGACACCGTGCAGCACCTGGCTATCGAAACCACGCGCATGGCGTTGGAAGATTCCGGTTACGACAAAAAAGAGTTTGACCACAACCGCACCGCGGTAATTATCGGCAACTCCATGGGCGGCATGAAGAACGAAATGTCCAACACCCGCCTGAACAGACCTTTCTTGTACGAAATCCTTAAAAACACCCCTACGTATAAATCGCTGGCTCCGGCCGACGCCCAGAAAATGCTGGACGAAATGGACGCGGGCGTACGCGAAAAATTCACCCCGGTCAACGAAGACTCCATGCCCGGCGAACTCGCCAACGTAATTCCCGGCCGCGTGGCCAACGTGTTCGACCTTCACGGCACCAACTTCGCCGTGGACGCCGCGTGCGCCACTTCTTTGGCCGCCATCGACCAGGCCGTAAACGGCCTTCGCATGGGCAATTTTGATATGGCTATCGCCGGCGGCGTGGACCAGATGATGTCCCCTTCCGCTTACATCAAATTCTGCAAAATCGGCGCGCTTTCCGAAAAAGGCTCCTGCCCGTTTGACGCCAAGGCCGACGGTTTCGTTATGGCCGAAGGCGCGGGTATGGTGATTTTGAAACGCCTCTCGGACGCCGTAAAAGACGGCGACAAAATTTACGCCGTTATCCGCGCGGTCGGCGCGTCTTCCGACGGGAAAGGCAAAGGCATTACCGCCCCGAACCCGAAAGGCCAAAAAATCGCCGTGGAAAAAGCGTTTGAACAGGTGGAATACACCCCCGGCGACGTGGGCCTTGTGGAAGCGCACGGCACCAGCACCCGCGTGGGCGACGCTGTGGAACTCAACGCGTTAAACGAAATTTTCAGCGCTCATGCCAAACCCGGCACCATCGGTTTGGGCAGCGTAAAAAGCCAAATCGGCCACGCCAAAGCGGCGGCCGGTATCGCTTCTTTAATCAAAACTTCGCTCGCCTTATATAATAAGGTGTTGCCGCCGTCCGTCAACTTTGAAACCCCGAACCCGACCGTGGACTGGGCCACCTGCCCGTTCCGCGTGATTACCAAACTGGAAGACTGGAACACGGACAAAGTGCGCCGCGCCAACGTTTCCGCGTTTGGCTTCGGCGGAACCAACTTCCACGTGGCCATGGAAGAAATGAACGACGGCCTGCTTAAAAAAGAAGAAGAAACCAAAGTGTGCCACTGTGCCGTACCCTCTACCCCCAAACAGGAGAACGTAAACATGACTTATACCCTTCACGTGCCCGGCGAAAAAATCCAAAGCGACGTTTTAACTTTCTCCGCCGCCACGAAGCAGGAACTTTTTAACGTGCTGGATAAAGCGCTCGTCGCCATTCAGTACGATCCCACCTACCTGCCCAGCATTTCCTACAAAAACCATATCGCCAAGCCGGGTAAATTCGCGGTGACGATTAACGTGGAAACGCCGGAAAAACTGAAAGAAAAAATCGAATTTTTCAAAAAAACCGCCTCTTCCCAGGACGTTTGGGAACAGGAATCCCTGTACCTGCGCATGAAAGGCATTTATCCTTTTACGCCCAGCGAAATTAAACCCAAAGTCTGCTTTATGTTCCCCGGCCAGGGCTCCCAGTATGTGGATATGATGAAAGACTTGGCTTCCAAATACAAAATCGTGCAGGACACGTTTGACGAAGCCGACCGCCTTTTAACCAACATCATCGGCCAGACCCTGACGGAAACCTTGTGGAGCAAACCCGGCGAAACGAAAGAAAAAATCGCTGAACGCGAAGCCGCCATTAAGAAAACCGAAATGACCCAGCCCGCCGTACTGACGGCCGACATCGCGATGATGCGCCTGCTGTCCTCTTTCGGCATTAAGCCCGACGTAGTGATGGGCCACAGCTTGGGCGAATACGCCGCCGCCGTAGCCGCCGGTATTTTCGATTTTGAAAACGGTTTGAAAGCCGTTTGCACGCGCGGTAAAGTAATGTCCGAAATTAAAGTGGAAGACAACGGCAAAATGGCCTCCATCGCCGCCCCCGTGGAACGCGTGGAACCCGAACTCGTACGCATCAGCGGTTACGTGGCCGTAGCCAACAAAAACTGCCCGACGCAGACTGTAATCGCCGGCGCTTCCAAATCTATCGACGATGCTATCAAAATGTTTACCGACATGGGCATCCAGGCGGTGCAAATCCCGGTTTCGCACGCTTTCCACTCCGCTATCGTGCGCCCGGCCATGCCGCAGTACCGCGCTTTCTTGGATACGTTAAAATTCAACGCGCCCACCATGCCCATTACCACCAACGTGACGGCGGAATTCTATCCGTCCGACCCGGAAAAAATCAAAGACCTTATGGTCACGCAGATTTCCCACTCCGTGGAATGGATTAAACAGCTGCAAACCACCTACGATTCCGGTGTGCGCCTGTTCGTGGAATGCGGCCCCAAACGCGTACTTTCCGCTTTGGCCTCCAACACCTTGTCCGACAAGAAAGACATCAAAGTGTTGGCTTCCAACCACCCCAAAAAAGGCGGTATCGTGGAATTTAACGACTTGTTCGCCAACCTCATTTCTTCCGGCATCCATTTGGATTGGACCGGTACCGATATGTACGGCAACAACTCTACCTTTAACCCCGCTTTTGTAAACTGGGTAACGGGCAACGCCACCCCGGTGGAAAAAGCCGAAGGCACCGTAACGGCCCCTGTGGCCGAAGCCCCGGCCTGCGCGTGCACCGCTTCTAACAACGGCGGTAAAAAATCCGTGGTCATCAGCGGTATCGCCGCTGGCGGCCCCGGCAGCTGGGACAAAATTTTCCGCGAAGGCGTGCTGGACGAAATCCTCTCCGGCCGCAACATGATTGAACCCGTTTCCGCCGAAATCCAGCAGAAACAAATCGACAAACACGTCGAGTTCGTCATTAAATCCAAAGACGGCAACCACCGCTTTGAACGCTTGACCTCCCCGATGCAGGCCATTAAACTGGCGGCCAAGGGCGGCGCGTTTGATTTGGAAAAAGAATTTGGTCTGCCGGCCAAATGGGTCCGCTCGATGGACCGCTCCTTCCAGCTGGCGATTGCCGCGGGTATCCTCGCTCTCAAAGACGCGGGCATTCCGCTCGTCCTTTATTACAAACCCACCTCCACGGGCGGCTACCTGCCGGACCGCTGGGGTCTGCCGGCCGATATGATTGACGAAACGGGCGTGATTTTCACCTCCGCTTTCCCCGTGGCCAACAGCATGATGGGTGACCTTTCCAAACGCGTGGCGGGACTCCTTAATAATAAGACCGCCAAAGAAGTCCGCGCGTTCTGCGACAAATTTATCGCCCAAATCTCCGACCCGGCCTTGAAAGCCGAAATCGAAGCTTGGTACCAGGCCAACTTTAAAGATAAAGAAGTGGAACCCGAAGCGTTTACTTCCGAATTTATCTTAAAAACCATTATTATCGCCCACTCGCATTTCTGCCAGTGGATCCGCGCCCGCGGGCCGGCCACCGCGATGAGCGCCGCGTGCGCTTCCACCGCCCAGGCTATTTCCGTGGCGCAGGACTGGATTAAACTCGGCCGCTGCAAACGCGTCATCGTCATCAGCGCCGACGACATCACCAACGACAACGTGTCCGAATGGATTTTGACGGCCTTCCTGGCCTCCGGCGCCGCTACGACGGAAGCCGACGTGACCAAAGCCGCCCTTCCGTTTGACCGCCGCCGCAACGGTATGATTGTGGGTATGGGTGCTGTGTCCCTTATCGTGGAAGACGAAGCGGAAGTTGCCAAACGCGGCATGAAACCGCTCGCCAAACTGCTGTCTACGGAAATTTCCAACAGCGGTTTCCACGTAACCCGCTTGGACGTCGGCCACGTGGCCCAGGTAATGAACCGCCTCGTCGCCACCGCCGAAAAGGAATACGGACTCAACCGCTCCGACATCGCCAAGCAGCTCGTATTTATCTCCCATGAAACGTATACGCCCGCCCGCGGCGGTTCCGCGAGCGCGGAAGCGTATGCGTTGAAATCCACCTTCGGTGCGGACGTAAGCAGTGTAATCGTCAGCAACACCAAAGGCTTTACCGGCCACTCCATGGGCGCCGGTTTGGAAGACGCCATCGCCGTGCGCTGCCTCAACACGGGGCTCGTGCCGCCGATTGCGAATTTTAAAGAGGCCGACCCCGAACTGGAAGGCATTACGCTCAGCAAAGGCGGGCATTACAACTTTAAATACGCCTTGCGCTTAGCCGCCGGTTTCGGTTCCCAATTAGGTATGACTTTGCTCGAAAAAGTGTGGCAGGTGGGCGAACCGCGCATTGCGGATGAAGCCAAACACCAGGCGTGGCTGAAAGAAATTTCCGGCCAGCAGGCCCCCGTCTTGGAAGTGGTGCAGAACACCCTTCGCATTAAAGACAACTACCAACACGGCGTTAAACCCGCCTTGGTAATGGAAGGCTCCCAGGCGTTTGTGGACAAAGTAAACGCCGTCCACGGCGCCAAACCCGCCGCTGTTGCGGCCCCTGCGCCTGTGACCCCTGTGGTAACGCCTGTTGCCCAACCCGCCCCGCAGGCCACGGTGGCCACGCAGGCTGCGGCAGCCCCTGTAGCGGCTCCGGCTCCGGTGGCCGCGAAACCTGTCGCGCTTGATGAAGCGACGGTGACGAAAGAGGTCGTCAAAATGGTCGGCGAAAAGACGGGTTACCCCGAAGATATGCTCGATATCGACCTCGATATGGAAGCCGATTTGGGTATCGATACCGTGAAACAAGCCGAACTGTTTGCTTCCTTGCGTGAACACTATGGTATCGACCAACAGGACGGAATTCAGCTCAAAGACTATCCGACAATCCGCCACTGCATTAAATTTGTTTTGAACAATGCGGGAGCGTCTGCTCCGGCTGCGGCCCCTGCGGTAACGCCCGTGGCTCAACCCGCTCCGCAGGCCACGGAGGCCACGCAGGCTGCGGCAGCCCCTGTAGCGGCTCCGGTGGTTGCGAAACCTGTTGCGCTCGACGAAGCGACGGTGATGAAAGAAGTGGTCGCGATGGTAGCCGAAAAAACGGGTTACCCCGAAGACATGCTTGATATCGACCTCGACATGGAAGCTGACCTCGGTATTGACACGGTAAAACAAGCGGAACTGTTTGCCTCCTTGCGCGAACATTATGGTATCGCCCAGCAAGACGGTATCCAGCTCAAAGACTATCCGACGATCCACCACTGCATTAAATTTGTACTCACCAATGCCGGCGCGTCTGCGGCTCCTTCCGCGCAGCCCGCGCCCGTCATGCAAGCGGCTGTAACGCCGGCTCCGGCGGCTGCCCCTGCGGCAACGCCCGTGGCTCAGCCCGCCCCTGTCGCGGCCCCGGCCGTGGTGGCTCCTGTGTCCGCGAAACCCGCCGCCGCGCTCGATGAAGCGACGGTAACGAAAGAAGTGGTCGCGATGGTCGCCGAAAAAACGGGTTATCCGGAAGACATGCTTGATATCGACCTCGACATGGAAGCCGACCTCGGTATCGACACGGTAAAACAGGCGGAACTGTTTGCCTCTCTGCGCGAACATTATGGTATCGCCCAGCAAGACGGTATCCAGCTGAAAGACTACCCGACGATCCGCCATTGCATTAACTTTGCTTTGAATAATGCGGGTGGTGCTTCTGCCGCTCAACCTGCTCCGCAGGTCACGGTAGCCCCGGTTGCCCAGCCCGCGCCGGTTGTAGCACCTGTTGCGGCCCCTGCCGCGGTGGCTGCGAAACCCGCCGCCGCTTTGGACGAAGCGACGGTGACGAAAGAAGTGGTCGCGATGGTAGCTGAAAAGACGGGTTACCCCGAAGATATGTTGGACCTCGACCTCGACATGGAAGCCGACCTCGGTATCGATACGGTCAAACAGGCTGAACTGTTTGCCGCGATGCGCGAACATTACGGTATCGCCCAGCAGGAAGGCATCCAACTCAAAGACTACCCGACGATCCGCCACTGCATTAACTTTGCTTTGAACAACGCGGGTGCCGCGTCTGCCGCTCCTGTAGTGGCTCCGGCCCCGGCTGCCCAACCTGCTCCGGCGGCTGCCCCTGCGGTAACGCCCGTGGCTCAACCTGCTCCTGTAGCGGCCCCGGCCGTGGTGGCCGCGAAACCCGCCGCCGCTTTGGATGAAGCGACGGTGACGAAAGAAGTGGTCGCGATGGTCGCTGAAAAAACGGGCTACCCCGAAGACATGTTGGACCTCGACCTGGATATGGAAGCCGACCTCGGTATCGATACGGTCAAACAGGCTGAACTGTTTGCCGCGATGCGCGAACATTACGGTATCGCCCAGCAGGAAGGTATCCAGCTCAAAGACTATCCGACGATCCGCCACTGCATTAACTTTGCTTTGAACAATGCGGGCGCCGCGTCCGCCGCTTCTGTGGCGGCTCCGGCTCCTGCCGCTCAACCTGCTTCGCAGGCTACGGTAGCCGCGCAGGCCACGGTGGCCCCGGCCGCAGAAACCGCGCCTGCCGCCCAAGCCCCGGCTCAGCCGGTGGTAGTGGAACGGGACAACGGTTTGCCCAAAATCCACGTGGCGACGGTGCAGGAAGCCGTCCCGGCCGCGGATAAAGTGGAAAAACCGTCCGAAGACATGCTGACCACCAATCCCACCGCTCCCATCAAACTGCACGAATCCCTGGCGGAACGCCCGGAACGTGAAGGCTATGCGGGCGAACACTGCCACGAGAAAAAACTCCGCAGCGTAACGGTGGTGGCTCCGGCTCCGCTTTCCGAACGCGAAAACAGACGCCTGTCCAAAGACCGCACGGTCCTCATCTTTGCCGATAATTCCCAGCTTATCAAAGCCTATACGGAAGAATGCAAAGAACTGGGCGTTAAATACCACGTGTTCACCACGCTTAAAACCCGCAGCAAAAACACCACGATCGTAAACTGGGAATCGTACGAAGAAACCGAAGCGGCCTTGAAAGAATACGCCGCCGAGGACCCGAACATCCAGGGTATCGTGTATCTGCTCGGGGCGAGCGTCAAGAAATTTGACAAAAAAGCCAGCCCGCACGCCGAACTGACCAAATACGTCATGCCGCTGTTTATTGCCTTGCGCGTATTTGAAAAGGGTCTTTCCAACCGCGCGGATGCCGATACGTTCTTTGCCGTCAACACCAAAATCGACGGTACCTTCGGCTACACCACGGATGAAGAGTTCAACCCGATTTCCGGCGCGCTTACCGGCGGCGTAACCTGCTACCGCAAAGACGTGTACGAACGCACCGGCGCCATCGGCAAACTGCTGGACTTTGAACCCACGGCCACACCGGACGAAATGGCCCAAAAAACCATGGACGAAGTTCTCCACGGCGATATGCGCCTGATGATCGGCACCCGCGGCGGCGAACGCTCGACGATTCTGTCCGTCCCGGTGCGCCTGGACCGCAGCCAGAAACGCTTTGACCTCGCGGGCAAAACCGTCATCTTCACGGGTGCGGGCCGCGGTATCGGCGCGATGCTGTCGCAGAAACTGGCCGCCCAGTACAAGAGCAAAATCATCGTGTTGGATATTATCGAAATCCAGGAAAAAACGCCCCTCTGGGCCACGATGAACGAAGCCGAACTGGCCGCGCTCAAAAAACAAATCTGGGAAGATTTAAAGGCTGATCCGACGCAAAAAGCCACCCCGGTCCTGTTGGAACGCGCTTTCGGCCGTGTGAAAGACTCCATCACGCTCTACAACAACTTGCAGAAACTGCGCGAGCTGGGCAGTGAAGTGGAATACTACCACTGCGACGTGATGAACAGCTCCATGGTCAAAGAAGTCTGCACCAAAATCAAAGCCAAAAACGGCCGCGTGGACGGACTTATCCACTTTGCCGGTTTGGAACGCTCCAAGCTGATTTACGATAAAGACCCGGCGGAATACTACCGTATCTTTGACGTAAAAGCCACCAGCTTCGCGTCCTTCCTGGCCAACAACATCGTGCGCGAAAAAGGCTTCTTCGCTTTCGCCTCTTCTATCGCCGGTAAATACGGCAACCTGGGCCAGAGCGACTACGCCTCCGCCAACGACTATTTGGCCAAATCCGCCTTCTCGCTGACCAACCAGGGCTACCGCGGTATCGCGATTGCCATGAGCGCCTACAAGAATGTGGGTATGGGCGTCAGAGCGGGCGTGGAAACGTTCCTGCGCTCCAACGGCGTGGACTTTGTGGACCCCGAAGACGGTATGCAAATCTTCTTAGACGAAATCGTGTACGGCGACGTGCCCGAAATCGTCTTGACGGGTTCCCTGGGCCGCTTGGACTGGGATCATCAGCACCGTTTGGAAATGGATGAAATCGTTCCCTCGGGCGCGCAAAACGCGCCCAAGGGCGGCGATGACAACACGAACGGCGGTTCCGGTTCCGCCGCTCCCGTAACGCCCGCCGCGCCTGCGGCCGCCGTGCCCGCGGCCAACGCCAAACATTTTTTGGGCAACGTAACGTCTTTGCAGGAACGCTCGGAAATTCATCTGGAAAAAGAATTTAATCTGGATTCCGATCCGTATCTGGCCGATCACGCCATCGAAGGCACTCCGTACGTCCCCGGGGTGATGGGCATTGAAACCTTTATGGAAACCGCCACCGCTTTAATGGGCGATGTGCCGCAAGGCCTTAAAGACGTACATTTCTATCTGCCGATTAAACTCTTACGCAACCGCCCGCAGGCCGTGCGCGTCATCGGTAAAGCCAGCGGAAATGAAGCGTCCATGGAAATCGAATCCGATTTCATCAACAGCAAGGGCGTGAAAATGGGCAACACCCGCCGCCACTTTACGGCTAAAACCTTGGATTCGTTTACCTCCAACTGGGAAAGCGTAAAAGCCGAAGCGATGAGCGGCCTTAACGGCGCGTATGCTGTAACGAAAGAAGAAATCTATAAAAAATACTTCCACGGTCCTTCCTTCCAAGTGTTGGGCGGTATCGTGCGCGTAGACAAACATTCTTCTTTGGCGGTGTACAACACCACCCCGCGCCCGCAGTGGAACGACGGCCCGCGCACCCTCTTAGCCAACCCGATGCTTATTGAAGCGGCGTTCCAGTGCTGCGGATTTCAGGATATGAGCATTGAACACAAAATGACGCTGCCCGACGGCATCGCCGAAGTAGCCGTGTTCAACCGCCAGGTCCCGCCCGCCCAGCTGTACTTGTACGGCGTCAGCCGCGGCAACACCGCCGACGGCAAAACGCTGCATGATGCCTACGTGTTCGACGCGCAGGGCAACGTGTGGGTGGAAATCCACGGTTACCAGGCCATCGGCCAGTAACCCGCGTAATGCCTTATCAATTAAAAGTAGTTGATTTATCCAGTCTGCCTCCGGCCGACGGTATTTTAAGTGAAAGGGAACGGGCGTTTTACCAAACGCTCCGTTTCCCCAAACGGCGTACCGAATGGCTCGGGGGCAGATTTGCGTTAAAGCAACTGGCGGCCGAAGCCTTGGGGCTGACGGATTTGCGTCAGGCGGAAGTGCTGCCGCACGAAAGCGGCAAGCCCGTTTTGCTGGTTGGGGGGGAACCGTGTAACCTGGCGTTTAGCATTACGCACAGCCGCGGTTTTGCCGCGGCGGCCGTCAGCGCGACGTATGAATTTTTAGGGATTGATTTAGAAAAAACCGAGCACCGCATAGACGCGTGGGCGAACGATTTTTTTCACCCGTCCGAACTGGCCGCCCGGGACGACGCTTTTTTAACCGGCCTGTGGACGCAGAAAGAAGCGCTGGTAAAACTGCTGGGCACGGGGCTTTCGCTAAGCAGCTACGATGTGCGCTGTGTGGACGGAAAGCCGCAATTTTTCGGCCCCGCGCTGGACGTATATAACAAGCTCGGCGCGCCGGAAATTTGTGTGGAAACGCGGGAACTTCTGCCCGGGTTTATGTTTTCGGCCGCGTACGCCAAACGCGCGTAAGCCGGGCGCGGGACGCATATATTTGGTAAAATAGAAGTATACGATTTTGGAGGGAGCATGATAGAACTTTTTGAGGACCCCAGACTGGACAAGCCGTCGGACCAACCCGCTCCGGCCAGCTTGGTTAAGTTTAGACAAATTTCCCAGGACGCTCTAAAGGGCGCCGGCGAGGCGCGCATCAAAGCCCAGAAAGACAAAGGCAAGATGACCGCCCGCGAACGCATTTCTTATTTGCTCGACAAAGACAGCTTTTTTGAAATCAAGAGCTTGATGGAAAGCTCCTGCAGTGATTTCGGTATTAAAGACAAACACATTAAAGGCGACGGCGTTATTACCGGTTTCGGCCGCATTAACGGGCGCGAAGTGGCGCTTTTTGCGCAGGATTTTACGCAGCTGGGCGGTTCTTTGGGCTTGGCGCACGCGCAGAAAATCGCCGCGCTTATGGACCGGGCGATGGAAGCCAAAATCCCGGTTATCGGTTTGTACGATTCCGGCGGCGCGCGTATCCAGGAAGGCGTGGACAGCTTAAACGGCTACGGCGAAATTTTCTACCGCAACGTAAAAGCCTCCGGCGTCATTCCGCAGATTTCCGTCATTCTCGGCCCCTGCGCGGGCGGCGCGGCGTATTCGCCGGCTCTTACCGATTTTATTTTTATGGTGGAAGGCATCAGCCATATGTTCATCACCGGCCCGGGCGCGGTAAAAGCCGCCACCGGCGAAGAGGTGGATTTTGATACGCTCGGCGGCTCCCAGCCCCACAGCGAAAAAAGCGGCGTGTGCCAGTTTGTCGCCAAGTCCGAGCAGGACTGCTTCCGCCAGGTGCGCGAACTGTTATCTTTCCTGCCGCAAAACTGCGACGAAAAACCTCCGCTCGACACCACCAGCGATTTGATGGGCCGCACCGTCCCGGTGTTGGAAACCATCTGCGCCATGGACCCCAAAAAAGCGTTCCGCATTCACCATGTTATTTGGCGTTTGGCCGATGATTTCGCGTTCTTTGAAATCCACCAGAATTTTGCCAAAAACGTAGTGACGGGTTTTATCCGCTTGGGCGGCCAGGTAGTGGGCGTGGTAGCCAATAACCCGGCCTGCATGGGCGGCGCGCTTGACTGCGACGCGAGCGATAAAGCCGCGCGCTTTATCCGCTTTTTAAACGCGTTTAACATCCCGCTCTTGACGCTGGTCGACACCGGCGGTTATCTGCCCGGTGTGGAACAGGAACACGGCGGTATCATTCGCCACGGTGCGAAACTGTTGTACGCGTATTCCGAAGCGTCTATTCCGAAAGTGACGCTCGTCCTGCGCAAAGCCTACGGCGGCGCGTATATCGCCATGGGTTCCAAATACCTGCGCGGTGATTTTAACTTTGCGTTCCCCAGCGCAGAAATTGCCGTTATGGGTCCGCGCGGCGCGGTGGAAATTTTGTACTCGCGCGACTTGAAAAAGGAAACCGACGAAGCCAAAAAAGAAGAGCTGAAGCAGAAAATGACGCAGGAATACTCCGACAAATTCGCTTCCCCTTACCAGGCGGCTTCCAACGGGTCTATCGACGAGATTATCGAGCCCGCCGAAGCGCGTTCCAAAATTATCCGCGCGTTTCAGGTGCTCAAAGACAAGCGGAATCCGAAGAACAATCCCCACAAAGGGAACATTCCGCTGTAATAAAGACTTGTACTTAACTAATAATTAGCGCACAAGGGATAAGAAAGAGATTTCTTATCCCTTGTTGCTTTTACGGGCAACTATTTTCCACATTTGGCTAACTTTGCGTTCCCTTGCCACTCGGTGTACCTATTTTGCTTAAGTATTATAAAAAACGCCCCGGATAAAATCTGGGGCGTTATGGCAATTAGTTTTATCGGCCGCTGTGCGTAATCATGCGTTTTACTTTATCGTTAAACGCGGTCGCTTTCATTAATTCTTCCAGCGTTACGTGCATGCGGTACCGCCAGTAATGGCGCGGGTTGGCGGGGATGTTAATACGTTCCCCGTCCGCGTCCGACGCGCGCAGTTTTTCGTCCATGCTCGTCCAGTCCTGGAACGACAGCAAAGCCAGCATGGACGGGCTTTCCAAATGCAGGCGGATAATATCTTCGCAGATTTTTCCGTCCGCTTCCGCCGGGGCACGGCCTTCGCGCCCTAAAACGGTGTTGTAGAATTTTTGCGTCGTTTCGGGCGATTCTTTCCACCAGCCGCGCACGACGGACATATCGTGCGTGGACGGCGTGGCGACGGACAAATACGGGTACGTGCGTGTGTCCGCAAATGTTTCGCCCAGGCGTTTGGACATGCGTTCAATTTCCAGGCTGAGCATTTGCAGGGCGCGCATGACTTCGGGCACCGAGTCGGGTATCATCCCCAGGTCTTCGGCGCAGCACAACAGCCGCGTGCTTTGAATGAGCGCGGGCAGTTTTTGGAGGGCTTCGCGTTTCCAAAATTCGTTGTGGCGGCGGAAGAAATAATCGTTATATAAGCGGGTGAACGCTTCTTTTTCCGGCGCGGAAAGCGCGGCAAACGCACCGTCCGACAGTGCGGAAATGCGCGGATGAAATTTGTTTAAGTCCGTGCGGTCCGGCACAAAAAGCACATTGGAAGCCAGCGCAAATAAGCCTTGTTTCAAACGGAGCGTTTTGTCGTCCGTTCCGGCGAGCGCGGCTTCCGTTTGGCGTTGGGTGGCGTATTCCGGCCGCAGGGTAAACAGGCCGTTCCCGGCGGGCGTTAAAAAGCGTTGTTTGGCTTCTTCGGCCAACCCGCCGAATTTTTCCGCCAGGTAGGCTTCGGAAATATACGGTTTTAAAAATTCGTTCCTAAACGTCAGTCCGTAGCGTTGGATTTCTTCCCGGTCCATGGGCAGCGCGGGCGTAAACTGGCCTAATAACCCTTCTACGCTGTGAGACGGAATCTCCCAAATGCGGAAGAACCCGAGCACGTGATCGATGCGGTACGCGTCAAAATAGCGCGACATGTGGGTAAAACGGTGCGTCCACCAGCGGTAGCCGTCTTGCGCCATGACGTTCCAGTTATACGTGGGGAAGCCCCAGTTTTGCCCGGCGGCGGAGAAATCGTCCGGCGGCGCGCCCGCCTGCGCGTTTAAATTAAACAGGGCGGGTTCCGTCCAGGCTTCCACGCTGTGGGGGGAAACGCCTATCGGAATATCCCCTTTTAAAATAACGCCTTTTTCGCGTGCGCGGCGCGTGGCTTTTAACAGCTGCGTATGCAGGATAAATTGCACGTAATACCAAAAGCGCACTTCCTGCGCGTCGGGCGATGCGGGGGCGGTAAACGCCTTAAGGTCCTGCGGCGAAAACCGGGCGTGCTCCGGCCAGGCGGTAAAATCGGCCGTTTGGTAGCGGTCCCGCAATACGCAGAACATGGCGTAGGCGGGCAGCCAGTGGGCGCTTTCCCAAAAAAAGTTTTTAAATTCTACCGAGGCAAGCGTTTGCGCGCCGTGCTGTTTGAACGCTTCGCGCAGCCGTTTTAATTTTAAACGGGTGGCGGCTTCGTAATCAATTTGTTCCGGCGCGTTTATTTTTTTGCGTTCCGTTTCAAATTGCTGTTCCGCCTTTTTATCAAGCGGCGGCAGTTGGCGCGCGTCCGCATACAGCGGGTGGAACGCGTAGACCGATACCGCGTTATACGGGTAAGAATCGCGCCAGGTGTGCGTAAGCGTGGTATCGTTAATCGGCAGGATTTGAATGACTTTTTGGCCCGTTTGCGCGGCCCAGTCGGTCAGTTTTTCAAGGTCGCCGAAATCACCTGCGCCCCAGCCGTCCTGCGAGCGCAGGGCAAATACGGGCAGTACCACGCCGGCGGCGCGGAAAGGAGTTTCCCAGTCGAAGGCGGGGCGTAAATCGTCTTTTACCCACACATCGCCCGCGGCCAGGGGGGGAACGTCCAAAATGCGGTTGGAGCCGCTTTCCCAACGGACCGTGTCGTCTTTGCTTTTTACGATAAATTTGTATTCAAACGGAAAACGCAGTTTGTCCGCATTGAGCGCAAGGCTCCATTCGTTATGTTCGCCTTCCGTTAACGGGAGTGCTTGGGCCGGGTTCCAGCGGCCCAGCGTTTCCGGCGCGCCGCAGATAAATAACGTTTCGCCGGGTTCCGGCCGGGCCGTTTGCGCGCGTACAATAACGGTGCGGTCAAACAGCGGAAGCGTTTTGGGGGCGTGTTTACGCGGGCGGAATACGTCCGTAAAGGCGGAAGAGTACAGCCAGGATTCGGACGGCAGGTCGCGCCAGCTGTCGCACAAAAAGTAGTGTGCGGCGCCGGGATTGATTTCCAGCGTGCGCGGGACAGCCTGCCATTCGCGGCGCAGGGTGCTGCGGCCGGAGCGGACCTCGTAATGATAATGCACCGTAAGCGGCGTTTTTAAAAGCAGTTGGATTTCACCCCGCCATGTTTGTCCGTCCTGCGTGGCCAGGGGGATATTGATTTTGCGTTCGTTGGCGCCTGCCCCGGCGCGGTACAAAACGGCGTGGAGGTTTTCTCCCCAGGCGGTTTTATAGGAAAGTTGGAAAGTCAGCTTCATAATTACTCCCGGGCGGCGGTTTTATGGTCGCGCACCCACAGCGTAAACGCGGCGGCGATAAACAGGCTGATTCCGCCCACGCCTACGGCGGCGATGGCGCTGGAGCCGAGCACATGCTTCATAAACGGGCCGAAGAACAGGTTTACGCAAATTTGCGGAATGACGATAAAGAAGTTAAACACGCCCATATAAAAACCCATTTTCTCGGCGGGCAGCGCGTTGGAAAGCATGGCGTAGGGCATGGATAAAATACTGCTCCACGCAACGCCGATGCACACCATGGGGAAGATAAGCCCCGTTTTGGTAAATTCCACGCCAAAAAGCGTTAGTCCGAGCGAGCCAAGCCCGATGCCGCCGATGGTCAAGCAGGCGATATGAATGGCTTTGGCGGAAAATTTGGTGGTCAGCCACAAAAGCGCAAACGCGAACACGAACGCCACCCCGTTGTAAATGCCGAAGCAGGAGCTGCCCCAGTTGGCGGCAGTTTCGTAAGCGGCGGTGCCGGGCGCGGCGTGGAACACGGCGGAGGCGATGCCGGGCGTAAAATATACCCACATGACCATAAACGCGGCCCAGGTGAAGAATTGTACGACGGCCAGGCGGCGCATGGTGGAGGGCATGGTGATAAACGCCTGCCCCATTTCTTTAAGCGTTTTAAGCGGGCTCACAGGTTGTTTTTTCAAGCGGTTAAATTCTTCCATGTCGGCGGGGGGATATTCGGGCGTGGTTTTGACGGTAGCCAAAATGGCGACAATCAGCACGGCCGCACCGATGTAAAACGAGTATTTAACCGTATTGGGGATGTGGCCTAAGGGGGCCTCGGTGCTGACGCCCAGCGCGGTTAAAATCTGCGGCAGGAACGACGCGATTACCGCGCCTGCGCCAATCATCACGCTTTGCATGGCGTAGCCGGTTTTGCGCTGGGGCTCGGGCAGTAAGTCGCCCACGAACGCGCGGAACGGTTCCATGCTGACGTTGACGGAAGTATCCAAAATCCATAAAGCGATGACGGCCATCCAAATGGCCGACGCCTGCGGCATTAAAATAAGCGCAATCATAGCGAAAATGGCTCCGCCCAAGAAGTACGGGCGTCTTCTGCCCAGGCGGCACCAGGTGCGGTCGCTATAGTAACCGACGAGCGGCTGAACCAAAAGCCCCGTCACGGGTGCGGCCAGCCATAAGAGCGGGATTTGGTCCTCGCTGGCGCCCAGGCGCGAATAAATCGCGCTCATGTTGCCCATTTGTAGCGCCCAGCCAAACTGGATGCCGAAAAAGCCTAAACACATGTACATAATTTGTAAAAACGTCTTGGGAGGTCTTTGGGTTGTCATAGTTCCTCTTTGTTGCGCAAGATGGTACTACTTTCCATTATAACACTATTTTTATTTGGCGACGCGGCGGTGTTTTATATTAAAACGGGCTGGAGCGAAAACGCAAAGTTTGATATCATGTTATATATGGAAAACGAGTCTTTAGACAGTGTAAACGAGTATTTTAGACATTTGGGCAAAATCACGAAAGAGATGGA
This sequence comes from uncultured Elusimicrobiales bacterium, assembly GCA_910576915.1. Lineage (GTDB taxonomy): Bacteria > Elusimicrobiota > Elusimicrobia > Elusimicrobiales > Elusimicrobiaceae > Avelusimicrobium. Next base: position 202,798 of record CAJTJT010000002.1, read on the forward strand.
CCGTGAGGAAACCGCCCGTTTGTGGAAACTCGCCAAAGAAGGCGACCAGGACGCTAAGAACCAAATCATGGAAATGAATTTGCGGTTGGTAATCCCGACGGCAAAGCGTTTCCTGCGCCCCGGCATGGAACTGATGGACTTAATCGAAGAGGGCAACCTCGGCCTCCTGCAAGCCATTGATAAATTTGAGCCGGAAAAAGGCTACCGTTTTTCCACCTACGCCGTTTATTGGATTGAACAATACATCCGCAAATACATCGAAGAGCAGTCCGGCTCGATTAAAATCCCGTCGCACGCCTGGGGCAATTTAAAAAAATGGTTCCGCGCGTGGAACGAACTGAAAGAATCGAACGGGCGCGATCCGTCTTTAAACGAAATGGCGAAAGAGCTGAACCTTTCCGCGCGGCAGGTAAAATCCATCATGGATACGTTAAGCGCGGCCAAAGGGGTGGATTCGCTGGCTTCCTTGGTGCACGACGAAGACGAAACCACGCTGGAAGATTTAATCAGCGACGACGGAAAAGGCAATCCGCACGATGTTTTCGTTAAAAACGAAAACCAGCAAAGCCTCAAAAAAAGCATGGAAGATTTAAATGACCGCGACCGCCAAATTTTAATCATGCGTTACGGGTTAGACGATAACGAACCCAAGACGCTGGGCGAAGTGGCCGAAATTTTGGGCTTGTCGCGCGAACGCGTGCGCCAAATTGAAGAGCGCGCCATCGGCACGCTGCGCCGCGAAGCGTTGAAAGCGGGTATTTTGGAGCCGTCCACCGCCGATTTCCGCACGCGCAAACTGCACAGCGCCATGCGCCCGCGCGTGAAAACCAACATTTTGGGCGAAGCCGAAGGCAAGAGTTTTTTGGATAAGCTGTTAAAACAAACGCGTGAAGCGTTCGGTACTCCCGGCAAACCCAAATCCGCCGCTAAAAAAACGAAAGCGGAAACCAAAACGGAGAAATCTTCCGCCAAAAAACCGGCCGCTAAAAAAGTCGCTTCCAAGCCTGCGGCAAAGTCCGCGGCGAAGAAAACCGTGAAAAAATCTGTTAAAAAATCTGCGCCCAAAAAAGCAAACTGATTTACGCCCCCGTAGCTCAACTGGATAGAGCGATTCCGTCCTAAGGAAGAGGTTGCGAGTTCAACTCCCGCCGGGGGTATTTCTTCCCAATTTGCGCCATTTCGTTGTTGCGTCCGGGCTCGAATACTCCGGCGCATATGCGCCGCGGGTGCGGTATACTTCACCCGTTCGCGCCTAGAACTGGCGCAAATTGCTTTGAAAACCAATCCGCGTTTTTTGCGCGGATTTTATTTTATGTCCCTGAAAACAGCAACTGCTTGCTGTTAGTCGGGAGTTGAAAGGCGGAGCGATGTTTTTGTTTGAGGAGCGAGCCATACCGGCGAGCTCCGAAAGGCAAAAACCGCGAGCCCAGTGTGAAAGCACACTCCGCGTTTTACCCACATGGGTATTTCTTGTATAGAGCATGCTGCCAAAAATGCTGCCAAATTTTTGGCAGCATTTTTGATGAGATTAGCGGAAAAAAGGATTTTCTAAAGATGTAAAAATGAAAGTCTGGTTAACTTGGGTGGCCCCGCAAAGGCAGGGTGTAAACCCTTACCAGTATTGCCCCACCATAAGCCAATCATTGGCCAGCATCCGAGCGGGAAAATTTATGCGTGTCAAGTTAATCAGACTTTATCGGGAACTTAAAAGGCAGGGATATTTAATGCCGCGTATCCCACTTGTGCCTTTCCGCCTCAGCCCAGGTGCCTTTTAAGTTATATTTATAGTATAGCGAAAAATATTTCTCTTGCAAAGATGGGCAAAAAAGGACCCGGGCGGTAAGTGTGAGGCGTTGCATAAACACTTATTAAAAAGGCTGCTCCCTTTTCCTGGCGGGTCTTTACATAAAACAGAATCCATCAGACAAGACGCCAAAACGTCTTTTCAAAGGTTAACACCTATCCCATGGATTCCTTTGTATGCGGGGAGGGCTTTCACATCCCTGCGCCTCAAAGGGCCACATACAGCTTAGTATAGCGAAATAGCGAGTTATTTGCAATAGAAAATATTTTTTGTTTCTAATCCAAAAAATGCGTTGGCTGCAAACCGGGTTTGGAGTATATTTAAAACATTAGGGGGAAATTTTATGGAAAAGGAAAAGAATTTTTTTCGCGCAGTGGAAAACCGCCGCACCCGGTATGCGCTGACGGACCGCAGCCCTGTGCCGGACGATAAAATTGAAGAAATTATCCGTTTTGCCGTTAAATGCGCGCCCAGCGCGTTTAATTCGCAGGGGGCGCGGCTGCTTGTCTTGTTCGGGGCGAAACACCATGCGTTTTGGCGTTTAACCAAAGAGGCGCTCAAAAAAATCGTTCCGCCGGAAAACTTTTCGGCCACGCAGGAAAAGCTCGCTTCGTTTGATGCCGCCCGCGGCACGATTTTGTATTTTGAAGATTGGGATACCGTGGAGGGACTTCAGCAAAAATTCCCCACGTATAAGGATAACTTTCCCATTTGGGCATATGAGTCCAACGGGATGGTGGAATTTATTATTTGGACCGCGCTTGCCGAAGTGGGTTTGGGCGCGAGTCTGCAGCATTACAATCCGTTGGTGGACGAGGCCGTCCGGCGGGAGTTCGGCGTGCCGGAAAGCTGGAAGTTAATTGCCCAAATGCCGTTTGGGGAGCCGTACGCTCCGGCGGACAAAAAGGATTTTCTGCCGTTGGATGAACGCGTAAAAATCTTAAAATAAGCGTTCTGAAAGATTGCAAATCAGCTCATAAAAAACCCCCGTTTTAACGGGGGTTTTGTGTTGGAACCGGAACTATGAATTTTCTTCCAGCTTTTTAAGCAGCTGTTTGACGTCAATCGGTTTGGAAATAAACCCGTTCATTCCGCAGGCCTGGGCGGATTTTTGGTCCTCTTGGAACGTATTGGCCGTACAAGCCCAGATGGAGATATTCTTTGCGTCCGGGCGGTCCATGGCGCGGATTTGGCGCGCCGCTTCGTAGCCGTCCATCACGGGCATTTCCAGGTCCATCAGAATGAGGTCGAACTCGTCCGTGCCGGAGGCGGCGAACAAATCGACGGTTTGCTTTCCGTTGGCGGCCCAGGAAACGCGGTGGCCTTCCAAACCCAGTACCTCAATCAAAATTTCGGCGTTGAGTTCGTTGTCTTCCGCCACCAGGATGTTCAGTTTTTTGCCGGGGCGGAATTTGCGTTTAAACATGTTCTGCGCCAGCGAATTTTGTTCCTGTGCGTTGGCAAGCGTGCAGGGCAATTCAATGGTAAAACGGCTGCCCTGGCCCAGTTTGCTCTGTACGTTAATGTTGCCTCCCATCTTTTTTACCAAAAGAGAGCTGACGGAGAGCCCCAACAGCGTTTGGGCTCCGTTGGAGGAAGCGTCTTGATGGAAAGAATCAAGCATGCGCTGCAGCTGCGTTTCGGACATGCCGCACCCCGTATCTTCCACTTCAAACAGGGTGTTTACAGTGCCGTGTTTGGGCGGCGTTTGCGTAACGCGGAACAGGACGGAGCCTCCTTCCGGCGTAAATTTTACGGCGTTGCTGAGCACGTTTACCAACGCTTGTTCCAGGCGCATTTGGTCGCCCAGGATAAACGGATGGGAAATATGCGCGTCCAGCGTGAATCGGATGTGCTTTTCTTCTGTTTGAATCCGTACCAGGGAATCAAGGGCCGACAGCGTACGGTCGAGCGAGAAGGGCGTTTTTTCCAGTACCAGTTTGTCTTGCGTCAGCTGGGAGAAATCCAGCATGTCGTTGATGACCGTCTGCAGATATTTAACGGAATGTACGGATTTTTGGACGTACTCTTCCATCTGCTGTTTGTCGTCCACATGGTTTTGCATCAAATAATGAAACCCGATAAGCCCGTTAAGCGGCGTGCGGATTTCGTGGCGCAGGCGAGCGAGGAACTCTTCCTTTTCGCGCAGCTGGTTTTTTTCGTTTGCGGCGGATATACGCACGCGGTAGAAATACACCAGCAGGCACAACAGAAGCAGGATGTTCATCCCCAGCATGATAAGCGCCATGGTAATAAAGTTTTTGTTTTGTTTTTCCAAAATGGCGGCGGGGATATTGACGATAAGCGTCCAGTCCGTATCCGGCACGTGCATGGTGGAAACGATTTTTTTCACGCCGTCGGCGTTAACGTAGGTAAACAGCGTGTCTTCTTTATTTTGGATTTGCGCGATTAACTGCTGCGCGCTTTGCCCCTTGGAGAACGTCCCCCGGGCGAACCATTCAAACATGTTGGTGCCGGGCAGGCCGCCCAAACCGGGATGGTTGACGATAAAATCACCTTTGGAATCAATCAGCGTGGAGAAGCCCTGCCCGCCGAAACAGTCGATTTTTAACCGGTCCGAAATATGGCTGATGCTTTGCACGGCCACGGCGGCCACCAGGGTGGCGTCTTCCACTTTAAAAGGCGGTATTTTGATGGCGAACAACAGGGCGCGTTCGGTAATTTCCGGCATGTTGCTGCCTTTATATAACAAGACGGTTTTCCGTTCGCCGTTGTTTAGCTTTTGCACATATTCCGAATCTTTTACCTGCAGCGTTTCCTGCTTGGCCGTATACAGCAGGCCCGCTTCGTCCAACAGTCCCACGCCTTCGAGGGGGCTGGCGTCCTGCTGGGCGTACAGTTCGTCCGTCAGTTCCAAAAAAGTTTGCGGCTTGCTGGCGCGGATGCGCTCGCTGATTCCTTCCAGGTGTTCCCATGTATGTTCCAGCGTGCCGTTGATGTTGTACATGTCATGCAGGGCAAGTTCTTCCATCGCGCCGACCGTAAACGTGGAAACGGAGCGGGATAACTGGCGGATGTAGATTGTAAAAATGGCTCCGCACAACAACAAGGCGCAAAAGAGATACGCAAACAGTTGTAATTTTTGTTTTTTCGTCATATTGTCAGTACTTTTTAGGCCGGATTAGTTGGGTTGCAAAGCGGAGCGGATGGCTCCGGCCGTAATTTCGTAGTCCTTTTTTACTTCCGCGAATAACGCGGTAATTTCGGGCGACGGCGTTTTTGCTCTTAGCAGTTCCGTCAGCCCGTGGCTGGAGCGGTATAGGCGCGTAAAACTTAAATTGGAGCTGATGCCTTTAAGCGTATGCGCGGCCCGGAACGCTTCTTCCAAATTGTTTTGTTCCAACGCTTTGGTAAGGTTGGAGAAACTGTCGTCTTTTAAAAACAGTCCCATAAATTTCAAAATCCGCTCTTCGGTACGGAAGCGGCCGAGTACTTCTTCGTAATTCCCGCCGAGGGCGGCGTAACATTCTTGTATGGTCATAAGCAGAATCCCCGTATTATCTGACGGCCGCCGTTTCCGCGGAGGCCATCGCTTTTTCCAGTACTTCGGCGGCGATTTTGTTGATTTCCCGCTGGTGGAAATTTTTTACGGCGCATACCTGCAAGTCCGCCCGCAGGGCCGATTCGTTTTCTTTCAGGCACTGAAGCAGAAGCGGGTTAAACGCGCCGCATTTGCCGTCTAAAATCATTTGGACGGCGGTATCGTGCGAAAAAGCCGGTTTGTATACGCGTTCGCTGGTCAGGGCGTCGTACACGTCGGCCAGGGCCACCACCTGCGCGGGGAGGGGTATTTCTTCTCCTTTCAGCCCGTCCGGGTAGCCTTTGCCGTCCCAGCGTTCATGGTGCCAGCGGCAAATTTGGTGGGCGGCGTGAATCAGCGGTTCGTCCGTGTATTCTTCCACCAGTTCTTCCAACAGCGCCGCGCCCGTGGACGTATGCGTTTTCATTACGGCAAATTCTTCTTCGGTCAGGCGGCCGGGCTTGTTTAAAATTTTGCTTGGGATGGCGATTTTGCCGATGTCATGCAAAGCCGAGGCCAGGCTGAACATGGAAATTTCTTCCGCCGAGTATTTATAATCTTCTCGCATTTTGCCCAGGTGTTTTAAAAGCAGTTCCGTAATGCGCTGGATGTGCTGCACATGCAAGCCGCTTTCCCCGTTGCGAAATTCCACAATATGGCTTAACACCGCCACCATCAGTCCGCTTTGTCTTTCTTTTTCGTAGATTTGCCGGGTAATCATGTTCATCAGCTTTTTTTGTTTGGCGTAGAGCATGATGGTGTTTTTGACGCGTTTGCGGACGATATCGGCGTCAAACGGGCGGCCGATAAAATCGCTTACTCCTAAATCGTAGGCGCGTACTACGGAGGCAGATAAATTTTCCGCTGAAATCATAATGACGGGGATATCTTTAATCCAGCCTTTTCGGTTCATTTCTTCTAAGAAAGTGAAACCGTCCATTTCCGGCATTACAATGTCTAGTAAAACTAAATCTGTTTTGGCGGCGGAACCGTTTAAAAATGCCACGGCTTCCGCGCCGTTTTTTACTTCGGCCAACTCATATTCGTCACCTAAAATATCTTGTAGGAGCAGTCGGTTCATTTCCGAATCGTCTACAATCAAAACCTTCTGTTTGTTGTCGTTTCGTGCTGTCATATGTGTCTCCCCGGAGTAAGCCGGCGATGTTAAGCCCTGTCTATAAAGGCTATGTGCAACGGTTGCTGTTCCGTGGCAGAAGAAAGTTCTTCCCCTATATTCTAATAATTTTCCGTTTGGCGGACAAGGTTTCACCGCCTGTTTGGATTAGGATAAATTGTGCAATCTATGTTAAAATTATAACATGTAAGATTTTAATTTTTTTTAGGTGAAAATTTATGAAAAAAACCAAATCGTTTTTGTTGGGTAGCGGGGTTGCCATTATGGTAGCCTGCACGATTGTTTTTATTTGGCTGATGATGTTTATGGAACGCAAGAGCGAAGAGTCCATCCGCGACATCGGAACCATCTATATGGCGGAGATGAACAAACACATCCAGCAAAAATTTTTAACGCTGGTTCATTTGCGTTTATCACAGGTGGAAGGCGTGGTGGAGCGCACACCTCCTTCCAGCGTAAAATATGGCCCGCGTATGCTTAAAGAGCTCCGCCTGAACGCCGAGGTGCGCGATTTTTCGTATTTGGGGTTATACGCGCAGGACGGAACGGAGGACACTGTTTACGGTTCGCCTGTGAGGGTGGCGAATATAGAAGATTTTTGGACGATACTAAAACAGGAAGGTAAGGCTGTCAGCTACGGGGCGACGGCGGAAGGGGTACGGCTTCTTATATTAGGCGTGGCCGCTTCTTATCCGATGCAAGGCGGTAAAAAGGCGGAAGCGCTGGTGGCGGGGATTAACGTGCAGGAATTGGCCGATGCGCTGTTTGTCAACGACACCAATTCGCTGGTGTTTACCCGCATTGTGGACCGGGAGGGACAGTTCGTCGTCCGCCGACAGGAAAACGGCTACTCCAATTACTTTCAGTTTATCCGGGAAACGTTCTCTTCTTTGGGTAACAAAACTTCCCTGCATTATTTGGGGGAAATGCACAGCGCCATGGATGCGCGTACGGATTATTCCGCGCTCGTGCGCACGGGCGGACAGTTTCATCATTTATATCTTTCCGCGCTGCCTAATACGGATTGGTTTTTGGTGTCGGAGCTTCCCCAGGGCGTTTTGGATGAAACCATTTCCCGTTTGAGTGATACCCGCACTTACGCCACGTTGGCCGTAGCGGGGATTGTGCTTGTGCTGCTGACGCTTATGTTTACCTATTACTATCTCCTTTCCCAGGAGCAGCTGCGGCGTGTGTCCGCCGCCCGCATGGAGGCCGACCGTGCCAATCACGCCAAAAGCGAGTTCCTTTCCAACATGAGCCACGACATCCGCACCCCCATGAACGCCGTGGTGGGTATGACGGATATCGCGCTGGCCAATTTGTCGGATGTGGCGCGGACGGAAGACTGTTTAAAGAAAATCAAACTTTCCAGCAAGCATTTGCTGGGGCTTATTAACGATGTTTTGGATATGTCCAAAATCGAAAGCGGCAAACTGACGCTGACGATGGGGCAGGTGTCTCTGCGGGAAACGATGGCGGATTTGGTGAATATCATGCAGCCGCAAATCAAAGCCAAGCAGCAGCGGTTTGATATTTTTGTGAGCGATGTGCTGGCCGAAAACGTCCTTTGCGATTCCGTGCGCTTGAACCAAATTTTGCTCAACCTGCTTTCCAACGCGGTTAAATTTACGCCGGATGGGGGAGAAATCGATATCTTCCTTAACCAGGAAAATTCCCCGCGCGGGGCGGATTTTGTCCGCACCCATTTGCGCGTAAAAGATACGGGTATCGGGATGTCCGAAGCGTTTAAAGCAAGGATTTTTGAATCCTTCTCCCGCGAGGATAACGAACGCGTTTACCAAACTATGGGCACCGGGCTGGGGATGGCCATTACCAAGTATTTGGTTGATTTGATGGGCGGCACGATTGAGGTGGAAAGTACGCAGGGCGTGGGGACGGAATTTCACATCGTGCTGGATTTCAAGCGTATGCCCGACGCCGGGGAGATGAAGCTGCCCGACTGGAATGTGCTGGTGGTGGATGATAATAAAGATTTGCTCCAAAGCGCCGTGAGTGTCTTAGAGTCTTTGGGTGTTCACGCCGAGGCGGCCGAAGACGGCGAAACCGCCGTCCGCATGATGGAGGCGCGGCTTGGGGGGGATAAAGAGTTTGACGTCGTCCTTCTGGACTGGAAAATGCCCGGCATGGACGGGTTGGAAACGGCGCGCCAAATTCATGAGCGCATCCGACCGGATGTTCCGCTTTGTTTAATTTCCGCGTATGATTGGGCGCCTATTGAAAAACAGGCGCGGGAAGAAGGCGTAAGCGGGTTTATTTCCAAGCCGTTGTTTAAATCCGCCCTGTTCTACGGGTTAAGCCGGTTTGCGGGGCCCTCTGTCGATGAAGAAATGAAGACGGATCCGTATCTTACGCCCGTGCGGGATTTGACCGGGAAACGTATTTTGCTGGCGGAAGACAACGAACTGAACTGGGAGGTCGCCAGTGATATTTTAAAAGACGCCGGCCTGGAAGTGGAATGGGCGGAAAACGGCCGCGTGTGCGTGGAAAAATTCCAAGCGTCCAAACCCGGGTTTTACGATGCGGTGTTGATGGACTTGCGCATGCCGGAAATGACGGGTTACGAAGCCACGCGGGCCATCCGCTCGTTGGCGCGGCCGGACAGGAATGTGTCCATCATCGCCATGACGGCGGATGCGTTTGCCGAAGACGTCCAGCATTGTTTGGAGTGCGGCATGAACGCGCATACGACTAAGCCGATTAATACGGCCGAATTGTTCCAGCTGCTTCGCAAGTATTTAGGCTGACGGATTATTTGTTAAAAACGCCCCGTTCGTTTGAGCGGGGCGTTTTTTATAATACCCGGGGAAACCATAGGCGGGAGCCTATGGAGGAGAGGAGAAGCAGGACTCTTCTATGCTACAATAGGGCAT
>CAJTJT010000003.1 GCA_910576915.1 uncultured Elusimicrobiales bacterium
CGTTCGACTTGCATGTGTTATGCACGATGCCAGCGTTAACTCTGAGCCAGGATCAAACTCTCCATTAGAATTATTTACCTTTAAACCGCAAGCGGTTCAAAGGCAACTAATCGCTAACATCGAGCTGTTGACTTTTGACTCTACTTGTTTTGAATTAACTTGGTGTCATATTATAGTATATGACTTACTTTAATGAGCCTTGAACTGTTTAACCTTCAGGTTATTCCATTTCAAATCGCCCATTCGCACATTGCTGTCAAATTTTCAGAGAACAAATTTCCCCTTCGCTGTTTTTCTTTTGAAAAAAGCGAGCGGAAACTTTAACTTCTTTACAGCTTCTTCGCTATAAAGATAATATAACAAATTTACTTCGCTTCTGTCAAGCCTTTTATTAAAGACTTTAACTTCAACTACTCGGCTTGTCAATCACTACATCACTATTAAAGCATATTTACTGCAAAATGTCAAGTCTTTTTTGTACTTCTTGATTATTCAAGGAAGTCATGGCCGCTTAGGACCGAAGGGATAAGACTGACTGTTATTAAAGATTTTATCTGCCGCATTAAAACTAACTTGATTGGCTGGGCTCAGTCCATCTTCTGCCTTTTCTAATATAAGGTGATGTTTCGCTGCCAAAAAGTTTTCTGTTTAAAGCGGTTTTAAAAAATCGTTTAAAGAAGTTTTGTTATTGTTTTACAAAGATCAGTTCTGACTACTCTTATAGTCTAGCAAAAAAAGACAGAAAAGTCAAGACCCTATTTTCTATTTTTTCAAAAACTGAAAAAGGGTTCTTGAAAACTTCCGTGGAAACAAAGCCTTTTTTGTTTCCTTATATATCTAGTATAGTTTATTAAAAAAGAAAAGTCAAGCAAGTTTTTTCTATTCACGTAAAACCTGAAAGGCTCTCCTTATATATATAAGGATATAAAAAACCGGCGGGGTGCGTCAAACCCAACCGGGCGCCTAATCACTCCCCCATCATCCGCCATATAAAAAGAAGGCCCGCGCATAAAGCGCAAACCTTCTTTATTTTGTTGTACCCATTTTGTTTTTTCCGGCCCTGTATAAAGACAAGGCACGAAATCTGTAAAAATAAAAACCCCCGCTGTTAAAAAATAAGCGGGGGTTTGGAAAAAATAAAATCTAAAAAGCAGTAACCTTATAAACTCCCGCGCAAAACGGATTCTTCCTTTAGCCAATTAGAGGTAAAGGAATTATGCGCAGAATAATTATAAGATTTCAACATCATCATATTTATATTATGCTTTTTTCGGAAAAAAATGTCAACCGACGCTCCCGCCGGAAATTTGCTATCCTTATATATATGGATACGGAAATACTGCTCAAGCATACGTCCCGCAGCCTTTATTTAAGCGTGCAAGCGCTCCCGCGTGCGATGCGCCCGGCGTTTTCCGTCGCTTATTTATTATGCCGCTACGCCGACACGATTGCAGATACACACCTTTTACCCGCCGAACGCCGTTTATATTGGATAGAACGCTTCCCGGGGATGATTCATTCCCAGAACCCGCAGGAAGCCGCCCAACTGGCGCAGGAAATTTCCGGCGGGAGCGAAAACCCGTACGAAGAGCAGTTAATCAAACATTTAATCCCCTGCCTGAACTGGTTTAACCAAATATCCGCACCCCAGCAAACGATTATTATGGAAGTGGTGCAAGCCGTATGCGAAGGCATGCGCATGGACTTAAGCACCTTCCCCACCCGGGAAGGCTCCGCCCCCGCTGCGCTAAAAACGCCGGACGAGCTGGAACATTATTGCCGGCTGATGGGCGGTATGCCCGGTTTGTTTTGGAGCAAACTCATCTACCACACACAGCGGGTAGCTATGCCGGAAGAACAATTTTACGAACTGGGGCAACACGTAGGGGACGCACTGCAGATTGTAAACATCCTGCGCGATTTACCCAAAGATTTGCCCATGGGCCGCTGCTATTTCCCGCAGACGGATTTGGAACAAGCCGGACTTACACCCGGAGAACTGCTAAACCCCTCAAACTCTGCCCGTTTTGAACCCGTCAAACGCAAATGGATTTCCTGGGGGCTGACGCGTTTGGCCAGCGCCAAACCGTACTTCCGGGAACTTTCGCGCCTGCACCCCGGCCAGCGCGCCGCGGTGGCCTGGCCCGTATTGTGGACGGCGGACACGCTCTACAAAGTGTACGAAGAAAAAGAGTTGTTAAATCCGCAAAAACGCGTTAAAATTTCCCGCAACGTAATTTATTCTACCATGCTGCTTTCCCCGCTTGTGCTTGTCAGCAATACGGCATTTTGCGCGTGGCTGGACCATAAAATCAACCGCTTTTCCCGCTAAAATCCCCACAGATTACCCAAAAACAGCTATACTATAGATTGTGTTTTTTTAAAACACGCCCGTTTTATTGTACCCAATTCAAGGAGTCTTCATGACCGAAACACTGACCCAAGCCATCACGCTCATAAACGACCGTTTTTTAGGATATATCCTCATGGCCGCGCTTATGCTTGCGGGATTATATTTTACTTTTGCCTCGCGCTTCGTCCAATTCGTACGCCCAAAAGAAATGTTCCAATTAATGACCAGCGGTAATAAAAAGAAAGGGCATATCTCTTCGTTCCAGGCGTTTTCCATCAGCACCGCTTCCCGCGTGGGAACGGGGAACATCGCGGGCGTGTCCATCGCCATTACCACGGGCGGGCCGGGCGCGGTATTTTGGATGTGGCTGATTGCGGTCATCGGGGCGGCGTCGGCATTTGTCGAAAGCACGCTGGCGCAGGTATATAAAGTAAAAGCGGGGGCGCACTTCCGCGGCGGCCCGGCGTATTATATGCAGCGCGCGTTAGGCGCGCGGCGGATGGCGTGGATGTTTTCCGTTATCATCACGCTGACGTTTGCGTTTGTGTTCAATTCCGTGCAGTCCAACACGATTGCGGCCTCCTTACAAAGCACGTTTGGCTGTTCCGCCTTAGGGACGGGCCTGGTGCTGGCCGCGTTAACCGCCGTGATTATTTTCGGCGGATTGCGGCACGTGGCGAAATTTTCCGCCGTTATCGTACCTGTTTTTGCGCTTGCCTATATCGCCATTACGCTGGCCGTTGTATTATTTAATCTGGAAAAACTGCCCGGCGTATTCGGCCTGATTTTTTCGGACGCTTTCAGCGCGCGCAACATCGCGGGCGGCGCCCTGGGCGCAACCATTATGACCGGCGCCCGCCGCGGGCTTTTTTCCAACGAAGCCGGCATGGGCAGCGCCCCCAACGCCGCGGCTACGGCCAACATTTCCCACCCCGTCAAGCAGGGGTATGTTCAGGCGTTCAGCGTATTTGTCGACACATTGGTTATTTGCAGCTGCACGGCGTTTATCGTGCTGTTAACGGATTACCAAGCCCTGGGCGGAGAAGGCATTGCGCTTACCCAACGGGCGCTCACGCAGGAACTGGGCGGACTGGGCAATTATTTTCTGTCCGTCAGCGTACTGCTGTTTGCGTTTACTTCCATCATCGGCAACTATTATTACGGGCAGGCGAACGTAGAATTTTTAACCCGCAACAAAACCGTGATGGCGTTGTTCCGCGCGGGCGTAAGCGGTATGGTGTTTTTGGGAGCCGTGCTTCAGCTGAAACTGGTATGGAACGCGGCGGATTTGTTTATGACGGTGATGGCGCTCATGAACCTGTACGCCATCTTCCGCCTGCGCCGCCAGGCGCTCGACGTACTGGCCGACTACCGCCGGCAGAAAGCACAGGGCAAAGATCCCGTTTTTAATCCGGCGGACGTACCGTCCGTACAAAACACGGAAGCGTGGAGAACGGATAAAATTTAACACGAAGCCCCGGCCGGAACCGGGGCTTTTATATTCATTAAAATCTAACGTAAACAATCCGCAAAAAATAAACCCCCGCGTAATTTGTCGGGGGTTTAGCTCATTAGTGTCATTACTATGTTCCTCTTTCCTAAGGGGGCTCCGCATCCGGGTCTTCACGCAATCGGAAAGTACGCCGTACCTTCAACAACTGCAACCAAGGACTGTCGGGCTGACCCTAAGTACTTTGTACAGATACTATAAGAGTATTCGGCGCATTTTCAAGACCTAATTTTTGGACTAGGCCCTAATTCCAATTTCCCCGGCGAAACGACACGCTATTTATTCTCGCGTTCTTTCTTCTTCATTTCGCGCCATACGGCGAGCGCTTCTTCGGGCGAGGCGGCTTTGGCGTGTTCGCCGAATACGTGCGGGTGGCGACGGTGGAGCTTATCATACAGGCCCTGGATAACGTCGTCAATCGTAAATTTGCCCTCTTCGGCCGCGATTTGGCTGTGGATTAACACCTGCAAAAGCACGTCGCCCAGTTCTTCTTTCATGTTTTCATCATCTTTATTATTGATGGCGTCAATCAGTTCCTGCGATTCGTTTTGCAGACATTTAATCAAACTTTCGTGCGTTTGTTTTTTATCCCACGGGCACCCGTTCGGCCCACGTAAAATGGCAAAAGTTTCCACTAAATCGGAAAATGTATTTTTCATTGTTCCCCCACGGAAAAAATGGTATACATGTATTATATGAAAATAAATACCGCTTTTCTTCTTTCCGTACTGTTTTTTATCCCGGCGCTGTGCCCGGCGCAGTTAACCGTCGTCCGCGTGGACGGCCAAAAAGTGTATATCGACACGTCCGTTTTGAACCGAAACGTCAGCAAAGGCGAAACATTTAAAATTATTTTATCGTCCGAGCGGCTCATCAACCCGAAAACGGGTAAAGACCTAGGCCCCGTATTCACATATTCGCCCGAAGGAAAAATCACGGAAGTGCAGCCGATGTACGCCGTGGGCGAACTGCCCAAAGGCACCAAAGCCGCCGTCGGGCTGGAAGCCGTTTTAGAGCCCCTGGCCGCTGAAGAACCCGCCGCCAAAACCGTAAAAGCGCAGGACGCGAAACCGTCTTCTGTACGCAAAACAACGTATGCGCCCGTGGAGCAGGAAATCGTCAGTTTGAGCACGGCCGCGGTAACCGCGCCGGAGACGGAAAACATCGTCACCCTTTCGAAAAAAGGTCAAATCACCGTATGGACCCCCGCCGGGGACAAACTGGAACAAAATCTTTCTTTCCAAATTCCGGCCGGAAAAACACCGCTGACCGTTTCCGCCTATCCCGCGCAAAACGCCCAAACAGCGGATATTTTTGTAACGGTGTATGACGCTTCGCGCGAAAAAATTTCCACGCTCGTTTTATCCAACCAAAACGGTCAACTCACCCAGACGGACACGCTGCCGTATTTTGTAAAAGAACTCGGCTGCGGCGCGGAAAAAACGCTTTGGGCGCAAAAACCGTTTGTTTCCGGCGCAAAACCCGGCAACGCCCGCAAACTGGCGTACCAAAACGGAAAATTCGTTTTAACGGGAAACACATTTAACACCGGGCGCAACTGGCTGACCGGGGTGAACCAAGCGGACGGAAACTTGATCATTACCGCGCAAAACGGCGTAATCCGCCGGACGTCCCCCGACGGTAAAAAAGCCGAAAGCAAGAGTTTGTTCGCGTCCGCTCCAAATCGTGTAAAATATAAGCAAGAGATTTTAAAGTTCTATCCTTCCGTACAAGTATTCGGCCCGGCGGATAACCGCGTTTACGCGGCCGTGGAAAACACAGCCAAGCTGGGGCTCCTGTCCGATACGTTCGGCCAATACCAAAGCGGAAAAATACATTTTATGTCTTTTGAAAAAGGCCGCCTGAACATAACGGATACGGCGGAAACGGACGGTTTTATGTACGACACCGCCTGCTCCGCGCGCGCCGTACTGGCCGCCGAAGTTTTGCCGGACGGAACAAGCTCCGTCGTGGAATTTTTTAAATAATAGGAGAACCAACGTGCAACAAACTAACGAAAAAATCAATGTGCTGGATAAAGGCTTCGTCCGTCTGGTAGATTTTATGGGCGGCGATCAGCGCGCCGTGCAATCGGCCCGCGTATCTTTCGGGGCCGTATCCAAAGGGGACGAACTGGACAAACGCCTTATCAAATACCTCATGCAGCACGCGCACCATACCCCGTTTGAACATTGTTATTTTCAATTTCACATCTGCTGCCCGATTTTTGTGGCGCGCCAATGGATGCGCCACCGCTGGGGCTCCTATAACGAAGTAAGCGCCCGCTATACCGAAGTAAAAGACGAATTTTACATCCCGGACGCCTTCCGCGGCCAGGACACCAAAAACAAACAGGGCTCCGTGCCGGACAGTGCGCTCGACAACGCGGCCCTGCGCAAAATTTACGAAGACAGCGTGGAAGCCTCTTACGCCGCTTACCACAAACTGATTGAAGCCGGCGTGGCGCGCGAAATGGCGCGCGGCGTGCTCCCCGTCTGCCAATACACCCAATTTTACTGGAGCGTAAACGCCAGAAGCTTGTTCAACTTCCTGTGCTTACGCATGGATCAACACGCGCAAAAAGAAATCCGCGTTTATGCGGACGAAATCGCCAAAATCGTGGCGGAAAAAATGCCGTGGTCCTGGGAAGCGTTTGAAGCGTTAAACAAACAACTTCCGTTAGGCTCCGAATAACAACTAAAGGGGAAACTCATGAAAATACTCGGCATGATTATGGCCGGGGGCAAAGGGGAACGGCTCTATCCGCTGACGAAAGACCGCTCCAAGCCTTCCGTGCCGTTCGGCGGCAAGTACAGAATTGTGGATTTTGTGCTCTCCAACTTCGTCAACTCGGGCATTTTTTCGTCTTATGTGCTCGTGCAGTACCTGTCCCAAAGTTTAATCGAATACCTGCGCACGACGTGGCGGTCAGAAGGTATCGTGTCGGACCATTTTTTAACCTGCGTACCGCCGCAAATGCGCCTGGGTGAAATTTGGTACCGCGGCACGGCTGACTCCGTGCGCCAAAACATCAACCTGGTAAAAGATTTCGCGCCCGATTTGGTGGCCATTTTCGGCGCGGACCATATCTACCGCATGGACGTGCGCCAGATGGTGGATTTCCACTTAAAAAACAAAGCCGACGTAACCGTGGCCGCCAACACCGTTTCCATCGAACAGGCCACCGCGTTCGGCGTGTTGGGTACGGACGAAACGGGCCGCATCGTGCAGTTTGACGAAAAGCCCGCCAACCCCAAACCGATTCCGGGCAACCCCAAAGCGGCGTATGCGTCCATGGGCAACTATATTTTTAACACGGACGTCCTGCTTAAAGTATTGCAAAAACGCTTTTGCGACGTGCCCGCGCTGGACTTCGGCAAACACATCCTGCCTAAAATTTTAACGGACTACCGCACCTTCGCCTACGACTTCCAAAGCCAAACGCTCCCCGGAGCCAAAAGCTACGAAGAACAGGGCTACTGGCGCGACGTGGGCACCATCGAGTCCTTCTGGCAGACCAACATGGACCTGCTGGGCCCCAAACCCAAGCTGGATTTAAACAACCCCGCCTGGCCGATTAACACCACGCTTAACCGCGTACCCGCCAGCAAATTTTTGGGCGGAACGCTAACGAACTCCATTGTAGGGGACGGCTGCGTCATCCACCCGAAAGCCAAAATTAAAAACTGCGTCATCAGCGACAGCGTAACCATCGGCGAAGGCGCGGAGCTGGAAGGCTGCGTAATTATGGATAACTGCGAAATTAAAGCGGGCGCAAAACTTAAAAAAGTAATTATGGACCGCTTTAACACCATCGCCGCCAAGCAAACCATCGGCATCAACCAAGAGGCCGATTCGCAAAAGTACTATATCGACCCGTCGGGCATTGTCGTTATCCCGCGCGGAAAAAATAAGTTCTAATGCTGTTTTCAAAAAAAGCCCAAGCACCGGGAATAACGGCCTCTGCCGCCCTGCGCTTGGGCTTTTTTATTTGCCTGGCCTGCCTGCTGGGAGCCGGACTGCTGCTTTATTCTCCGGCAGGACGGCCCGTCGCCGCGCTGGACGGCGTTACCGTATACGGCAACGGCTTTCCCCTTTCTTCCCACGGACGCAACCTCACCCCGGACGGCTACAACATCGGCCTGAAATACCAATGCGTAGAATTCGTCAAACGGTATTATTTGCAATATTACAACCACCGCATGCCGGACACATACGGCCATGCGTTTTCTTTTTTTGACGCGGCCATCCCGGACGGAGGACTCAACCGTCGGCGCGGGCTCCTGCAATATAAAAACGGCGGCAAAACGCTGCCGCAAAAGGGGGATATTCTCGTCTTCGGCTGCGCGTGGTATAACCCGTACGGGCATGTGGCGGTAGTCGCCAAAACGGAAGCGGATAAAGTAGAATATATACAGCAAAACTCGTTTTCGGCGCACGCTTCGCTGCCGATTGTCCGCCGCGCGGACGGCGCACGGGCGGTACGGCACAAAAGGCTTTTAGGCTGGCTGAGAATGCCCGCCGGGGGAAAAGATGATTAAAACACTTAAACTGAAAAACCAGGATGAAATTTTAATTGCGCTCGGCATACAGGACCGCAACATCCGCGCGCTTGAAAAAAATTTTAAAGTAACCGTTTTCGTGAAATACGATGAAGACGGCGGCGGAGCGGAACTGTCCGTCAAAGGCACCAACTCCCGTGTGGACAAAGCGCTTGCCAAACTGCAGAAAGATTTGGCCCTGTCGGACGAGAAAAAACAGCTTTCGCTTATAAAAGATACGCGCCCGTTTGTAGATAACATCGTCTTCCGCCCCGAACACGCACGGCCCGTGGAAGCCCGCAGCGAAAACCAGAAAAAATATATCGAAGCCGTCTTTGAGCACGACCTCGTCATCTCCTCCGGCCCCGCCGGAACGGGCAAGACGTTTTTGGCCTGTGCGTGCGCGCTACGCGCGCTTGAACTGGGGCTGACGGAACGGATCGTTGTCACGCGGCCGATTGTGGAAGCGGGCGAAAAACTCGGCTTCCTGCCGGGCAACATCGAAGAAAAAGTGGACCCGTACCTCCGCCCGATTTACGACGCGTTTTATTCCATGCTCGGTATGGAAAAATTCAACTCGCTTAAATATAACAACATTTTGGAAATCGTCCCGCTGGCGTACATGCGCGGACGCACGCTGGAAAAAGCGTTCATTATTTTGGACGAAGCGCAAAACACGCTCCCCGCGCAAATGCGTATGTTTTTAACGCGTATGGGCATCGGTTCCAAAATGATTGTAAACGGCGATTTGTCCCAAATCGACCTGCCCAACAAAAAAGAAAGCGGACTTTTACAGGCGGCCGAAGTGCTGGGGAAACTCAAAAATGTTGCGTTTGTGGAGTTTTCCGGCGCGGACGTGGTGCGCCATCCGCTTGTGCGGGAAATCGTGGCCGCTTACGACAAGTACGACAAAAAACGCGCCAAGGAGAACAAATGATTTCACATATTTTCTACAACACGGATATCCCCAAATACCTGCGCCGCACGGGACTCTTCAAAGCCGCGCTGGAAAAGGGACTAAAGCAGTTTGCCAAACAAAACATCGAAGTAAACGTGATTTTTGTGGACGAAAAAGAAATCCTGCGCGTGAATAAAGAATTTTTAAACCACCACTACGTAACGGACGTGATTTCGTTCAACCACGAGCGGCCGCCTTTTGACACGGGCGAACCGTGGGCGTTCGGCGATATTTTTGTCTGCTACCAGGTGGCGCGCAAAAACGCGCAATCGTTCGGCCACACGTTTTTGCAGGAAATGATGATGTATGTTACGCACGGAGCACTGCACCTTTCGGGCATGGACGACCACGCTCCCGAAGACCGCGCGGAAATGGACCGCCAGGCGGAAAAAATCATTTCACTGGTACTGAAAAAATAAGGGGCTTTATAATCCGGGGCTATACCCGGAATAAAAATTGATAAATGCGAAGCCTGCAGGCCGCCAGCTTCTCAGGATGAGCCAATATAGCACGCCGTGCAGAATAGAATACCACACTAGATGATTGCCTGATTTGCCAAATTCGCTTTAGATTGTGCGGGCTAGTTGCCCGTATAGGCGTGCCTGAATGGCACGTCAAGGGCAAGGCACGCACAAGATAACAGAATTTGACAAATTGTTGGCCCTAATAAGCAACGAAACGCAAAAAAGAGTCTTTTGCGTTTCGTGCGCATTATGAAAGGTAACATCAGCCGTTTATCTATTCTTTCACGTCCACAATCTCCGGCCGGCCGTCCTCGTGAATGACTAAATACTGCAATTTCCGGTGCAGTCCCACGTCCACGGGGATAATGTTGGCTGTCCGGTCCAAAATAATCCGGTCCACCTGCGTATGCCCCACCACCTGCACCACCGGGCTTTTGGGGAACGACGCCACCAAATCTTCCAAATCTTCCCAAAAAATCCCGCCGAAACGGTCCGTCCCTTTGCGGCTGATACTGATGTTAAAAATAGGGTGTTTGAAAAATTGGTGTTTGATGGATTCTTTAAAAATCAGATTAATCAGCACCGCCATATTGCCGGGGGTGGGGTCATCCAGCTGCATCTGGAAAATTTTATACAGCTTACGCGTCACGCCCGCGTGCGTAAACAAAAACCCTTTATACGCGCACGCCGCGCGCAGTTCGCCGTCCAATACCTGGCGGACGAGTTTGTCGCGCACCAGTTTGGCTTCTTCCACGCCAAAGCCGGAAATTACAAAATTGCTCAGCAAAAGTTCCAGTTCGTGGTTGCCCACCAGGCGGACCACTTCCCCGCTCGACAGCGAAGCCTGCTTTTGAATTTTATCAAGCAAATCGTCCACTTTGCGCGAAAAAGGTCCGCGGTCGAAAATATCGCCCATTTGAATCAAACGGTCGTGCGTACCGCACCAATCCAACCGTTCGTCCACCAGTCCCGCATCGCGCAGGATTTTGACGAACGGATCAAACTGGCCGTGCACATCCCCCACGACTATCACTCTTTTTCCGCGTTTTTCGTTTTGCATGGCTTTTGGCTAATTACAAATAATATAATAATAGTATACAAAAACTGACGCGCCGCGCACGATTTATGAAAATACCCCACGCTGCTTTAACTGAATTACGCTCCCTGCTGGGGGAAGGACACGTCCTGACGGACGAAGCCTCCCTGCTGCTCCACGCGTACGACTGCTCCCTTTCCCGCACGCGGCCGGACCTGCTGCTTAACATTCAGCGAGAAAAAGATATCACCCCCACTGTCAAAATTTTATCCGCCTATAAAATCCCGTTTGTTCCGCGCGCGGCGGCCACCAACCACGCGGGCTCCTGCGCGGCCTTAAACGGCGGGGCAATTTTAAACCTGGCGGGGCTCAACCAAATTTTACAAATTAACACCCAAGAACAGTTTGCCGTTGTACAGCCGGGGGTCATTACGGCGGACCTGCAAAACGCGCTTAACAAACTGGGCTTTTTCTACGCGCCGGACCCGGCCAGCGAACGCGTCTGCACGCTGGGCGGCAACCTGGCCCAAAACGCCAGCGGTGCGCGGTGCATGAAGTACGGCGGTACGCCGGACCATGTGCTGGAAGCGGACGCAGTACTGCCTACGGGGCAGACGGTTCATTTTTCGCGTGACGGAAGCGGGCCGGATTTTATCGGCCTTTTGGCAGGGAGCGAAGGCACGCTGGGCATTATTACGCGCCTAAAAGTGCAAATTTTACCGCTTGTAAAACACGTTAAAACATTTTTGGTTACGTTCCCTTCGCTGGAAGACGGCGTTCAGACGGTGACGGATTTAACGGCCCGCGGCATTATCCCGCGCTGTGTAGAAGCGATGGACCAAACCACCCTGCAAACGGTGGAAGATTTTTCCCACGCTGGCTACCCTACGGATGCGCAGGCGTTACTTATTTTGGAACTGGACGGCACGCCCGCCCAAATCGCGCGCGAGGAAAAAGAACTCGAAGAAATCTGCCGCTTAAACCGCGCCCAACAGTTTTTACCCGCCAAAACGGAAGCCGAACGAAATAAACTTTGGCTGGGGCGGCGCGCGGCCTACGCGGCGATTGCGCGGCTGGCGCCCAACGTAATGGTGGGCGACGGCACCGTCCCGCGCAGCGAGCTTCCGCGCGCGCTTAAAAAAGTGCGCCAAATTCTGCAGGAGCGCAACATTCGCGCCAGCCTGCTTTTTCACGCCGGGGACGGCAATTTTCACCCGCATTTTATTTTTGACGAACGCAACCCTGCTGACGCCCTGCGCGTAAAACGCGCTTTAAACGAAGTGCTTAAAGCCTGCGTGGACTGTGGCGGCACCATCTCCGGCGAGCACGGCGTGGGCGTGGAAAAACGCGCCGATATGGCTTATCAGTACGACAAGCCGACGCTCGATTTATTCGCCCGCATGAAACGCGCGGCGGACCCGCTCAATCTGGCGAACCCGCTTAAAATTATTCCCGTTAATTACGCCGAAAAAGCGCGCCCGCAAACTCCCGCGGATGAGGCCGTGCAAACGCTTGCGCAGCGCATCCGCCTGCGCCGCGAAGCCAGCGTACCCGGTGCCGTAACGGGGGCAAATACCCGGCTGAAAACCGATGCCAAAGAAACGTTTTCCACGCGCGCGCTGACGAAAATTGCCGATATCGATTTAACCAATTACACCGCCACCGTACAGACGGGAGTCACCCTGGACGAATTGCAAAACGCCCTGTCCGCCCGCGGCGTATACTGCGCACTGCCCGGCGGAAAAGGCACGCTGGGAGGCGCTTTTTCCTCCGGCGCGTATCCGCACTTTTACGCGCATACGCTGGGGCTGGAAGCGCTACTGCCGGACGGCTCCCTCGTGCGCTACGGCGGCAAATTTATGAAAAATTCCGCCGGATACCACCTCACGCGTCTGTTTGCGGGGGCCCGCGGCACACTGGGAATCGTCACCCAACTGACGTTCAAAATTTTTGCAACACCCGTTACCGTTCCGGCCGCAGAAAACTCACCTGCCAAACCCAGCGCGCTGTGGCGCGCGCTTAAAAACGAACTGGACCCACTCGGTCTGTTCCCCATGTTGCCGGAGGATGAATATGTTTAGTTTTTCCGCTTCCCGCCTGCGCCGCCAACTGCGCGTGCTGTTTACTCTGTTCGGCGAACGCAGCGTGTATGATTCCGCCGCCCATTGTACCCGGTGCGGCAGCTGCCAGCAGTCGTGCCCGTCTTACGCGCTCAACAAGCAGGAAACATTTTCCCCGCGCGGACGCAACCAGGCGCTGCGCCTGATAATGGAACGCAAGCTGGACCCGCGCACCCACAAACAACTGTTGGAAGAAATCGTCAACTCCTGCACGCTGTGCGGACGCTGTACCCAAACATGCGCGGGCAAAATTCCGACAGCCGAACATATGCTGGAACTGCGCCGTGCGCTTAATCTGCGCGCGCTGCCGGGATCGCTCCATACCTTGTTATCCCTGCGCGGCACGCGCCCCATACTCTTTGACCGCTTGGTACGCACGGGGCTGTGTTTACGCCGGGCGGGGTTAGTCGCCCTGCTGCGCAAGACCGGGCTCACGCGCCTGCTTGGCCTGGGGTGGGTTAACCGCGCGGATGATTTACTCCCCCGCCGCACGCCTAATTTACAAAAATACCTGGCCGCTAAAAACATCCCGTTCCGGCCGGAAAACCCGGATTTAATCTATCTGCCCTCGCTGGAAGCGCAATACTTTCTGCCCGAATTAGCCGCAAGCGTGTTAAAATCATCCGCGGAAAAACACCGCCCCGTTTTATGGCCGAATGTTTCTTCCGGCCTGTTTGAATACGTGTACGGGGATTTGCGCCGAAGCCGCCGTGCCGTGCGCCGCTTAATCCGCCGCGCAGAACAGACCCGACTGCCCGTGCTTACCGACAGCGTAGACGTATTCACCTTCCTGCGCCGTGCGCCCCAGCTGTTTTCCGGCAACAAACGCTGGGAGGACAAAGCGCGCAAACTGGCCGAAAACATGCGGTTTGTGACGGACTTCCTCCCCAAAAAACCGCTGGCGTTACCCGACGTAAAAACGCCCGTGCGGCTGGACTCGTCCGCCCTGTTCTGCCGCGAAGGGGAACCGTTCGACGCCGCACACAAAATTTTAAAAACACTTTTTAAGAAAAATTTTGTAGAGTGTTTGTATACGGACGCGGACACGCCCGCGTTCGGTTATGGGTTCGTACGGAAAAATTTGGCACAGGACATGACTTTGCAAACCGTACGGACAATCGCCCAAACACAGACAGCAACTGTGTTTACATTATCAGGGCTTTCCGCTTTGGAACTGAACTACAGCCTAAAACGGCTGTATCCAAACGCCAAGGCGGAACACGTCGCACGCTTAAATGGGTAAACAACATGCAAACTTTTAGACCGGACAACGGAAAACTATCCGCGGAAGAAAAGTTAAATTTGCTGGTGGAATTCGGGGCGCGCATGTCTGGCGAGCTCCGCTTGGACAAACTGCTTGATATTATTGCCCAACAAATCACAAAGCTCCTTAACGTAGGACGCTGCACCATTTATTTAAAAGACGTGGAAAAAAACGAGTTATGGTCCAAAATCGCGCAGGGACACGGGTTGGAACATACCGAAATCCGCGTGCCGCTTAACGGGTCGGGCATTATTTCCATTGTGGCCCGCACGGGCGAAACCGTCAACCTGCCCAACGCCTATGAGGACCCCCGCTTCTCCATGGATGTAGACATGGTGACCGATTTCCGCACGCACTCCATGCTGGCCTGCCCCTTAAAAAACAACTCCGGCAAAGTATTGGGCGTATTCCAGGTAGCCAATAAATCCGACGGCACCCCTTTCGATAAAAACGACGAAGGCATTTTAATGCTGCTGGCCACGCTGGCGGGCAGCGCGATTGAAATCGCCAAACTGTACCAGGACGTACACGTCGCCCAGCTGGAAACCATCTACCGCCTGGCCGTCACCGCCGAATACCGCGACCAGCAAGACACCCGCGCGCACTTAAAAAACATCAGCATTATTTCCTACCTGCTGGCGCTGGCACTCGGGATGAGCAAAAAAGACGCCGAGCTTATCAAAAACGCGAGCCCGCTGCACGACATCGGTAAAGTGGCGCTGGCCGATAACATTCTGCTTAAACCCGGCAAGCTGACGCCCGAAGAATTTGAAATCATGAAATCGCACACCGTTTACGGCGGGAGGATTTTGGAAGGCGCGCACTCCAAAGTACTCAAAATCGCGCACAAAATGAGCCTGTACCACCACGAAAAATGGAACGGTTCCGGCTACCCCAAGGGGCTGAAAGAAGAAGAAATCCCGATAGAGGCCCGCATTGTAACGGTGGCCGACGTGTTCGACGCGCTGTGCGTGTTCCGCGTATACAAAAAAGCCTGGCCGACCGACGAAGCCTACGAATATATTTTAAAGGAATCCGGCCACTCGTTCGACCCGCGCTGCGTGGCTGCGTTCAAAAAAATCTATCCGTCCGTACGCAAGCTGTACGCGCATATTTCGGTCAACCAGCCGCAGAACAAAACGGCTCCCGCCAAAGAAAATAAACTTTCTTAACAGTTCCCCCGGTTTAAAACCGGGGGATTTTTTTACCGGTGGCAAAGTTCCGCCGGAAAATACTACAATATTACCGTCCTTTTGGCTTTCAACCTTAAGTACAATTTCACATTACGAGGTTATGATGGAAAAAGAGACCGTATTAGTCGGCCTAAGCGGCGGAGTGGACTCCGCGGCCGCGGCCGTGATGTTAAAAGAGCAGGGGTACCGCGTCATCGGCGCGACCATGCAGGTGTGGGACCCTTCTCTGCCCGTCCCGAAAGGGGCCTACCAAAAAAACGCGTGTTTATCCCCGGAAAAAGAAGATTTGGAGGAAGTTCGCCAAATTGCGGAGAAAATCGGCATTGAACACATTGTCGTGGACTGCCGCCGCGAATACCGCCAAACGGTGCTGGATAACTTCCGCCTGGAATACGCCTGCGGACGCACCCCCAACCCGTGCGTACTGTGCAACAGCCTGATTAAATTCGGCGTGCTGCCGTCGGCCGCCGCCAAGCAGGGCGTAGCGTTTGACAAGTTTGCCACCGGGCACTATGCGCGCGTGGCGTTGGATGAATCTTCCGGCAAATACCTGCTTAAAAAAGCGGTGGATTTATCGCGCGACCAAAGCTACTTTTTACACCGCTTAAAACAGCTCCAGCTGGCCAGCGTTCTATTCCCGCTGGGTGAAAAAACAAAACCCGAAATCCGCGAAATCGCCCGCCAAGCCGGGCTGGCCGTCGCCGATAAAGAAGACAGCCAGGATTTTTACTGCGGCGATTATAACGACCTGTTAAATTTCCCCAACAAGCCGGGCGACATTGTCACCAAAGACGGCAAAAAGGTGGCGCGCCACAACGGCGTTTGGGGCTACACCATCGGCAAGCGCAAGGGCCTGGGAATCAGCGGATTTGCC
The DNA here is from genome assembly GCA_910576915.1 of uncultured Elusimicrobiales bacterium. GTDB lineage: Bacteria > Elusimicrobiota > Elusimicrobia > Elusimicrobiales > Elusimicrobiaceae > Avelusimicrobium. The sequence goes on from CAJTJT010000003.1 coordinate 16,314, forward strand.
ACGCCTATGTACGTAGTGGATATCGACGCCGAAAAAAACCAGGTTATCATCGGCCCGAAAGCGGATTTGTATTCGGATACGCTGACGGCGGAGAATATCAGCTGGGTGGCGGGCGAACCGCCGGCGGAAGCGTTCGACTGCGAAATTAAAATCCGCAATTTGCACCATCCCGCCAAAGCACGCGTGACGGTGCGGGAAGACGGTTCCCTGGAGGCCAAATTTGAGGAACCGCAAATGTCCATTACCGCCGGGCAGTCCGCCGTGTTGTATCAGGGCGACGTTGTGCTGGGCGGCGGAATGATTAAGTAAACTTTCCAAAAAGAACCCCGGGGGAAAACCCGGGGTCTTTTTTAATACTGAGGCAAATCACACTGGGTACCCACCGTACACGACGTGGCTCCCAACGAACGGCAAATTTCCACATGGGTGCCGGTTGAACAATAAATCCGGGTTCGGACTCCGTTATAATGAACGGCTGTTAAGTGATATCGCCCTTGTTTGTCCATTGCATTAATATCCATGTGGTTAGGTTCAAAAATATTGTTTCCTCCCAATACAAAACGGAAACTTTTGCTGCTTTCCGGCAGTTGTACATCCAGCGATTCCCGGTCCATGCCCGTATAGCTTCCGTTTGCCAAATAATAAACATTGGCGGCGTCCGACAGGCTTTTAAGCCCCATAAACGCCTCGGTAGCACGCGCCTTATCCACCGCTTTTTGGTATTGCGGAAGCGCCACCGCCGACAGAATACCAATAATCAATACAACAACTAACAGCTCTATAAGCGTAAATCCGTTGTTTTTCTGCACAGACAGATTCCCCCCTCACAAGAAGATAATCCCACTGTATCAAAAAAAAAAAACGGGTCAAGACCTTTCAGTCCGCAGGCATCTTGTCTGCGCTCACTAGACTAGTTTAGACTACGCTGTTACCGACATACTCCAATCGCATGAAAGACACGTCCGCTTTCCCACAAAAAACGGGACAAGGAAAAATCCTTGTCCCGTTCATTTTTATCGCGTTTTTCTTACGAAAACAATTCTTTAAAGAAACTCTTTTTGCCGCCTGTTTCTTTAGCCAACTCTTCCAACAGTTCCTTTTGGCGGGCCGTCGGTTTTTTGGGAACCTCAATTTTTACATTGACAAGCAAATCTCCAAAGCCTTTCTTGCCCAGGCGCGGCATCCCGTTGCCCTGCATTTTCAGCACGGACCCGAACTGCGTGCCTTTCGGGATATCCAGCTCCACCTCTTTGCCTTCAATGGTGGGCACTTTAATGCTGCCGCCGAGCACCGCCTGCGGATACGTAATTTGCGCATCCAGGGCCAAATCGTCGCCTTCGCGGCGGAAAATTTTATGTTCTTTCACGCGCACTTCTACATACAGGTCGCCGAATCCGCCGCCGTTCTGGCCGATGTCGCCGCCGTTGGAAACGCGCAGCGTAATCCCGGTGCGTACGCCGGAGGGGATTTTGACGGTGATTTTTTCTTTCACGCGTTTGGTACCGCTCCCGCGGCAGGCGGAACACGGTTTTTCCACCACGGTCCCTTTGCCGCCGCAGTCGGGGCAGACCTGGCGCATACTGAAAAATCCCTGCGAATACGTTACCGTACCCGTCCCATGGCAGGAAGTACACGTTTTGCGTTTGCTGCCGGGGGCCGCGCCGGAACCGTCACATTCGGAGCAGTTATCCAGACGGGTATATTCCACAGGCACTTCTTTGCCGGAGAATGCTTCTTCCAGCGTGAGGGTAACGTCTAATTTTAAATCTTCGCCGCGGACAGCGCGCGGAGCGCCGCCTCTTGCGCCGCGGCCAAAGCCGCCGCCGAAAATATCACCGAACACGGAGCCGAAAATATCGTTAATATCGCCAAAGCCTCCGGCGTTAAACCCGCCGAAGCCGCCCGCGCCGTTTACGCCGTCGTGGCCATACTGGTCGTACATTTGTTTTTTCTGCGGGTCCGACAGGACGGAAAAAGCCTCGTTGATTTTTTTAAACTGTTCTTCTGCGTTTTTGTCGCCGGGGCAGCGGTCCGGGTGGCACTTCATGGCCTGGCGGCGGAATGCGGATTTGATTTCCGCTTCGGTGGCGGTGCGCTCCACGCCGAGTACTTGATAATAATCTTCTTTCATGGTTGTGGGCATAGTTCCTAAACTCTGATAAATTGTTTTTTATATTTTATTAAATTTTGGGCCGCCCCTGCACGGCCGCGCGCGCAAAGCGCAATTATGCTATAATATATATACAAATTAAGGGAGAGTAACTCTCCGCGCCGGGCCGGAAACGGCCGGGAGGGAGCGTTTTCTCTTTATTTGGTATAATAAAACTATGTACGCAATCATTGAAACTGGTGGAAAACAGTACTGGGTAAAACCCGGTCAAGATCTGCAGGTTGAAAAACTGGAAGCGCAAGCCGGCGACACGGTAGAACTGAAAGTTCTCTGGGCGGCTGACGAAGAAGGTACCTCGGCAGATACCAAGGCCAATACGGCCAAGGTCACCGCTCAAGTGGTAAAACATTTGAGAGGTCCCAAAATCCGCGTCTTCAAAAAAAGACCGAAAAAAGGTTACGAAAGAACCATCGGCCACAGACAGGATTTGACGCAAATTAAAATCACGGATATCCAGTTCGCGTAATTGGGAGACTAAACTATGGCACATACAAAAGCTCAAGGTTCTTCCTCCAACGGAAGAGACAGCCACGGCCAGCGTTTAGGTATTAAACGCTACGGCTCCCAGTTTGTGAACGCTGGGGAAATCATCGTCCGCCAACGCGGTACCAAATTCTTGCCCGGTACCAACGTAACGAGAAGCAGCGATGACAGCCTTTTTGCCCGCGTGTCGGGTATCGTCACCTTCGAATGGGTGAGAAGAGGCAAACAACAGATTTCCGTGTACCCCAAAGTTGCGGAAACCAAAGAAGCCAAAGAGCCGGCCAAAAAAGCCGCGGTGAAGACCGCCGCCAAAAAGCCCGCCGCCGCCAAGAAACCGGCTGCGAAAAAAGCTCCCGCCAAAGCCAAAAAAGCTGACGCGGCCAAATAAACGCTTCACAGTTTAAAAAGCGGCAGGGTTTATTCCTGCCGCTTTTTTTGTAATAACCCTTTTTAAGGTGCGGCAAAAAGAAACGCACCCGTTATAATTAAGACATGAAGAAAGACGAACTGCACGTTTCGCAGGATGAATGGACCTACACCTGCACCAAAACTTCCGCCCGGGCCAAGGTAAAACGCGCGCGGACGAAGGCCAAACGTAGTTTGTCCAAAAAACTGCTGGCGCAGGAACTGGCAGACTGATTTTAATTTAATAAACCGGCGGCCCGCCGCCAACACAGAGGACATTATGCAATCGGGAAGTTTTTTAGACCGCGTTAAAATTTACGTAACCGCCGGAAAAGGCGGGGACGGCTGTTTATCTTTCCGCCGCGAAAAATTTATCGAGTTCGGCGGCCCCAACGGCGGCTGCGGCGGCCGCGGCGGCGACGTTATCTTACAGGCAGAGCCCAATTTAACTACGCTTTTGGAACTGGCATATAACCCGCATATCGAAGCCCAAAACGGCGAAAAAGGCGGCACGTACAATAAAACGGGCCGCGCGGGCGAAGACAAAATCATCCGCGTGCCGTGCGGAACGATTGTAAAGCAGGACGGGCGCGTCATTGCCGATTTAACCCAGGCCGGCCAGCAGTTTACCGTCGCGCGCGGCGGTATGGGCGGACGCGGCAACCAGTCTTTTAAAACGCGCAACAACACCGCGCCGCACATCGCCGAAAACGGCCAGCCGGGGGAAGAAGTTACGCTTATTTTGGAACTGAAAGTGTTGGCGGACCTGGGGCTGGTCGGTTTCCCCAACGCGGGCAAAAGCACGTTTTTAAGCCGCATTTCGGCGGCGCGCCCGCGCATTGCGGACTATCCGTTCACCACGTTAAACCCCAACCTGGGGATTACGCTGCACAAGGGAATCAGCTTCGCCACGGCGGACATTCCCGGTATTATTGAAGGCGCCAGCGAAGGCAAAGGCCTCGGCCACCAGTTTTTAAAACATATCGAACGCACGCGCGTGCTTTTGCACTTGGTGGACCCGGACGGCTTTGACGGCATGAGCGCGGAAAAATCCGTCAAAGTGATTGAAGAAGAATTAAAAGCCTTCGACAAAAAACTGTTCGCCAAACCGCGCATTATTGTGGTGAACAAAATGGATTTGCCGGAAGCCAAAAAGGCGTATGAAACCATCAAAAAGAAATTTAAAAAGCACAAAGTCATGCTGATGTCCGCCGCGACGGGCGAAGGCGTAGACAAAGTGCTCGACGAAGTGGTAAAAATCCTGGCCGCCACGCCGGTGGAACAACCCGTTATAGAAGAAAAAACGGCCGCCACGCACAAAGTGGAACCGATTTTCTCCATCGAGCGCGACGAAAACGACGTCATCCACATCACGGGCAAAAAGGTGGTGGAATTTATCGCCATGACGAACTTCAACCAGCCCGAAGCCGTGGCGCGCTTGCGCGGTATTTTCAAAAAAATCGGTTTGGAAAAAGCCCTTTTGAAATACGGCGTAGAAGACGGCGACACGCTGATCGTGGGCGGGCGCGAATTTGAATGGAACGGGGATTTTGACGAAGAAGCCCCCAACTCGCCCGAACACGCCGGCTACAAACGGCGCGAAACCAAAGCGGAACGCTTGGCCAAACGCAAAGCCAGAAGAGAAGGCAAAAAATAATATGAAAAACCCCGGTTCCGTATGGACCCGGGGCTTTTTATTCATATCTTTCCAATCAGTTGGCTACGCCGCGTACGATGTTTACCATGTCCCGGTAATTCCGGCGGGATTTGCGCACCAAGGACGGATAGGCGTCCTTCCAATCCAGTTTATAATAATCACTGCCCATTACGTCCTGCATAAATTCGGCCGTGCGCTTGTTAAATACGGGGAACATAAAAAACTCTTCCGTCAGCGCCGCTTTGTTTAACACCGGGCGTGAAGTGGTTAAATTACCGGAGATAATCCCCAATAGTTCGCCCGTGTTGGTCATCACACCCGAGCCACTCATCCCCTGGATAACGCCGAAATTTTCCGTATAGGCAAAGCCCAAGTCGTTTACGTAATGCACGGGGTGCGGGTCTTTTTTCACGCGGCGTTTTCCGCTGAAAATAGCGATGACCGAAATCGTCCCTTTCATTACATAATTTCCCTGTCCGAATAAAACCAGCGGCGGAAATACAGGGCTTTGAATGTGTTTTAACTGGCTGGCGGCCCGGCGGTTTTTATCCAAAAAGGCGGCAAACGTTTTGGAAGACACCGCTACGTTTTGTACGCCGCGGCGGTAATACGTAAGCGGGGTGCGGTCCAAATCCAGACGGAAGAGGGCGAAATCGTTTAACGCAAGCGCGCCGGGTTTATAATCCGGGTGCACAAAGACGGCGGGTTTCTTGGCCGAATGCTGCACGGAAGCGCGGGCGGACATCGGCTGTTCCAGCAAATCCACCTCCAGCGTGCAGCCGTTGTCGCACAGCGGAGTAACACAATGCGCCGCCGTGGCAAACCAGCGCCGCCCGATGCGCGTGGCCTGGCATTTACCGCCCGTCGGACGGCCGGAAGGAAGGATATAATACTCAAACGTATGGGAAAAATCGTCTTTGGTGGCGTGTTTGTTTTCGTCCGTCACGCTGATAACGCTCACCTGCGAAAACGCGGCGCACGCGCACAATACCGCCAAACCCGTTAAAATAAATTTTTTCATGGAAACATTATACCAGTTTTCACGGTGCGGCCCCGCCTAAAAAACAATCAGCCGGGAACGCGCGCGGGCAACCCGCTAAAAATGGTATACTAGCTGTACACAAGATTTAAGGATTTTTGCCTCTATGGTGTGAAGAACACCCGTTATTTGGGCGGACACAAGCCTAAATATGATTCGAGCTAGGGGCGAAAAGCCTCCTTTTTCCGCGCCTTCGGGCGCGGAAGGGGCGGCTTCTTTTAGGCGGCTCGAATCCCTATTAGAAGTCCGCCCTTTTTTCTTTTCATCCGGCAACGCGCGGGCGGACGGGAGCGAACCCAATGAAACACGCGCCTGACACGTCCGCGCTTTTTGCCCGGCTGGAACGCCATTTCCGCCAGACCGAAAAACTGCTGGCGGAACTGATCCGCATTTATCCGTTATACTCCTGCGCGCTGCCCCGCCTGTACGCCCGGCAAATTTACCAAATGGAATTACTGCAAGAAATCAAACGCGATTTTGAAACCAACGCCCGCAGGTAACCTTCATCCGCCGGAGAGTAATCCGTCTTCGGCCGTAAAGAAAACACCCCGGCCCGCCCCCCACGCCGGGGGTTTTTCTTATGCGAGCCCTGCCCTTCCTTTACTAGCTTCCTGCAAATGCAGCCTCAACTGCTCCTATCTCTTGTGTACCCCTTCCCTATTAGGTCATTCTGAGTTGCCTCTGCTCAGAATCTACCGCTTTTGGAACAACCACAGCTTTAACAACGTAGATGCCGAGCAGAAACCTCTCGGCATGACCATTCATAAATTTATCTAAACGCAAATTGCTTCTTTTATTTCTGCTTTTTATTCGCTATCTATAACGGCCTACCCCACGGTGGAACCTTATTAGAACCCCCGGTATAGCCGGGGGTTTTTAGGCATAAAAAACAACGGATAAGAAAAATCTTATCCGTTGTAAATAGTTGCAAGATGCAAGAGAAACGCCGCGACCAATAACGCGGGCCCCTCAGCTTACTATCTGGCGGCGGTGCGGAAAAAGTTGCCCTTCACGTTGCGCGCCAACTGCACGCGCCCCATGGTTTTATCCGCCTGAACAAGCACGTTTTTGGCGTTGGGTTTAATCATTTCTTCGGAAGAGCCGAAGATATCGCCCTGCTTAATCAGCCCCAACTGGCCGTGATTGTTAATTTGCACTTCCAGTTTAAGCGCTCCGTCCAAACTTTCGGCCAAAAGGTCTTCTTCGCCCATGGTAAACGCGAGCGGGAACTTGGGGTTCACCACGCGTTTGATGGCCACGGGAACATCGGCCTCGTTTTTGACGATAATGGCGCATGAGTTATTGTCGGACTCCGCCATGCGGACCAACCGGTCCGGCACGGTTACGGTGCCCGAAATGTTAAAGCGTCCTTCGCTGACGGAACGGGCCAGGCAGAAAGCGCACGCAATCACGCTGGCGGCGGCCGCAGCAATTAAAATTTTCTTCATAATTATATTTTACCCTTTTCGCGAAACCTTTGACAAGGCCGCTTTTATTACAGTATATTCCGTTTCCGGCTTTTTTCAAGCCCTGCCCGGTGGGCAAAAAAGGGGCCCGCAAAGGCCCCTTTCGTCCTGCAAAAAACGTCTTATTGTTTAAAGAAACCCCACAGGTTGGCGTTGTACACCCAACCTTTGCACTGGCCGGCTTTGGGGTCGGCCGGGTCGTCCACTACCTGAATCCATTTGCCTTTTTTGGCCAGGTATTTAAAGGGATAGCCCTTTTCCACCGTGCAGACGATTTCCGCGCTGGCGGACGGATCTTTGCGGACGTTCAAATCCACTTTGGCGGACATACCGCCCGCGGGGCTTAACAAATCGGCGGAAATCCAGCCGCTGAAACCTTCAAAATCTTTCACGAGCACCCAGCTTTTGTCTTCATTGGTTTTTACCATGATGACGGGCGTATATTTCCAGGCATACCATTTAATAGAACATTTGGTGCCGGCGCAAGAGCGGATGTTGGCTCTCTTGGCGTTGACGCTGGCATATTTCTGCGCAAAGACGGGCGCACCCGCAAAAGTCAAAAGCGCAATTAAAGCGATAATTTTTTTCATGTACCTTCTCCTTATCAAAGGCTAAAAAACATTACCCCCAAAGTATAGCAATATTTCCGCCAAAAGCGCAATTTTTTTGCAGGATTATTCTCCCGCCTCCTCTCCCAAAAAAGCTATAATAAAGAAAAATCACGTTTTTGGAGAAAATATGAAAGAACAAGTGGAAGAAGTAATCGGGCAAATCCGCCCCATCCTGCAAGCCGACGGAGGGGACATCCAGCTCATCGGCGTAGACGAAAAAACCGGTATCGTAACCGTGGGCCTGCGCGGCCGCTGCGGCAGCTGCCCGCACGCGCAGATGACGTTACAGGCCGTGGTGGAAAAAAAGATTAAAGAACTCGTCCCCGGCGTAACGGCGGTGGAACGCGTTTAAATGCCCAAAATCGATTTGCATACCCATTCGGACTTTTCGGACGGCACCTGCTCGCCCGAAGAAGTAGTGCACGCGGCCATTAAATCCGGCGCCAATATTTTCGCGCTGACCGACCACGACACCACAGACGGCGTCCGCCGCGCCGAAGCCGTATGCAAAGAGCACCGCATTTTATTCACTCCCGGGGTTGAAATCAGCACCCGGGAGCATGACCATTTGCATTTTACCGGGTATAACCTGGATTTAAACAACCCCGAATTCCAAGCGTTTTTGGCGCAAAACCGCGAAAACCGCAAAAACCGCATCCGCCAAATCATCCGCCAGCTGCAAGAAGCGGGCGTGCCCATTACGGAAGAGGACGTCTTCAAACGCGCCCCCAACACCGTTTCCCGCGCGCACGTGGCCGACGCGTTAAAAGAAAACGGCGTGGTGCCATCCCGCCAGGAAGGCTTCCGCCGCTGGCTGGTGCAAGGGCAGCCGGGCTACGTCCCCTCCGCGGGCGTAACCGCCGTGGAAGCCATCCGGCACATCAAACGCGCGGGCGGCGTGGCCGTTATCGCGCACCCCGGCATTGTGGCCGAACACTGGAATTTCCCCGCCTGGACCGAAGCCGGGCTGGACGGCGTAGAAGTGTTTTATCCCGCCCACACGTTTACCATGAAGCAAGACCTGCTGGCCCTCACCCGCAAATACGGGCTTTTGGCTACCGCCGGGTCCGACTATCACGGCCCGCGCGCCGGACGGATTACCACCCCCGGAATGCAAATCCCGGAACCTCATTATAATAAGCTGTTACGCAAACTGTTTAACCGATAAAATATGATGTTAAAACCCAAATTACTGACGCTTTTGCAAAACCGCCCCGAAGATTTTACCTCTTCCCGGATTTTGAAAGACTTAAGCGCGGGGCTGGTTGTGGCCTGCGTCGCGCTGCCGCTGTCCATCGCTTTGGCGATTGCCTCCGGCGTTACGCCCGAAAAAGGGCTGATTACCGCCGTCGTGGCCGGATTCTTGATTTCGCTGTTGGGCGGATCCCGCGTGCAAATCGGCGGGCCGACGGGGGCGTTTGTCGTCATCGTCTACGGCATTATCGAAAAATTCGGCGTGGCGGGGCTGCTGACCGCCACCATCATGGCCGGTATTATTTTAATGCTGATGGGCCTTTTTAAATTCGGCGCGTTTATTAAGTTTATCCCCTATCCCGTTACCACCGGGTTTACAAGCGGTATCGCCGTAGTGCTGTTTTCCACGCAGATTAACGACTTTTTCGGCCTGGGCCTCACCCAGCTGCCCAGCGAATTTTTCGCCAAGTGGTCCGTCTATTTGCACAGCTTCGGCCAAACCAACTGGATGACGCTGGCCGTCGGCCTGTTAACACTGGCGATTATCATTTTTTGGCCTAAAAAATGGCGCGTATTCCCGGGTTCGCTGGCCGCGCTTATTATTACCACACTGCTCGTTAAATTCGGCGGCCTGAATGTGGCGACCATCACCTCCACCTTCGGCCAGGTGGACGGCACGCTTGTAATGCCCCACATGCCGGGTGAAATCAGCCTGGAAGTAGTGCGCAAACTGCTTCCTGCCGCGTTTACGATTGCGTTTTTGGCCGGGATTGAAAGTTTACTATCCGCCGTGGTGGCGGACGGCATGATCGGCAAGCGGCACCGCTCCAACATGGAGCTCGTCGCCACCGGGGTCGCCAACGTGGCCTCCGGCCTGTTCGGCGGTCTGCCCGCCACGGGCGCGATTGCCCGCACCGCCGCCAATATCGAAAACGGCGGCCGCACCCCCATCGCCGGTATGGCGCATGCGGTGTTTTTGCTTATCATGATGCTGTGCCTGATGAAATACATCGGCCTGATTCCTATGACGTCGCTGGCAGCCATTCTGTTTTTAGTGGCTTACCGCATGAGCGACTGGCGTTCCTTTACCGCGCTTTTTAAAGCCCCGGCGAGCGACATCGCCATTTTGCTGACCACGTTCACGCTGACCGTGGTAGAAGATTTGGTGGTAGCCATTGAGTTCGGCCTCGTGCTGGCCGCCGTGCTGTTTATGAAACGCATGAGCGACGTGTACCAAATCAAAAATACGGACGACGATTTATTCGACGAAGTCCGCCGCAAAGACGATATCGACACCAAAATCATCGCCAAGCACGTCAGCGTGTACGAAATTAACGGGCCGTTCTTCTTCGGCGCGGCCAATAAATTCCTGGATTCGCTGGAACACCACAAGGACTGCAAAGTGCTGATTCTGCGTATGCGCAGTGTGCCCGCCATTGACGCGACGGGTTTCCACGCCCTTGAACGCATTTACGACCGCTGCCAAAAAGACGGCGTACAGCTGATTTTATCCCACGTGCAAAAACACGTACTCAAAACGCTGGATAAATACGGCTTCATCCAAAAACTGGGCGAAGACCACATCTGCAAAAACATTGACGCTTCGTTAATGCGCGCGGAATCCATCGTCAGCGGACGCCAGCACTTTTTGGAATAGTCCGCCCGATTATTTGAACACCCCGGTAAAATTGCCGGGGTGTTTTTTATGCCGCAGGCGGCACATCTAAAAACGCATTGATTCAAATAAAAACCTTTCCTCTGGCGTAGAGAGGTTTTTATACATGAAACACCCCGGGTTTACGCCCGGGGGGTTTTGCAAGATTTCCATAAAAAAGAACTCCCCGTTTTTTGCGGGGAGTTCTGTATTTAGTTCATTCAAGATTAGTTGGCGGGAGCGGCATTATCCAAATTGCCGGGCGTATTGTTGCCGCCGCGTTTGAACAAGTTTTTCACTTTCTGCCACAAGCGGCCGCCTTCGTACTTGGCCACCTGTACCACCGTGGAGTTGGCGAGCATACCGGGCGTTAACGCCACGCTGGCCGCCACCGCGCCGCCGGCAAGCATCAAGTCCAGGCCGGAGATACCGGTAACGTTTACCAGCCAGCGCATCGGGAAGGACAACACGGCCGCCACCGGCATGGTGTAGTTGATTAAGAGCGAGATTTCGCGTTTGTACTGGGGATACAAACCCGTCATGTATTCGTACATCTGGGAGAAGAAGTTACCCACCCCAAAGCTGGCGATTACCGCACCCGTCATCAGCTGGGAGATGCTGTCGCCCGCCGTGGCCATCATGGCGGTACCGCCGATGGAGAACGCGGAAGAAAGCGCATACATGCTGCCGCCGCTTAAATAACGGCTGATGATGTTGCCCAGAATGCGTCCGCCGGACATCGAGCCGTACAGGGTAAGCGCCGTCAGTGCGTTGGCGAAAGTGCCTTCGCCTACCACTTCGTGCATGGCAAACGCGAACCCGTTGGATACGCTCAGCTCGTGCATGGTGGCCAACGCCATACCGATAATGCCGGGGGTTAAATGTTCCAGTTTTAAAACGTCCATCAGCTTCACGTTGCGGTGGCCGAGGGCGTCAAAGGCTTTTTGGAGTTCCTGCCCCGTCTGTTCCGCCAGTTCCGCAGGCATCCCCTGCGCCAGGAGCGATTTTTGCAGCGCGTCCACCGCTTCGGCTTCGTGCTGCGCGGTTAATTTTTTGCCGTCGCCTTTTTTATTGCGTACTTCCACGGCGGTTAACGAATCAATCATCCCGTTAAGCTTTTTGGCGAGCGACGTCATTTCTTTGGAAGAGGCCAGCAGGTTTTCAGCCGGCATCGCCGCCATACCGTCAAAGATTTGGGCCAACGATTCTTTAAATTGGTTTTCCACTACGGCCAAGTTCATGGGGAAAGCGTCTTTATAAGCGGTCTTGCTGAGTTTCCACGCGCTCAGCCCCGCCCACAGGGTGTAAGGTACGTAGCTGGCGGAAAAGTCCAGCCCCGGGTTCACGCCGAACAGCCATTCGCTGGTTTGGTTGACGAGCCAGGGATAGGCGAGGAAGGCCATCGTCCCGATGTTTTTAAACATGCTGGCCGTTTGGAAGAGCGCGCCGTCGCGCACGGCGCCTTTTTGGAACTTCGCCACTTCTTTAGCGCGTTTCATCAGGTAAGACATATTCGGAACTTCCGTAGCCATACCCGGTTTGACGGCTTTCTTTTTAAAAGAGTCGGTCGGCACGATTTTGCCGCGGTTGGCGCTGATTAAAATGTTCTGTACAAAGCGGGTGATGTTGGTGCCGGTGGCAATCAACACGCTGGAGAGAATAAACCCGAGGGTTTGCAAATCCGTCATAGAAGCCTCTCCCAGTCCGCCGTACAGGCCGCTGAATAGAGCAGTTAAACCGCCCGCCACAAAGAAGCCCATCCCCCAGCGGGCCACTACCGCTTCGCCGTAGCGTTTTAAGAGCGGGTGGACAAAACCCATCATGATGGGCAGCACGTTGTTAATACCGAGCATAATCATGCTGGAAGCGGATTCGCCCAGGTTGGTGCGGGAGCTGAGTTCCGGCGCGGTCGTTTTACCCAAACCGATTTGGAGGGAAGGAACGGCCATCGTCAAAAGGGAAGTTTTGTTGCTGGTGGAGTGTACCTGCAGCGAGAACGGTTTGCCGTCCGCCTGCATGATTTTGGTCCAGTATTTGCTGTCTTCTTTCGGAAGGCGGAGGTAATAGTCTTTCAGCAACGTGCGTTTGCCGGAAGTTTCCACAAACCACACGCCGCCGTTGGCGTCCGCCAGCAGGTGCCCTTCCGCGCCGGACGGCAGGAGCGAAGCGTCCACCGTCGCCATCATATACGCGGAGGAAGAACCTTCGTGATAAAGCTGCAGGGTGCGTACCTCGTAGCGGCGGTTGGGGGCTTTTTCCAGCTTAATGCGCAGCGGGCGGGGCATGTTCAGCGCTTTGGCGCCTTCGCCCAGGCGGAAGAGTTCGCCGTTGGCGTTGGGCATTTCAAAGAAGAAGTGGTCCATTTGGCCCGGAGCCAATTCCAAATTGCGCAGTTCAAAAACATGGTCTTTGTTCAGCACCACCCGGTTGTATCCGGCGGTTTTAATGGAAGAGTCAATCGCAATATCCACATTTTTTAAGATGCTTTCCACACCGGCTTCGTCTTCCACCGTCAATTTAAATCCGTCTTCGGCCACTTCGGCGGGTACGGCGGACGGGCCGGCGTTAATCCAGGAGTCGGTTTCAACCCCGGTGGAAACGCGGCGCGCTTCGTAAACCGGGCGGACGGTGTTTTCGTGCAGGCCGGGTTCTTCGGGCACGTTTACGCGGGCGGCTTTCTTGCGGCTGAACAACTTGCTCAGGGCGCGGTAGCCTTTCTGCGCCAGCTTGGCCATTTCAAAAACGGGAAGACCGCAGTACAAAATGCCGGAATTGGAAGAAGAGGAAACAGCAGGTTTATTCCCGCCCTCGGCGGCACCCTGCGTTTTTACGGCGGCCGGAGCTTCGGCGGAAATCGCCGGGACGGCGCCGGTTAATTCGACGGGAGAAAGTGTTAAATCGGCCGCAGGCAGCTTAACGTCCGCCAGCGAAGCCGTCAGTTTGGGAGCGGCCACCGCAGCCGGGGCCTGTTCCGGGGCGGCCACGGGTTTGGCGGCGGCCGGGCGGGTGCCCAGCGCCATCCATTCTTCCGTAGCGGCGCGGCTAAAATCGGCGTTTAAAGCGTTGGATTCCAAACCCTGGCGCAAAAATTCGCGCATGCCGGCGGACGGCACCTGTGCCTGCGCGCCGCGGGCGACGGACAGTTCCACCGGAAGGCCGTTCGCTTCGGTATAAGCGGCGAGTTCGCTCCAGAAGAAATTGTCGGAAGCGTTGTCTTTGGCCCAGGCGGTTAATTCTTCATACGCGCCCTGGCGGAGCATACCGCGCGCGGTGATGGCGGCGGCGACGTCTTCAAAAGCGGAACCTTTGGCTTTTTCATAGAAAGCAACCAGTTTTTGCACGTCGGCTTTCGAACCGAACAACCCCAGCGCGGCCGCATCGGCCAACGCGGCGCGGCAGGCGAAAAAATCCGCAAACGCGGAGGAGGCGGGGTCTTGCGCGGCGGCTAAAGAGGAGGAGAAGTCTTTGCCGGCGAAAGAAGCGAAAGCCTCGGAAGAGGACGCCAAATCCGTGCGGTAGAAGCTGACGGCTTTGCCCAGCTGTTCGGGCAAAACGTGTTTTTCAAGCGTTAAGGTGACAAATTCGTTACGTAAGAGGAGAGCGCGTTCCGGCAGAGAGGGAACCGTCAAAATGCGGGCGGCCACACCGGCGCGTACGCCGGAGCTCATAAGGGCGCGAATCTGCAGCACCGAAGCCGGGCGCTGAAGCTGCGCCATGCGCGACACCTGGCTGTGCAGCGACGTGGGCGCCACAGGGCGGGTCAGCCCTTTAATAACGGCGCGCCCGCCGCGGGCAGCCTGCGCAAAAGACGGGCTGATGCTGCTGAGCACAATACAAAAGCTGAGTAATAAAGATAATAACGCTCTCATAAAATCTCCTCTATTAAAGTATTGCAAACAAATGCGAAAAAAAGTAGGGCCAAAAGACCCAGAATATACTGGTTTTTGGCCCTACTGAAAAATGGGACTCTGTTACACTGCAAATAAATACTGCTGGAAATTGGATTGGACTGCTGCAAAACTGCCGGGGATACAAAACGGAAAACGGAAATCCGCCCCGCCGTCTGCGGTTTTATCCGCTGGGGCAAGCACCGGCACGCAAGTTGTAACGCTTTGGCGCAGTACATAAAGGCTCCTTTTATCCGTCTCCACCTTTATTTTAGTAAACTTTTAACCTGCCGGACAATGAAATAAAAGGCCCATTTTTTGCATAGGCCTTTTAGATTAGAAAAGAACTTTTTCACCAATACACGCCGTTTATTTGCGGTATTTTTCGCGCATCGCGCGCGCCACGCACGGCGGCACCCAGCGGGACACATCCGCCCCATACCGCACCGCCTCCCGCACCGCCGAAGAACTGACAAACGTCCATTCCGGCCGGGAGGGCAAAAACACCGTTTCGGCCTGCGGGCAAAACGCCCGGTTATAATAGGCGTTGGTAAATTCGTGCGGGACGTCCTGCGCGCCGCGCAGGCCGCGTACAATCACGTTATACCCGTGCTCTTTTAAATAATCCGCCAGCAGGCCGCCGTCCGCCGAAGCGACGGTAACGCCCGGTTCCGCGGCCAGCGCCTGTTCCGCCAAGGAACACCGTTCTTCCAACGAAAAAAGCGGGTTTTTGGCCCCGTTGGGAATCACAAGCACCGTCAGCGCGCCGAAAATATCGCGTGCGCGGCGGATAATATCCAAATGACCGTTGGTAATCGGGTCAAAACTGCCCGTATAAATGGCTTTTTTTGCGTTCATGGCGTTTCCTCCCGTGCGGGGCTCTGTATATTATGGTATCATAATTTTATGATAAAAAACCCGTTTAGCGAAGAAATCTATCTCCGGCGCACCCATCCGCACAAGCCGGACCTGCGCGACGAATATTTCCGCGACCAAACAAAAATCATTCATTCTCTCCCTTTCCGGCGGTTAAAACACAAAACGCAGGTGTTTTTCGCCCCCAATAACGACCATATCTGCACCCGCATCGAACACGTGCTGCACGTGGCCACCATCGCCGCCACCATCTGCCGCGGCCTTAACAAAAGCGGCAAATGGGAACTCAGCGAAGACCTGGCCTACGCCATCGGCCTGGGCCATGATATCGGGCACGCACCCTTCGGCCACGAGGGCGAACGCGCCATCGACGCCTGCTTAACCCGCCCCAAACGCTTTTTGCATGAACTCAACAGCTACCGCGTGGTAGAACATTTGGCCAACTACGGGGAAGGGCTGAATTTAACGTTTGCCGTAAAAGACGGCATTATCTGCCACTGCGGCGAAGACTTCGCCAACAACCAGCTCCGCCCCGCGGAAAAACCCAATAATTTGGAAAAAATAACCGGGCGCAACCAAATGCCTTCCACCTATGAGGGCTGTATCGTGCGTCTGGCGGACAAAATCGCCTATTTGGGCCGCGATATTGAAGACGCGGTAAAGGCTGACCTGATTACCACGCAGGATATTCCGCAGGCCGTGCGCGAAGAAATCGGCGAGTCCAACGGGGAAATTATCAACACGCTGACGCTGGACCTTATCAATAACTCCAAGGACCGGGACTGCATCGGTTTTTCCGACGATAAATTCGCCATTATCTCCCAGTTGCGCACCTTTAATTACGAACGCATCTACCACAACCAGCAAATGCGCCAGCGCAAGGAAACCATCGATAAATGTATCCGCGATTTGTTTGCGTATTTCCGCCGCCTGTTTGAGCGTTACGGGTTTGATTACGACGCGTATACCGCCGAGGGCAAGCAAACGGCCTTTAACTTTGCCAAATACATGCGCTCCATGAAAAAGGTTTACCGCGAGAACCCGGCCCTAGTGGATGATATCATCGCCGATTATATCGCCGGGATGACCGATTCCTTTGCGCTGGACGTAATGGAAGATGTAATTTTGCCCAACTCCATTAAATTCTTCAGCTAAGGCCTTGCAGGCCGGGCATTTCCGGGAAGCAACCTCCGATTAGTGGAGCGACACTGTTCTGGTAAAGTCGCCAGGCCTTGCAGGCCGGGCGTCCTCAGAGAGTGACTTCTGATTAATGGAGCAATACTGTAAAAGCAAAGTCGCCAAGTAACGCTCAACGGCCTTGCAGGCCGCGCATTTCCGGAGAGTGACTTCTGATTAGTGAAGCCACACTGTTTTGGCAAAGTCGCCAGGCCTTGCAGGCCGGGCGTTCCCGGAAAGCGGCTTCCGCGGGCAGGCGTCTTCTTCTAACGGGGCCGCGCAAGGAAACCAAGCAAGATATTTGAGAAGCTCTCTTTTACGGGGAGCTTCTTTTTTACGCATATAAACGGGGAACACCTCCGGAGGGGTGCCGGAGGTGTGAGGATAAAACGTTCGGTTATTAGTAATTACAGGTACGGGGCATATTCGGCGAAGAACGCCACCACTTTATCCATGCCTTCCACGCTGCGGTTGGCGCGGGCGAAATCCGCCGCGGTAAAACCGTCGGCCAGTTGAACGCCGGCTACCACTTTATCTTGTTCCACGGAAGCGGCCACAGCCAGGGCGCCGCCTTTGCGCATCGATTTTACTTTCAGAATGTTTTGCTGTAAATCGGTCTGTTCCAACAGGACAAAGAATTTGCCGGGGCGCAAATCAAACACTGCCTGCACGGCGGGAATAACGCCGGAATTGTTGGCCTGGTTTTTTAAAGTGAGGATTTTCGTCGGAAATTCGTTCTTGTACAAATTGCGGATGGAGCGGGCAACGGCCTGCAAGGTGGAAGCGTCTTTGGCCAGGTGAAAAGCGTTGTTGCCGAATTTGTCCGTCGCCATTAAATAAGAGGGGTCTTGGGCGATGGATTCCAATTCGCCGAGGGTTTGCACGTCGCCGGCTTTTACGGCGGCCAGGAATTTTTCACCCATTTCGGCGTTCCGTTTCTGCAGGCTGTAAAAGCGGACCATTACATCGCGTTTATTGACTATGTCCGCCGTCGGAGCGGCTTTTACCATCGTAACCATTAAACAAGCGATTAAAATAAAAAGAATGTTTTTCATATGTCCCTCTCTTATATTACCAGTATCGCTTTTTAAGCGTAAATTTACGAGGGTCTTTGGTCCTAGGACCTGCGGAATTTGGGCCTATATTTTTCTGGGCCCTACCTGGGGACACGGCGTGTGGGTTCGCATGCGGACAGGGACGTGAAACGCCCCGGGCTCCCGCCCGGGGGTAATATATGCAAAAAAGCCCCGGACTTTTGTCCGGGGCTTTTAAATGGAGCGGGCGAAGAGAATCGAACTCTCGTCTCAACCTTGGCAAGGTCGCGTTCTACCATTGAACCACGCCCGCGTAAATCTGTTTACCTTCAACACTAATAGTATAACAAATTTTTTTAACTTGTACAACTATTTTTTCTTAGTCGTTTTTTTAGCAGTGCCGGCGGAGGATTTTGCCCCCTGGGGCGCGGCGATTTTCTGCTGCGTTTCCAGCTGCGGCTGTACGCCCAACAGCGTGGACGCGATGCTTTTTAAATAACGGTTGTTTTGCACCGCCGCGCGCACATACGAATTGCTGCGCAATTTTTGGAGCGCGGGGCTGGCCTGGATTACCGCGGCGGCTTCTTTCGGGTTCTTGCGGAAATACTTGCCCGAAGTACTGATCAGCAAATAGCTCATCCAGCGGCTGCCCGCCACGGCCTGCACCATTTTTTCATTGGCAAGAACGCCTTTCACCACGTCGCTTTCAAAAAAGTCATTTAGCGTATCGGCGTCCGCGGTAAAGGCAACCAGCATCTGCGGGTCGGAGAGCAGCGGCTCCACATCCGGGCGTTTTAAAAAGGCTTCAATCAGTTTGTCGTTAGCCAGCAGGTAACGCATCATGTCCGGGTCTGCCAGGTTGGAAGAAAAGTTCATCGTCAGCGCCCACGGGGCCGCACCGATGACTTCGAAACTCTGCGGCGTAAACGTTTTGTAATTAAAACGGCTGATAATCGGCAGGGTGGAACCCAGCTGGGTAACGGCCACGCTGCGGTCGTGCCCTTCCTGCACGTTTACGACGCGCACTTCCCGGTTGGGGTTAAATTCTTTATCTTTTAACGCCAAGCCCTGCACTTGGTCCGGGTCCAGCGCCGCCACCAAATCTTCCGCGCGGTTCTTGGCAGACAAAACAAACACCATCGTTAAAAGCACCAAAGCCACTACGCCGATACCTACTCCCAGCAGCGTGGCATCCTGCTTTTTTCTTTCGGCGCGGGCCTCTGCCTGGGCAGCCGCAGGGACGGCCGCGGCAGAAGCGGCTTTTTTGTTTTTACGGTACTCTGCCGGATTGCGCAAGAGTTTCATCAGTTCGTCTTTTTTCATCTGTTTCTTCCAAGCGGACGGACCGCCTTTTAAATCAAGTATAATTTATTATATGAAATCTTATACGCAATATCTAACCGTTTGTACGGACAAACGCTATCAAATCGTCAATATCACGCCGCAGGTGGAAGAGGCTTTGGCCAAAAGCGGTATCCGCGAAGGGCTGTGCCTGGTGAACTCCATGCACATTACCTCCAGCGTGTTTATTAACGACAACGAACGCGGTCTGCACGCCGATTTTTTACGCTGGACCGAGCACCTGGCCCCCTACGGCATAGACAAATACGAGCACAACCTGACCGGGGAAGACAACGGCGACGCCCACTTAAAACGCACGCTTTTGGGGCGCGAAGTGGTGGTGGCCGTAACGGAAGGGAAGTTGGATTTCGGCCCGTGGGAAACCATTTTCTACGGCGAATTTGACGGCCGGCGCAACAAACGGATTTTAATAAAAATTATCGGAGAATAACATGCAAAAAACCATTTTTTACCACGATACCGACTGCGGCAACGTAGTCTACTACGCCAACTATTTAAAATATTTCGAAGAAGCCCGCACGCTTTACATGGCCGAAAAAGGCTTTTCCGTTCCGGCTCTCATGCAGCGGGGACTTTACTTTGTCGTCGCGCGGCAGGAAGTGGAATACAAATTTTCCGTGCGCTACGGGGACGTGATTAACGTGGACACGAAAGTATTGGAAATTTCGGACATCAAAATTGTGTTTGAAAACATCATCACCAACCAAAACGGCCGTTTGTGCACCAAAGGCAAAACCACGCTGGTGTGCGTGAACGCTTCTGGCATGCCCGTACCCATGGGGGCCGACGTAAAAGCCGCGTTGGGGCCTGCAATCCAGGCGTAAAACGAACCTTCTTTTGACGCCCGGGGCAACACGCTTTCGCAGTGTTGCCCCGTTTTGCAAAACAGTCCGGCGGCCCGGGAATTTATATTATTAATAAATTTAAATTTTACGATATGTATATCCCAGAGAAGCACACACGGCCTTACATTCGGCAGAAACCGTGTTTGACATTTCAGTACAGGTTATTTCCCCCGGACGTGAAGAATGGTCCAACCAAACAGCCCAACCGCAATTATTTTCATAATAATGTTCTTTATAGGTTATACACCACACCCACCCAAACGGAGCGTGATACAGGGCACATTGATGATGATTCCAACCGGAAATACTGGTATTACCGCCAACTCCCCCGGGGGCTTTGATATCCAAATCGTGAAAATTCTCCGTATAGTGACCATTTTCTAACCAATATATTTCTTCCGCCTGTTGGATGCTTTTTACTATCGGCAGCAGAACCGCCATGCGGGACTTTAACACCGCTTTTTGGTACTGCGGCAGCGCCACAGCCGACAAAATACCAATAATAAGTACGACAACCAATAATTCGATTAAAGTAAAACCTTTTCTATTAAACGACCTGGATTCCGGCTCCATGGCCGGAATGACGGCATTTTTATACATGAGAGATATCCCCCTTCTACTCAGAATTATCCCCTATGTTATCAAAAAAAAAAAACGGGTCAAGACCCCGCGCCGGGGCTCCCCTCTTGTCCGCGCCCTTCTGATTAGTTTAAGCCACTCTGTTTGGGACATGTCGCCAATTATGAACAGGCCAGCTTTCCCCGCAATCAACAACAAAAAACGCCCCGGGGAAAACCTCCGGGGCGGTAAAAAACTTCCATCAAAAACCCAAACGTCAGACGATTTTTTTCTCTTCCTCTTGCGCTTTGGCGATTTCTTTTTCCAGCTTGCCCGCCAAGCGTTTTAGCACCGTCTGCGCGTTCTTTTTCCATTCTTTCAGCGCGCGGACTTCGCCGTCCGTTTCTTTCCATTTTTCCGCACCGTTCTCCAGCGCGCGCACGCGCGCTTTCAGCGCGGCGTTCTCGCCTTGGAGCTCTTTCTGGCGGGCGACCATTTTGGAAATTAACAGTTCCAACTGTTTGAGTTTTTCTTGCATATTATCTCAGTTCCGCACCCGTTTGCGTGCGCAACTGTTCGACGATGCGGTTAAACGCTTCGTCAATTTCTTTATCTTTAAGCGTATGTTCGGGGTGCGAAAACGCGAGCGAGAACGTAACGCTCTTTTTGCCTTCGGGCAAGTGTTCGCCTTGATACAAATCAATCAATTTGTACGAAAGGCTGACGTCGAGCGGTGTTTTATCCAGGGCGGACGCGATTTGCGCGTACGTCACGGACTTATCTACCACGACGGACAAATCGCGTAAAGACGGAGGGAACACCGGCAAATCTTTGGCCGGTTTAAAATCCTGCGCGCTGTACGCTTTTTCAATCAGTTTAGTGGCAAATTCAAACACCCATACGTCCTGCGTTTTAATGCCGAACGCTTTTAGCGTCAGCGGGTGGAGTTTGCCGAAAAGCCCAATCGTTTTGCCGCCCAGCACGATATCCATGCAAATTTTGGGGTGCATGTACCCGGGGACGTTTTTGGACGGAACGAGCGACACACCGTCCACATCCGCCAAAAGCGCGCCGACCAACCCTTTAAGCAAATAAAAATCCACGGGGCGTTCTTTCGCGCCGAAGAATTTTTCCTGCTCCAGCGTGCCCGAAAGCACACCGGCGACGCTGTACCCTTCCACAGGGAAGCCCTTAATGGACTGGAACGTTTTAGTGGTTTCGAACAGGGCCAAATTGTTGTTGCCAAAGCGCAGGTTGCTTTCTACGTTTTTAAGCAAAGACGGAAGCAGCGTCGGGCGCAGATAATCCCACCCCTGTGCGAGCGCGTTTTTAACCTTAATGCAGAACTTCGGGTCGAAACCGAACGCTTTAATTTCTTTTTCACCTACGAAATCGATATTTTTGCATTCGCAGAAGCCAAAACCAATCAGTTCGCGCGCGAATTTTTTGCCGAGATCGATTCCTTTCGGGTTTTCGGCAAACGCGAGGCTCGCTTTGGTGGCGCTGACGGGAATCATGTCATACCCGGCAAAGCGCGCGGCCTCTTCCGCCAGGTCCCATTTGTGGTTTAAATCACGGCGGTGGGACGGGGCTTTAAAGGTCCATTTTTCGCCGTCCGCGTTAAATTCAGCGGCCAGGCGGGAGAAAATTTCTTTCAGTCTTTCTTCCGGGATTTGCGCGCCCAAAATAGCGTTAATCTCCGCGGGCGTAAATGTTACCGCCGGGTTTTCGAATTTTTCGGGGTACACGTCGTTAATTTCCGAGGCTGTACCGCCGCAAATCTGCATAAACAAATCGCTCGCGCGGCGCATGGCGAGGGCCGCGCCTTCAATGTCCGTACCGCGTTCAAACCGCTGGGAAGAATCGGACGAAACGGCGAATTTTTTGACCGTTTTGTTTACCGTCGGCGGATTGAAATACGCGGCTTCGATAAAAATATCCTGCGTATCGTCTTTAATTCCGCTGTCGAGGCCGCCCATAATCCCCGCCAAAGCGGTGGGTTTCTTTTCGTCGGCAATCATCAGGCAGTTGGGGTTCAGTTCCAGTTCGCGGCCGCCCAAAATCGTAAATTTTTCGCCTTCTTCGGCGTTACGCACAACCACTTTGCCGCCTTCCACTTCGCGCAAATCAAACGCGTGCAGGGGGTTGCCCAGTTCAAACATGACGTAGTTGGTTACGTCGACAAGCGCGTTTTTGGGGTTGAGGCCCATCGCGGCCAGACGG
This sequence comes from uncultured Elusimicrobiales bacterium, assembly GCA_910576915.1. Classification (GTDB taxonomy): domain Bacteria; phylum Elusimicrobiota; class Elusimicrobia; order Elusimicrobiales; family Elusimicrobiaceae; genus Avelusimicrobium. The sequence continues at coordinate 38,954 of CAJTJT010000003.1, forward strand.
GTTTTCATCCATTCGGGCGATTCGGCGTTTTTCACACCGCGGATAACCCGCCCCATGTAGCGCGGGCAGCCCCGCGGGTTTCTGATTTCCACATCTAACGCCTTGCCTTCGCCTTGAATCTCTTTGATTTCCGGCAGTTTGACGGGTTTGTTTAAGAGAGCCCCCAGTTCGCGCGCTACGCCCAAATGGGACAACAAATCCGGGCGGTTGGACGTAATTTCCAAATCAAACAGAGAATCCGGCTTACCGTAAAGCGAAGAAACGTCCGTACCGAGTTCCAAGTTTTCGTCCAACACCATAATGCCGCGGGCGCGGGTCTGCGTGAGGCCCAACTCGTCCGACGAGCAAATCATCCCTTCCGATTCCACCCCGCGGATAACGGCCGGTTTTAAAACTTCTTTGCCAAGCCGCGCACCTACGCGGGCCAAAGGCACTTTTTGGCCGACGGCCACATTCGGCGCGCCGCACACCACGCGCTGCGTTTTGCCGCCGCCCAGGTCCAGCGTGACGAGGTGCAAATGGTCGGAATTGGGGTGGTCCTCAATTTTGACAATTTGCGCCACGTTTACGCCTTCGAAATCCGCGCCCGTGGTTTCCACGGAGGCGACTTCAATGCCGAGGTCCGTCAGTTTTTTGACGAGTTCTTCGGGGGTTAAATCCAAATCGATGAAATCTTTCAGCCAAGAGTAAAGTATCTTCATTTGCAAAATCCTTAAAACTGTTTCAGCACGCGCAAATCGTTTTCGTAGAACGTGCGGATGTCTTTGATGTTAAGCATCATCATCGCCAAGCGTTCCACGCCCATACCGAACGCGTAACCGCTGTATTCTTCGGGGTCGATACCGCAGTTGCGCAGTACGTTGGGGTGCACCACGCCCGCGCCGAGCATTTCAATCCAGCCGCTGCCTTTGCAGACGTTGCAGCCTTTGCCCTGGCAGAATACGCATTTTACGTCCACTTCCACGCTGGGTTCCGTAAACGGGAAGAACGACGGGCGGAAACGGATTTCGGCTTTGTTGCCAAACAGCCCTTTCATAAATGCGGTCAAATCGCTTTTGAGGTCGGCCAGGCTGACGTTTTTATCCACGTACAACCCTTCGATTTGGTGGAACACGGGGCTGTGGGTGGCGTCCAGGCTGTCGTTTCTAAACACGCGGCCGGGGGCCATAATGCGCAGCGGCGGTTTGTGTTTTTCCATATACCGGCTCTGCACGTTAGAAGTGTGCGTGCGGAGCACGAGAGGCATTTTTCCGTCCACAAAAAACGTATCCTGCGCGTCGCGCGCGGGGTGGTGGAGCGGAATGTTGAGCAAATCAAAATTGTGTTTTTCGTCTTCCACCCACGGTCCTTCGGCCCATTCAAAACCCAAGCGGGACAAGATATCCGTCATGCGGTCCTGCGCCACGGAAAGCGGATGGCGGTGGCCCTTGGCCACGGGGTAACCGGGCAGCGTTAAATCGATTTCGGTTTTGTTAAGTTCGTCGTTAATTTGTTTGGCGGCAAAAAATTCCGTCTTTTCGTCCAGCATGGCGGACAAAGACGCTTTCAGCGCGTTGCCCAGCGGGCCGGCGGTTTTTTTGTCTTCGATAGAAAAATCTTTGAGGCCTTTTAAAAGTTCGGTCAAAGCCCCTTTGCGCCCGAGGGCGGCCACGCGCAGTTCTTCCACGGCGGACAGAGAATCCGCCTGCGCGATTTTATTTTTATATTCCTGCTCTATAGCACCGCAGGACGTTTGAAATTCTTGGATAGTCATATATTTTATTATAGTATTTTCGGCGGACGTATAGGAGAGTTTGCAAAAAACAACGGAACGCAAACAAAGATTTGTGCGTTCCGTGTTACCGTAAAATTTTCCGCCGGTGGTTATTTTGCGTCTTTATAGTATGCTTTTACGCCCAGCAAAATAATTTTGGCCAAACGTTCCGCATCTTCTTTGCTGTGCAGACGGCTGACGCAGGGCATGGTATTTTTGCTGATCAGTTTAAGCACATGCTGTTCGAAATACACGTCCAGCATAATGCTGGAAGACAACCCGGACACCAGTGCCATCACATCTTTGGCCGAGCCTTTGGGCAGGAGCCCTTTTTTCTCTTCGGCCTGCAGGGTGGCGGCCAATTTTTCATGCGTGTTTTTATGGTTTTTGGGAGGCGTTAAACTTTTGGCGTTTAGCGTGTAAGCAATCATTTGAAGCACAAATTTGGAATGGATAGGATCGCGCGTAAAAAAATCCAGGTGAGAGAGGAGCCCCTTGCGGATAATATCCTCCGGCCCCAGCGCTTCTTTGCCCACGATATCCAGCAACGTGCAGAACGCTTCTTCATGTTCCTCGATAATACTGTGGCACAGGTCTTCTTTATTCTTGAAGTAATAATATAAAACGGGTTTGGTAACGTTCACTTTTTCCGCGATTTCGCGCATGGACACTTTATCCAGCCCTTTTTCAGCCATCAGCGCAAACGCCGCTTTTTTAATAGCGGTACGCATACGCGTTTCACGTTCGGTCTTATCGGTCTTTTCGGGTTCAATGTTTTTAGCCATATGTTTTACCTACCGGTAAGTACAGTATACCAAACACACTATTTTGTAAGCAATAAGGTTATTTTGATTAGAAGGGGAAAAAGCTGTCCTGCGGCAAACAGAATAACATTGTAGATGATTATATGATTTTTCAAAACCGTTTTTAGTTGGCGGGATTTAGTTGGGCGTATAGGCGTGCCTGAATGGCACGTCAAGCCCAAGAGACCGACAAATAAACAGGTTTTGGAAAATTGTTTATCCTAATAAGCAAGAACGGGCAGAAAAATACTTTCTGCCCGTTCTGCGAATTATAGAAGGTAAGTACAGTCGTTATAACTACTTCTTGTAGGACATGCAGCAGTTGCCTAACATACACACCCCACACCCGTCTTTCTCTTTCGGCTCCTTCAGCAGCGAAAGCAATTTGCGGGCAAAGTCCGTCAGCGTCGGGTCACGCGCGCCAAGCACCAGCACAATATCACCGGGTTGGGCCGCGGCGGCCATCTGCGCGAGCAATTTTTCGCGGCAGCCGTCATACGTCACGTTTACGCCGCGCGCTTTTAAACCGTCATACACCGAACGGCAGGAAACGCCCTGCGGAATGGTTCCGCCCGGGTAATACACTTCCGTCAGCCATAAATGGTCCTCGGGGCCGATGTGTTTGGCAAAACTGTCTACAAATTCCTGCGTCAGCAGTTTGATGGACGCAAACGCGTGCGGCTGATAAAACGCCAGTACGCGTTTTCCGCGCAGGTGGGCGGCGGCAATCGTCGCGCCCAGTTTGTGCGGGTTGTGGGCGAAATCGTCCACCACTTCGATTTTGTTATAGCTGCCCACGCTGGCAAAGCGGCGCGCGATGCCCTGGAATTTATTAAGCGCCTTGGCGCACGTTTCCAAATCTACGCCCATTTGCAAGGCGGCGGCCACAGCGGCGGTGGCGTTGGCTACATTGTGCAGACCGGGCACCTGCAGGCGGAACGGCTGGCCCTGGATGGTAAAGTCCGACCCGAAGCCGTCCGTCTTAATTTCCTGCGGGTGAACATCGCCGAAAGACAGGCCGAACGTCTTGGCCTGCGGCGCGAGAACGCGCAGGTTTTCTTCTTCCGCGTTGATAACGGCAATTTTGCAGTGCGAAATAAATTCTTTAAAAAACCCCTGCAGAACGTTAATTTCCTTATGGTCTTTTTGCAAGTTGAGGCACAGCCCCAAATACGGGTGATATTTAACGATAGAACCGTCGCTTTCATCGGCTTCGATTACCAAAATGTCCGACTCACCTTTGTACACGTTGCCAAAGACGCCCTGCTCTTTTTGCAACGACAAAATAGCCGCACCCGTAATGACGGACGGGCCTAACCCCGCAAACGCTAAAATATCGTACACCATGGCGGTGGTGGTACTTTTGCCGCTGGTTCCGGAAACGGCGATTGTCCGGTGCTCGGCCACGTGTTTGGCGAGAAGCTCCGAGCGGTGCATGGTGGGAATCCCAAGCGCTTTGGCTTTAACGAGTTCCGGGTTGTCCTCTTCAATGGCCGAAGACAAAATCACCAGCTGCGTATGATGGTCAATACCGCTGCCGTCCTGCGGGAAGAGTTTGATATTTAATTTTTTTAAATAATCCCACAAGGCCATATCCGTATAGCCTTTGCTGATTAAGCGGTCGGAGCCGGTTACTTCGTCGCCTCCCATAGCGTGCAGCTGCGCGAGCGCGCTCATGCCCACGCCGCCGATACCGATAAAATGGATTTTCATTTTTTCTTTTCCTTGAGTTTAAATTTTGCGTAGTCCGACATGGTGTAAAAACCGCCTGCGCGCTTCATCAGCCATACGGCAATTTCCAGGGCCGACGCCGCGAACAAATCGCGGTTTACGGCTTTATGCGCAAGGGTTATTTCATCAAAAGGGGAATCAAACGCGGCGATATGCGTGCCCACCGTTTCGCCCAAGCGTTCGTACGTTACCTGCGCGTAGGGAACATTTACAACATCCGCCAATTTTTTGGCGGTGCCGCTGGGCGCGTCTTTTTTATGTACGTGGTGAATTTCGTGCAGTTTGATGTTGTAGCCGGCATACATCTTGGCCGCCTGGCGCACGAGTTCCGTAAAAAAGTAGACGCTTAAACTGACGTTGGGCGCAAAAAACGCCGGGATTTTTTCTTCCTGCTGAAGCTGGAACAAAAACGTTTCGGGCAGATTGGTGGTACCCGTTAAAAAAGGTTTATGTTTGTGTTTGGCGGCGGCAAAGGCTTCCTGCGCGCCCTGGGGGGAGGAGAAATCGATAATCACGTCGAAATCCTCCGGGAACGGAGTGCCGCTTTCGTGAGCCACAGCCTGCAACCCCAGCTCCGGCCGCTCTTTAATCAGCCGGATGAGCGCGCGGCCCATTTTGCCGTCTGCGCCGTTTATCAAGGCTTTTTTCATACGTATTTCTCCAACAGCAGTTCTACAATCTGCCGCCCGTTCATCGCCGCGCCTTTGAGCAAATTGTCAAACGTAACAAAGTAGTGGATGATTTTCGGGTTTTCCACGTCTTTGCGCAGGCGGCAGATAAAAGTGGTTTCTTTACCGGAAACTTCTTTGGGCGTTACCACACTATCACTATACGTTAAATTGGGGAACGAACGCCACAATTTTTTTACCTGTTCCAAATCAAATTCTTCTTTGGCTTTAAGCGTTACGCCCAGGGAATGGGAATTTTCCACCCCCACGCGCACCGTGTGGCAGTAAACCTTAATGTCCGGCAGTTCCATGATTTTGCGCGTTTCGTACAAGCCTTTTAACTCTTCGCTTGTGTGGCCGTTGTCCAACACGGAGCCGATGAGCGGCACGCAATTTTTTTCATACAAAGAACCGGGCGTATGGAAATCGTCCAGCAGTTTTTTGCCGCCGCCGCTGATGGCCTGATACGAGCAAAAAAACGCTTCCGTAAAATGGTAAAAAGGTTTGAGCGGAGCCAAACTCATCACGAGGCCGGTGGTAGTGCAGTTGGGGCTTGCAATTAAGGGCGTATCCCGGGTAATCGCGTGCGGATTAATTTCCGGGATGACAAGCGGTACACCTTCGGTCATGCGGAACTCGGAGGACATATCCACCGTAAATTTTACGCGGTCCTTAATCTGCGGGGCCAGCTGGCGGCTGACAGGATTATCCGTACACAACACCGCGATATCCAGCGGGGTGATTTCGTCGTTGCGGCCAAAAGTTTTAATTTCAAACGGCGTTTTAATTTTTTTAAGTTCGGCGAGCATATTCTGCCCCACCATGCCGTTAATGCCAATGATGCCAACCGTTTTCATAATGCGGCCCCCGGAATGAATAAATTTTTATCCGCGCCGGAAAAAAGCGCATCGATTTTGGCTTTGTTCTGCGCCGAGATTTCCCCCAGCGGCAGACGCACCGTCTCCCCGCCAAAACCGATTTTGGAAAGCAGGTATTTTACGCACGTCGGGTTCGTTTCCAAATAACACGCTTTGATAAACGGGTATACCTGGGCGAACACGGCAAACGCTTCTTTCGTTTTGCCCTGCGCAAACAAATCGTAAATTTTCACAAACGCGGGAGCGAACACATTGGCCGCCGCGCTGATAATGCCGGAGGCGTTCAATGCCAGGTATTCGGGGAACAAATCGTCGTTGCCGCACAGGTAGCTCAAACGGCCGGCGTATTGGACGGCGGTATCGGTGACGTGCGCCATGTCGTAATCGGATTCTTTAATCCCCGCGATTTGCGGTACGGCTTCCAGCAAGTCCGCCAGTACGGCGCCGGAAATTTTGAGCCCGGTGCGGCCCGGAATGTGGTACATAATTACGGGCGTACCCAACGCGGCGGCCTGTTTAAAATGTTCAATCAGCCCCGCGGGATTGGGTTTGTTGTAATACGGGGTGACGATCAAAACGCCGTCCGGGTTAAACGGCTGCACGGAACGGATCGTTTCAAGCGTGGACGCGGTGGCGTTTGTTCCCGCGCCGATAATAATTTTAACGCGTTTATTTACGCGATGGGTGCAAAAACGTAAAATTTCGGTTTTTTCCGCCGCGGACAGCGCGGGCGTTTCGGCCGTGGTGCCCAAGAGCACCAGTCCGTGCACGCCGGAAGAAAGCTGTGCGTCCAGCAGGCGGCCCAGGGCATCGTAATCTACGGCGCCGGAAGGGGTCATGGGGGTGGCCAGTGCGGTATAAACTCCAGTAAACATAAGGCCTCCAAATAAAAGTGGGATTGCTCATATTTTACCAATTTAAATTGGTATAATTAAGTAACATTTTTCAGAGAGAGGAACCTTTCATGTCCGAAAACGAAAACGATACCCTTCTCCCCGCGGATACCGACACCAGCCTTCCGCGCGAAAACTGGGAGAAAAAACTGATGGAACAGGAACACACCGCCCTGTTTTCCGACGCGCAGGAAAAACCCGCCGAAGCGGCGCCCGGTGACGCGGACAAACAAACCGCGGACGCCAAAAAACCGCATTCCGGCCGCGGCCTGTGGGCGTTTTTACTGCTTTTGACTTTTACCGTTTCCGCCTGCTGCGGGCTGTATTTGACCGTAAAACCCGTCCCGGTGTGCGAAAACGAAAAACCCGCCGTAGAAGAGCCCGAAGAACAGGAAGAATCCGCCTCCGCCAAACTGGCGGGTGCGCTGGCCAAATCCAAATCTTCCAAGCCGGGCATCGCCTGGATTAAAGTGCGCGGCGTCATCGCGCAGGACAATTCTTCCGGGCCGTTCTCCCGCCCCACGGGCGCGGGCGCGATCGCCAAAAAAATCCGCGACGCGGCGGACGATAAAAACGTCAAAGCCATCGTGCTTGATATTAACTCCCCCGGCGGAACGGTCGCTTCCGTGCAAAACATCTACGGCGAACTTTTAAAAGCCAAAGAAAACGGCAAAAAAATCGTGGCGCTGTTCCGCGACGTAGCGGCCTCCGGCGGTTTTTATATCGCCATGGCGGCGGATAAAATCGTGGCCGAACCCGGCACGATTACCGGCTCCGTGGGCGTTATCATGCAAACCAGCAACGTAGAAGGCCTTTTTGACAAAATCGGCGTAAAAGTAATGCCCATCACTTCCGGCAAGTACAAAGACATGGGTTCCGCCTACCGCCCCATGACGGACGCCGAAAAAGCCATTTTGCAGGATATGGTAAACGATACGTACACGCAGTTTTTCGCCGCCGTAAAAGCCGGCCGCCCGGACGTTACGCCCGAAAACCTAACCGAATACACCGACGGCCGCGTATTTACCGGCCAGCGCGCGTTTAACCTGGGATTTATCGACAAACTCGGCGGGGAAGAAGAAGCCCGCCTGCTGGCCGGGGAACTGGCCGGGCTTAAAGACCCCAAAATCATAAACCAACGCCCTTCGGACGGGCTGAGAGAGCTGATTTTCTCGTTTGGCTCCAGCATGGAAAACCAGTCTTTGGCCAAACAGCTGCAAAGCCTGGCTACGCCCAGCGTATCGTACCTGTGGGTAAATTAAGGGGCCGCCATGAACCTGCTTAAAACTTACTTTTTGTATATCAAAGACCCGCACCGGGCCGTACAAACCCTGTTTGAACGCCGCTCGTTCGCGCACGCCTGCGCGGGCTACTTTGCGGCCACGCTCGGCTGGGTGCTGTTTTTTAACATCGGCGACGGTTTGTCCGTCCCCGCGCTGGTGTTCAAACTGCTGGCCGTGTTTGCGGCGGAACTGACCGCGGGGTATTTTATCGCGTCTTTGTGCGGGTTATATTTGGATTTTTCCCGCATTAAAGCCTCCCCCGCGCAGCTTTTTTGCCTCATCGGTTCGGCCGGGTTTATTAAAGGCCTGCTGATTGCGTTTGCGCTGATATCGGCGGCCGTTCCGGCGGCCAAACTGTATTGGCTTGCACCACTTGCGCTGTTACTCACGTTCGCGCTCCAGCTGGGGTATCTTACCCGTTCGCTGATGCGCGCGTGCCACATCGGCGCGGGCAAAGCCCTCGGCGGATGGCTGTTTGGATTTGTACCCGTCTGCGCGGCGCTGGCCCTGGGCGGCGTATTTTTTATCTGGACGGTCAGCCTGTTGTTCTAACCGATACCACCTCTCTTTGCGCCGCGGAGTTTTTACTCCGCGGCTTTTTTTTAGGCCCGCGGACCTATCCATTCCTGGGACCAAAGACCCTGGCATAAAACGGCCCCGTTTTTTACAATACTTATATGACGAAATTTTATTCCGGCGTACTCGGTATTGTACTTACGGTTGCGGCGCTTCCCGCAGGCGCGCAGGTTCCGGCCGTTCTAAAAAGCCTGCCGCGCGTGAGCGCCCAAATAGACCGGGCCGCCGTGGCCGCCGCCCTGCGTCCGCAGCCTCTTCGCGCCGTCATGCCGCTTTTAAACACAGGACATTCCCCCATGCTGCCCCTGCCGGCCCCGGTTCCGGCCACGATCCGAAGTTCCGTTTTTACCGTACAGGCTACGCCCGAATCCCACCACAAAGGAAGCGCGTTTGCCGTAAATATCGACGGCCGCGTGTGGGGCGTAACCGCCCGGCACGTGATGGACGACATCAACCATACGCCGTACATGACGTTCCCCGGCGAAAACGGCGTCCCCGTCACGCTGGAGGCCAAGCCTTCCAAAGAAGGCAGTGTGGCAGGAGCAGACCTGGCGTTATTTGAAATCCCGCCGCAGGCGCTGCCGTATCTCCGGCCGCTGGAACTGGAGGACGAACTCCCCGCCGCCCACAGCGTACTTTCTTCAAGCGGCTTTGCACGCGGAAACTTTTTATCCCAGCCCGCGCGGGAAGTGCTGTTTGCCAGCCGGCACCGCATTTTAACCAAATATGTTCAGTCAAACGCGCCGATGAACGGTTATTGCGGGGCCCCGTTATTACAAAACGGAAAAGTGGCGGGAGTGCATATCGGCAGTTTATTGGCGGACAAAGCCCAGTCGGCCGATTGGTTTTCCGGCACGCTCAGCCAGTTTAACGCCAAAGCGCACGATTTAAGCATCGCCGTTCCCGCCTTTTGGCTGCGCGCGCTGGCGCGCCAGGCAAGCGGCGCGTACTCCCCGCAGGAAGGCATCCCACTTGTATTTAACGGCCTGCAAATTATGCGTCTGCAGCCGACGGACACCATCGGATTTATCATGCAGCTTCGCAACGGGCGCGTAGTAAAAACACTGCCGCGCTACCCGTTTATGGATTTTGCCCATTTAGAAACATTGTTTGACGTACACCCGGGGGATTCGTTCCGCCTTGAGATACAGTCCAACAACCGGATTTACCCTGCCCGCAAAACCTACTGGTACGAATGGACCGCGGGCGAAAATAATATCACCCAAACGATTCGGAAATGAACAAATACTTATTTTTACCACTTGCCGTTTTATGTATTTACGCAACGGGCCCCGCCGAAGCCCGGCCCCGTTTGCCGCGTATTCCCTCTAATCTGGTAAATACGCAGAAACTAATCAAAAACATCAAAATTCCCCACATTCTTTCCGTCCGGCCCAACACGCTGCCGCCGGTCATCCAGCACTTGGCTCATACGCCGGAAATCGCCGTGAAAGAAACCGCGCTTGGACTGCAGGCCCCTATCCGCACCACAGTACTGCCTTTGCGGGAAACCGTATCCGCATTTGCCGGGCTTGCAGAGCCATTTACCGCTACGTCTTTTGTGATAGAAGAAGAATTTGAAGGGAAAAAACAACTTTGGGGCGTGACCGCCGCGCATATTGCGCGCCTTATGAGCGCTTACCCCGCCGTATGGCTGGAAGATTACGCGCCGTTCCCCGTGGAATTTGCCGCCATCGGCAACGCCGGCATGCTTGATTTGGCGCTGTTTCAGCTCCCCGAAGAGTGGCCGCGCAGCATTCCGGCACTCAAACTGGCCGGGCAAACGCCCAAGCCGGGAGAGAAAACATACTCTTTCGGATTTTTTAATGACGATTTTTTTCTGGTTCCCAACCGCGAAATAAAAGAAGTAACACCGAACCGGCTGATTACGTCCCTGGAAATTGATACCCCTAACCGCGGCGGCGCCTGCGGAGGCCCCATTTTAAACAAACAGGGCGAAGTGGTAGGCGTACATATCGGCAGTTCGGACTCCCAACAAATCAGCTTTGCCGTTCCGGCGGCAGAAATCAGACGAATGCTGCAGGCGTACCACAACAAGGGCCAAAGAGTACAGCCTCTTATGTTTAACGGGAAAAAAATCGGGGACCTAAATGTAAATGAAAGTATCGCCCGCATACAAACCGTTGCCGACGGATACACCACGGGGGACTTCGTCACCTATCACCACGAGAAAGATATTGATTACAACCACCTGGAAACTTTGACCCCGGACTCCTATCCTGATAAAGTGTATATTTATATCAGCCATCAAATGTTTTCGTATACGGACAAAGCCGAAAAAGATTTTTTCGTACAGCTGACCTATGATGTTGCCTCGGGTACAACCACCCGCAAAATTATTTCGCATCTTCCTTATTAACATCAAAACGTCCCCTATACAACAGGGGACGTTTTGATATATTTAAAAACAAACTTTAATTCAGCGTGTCGAGCAGCGCCTGCGCGTCCCGGCTGCCGTTCTGCGCGGCTTTTTTCAACCATTCCGTACCCGCTTTTTTGTCGGCCGCCACGCCCAACCCTTTTACGTAAATCTGCCCCAGCACATACTGCGCGGAAACATGTTCCCGCTCCGCCGCATCCCGGAAAAATTTAACAGCCAGCGGAACGGAACGCTCCGTCCCCTGCCCCTGCATCAGCATAAAACCCGTCATATACTGCGCCTGCGGATAACCGCCCGCCGCGGCGTTGGAGAACCAGGCAAATGCGTCCTGATAGTTGGGCGGGTCGGCCTTGTACGCCGCTTCTCCCAGCGCGTATTGGGCCGCCGGATACGCTTTTTGGGCGGCTTGGGCCAAAAGCTCATCCGCTTTGGCAAGATTCTGTTCCACCCCCGCTCCGGCACGGTACATCTCCGAAAGTTCATACGCCGCCTGCGGCAAACGGTTCTCTTCCCAGGCCAGCGTCAAAAGGCGGGCGGCTTCTTCGTTACCGGTTAAAACGGGCCGTCCGGCGCGGTACACGCGCCCGGCGCGCAAACGCGCTTCACCGTCACCCGCGCGGGCGGCGGCTAAATCTTCTTCCAGTTCTTTTACCTGTGCATATAATTCCGGCTGTTCCGCCCGCGCACTAGCCAACACGGCGGCCGAAGGGGCATCCCCGTTTTGTGCAGCCAAAAACCGCCAAAACAACGCTTCCCCCGCATGCCGGGGCACGCCGCCGAGGCCTTCTTCGTAAAACCGGGCCAGCTCGCGCTGGGCGCGCGGTTCGTCCGCCTGGGCGGCAAGCTGTAAATAGGTAAGGGCTTCTTCTTCGTCCCGCGGGAGCGTGTCCCCCGTCAAATAAAGTTCCGCCAGTTCATATGCGGCTGCAGCATCCCCCGCCGCCGCGGCCTGCCGGTACCACTCGGCAGCTTCCGCACCGTTTTGTTTGACGCCTTCCCCGCGTTTAAAAAGGTCCGCCGTGCGTACGGCGGCCTGCATATCGCCGTTTTGCGCCAGCGCCAGTTCCCGGGAGAATGTTTTTTCCTCCGGGGTTTGATAAAACACAAACCAGTAAATACCGCAAAAAGCCGCTAGAAACAAACTCAGTTTTAAAACCGTTTTCATGTAACATTCCCCGGATAAAAAATGGAAGAGAGCCGTGCTCTCTTCCATTATACCTTTAAAAATCCCGAAGCGGGGTTATCTTGTCATAACAAACGGCATTTGGTCGCCGGCCATATAGGTGGGCATGCGGCCGTCCCACTTTTCGATGGCTTTCAACTGCGCTTCCACCTGGCGGAGTTTAATCAAATTGTCGGACACTACTTCGCGCTGCAAACGCAACGATTTGGCTTCGGCTTCCGCCTGCAGAATTTTCTGCTCGGCTTCTTTTTTCACTTTTTCCACCAAGTTGGTGGCGCGTTTGGCTTCCTGCTCAGCGATTTGTTTTTCTTCCACCGCTTTTAAAAACTGGGGAGAAAATTCAAAGTTCGTGATGGCAATGTCGGAAACGATGACCTGTTTTTCCGCCATTTTGGATTTTAAAATTTCGTCCAATTCTTTGGCCACCTGCACGCGGTTGGAAATCAGGCTGTCGGCCGAGTACTTGGCGATGACGGCTTTCGTCCATTCTTCCACCATGGGTTTTAACACGGTGGCGGTGTATTCCGGCCCCAGGTTGCGGTAGATGGATTCGATGGTGTCGGGCAAAATGCGGTGGTTGATGGCCAGCGTTAAGCCGACGGTCTGCAAGTCTTTGGAAAACGCTTCCGTATTAAAAGAATCCTTGCGGATGCGGACGGAGAATTTTTCAATCGAGTCCACCAGCGGAAGTTTAAAATGCAACCCTTCGCTGTACGCGCCCACAATTTTACCAAAGCGCAGTTTTACGGCTACGTTACCCGCGGATACGGTAAAATAAGAACCCAGCGCACAGACGGCCACAATCAAAATAACGGCGGGAGCAATAAATTGCTTCCAGTTTACGGGGGTGATGTTTCTCATGTAAGCTCCTTAAAAATAAACTACGCTTTATTATACTTTTTTGCAGCTCTCCGCGCACAAAAAAGCCGCCCCGGAAGGCGGCTTTATAAAACGGACCCAAACACGGCTTAGGCGGCCTGGGCGCGGATATTTTTAATCATCCACAGCAAATACAGCGCCCCGAGGGACATCACCAATACGGCCCCGGTTTGCGAATGGACAGCATCCGCCGTGAGCCCCATGGCAAGCGGGAAGAGCGTGCCGCCAAACAGGCCCATAATCATCAGGCCGGACACTTCGTTCTTTTTCTGCGGGTTATGCAAAATTGCCTGCGAAAAAATAATGGGGAATATATTGGAATTACCGAACCCGACAAGCGCCATACACGCATAAAGCGGCCAGGCGCCCTGCAGGAAAACCATCCCCGCCATGGATAAGGCAATACAGCCCGCGCTGAGCATAAAAAACTTCTTGGCGGAACAGCGCGCCAGCACAAATGCGCCCAGGAAGCAGCCCAGCGTACGGAACAAAAAATACACGCTGGAAGCATAGCCGGCCTGGGTTAAATCCGCCCCCGCGCGGTCCATCAAAAGGCGCGGAGCCGTTACGTTTACGCCGACATCCACCCCCACGTGGCACACAATACCCAAAAAGCAGAAAAAGATAAAACCGTCCCCCAGCAAGCGGAAACAATCCGCAAACGAAGAGGCCTTGCCCGTCACTTCTTCTTCTTTAATCTTTTCGCGCGCCAGGAACAAAAACGCCACGGCCGCTTCCGCCAGGAACATTAAATATAAATATTTCCAGCTGCCGAACCGCAGTGCCGCCCATCCGGCGAGCAGCGGCGCGGAAAAAGACGCAATCGCCTTAATAAACTGCCCGAACGTCATTACGCTGGCGAGTTTTTCTCCCGCCACCACGTTGGAAAGAAGTGGGTTCAACGATACCTGCATCAGCGTATTGCCAATACCCAAAAGCGCAAACGAGGCCATCATTACGCAAAACGAATAATCGACCAGCGGCAGCGCAAGCGCCACGGCGGTAACAATTAAGCTGGCCAGCACCGTTTTGCGGCGGCCGATTTTGTTCATCAGCATGCCCGTGGGAACGGAACACACCAAAAACCAAAAGAACACCATGGAGGGAAACAAATTGGCGACGGAATCGGACAAATTAAAATCCGCTTTTACATAATGGGTGGCAACACCCACCGCGTCCACAAATCCCATGGCAAAAAACGACAACATGATAGGGACTAATACCCAGTATCCATTTTTCTTATCCGGCATACAACCTCCTTAAAGGTAAGACGGCCAGGCGCCCGCCCGGGTGCACACAAACGCGGCCGTTTTGACGGCGGCTTCGTGCGCCTCTTTGAGCGTTTTGCCCATTAACACGGCGCAAACAAACGCGCCGGAAAAAGAATCCCCTGCGCCGACGGTGTCTTCCACCGTTACGCGCGGCGTGTTGATACGGGAAATTTCGTCCGGCGTATAAATAACGCTGTATTTATCCCCCGCCGTAAAAATTAAATAGCGCAAATTGTATTTCTGCAGTAAGGCGCGGCAGACTTCTTCGTCCGAACCCGTTAAGCCAAACAAATCACGCAGGATGACAAGTTCATCATCATTTAATTTAAATACGTTGGCGAATCCGAGCAATTCTTCGATAAGTTCCTTGGAATAATAAGACTGGCGGAGATTTACGTCAAAAAACCGGAGCGCGCCCTGCGGGGCGGCCGCCAATAATTTTTTGACCGTTTCCCGCGTGTGCGGATGACGCAAAGACAGCGTGCCGTAACACACCGCGTCCGCACGCGAAACGGCATTTAACGCTTCGGGCGTAAGGGGCAAATGGTCCCAGGCAACGTCTTCCACAATGGTGTAAGAAGGAATGCCGTCTTTGAGTTCCACCTGTACGCGCCCGGTGGGATACGGCACGGTGGAAATAATACCTTGAATGTTGCTACGAGCCAGTTCCTGCAAAATTTCGCGGCCCCAGTCGTCGTCGCCCACGGCGCTGACGGCACATCCGTCCGCCCCCAGCTGCGTGGCGTGATATACAAAATTAATGGGTGCGCCCCCGGCGCGTTTGCCCGTCGGGAAAACGTCCCATAACAATTCCCCGATTCCTACGATAAACGGTTTTTTGTCTGCCATACAAACCTCCTGCTTATATTGTAACCTAAATACGGATAAATAACCGGGGAAAATATATTTAGACGCCCGCTGCGTTTGGGAAGCTGTCGTTAAAAAGCAGAAGCTCCCCGACAGAAAATTTGGGGGATGACACCAAGCAGAATAACAACCCCGATAACTGGATCCTGAAACCCTGCGGGCCGCACTCTGCGGGAATGACAGCAATAAAAAGGTAGATACTGAGCAGAAACGCCTCAGTATGACTTTATGTAGTATGCCGTGCAGATTAGAATGACACAATAGAAGATTGCCTGATTTGTTAAATTCGCTTTAGATTGTGCGGGCTAGTCGGCCGCATAGGCGTGCCTGAATGGCACGTCAAGGCCGAGGCACGCGCAAGGAGCCGTGCCAGCCCCTTATCTTGCCCGTGCGCCGCTTTGACTTTGCAGGCGAGGTTTTATTTCTTTTGCGCAGGGCTTGCTATCGCAAGCACAAGCAAAAAAATAAAACATTAGCCCGAAGGCACAGCGGCCCGCTGGGTTTGGCTTTCCAGCCACCCAGAACGGTGTTATAAAAACTTGACGGTGATTACACCGCCTGCGTTTTTACGCCTTGTCTGTGTGGCTGGCAAGCACAAACGCACGGAGCATTATAAGGGGTTGGCACGGCTTAGAATTTAGCAAATTGTTGGCTCTAAAAAGCAACGAAACGCAAAGAATTTTTCTTTGCGTTTCGTGCGTACTGCGAAAGTTAAGTACAGCCGTTATAATTACATCTGCCGTTTTTTGACTTTCATCCTCGCTATCGCCTGCTTAATCTCCATCTCCGCAAGTTCAAAGTCGATATCGGCGTCTTTGTTGGACAGTGACGCTTTGGCCGCTTTAATCTTCTGCTTTTCGGCCTCTTCGTCAATCTCGTCCGCCAGCGACGCGCTTTCGGCAAACACGTTTACCACATCGTTGAGCACTTCCACAAAGCCCCCCAGCGCGGCAAACGCTTCTTCTTTCCCGTCCTTTTTATAACGCAGGGAACCCATCCCCAGCTGCACAATCGTTTTGACGTGCCCGGGCAAAATACCCATCTCCCCCAGCAGGGCGGGCAGAACCACCATGTCCACTTGCAGGTCCGAGATAAGCTGTTTTTCCGGCGTAATTAAGTTAAGGGTCAGTTTTTTGGGCATAGCTTACTCTTTATCTTTTACCTGTTCGTATTTGGCAAGCACGTCTTCAATGCCGCCGCACATGTAGAAGCAGGATTCCGGGATATGGTCGTACTCGCCGTTTACGATGCCCTTAAAGGCTTTAATCGTATCGGCCAGTTTGACGTATTTGCCCGGATAACCGGTAAACTGTTCCGCCACCGAGAACGGCTGCGACAGGAATTTTTGGATTCTTCTGGCGCGGGCCACGGTCTTTTTGTCTTCGTCGGACAGTTCGTCCATACCCAAAATGGCGATGATGTCCTGCAAATCTTTGTATTTCTGCAGTACTTTGCGCACGCTTTGGGAAACGTCGTAATGTTCCTGGCCGATGATGCGCGGGTCCAAAATGCGGGACGTGGAATCAAGCGGGTCCACGGCCGGGTAAATACCCAAGCTGGCGATTTGGCGCGAAAGCACGGACGTGGAATCCAAGTGCGTAAACGTGGCGGCCACGCCAGGGTCGGTCAAGTCATCGGCGGGCACGTATACGGCCTGAATAGACGTAATAGCGCCTTTTTTGGTGGACGTAATACGTTCCTGCAGGTTGCCGATTTCGGTGTTCAAGGTCGGCTGGTAACCTACGGCCGAAGGCATACGCCCCAAGAGGGCGGACACTTCGGAGTTGGCCAGCACGAAGCGGAAAATGTTATCCAAGAACAGCAGGGTATCCTGCCCTTTTACGTCGCGGAAGTATTCTGCCTGCGTAAGAGCAGTCAGAGCCACTTTGGCACGCGCGCCTGGCGGTTCGTTCATCTGCCCGTAAACCAACACCGTTTTGTCGAGTACGGAGCTGCCGTCGGACAGTTTGGATTCGCTCATTTCCAGCATCAAATCGTTGCCTTCGCGGCTTCTTTCCCCTACACCGCCGAAGACGGAGCTGCCGTGGTGTTCGCGCGCCACGTTGTTGATGAGTTCCATAATAAGCACGGTCTTACCTACGCCCGCGCCGCCGAACAGACCCACTTTACCGCCTTTCATATACGGGGCGATAAGGTCGATTACTTTAATACCCGTTTCAAAAATTTCCGGGGTGGGATTCTGGTCTTCCAAAGAGGGCGGATCGCGGTGAATGGGCATGTGCATGGCGGCGGGAATATCGCCTTTATGGTCCTGCGGTTTGCCCAGCACGTTCATCAGGCGGCCGAGGCAAGCTTCCCCCACGGGCACCTGCAAAGGAGCCCCGGTATCCACGGCTTTGGCGCCGCGCTGAAGGCCGTCCGTGCTTTCCAAAGACACGCAGCGCACGATGCCGTCGCCCATTTGCTGGGCCACTTCGGCTACGATCTTAGCGCCGCCTTCCATTTCGATTTCGACGGCGTTTTCAATGGCGGGGAGATGTTGCTGTTCGAACTGCACGTCCACCGCCGCGCCGATAACTTGAATTACTTTTCCAGTCTTCATAATTTTCCTGTATTGTTAACCGTTAAGGGCGTTGGCCCCGTTGACGATATCCAAAATTTCGTTGGTAATGCCCGCCTGACGTACTTTGTTTAATTTTACACCCAAAGCGTTCACGAGCTCCCCGGCGTTCTTACTGGCAGCGTCCATAGCGTTCATGGTAGCGGCCAGGTTGGCGGCCTGGGATTCCAGCAAAATGCGGTACATGTTGGCTTTGAACAAACGCGGAACCAAAATATCGAAGATTTCTTTGATTCCCGGTTCAAACACAAAATCGCTTTCTTCACGTTCTTTTTTGATGTGTTCAAAATCAAACGGTAAAAGTTTTTGTTCCACCAAGTTTTGGCTGGCAAGCGACTTAAAATCGTTGTAAATAAGCGTTACCGAGCCGAGTTTGTCTTTCAAAAACGCTTTCATTACCGCTTCGCCCAACAGTTCCGCATGCGCATACGACACTTTGGGGAAAATCCCCACGCTTTCGTACGCGATATGCAGGTTGGGCATTTTCAAACGGGCGAAGAAATCTCTGCCCTTTTTACCGACGGCAAACAGCGTAATTTGTTTATCTTTATGGTCCCGCAAAAATTGCAGCGCCGCACGCAAAATAACGGCATTGAACGAACCCGCCAAGCCTTTATCCCCCGTGATAAGGAGGAGCCCGATTTTGGACGGATCGCCGGTGCGGTTGACAAACACGCGGCCGGCGAGGTTTTCGCCTTCTTCGGGCTGGGGCATGGAAAGAATGTCTTGCTTCAAATCGTCCACCATTTCCAGCATTTTTTTGGCGAACGGGCGGGCGGCGGTCATCGCGTCCTGCGCTTTGCGGATGCGGGCGTTGGAGATCATCTTCATCGTCTGCATAATCTGCTGCGTGGATTTGATGGCTTTAATGTTTTGCCGTATGTCCCTAAGCGATTCCATGGTTCACCTATTTGTTGCGCGCTTCCAAGATGGACACGTAGTCGGCGATGCCGGCTTCCAGCGAATAGTCCGGCTCGAAGCCGAGTTTTTCTTTGGAAAGCGTCATATCCGCCTGCGTTTTAAGCTGGAAGAACGGATACGGATTGTCGATGTATTCGGGTTCCAGGTTCGTGCCGAGTTCTTTGTTCAGGCAATTGATAATGGCGTTATAGTCGCGCGGGATACCCGTGGCGGCGTTATAGACGCCCGTTTCTTTGCCGTTGTTCAAGGCGCAGAGGTTGATTTTGACGATATCTTTGACGTACACAAAATCGCGCTGCTGTTCGCCGAATTTAAATACGCGCGGGCGTTTACCTTCTTTCATCTGGTTGTAAAGCTGGTAGACCATGCTGGCCATTTTGCCTTTGTAGTATTCGCCGGGGCCGTACACGTTGAAATAGCGCAAGCCGATAATCGTCATATCATGGTTATCTTCGGCAAACTGGCGGGCGACGTTGTCCATAATCACCTTGGAAAAACCGTATACGTTTTCCGGGTGGGTAGGCTGCGTTTCCACATTGGGCACCGGGCCGTTGCCGTACGTGGCGGCGGAAGAAGCATAGATTACTTTTTTAATGTCGTTTTCGGCCGCAAAGGCAAGCAGGTTTTTAAACGCTTCCACGTTTTGTTCCATCATGGCTTTTTGGTCCATAACCGTGGTGTCGGTGATGGCGGCTTCGTGGAAAATGGCGTCGAAATACATATCGTGCGGCATGTATTCAAACAGGTCCGCGGTGATAACGTCGCCTTTAAAACCGATTAAGTTTTTGAAGTTGCCGTTTTTGGAAAAATCGTCCAACACGGTGACTTCATGGCCTTGCGCTTCCAGGGTTTTGGCAATGTTGCTGCCGATAAACCCGGCGCCGCCGGTAACTAAATATTTTTTCTTCGTTTTAGCGTCCATTTAAAACTCCTATTTGCCGGCTTTAAAAACCGATTTAAAAGCGTCCAGCAGAGCCACCACTTTTTCTTCCAGCTCTTTGGTAAGTTCGTTGGAAGTGTTCAGTTCGTCCAATACGTCCGCACGTTCGGCGCGGGCATAGGCCAAAAGCTGTTTTTCGTAAGCGAGCACGTCCGTCACTTCAATTCCGTCCAAATAGCCGTGCACGCCCGCATAAAGCACCAGTACTTCTTCGCCTACTTTAAGCGGAGAGTATTGGTCCTGTTTTAAGAGTTCCGTCATGCGTTTGCCGCGCGCGATTTGGCGCTGGGATTCTTTGTCGAGTTCGGAACCGAACTGGGCAAAACCCGCCAGTTCCTGATACTGGGACAAATCGATACGCAGCGTACCGGCCACTTTGCGCATGGATTTGCGCTGGGCCGAACCGCCTACGCGGGACACGGACAAACCAACGTTAATGGCCGGTTTGATACCGCTCAAAAACAGGCTGCTTTCCAAATAAATCTGTCCGTCCGTAATGGAAATTACGTTCGTAGGAATATAAGCGGACACGTCGTTGGCCTGCGTTTCGATAATCGGAAGCGCGGTCAGCGAACCGCCGCCGTTTTCTTTGGAAAGTTTGCACGCGCGTTCCAAAAGTCTGGAGTGCAAGTAGAACACGTCGCCGGGATAGGCTTCGCGGCCTGGCGGACGGCGGAGGAGCAGCGACATCTGGCGGTACGCCTGGGCGTGTTTGGACAAATCATCGTACACAATCAGTACGTCTTTGCCCTGCCACATAAAGTATTCGCCAATGGCGCAGCCCGCGTAAGGGGCGATGTACAAAAGGGAGGCCGGGTCGGACGCGGTGGCCGATACCACTACGGTGTAATCCATGGCGCCGAAGTCCGTCAGCGTTTTGACGACTTGCGCCACCGTGCTCTGCTTTTGGCCTACGGCCACGTAAATGCAGATGCAGCGTTCCGATTCGGGAATGTTCTTTTGGTTGATAATGGCGTCCACCGCGATGGCGGTTTTACCCGTCTGGCGGTCGCCGATGATCAGTTCGCGCTGGCCTTTGCCGATCGGCACCATGGCGTCGATGGCTTTGATACCGGTCTGCAGCGGCTGTTTAACGGGCTGGCGGTCGATAATGCCGGGGGCGACGATGTCCAAAGGCATGTTTTTATCGGTCTTGATTTCGCCTTTTCCGTCGAGGGCGTTACCCAGCGGATCCACCACGCGGCCAATCATGTCCGCGCCGACGGGGATGCTGATAACTTCCCCGGTGCGTTTAACGGTGCCACCTTCGTGCACCAAATGGTCCGCGCCCATGAGTACGCAGCCTACGTTGTCGTACTCCAGGTTCATCGCCATGCCTTTGACTCCGTTTCCGAAGTCCACCAGCTCCGAGGCTTTTACATTGGAGAGCCCGTGCACGCGGGCAATCCCGTCGCCCACCTGGATGACGGTACCCACTTCGCTGATGTCGGCTTGAGCGTCAAAACGTTCTATTTTTTCTTTAATGATATTGGTTATTTCTTCAGGTCTGATTGCCATATAGTTACCGTTATTTAGTCAATTCTTCCCGCAATTTGGCAAGTTGCCCCTGCAGGCTTCCGTCCACCAGTTCTCCCCGGCACCAGATTTTGAGTCCCCCCAACAGGTTCGGGTCGGTGTGAAAAGACGCCTCGGCCTTGCCGCCGTAACGCGCGGACAGGGCTTCTTCGGTCTTCTTTTTTTGCTCGGCGGACAGTTCCCGCGCGGAATATACTTCCGCCCGGATGATATTTAACCGTCCGTTCAAAAGTTCTTCCACCTGCCGCGTAATGGCAGGCAGCAGGGAGTAGCGCTTGGCGTCGAGCAACAGTTCGATAAAAGCGGCCGTTTGCGGCGCAGTTTTCAACGCATCGCGGACGGCTTCTTTCTTTTGGAGCAGGCTGACACGCGGGCTGGTCATGTATTCGCCCGCCGAAGCAAGCGCCTGTTCGGCCGCGCGCAAATCGGCCGCCCGGAGTGCGGCTTCTTCATTGGTGACGCTTAGGCCGTCGTAAGCGGCGGCATAACGCTGCAACGCGATTCTGTCTGAACTGTTCATTATTTAGCCTTTACTTCTTCCAGCACGCGGTTGACCGCTTCCTGGGCGGACGCTTCGCTAATCTGCTGGCGGATGACTTTTTCGGCGGCCAGCACGGCGGTGCGGGCGATTTCGCCCCGCACTTCGGCCAACGCCTGGTTTTTTTCGGCTTCAATTTGCGCTTTGGCTTGTTCGGCCAGCCGTTCGGACTGTTCTTTCGCCGCGGCCAAAATTTGGTCGCGCTGCGTTTCGCCCACGCGGACGGCTTCCGCCATTTTTTTGGCGGCTTCGTCCGCAATTTGGGCCAGTTTTTCGTCCAGTTCGCGCTTTAATTGTTCCGCAGACTCACGGGCTTCCTGCGCCTGCTTTTTATCGTCGGCGATTTGCCGTTCGCGTTTTTCCAAAGCACCGATAATGCCTTTCCACGCAAATTTTTTAAGCAAATAGACGAGCAGTAAAAAGTTGCAGACGGTAAGAATCATCACCCCGTAGTCGGGTTTCAATAAATCTTCCATATCCGCTTCCTGCTGTTATTTCATTACCATGGTGAGCAAGCAGATTACCAAACCCAACATCGCGGCGCCTTCCAAAAGCGCGGCGATGATGATCATCGTGGTGCGCAGGTCAGAACCGGCTTCGGGCTGGCGGGCGGTGCCTTCCAAAGCGGCGGTACCGATTTTACCCAAACCGAGGCCCGCACCAATAACGGTAAGACCGGCGCCAATACCGGCAGCGATGTATTTAAGTGCTACGAGTTCCATATGTTTTCTCCTTTCGGGCTAAAGCCCTTTTTACTAGATTTTTTAAATTAATGCGTATGAATGACGGACCCGGCGAAAATGGCGGTGAGTAGCGTAAACACATACGCCTGCAAAAACGCCACCAACAGTTCCAGACACGTCATAAAAATTTCAAGCCCCATCGCCGGCAGAAGCGAACCCGCCCCCGCGGCCACGTGCATATTCCCGACAATAAAAATAATGAGCAGCAAGCAAATCAGCACCATGTGCCCGGACAGCATGTTGGCAAACAAACGAATCGCGAGCACGCACACTTTAATAATTAAGCTGACCACCTCAAGCGGGAAAATAAGCGGCACCAGCCACCCGGGCGTGCCGGAGGGCACAAAGCCTTTCAAAAACCCGATGGGGCCGTGGAATTTAAGACCGCTGAATAAAATCAGTCCGCCGGAACAAAGCGCCAGCGCGGCGGTGACGGAAATGTTGGAGGTGGCGGTTTTCATTTCGGGAATCATACCCGCCAGATTGACGCTTAAAATAAACAGAAAAAGCGTGCAGAAATACGGCAGAAAAGAACGGCCTTCAGTCCCCATATTGGGCAGAACCATGCCGTCGCGGATGAACGTAACGTATTCTTCCGCCAGCGCGGTGAGCAGGCGCCCCGCGCGGCTTTCGTGCCGGCGCGAAACCCACCAAAGCCCCAAAAATAAAATAACGCTTACCGCTACGATTGTTACAGAGTGGGTGGTAACGGGCATACGAAGGCCGCCCAGCGTAACACCCCAGTCATGGTCCAAAATGTGATGAGAAATAATTTCAGCTACGTCCATCTTTTTTTTCCGCCTTTTTTAAATTTGCGTCCGCGCGGGACATATTTTTAGCCGCGCGCAAAATAATATAAAATCCCAAAGCAAACCCGGCAAACGCGCCCGCAACAAGCAGCCACGGCCCAGAACCTAATTTCCCGTCCAGCACATAACCGGCCCAGGTACCCAGCACCACCGACACCGCAAATTCAATTCCCAGCGAGGTGATTTCTACATGGTCCTGTTTGGAAAAAGGCCCCAACGCCATACGTTCCCCCAGGTTACTTACCGAGCGGTAAGTATACCAATATTATAAAACAATTTCCGGCAAAAAGCTATCTTTTCGCGCGAAAAAAACCGCTCTCTTTTATTGTATTAAAAAAACCCCGCTTTTGGGGCGGGGTTTTTTGGTAAAAAATGCGTTTTTATACGGCAAACGCAAAGATTTTACACTCGTAAGGCTTCAAGTTCAGTTCATAGCCCTGGGAAAGCATTTCGGGCGTGACGGTGAGTTTCTCGCCGGAGAATTCCTCCGTAATCGTTCCGTTTTCGCCGTAAACGCCTTTCATGGATACCCGGCCTTTGGCGGGGGTTCCGCTGTAGTTAATGAAAATCATCTTTCCCGTATTCATCTGCTTCCACTGCCAGGACAAAATGTTACGGTTGGAATCATCCCCCAGCGGGGCTACGTCGCGCAGGGACCATTGGCCCCCGTGGAAAGCCGGCTCGGACGCGATTTCCAGCAGTTTCCGGTAATACGCGTGGACGGCTTCGTCCTCTACAAACGAGTCTTTGGCGTACTGAATCGGCATGCGCGCGGGGCGGCCCAAAATTTGGAACAGGTGGAAAAGCCGTGCGCCGGGCAGCGTGGCGATAATGGTGCTGGCGGCGAGCGATTTTTCGCGCCCGAAGGCTTTTAAGGCTTCTTCCTCGTCGTGATTGGACGTAAAGCGGATGGAACGCATCTGATACAAGTGTTCCGCGCCCAGGTGGCCTTTGATGTTTTCCGGCGTGGAAAAGCGCAGGCGGTCGTAGAGCACTTTATCGTACGTATAGTCGAAACCCATTTCCTGGATTTCCCATTCAAGGCCCCAATACACTTCGGCAATAAATACAAATTCGGGATATTTTTCGCGCACGGCGTTTAATGCCTGGTGCCAAAATTCTTCTTTGGGCAGTTCGCCGCCGATAAATTCCCACCACGTATCGCGGTGCACTTTATTGAGCGACAGCATCGCCATATCGCAGCGTACGCCGTCGCACATGCCGGCTACGCGGCAAAGGTTATCCAGCATAAATTCGCGCGTTTTGGGATTAAAATAGTTCAGCTGGGCGCTGTCGGTCCACGGTGCGAAATACGGGTCGCGCCCGTGGGCGATATATACGCCGTCCGGGTTTTTAAAAAACCAGTCTTTGTGCGCATGCGGCTCGGTCTTGCCCGTGTTAATAAACAAATCCGGGTTGGCTGTAACAGCCGGGCAGTCGATAGCCGTATGGTTGCCCACAAAATCGAGCAGTAAAATTATCCCCTTGGCGTGAAGTCTTTCGCGCAGTTTGGCGAGGGCTTCATTCCCCCCCAGCGCTTCGTCCACTTCGTATTCGTAGACGGCATACGGAGAAGCCGTAATGTCGTTTACGTTAAAATCCGGCTCGATATTACGGATGGCGTCTTTAATTTCGTCCACACCGCGCGCAATTTCCCGCGCGGCCGGGCTTTGTTTCCATACGCCCATCAGCCAAACGGCGTCAAACCCCATGGCTTTGGCGTCGTCCAGGAATTGTTCCGGAACGTCGGCCAAGTTAAAAGCACGCCCGTGCTTCGCTTCCAGGCGGTTAAGCCAGGAACGCGTATTTACTTCTAAGATGTGCGGATTTGTCCTCATACATAATTCCCCTATTATGTTTTATAGCACTTTCTGACGGCGCTTGCAAACATTTTTTTACCGTACGGTAAAATATAAAAAAACGCCGGGGGAACGCTTGGTTCCTCCGGCGTGTGAAACTTCAAACTAAGTTATTTGGTTTCGGGTTCCGCGGCTTCGCTTTCTTCCTCGTCTTTTACGACGGGAGCGATGCGGGCGATGCGGTCGCCTTCTTCCATTTTGGCCAACGTGACGCCTTGGGCGTTGCGGCTGACGGAGCGGATATCGGCACAGCGGACGCGGATGGTCATACCCTTTTCGGTTACGATCATGAGGTCTTTGCTTTCGTCGACGAGCTTAATGCCCACCACGGAGCCGTTGCGCGCGCTCGTTTTAATGGTGATGACGCCCATGCCGCCGCGGTTCTGGCGTTTGTATTCGCTGAATTCGGTGCGCTTGCCAAAGCCGTTTTCGCAGACGGACAACACGTCGGGCTGGGGTTCGTCGTTCGGCGCATGTTCCATACCCACGACCACGTCCCCTTCGCCTAGGTTAATGGCGCGGACGCCCTTGGCCGGGCGACCCATACAGCGGACTTGGTTTTCATCGAAGCGAATGGATTTGCCGTGCTTGGTGGCGACGATAATGTCGGACTTGCCGTGTGTCGTCTGTACGCCCACCAGTACGTCCCCTTCTTCCAACCCGATCGCAATAATGCCCGATCGGCGGATATTGGCAAATTCGCCCAGTTCCACGCGCTTAATGCTGCCATAGCGGGTGCACATCGTCAGATAGGTATTTTCGCAGTTTTTGGGGTCAAAATCCTCAATCGCCACGGCGGAGGTTACTTTTTCTTCGCCGGTCAGCTGCAAGAGGTTCACAATCGCTTTACCCTTGGACATACGGTTGCCTTCGGGGATTTCAAACGCCCGCAAGGCAAACACGCGGCCGCGGTTGGTAAACATCAAAATGGTGGCGTGCGACGACGTAATAAAGAGATGCTCCATAAAGTCCTCTTCTTTCGTCTTGCTGCCGATGATACCTTTTCCGCCGCGGTTCTGGCTCTTGTAGGTGGAAAGCGGAATGCGTTTGGCGTAGCCGTCGTTGGAAATGGTGATGACGACGTCTTCTTTTTCGATTAAGTCTTCCATCGAGAAGTCCGTCATATCCGGCCCGATTTGCGTGCGGCGTTCGTCGCCGTACGTCTTTTTGAGCTCGGTCAGTTCTTCCACGATGATGTCCAAAATCTTCTGCGGGCTGCCCAAAATTCCCTGCAATTCTTCAATGAGTTTTAACAGGTCTTTGCGTTCGTTTTCAATCGCCAAGGACGACAGTTGGGTCAGCTGGTGCAAGCGCATATCCAAAATGGCCTGCGCCTGAACTTCGGACAAGGTAAAACGCGTCATCAACGTAAACTTGGCTTCGGTCGGGTCTTTAGCGTTACGGATAATGGCGACGACTTCGTCCATATTCGCAATCGCGATTAACAACCCGTTGAGCACGTGTTCGCGCTTCATCGCTTTGTTTAAATCAAATTTTGTGCGGTTGGTAATAACTTCCTGACGGTGTTTTACATACGCCTTCATTACCTCTTTAAGCGACAGCACGCGCGGGCGGCCGTCCACAATCGCCAGCATATTGACGGGGAAGGTGGTCTGCAGCTGGGTGTGTTTGTAGAGGTGGTTGAGCACCACTTGGGCGTTTCCGTCGCGTTTGACCTCGATGACTAGGCGCATACCGCGTCTGTCCGACTCGTCGCGGATGTCGGAAATATCGGTAATCTTTTTATCGCGCACCAAGCCGACGATGGTTTCAATCAGCGAGGTTTTATTTACCTGATACGGAATTTCGGTTACGATGATCGCTTCGCGGCCGTTTTTGCGTTCTTCAATTTCCGTGGCGGCCTGTACGCGCACGCTGCCGTGGCCCGTTTCGAAGTATTCGTAAATGCCTTTGGTGCCGCGGATAATAGCCCCCGTCGGGAAATCCGGCCCTTTGATAATTTTCATCATCTCTTTGGTCGTGACATCGGGGTTTTTGATGTATTCAATAATACCGTCGCACACTTCGCCCAGGTTGTGGGTGGGAATGTTGGTGGCCATACCTACGGCGATACCGGAGGAACCGTTGACGAGAAGCGCCGGCAGTTTAGCCGGCAAAACAGAGGGTTCCATTAAAGAACCGTCGTAGTTGGGAATCATTTTGACGGTGTCTTTATCCAAGTCCGCCAGCATTTCTTCGGAAATGCGCTGGAGGCGGCATTCGGTGTAACGCATAGCGGCGGCGGAATCGCCGTCGATGGAACCGAAGTTGCCCTGGCCGTCTACCAAGGTTTTGCGGATGGAAAAATCCTGCGCCAAACGTACGAGGGTATCGTAGACGGCAATGTCGCCGTGCGGGTGGTATTTACCGAGCACGTCACCTACCACACGGGCGGATTTTTTGTAGGGTTTGTTGTATTTCAAACCCATTTCGTTCATGGAATACAACACGCGGCGGTGTACGGGTTTTAAACCGTCGCGCACGTCCGGCAGGGCGCGGCCTACGATAACGCTCATTGCGTAATCGATGTAATACGAACGCATTTCGCCCGCAATATCGCGCTGTTGGATGTTGCCGAACAAGTCCACATTTTGGGACTGCGGCTGATTCAAATTTTCTTCGCTCATGCTAAAAATCTCCTGTTACGGATAAATCGTTTGGCGCCAGAACGTGTGTTAAGTACGCCCCGGCGCACGGGGTTAAATGTCCAAGTTCTTTACTTCCAGGGCGTGGGATTGGATGAAGTCGCGGCGCGGCTCCACGCGGTCGCCCATCAGCATGGTGAACGCCTGTTCCGTGTCGGCGGCGTCGTTGATTTTAACCTGGATTAATTTGCGTTTGGCCGGGTCCATGGTGGTTTCCCACAGCTGTTCGGGGTTCATTTCACCCAGACCTTTGTAGCGCTGAATCGTCGCGCCGGAGGACGCGGCCTCTTTCACCGCATGCAGCAGTTCCGCCAAGCTGTAGACGAGCGCGTCCGTCTTGCCGTTATTTACTTTAAACAACGGGTTCACGCGTTCTTTTTCGTTGGTGATGACCGGGTACTGCGCAAACGTAAATCCGAACGTTTCCATTTTCTTTTCGTCGGCCAAGAGTTTGCCGAATTCGAACAGGCTCTGGTGTTCGGGCACTAAAGAATCGGCGGAAATGGCGTTTACGTCTACGCCGTCTGCGGCCAGTTCTTCGCGTTTTTCCTGAATATACTGTTCTTCGTACGATCGGTATTCTTGTTCCATATAGAAATAGCGGAAACCGCCGCTTTTGAGCGGAATGCGGTACACCGGCACGCGGCCTTCGGCCAGGAAAGCCATAAAGTCAGCAAGCGTAATGTTTTTGACTTCCAGTTTACCGAGTATGTCCTCTACGTCACGCAGCACTTTTAACAGGTCGCGCAAAGAGTCATGCGTCAAATCTTCATTCTTTTTCATATCTGTAACGGTTACCGTGGCAAGGCCTTCTTTCATCAGCCATTGCTGCATCTGGTCTTCCGTCTGCAGATATTGTTCCACTTTTCCTTTTTTCACTTTATAGAGCGGCGGCTGCGCCAAATAGACGTGGCCCTGCTCGATAAGCGGTTTTAACTGGCGGTAGAAGAACGTGAGCAGCAGCGTGGAAATGTGCTGGCCGTCGACGTCGGCATCGGCCATCAGAATAATTTTATTGTAGCGGAGTTTGGTAATATCAAAACCGCCTTCCCCTTCGCCTACGCCCGTACCGACGGCGGCGATTAAGTCGCGCACCGTGTCGCTGGACAGAATTTTAACGAGCGGGGCTTTTTCCACGTTCAAAATTTTACCGCGCAGCGGCAAAATAGCCTGAAACACGCGGTCGCGGCCCTGTTTGGCCGAACCGCCTGCGGAGTCACCTTCGACGAGGAACAATTCGCACTTGGCCGATTCGCGTTCTTGGCAGTCCGCCAGTTTCCCGGGCAGTCCGCCGCTTTCCAAGGCGCCTTTGCGGCGGGTTAAATCGCGCGCTTTGCGGGCGGCTTCGCGGGCTACGGCCGCGCCGACGCATTTTTCGCAAATGGCTTTGGCGGTTTTGGGGTTTTCTTCAAAAAAAGTAGATAAAGTTTCCCCCACTACGGAGCGTACAATACCTTCCACCTCCGAGTTGCCGAGCTTCGTTTTCGTCTGCCCTTCAAACTGCGGGTGCGGAATTTTGACGGACAAAACCGCCGTCAGCCCTTCTTTAATATCGTCGCCGCCGACGGAAATATCTTTGTGTTTGGAAATGTTGTTGTTTTTAATGTATTCGTTAATAATACGCGTAAGCGCGCTTCTGAAACCGCTTAAATGCGTACCGCCTTCCACGGTGTGAATGTTATTCACAAAGGAGAAGGTATTTTCGGAATAGCTTTCGTTGTATTGGATAGCGAACGAAATATAATTGTCCCCCACTTCTTTGGTGAGGTAAATCGGTTCCGGATTGATGACGGTTTTGTTGGTATTTAAATACTTGGCAAACTGGGCGATACCGCCTTCGAAATGGAAGGTAACGGTCTGGTCGTTTTCTTTGCGTTCGTCGGTATAGACAATTTTTACGCCCGCGTTCAAAAACGCGAGTTCGCGCAAGCGGTTGCCGATAGTTTCGTACGAAAACGCCACGTCGCCGAAGATTTCTTTATCGGCGTGGAAGGTTACTTTGGTACCGTGTTCGTTCGTGTCGCCGATGACGGCCACTTTGTCTTCCGGCTTACCGCGGTGGTAGCGCTGAAAGTGGACTTTGCCGTCGCGGCGGACTTCCACTTCCATGGTTTCGGAAAGCGCGTTCACGCAGGACACACCCACACCGTGCAAACCGCCGGACACTTTATAGGCGCCGCTGTCGAACTTACCGCCCGCGTGGAGTACGGTCATAACGACTTCCAGGGCCGATTTATTGCGCAGTTTAGCGTCTTTGGCGTTCTTCATCAGGTCGACCGGGATACCGCGTCCGTCGTCCTGAATAGAACAGGTCATATCGTCTTTAATGGTAACGGTAATGGTGGTGGCGCCGCCGGCTAAAATTTCGTCGACGGAGTTATCCACCACTTCGTACACCAGGTGGTGCAAACCGGGCAAGCCCGTCGAGCCGATATACATGGCCGGGCGTTTGCGCACCGCTTCCAAACCTTCTAAAACGGTAATTTTTGAAGAATCATAATCCTTCTCTTTCTGTTCGTCAGTCATGAAAACTCCTTGAGTCAGAATACTAAAATCTATTGGATTTCTATTTTTTCAATCCAGGGTTCGTCAAAATGCTTGTTAAGCTCCGCTATCAGCTGCCGCCGCCGCGCAATCAGTTCGTTTTTCGCTACGGAAATTTTAACCTGCACGTACAGCGTGCCGCCCTGCACGGCCTTTAACACCCAAAATTTCGCTTTGTTTCCCACAAGCTGCGTCCAAACATGGTCCAGAATCATCAAGCGGTTCAAACGGCGGTTCAGCACGTTGTAATTTCTATCCAACTCCGCGCTGGAACGCCACTGTTTTTTGGGGTTTTGGCCAAATTTCATTACGCTCTAACCGGCATGATGACGTATTTAAACGTCGCGTCGCCCACAGGTTCCACCAGCACGGGCTGGGAGGCGTTCACAAACGAGAACGACACTTTATCCGTACCGATGTTTTTAAGTACGTCGATAATATACTGCGGGTTGAAAGCGGCGTCGAACGCTTCCTGGGTATATTCCACGGGCAGTTCGTCGGTAAATTCCATGTTTTGGGAATTGGACGACACGGTCAGCGCGTTGTTTTCCAGTTTGTATTTTACCACGCTGCCAAATTCGCCGGAGCACAACGCCGAACGGCGGGTGGAAGCCAGTAAATCTTTGGAAAACACTTCAAAACCAATGTTTTTCTTGGTGGGAATAACCTGATTGTAATTGGGGAAATTCCCTTCAATCAAGCGCGAAATAAACGTGGTTTCGTTCATTACAAAACTGACTTGGTTGGACGATACGCTGACTTCGATTTTACTGTCCTTGTCCGGTTTGGCGATGCCGATATAGCGGCAGACTTCGTTTAAAATTTTGGTGGGAATAATGATTTTAAACTCTTTGGAACCGGCCAACGCTTCGTGCGTGGCGACGGCCAAGCGGCCGCCGTCCGTGGCGACGATTTCAAACTTTTCAGCCGTATTGTTCCACAAAAGACCGTTTAAAATATAGCGGGTTTCCTGCGTAGAGGCGGAAAAAGCCGTCTTTTCAATCATCTTCTGCAGTTCAATAGGATCAAACGATACGCTGTTTTCGTGTTCCACTTCGGGGATGGCGGGATATTCGGACTTGGGAGTACCGATTACCCAAAATTTGCTTTTGCCGGATTTGATATGAAATTTGTTGTTTTCGTCCGAATACAAATTAATTTCTTTGTCATCGGGTAAGTTTTTGATGATGTCGGAAAACTCTTTCATCGGAACAGTCAGGCTGCCTTCTTCTTCCACTTCGGCATTTACAAAGTGGACGGTGGCCATTTCCATATCGGTGCGCACGAGTTTGATTTTGCCGCTCTGCGCCTCAATTAAAAAGTTATGCAGGATAGGCAAGGTGGTGCGGGAGGAAACGCCCGCGGACACGATTTGGATGCCTTCCAAAAGAGTAGCTTTAGTAATATTTATTTTCATATTTTTATATCTCTGTTATTATGTCCTGTTTATTGTGTGGATAATGTTACTTTCCCTATACAATCCGGCGGGCGGGAATGTGCACAACCCGGTTTTTTTATCCACACGCTGCACTGCTGAAAATTTTATCCCCATGTATTCCGTTTTTACGGCGGAGTTATCCACCGGTTGTTTACTTGTTATCCACAGCTTTAATATCCATAATAAGCTGGTTGATTTCGGCGGAAAAGAACGGGTCCGCTTCCACTTTTTCTTTTACTACGTCGCGCGCGTGCACGACGGTGCTGTGGTCGCGGTTGAACTCACGGCCGATTTCCGGCAGGGACAGGTCCGTCAGTTCCGTGGTTAAATACATGGCAATTTGGCGCGGCCAGGCGATAGACTGCGTTTTGCGTTTGGAATTAAAATCTTCCATTTTAATGCTAAAACGCTTGCCGACCACTTTTTTAATCGTATTGACGTTAATGGATAAATCGTTGCCGGAAACCAAAATATCGGCCAGCAATTCTTTGGCAATCGATATGGTGGGCGTTACGCCCTGCATGCGGCAATAGGCCACTAGGCGCAAGAGGGAGCCTTCCAGCTCGCGGATGTTGGTTTGTACGCCTTCGGCAATAAAAGCAAGCACGTCATCGCCGATATCCACGTTAATGGAATTGCGTTTTTGGCGCAGGATGGCGATGCGGGTTTCCAAATTAGGTTTTTTGATTTCCGTCGGCAGGCCGGAGAGCAGGCGGGAAGACAAACGTTCTTCCAGTTCCAGCTGCTGGGGGGTTCTGTCCGAAGAGAAAACGATTTGTTTGTTTTTGTCGAACAAAGCGTTAAAGGTATGGAAAAATTCTTCCTCGCTGGCGGCTTTGCCCACAATAAATTGAATATCGTCCACTAAAAAACAGTCCAGCGTGCGGCATTTTTGGCGGAACGAATCGTGCGATTTATTGGTCAGCGCTTTGATGTATTCGCTGACGAACTCTTCGCCGGACATATAAAGTACCTGCGCGTTAGGGTTGTTCTGCAAAATTTTATTCCCGATAGCGTGCATTAAATGGGTTTTGCCCAGGCCGGGGGAAGAATAAATAAATAAAGGATTATTGGCGCGGTTGCCCAGGTTGGTGGCGGCCGCTTCCGCCGCTTTGTAAGCGAAGCGGTTGGAAGGCGCTTCGATAAAGTTTTCAAACGTAAACGACGGAATTAAATTGGTCGGAAACGGATTCGACGCCGCCGGAAGGGGGGCGGGAGCCGCGGGTTTGGCCGGCTGGCTGAAATACTCCGGCGCGGCGGCGATTACGTCTTTGGCGGACGTAACGGCGGGAGCCGGTTCCTGCGGGGCTACATTATAGACGATGGTGATTTCCGCGCCCAAATGTTTTAAAAAAGCGTCCGTAATAATATGTTGGTACCGTTCCCGGATGGTTTTACCCCAAAATTGGTTGGGCAAAGAAATGGTCAGCGTCGTGCCTGCGTATTCAAACGCCGCGGGACGGAGCCACATGTCGTACGTATCTTTACCTATAATATTTTCAATGTCTTGAAAAACAGGGACCAGCTGGGGGTATGCTTGTAAATTATCCACAATAGTGCCGCCAAATAAAAAAATAGTTTATTAAATCATACCACTTATTAAAGGGTTGGTCAATTAAAAAAAGTTAAAAATAGCGTTTAATTTGTTAAAAACGCGTTATTTTTTGATTTTTTATTTTTTTGGCTGTCTAACCATTTAAAAACTTAGAATGCGTTAAAAAACGGAAATTTTTACAAAAAACTGTTTTCGGCGGGTTTATTTTAAAATAATCATTTTTTTTGCGTTGT
Organism: uncultured Elusimicrobiales bacterium; assembly: GCA_910576915.1. GTDB lineage: Bacteria > Elusimicrobiota > Elusimicrobia > Elusimicrobiales > Elusimicrobiaceae > Avelusimicrobium. The sequence continues at coordinate 72,482 of CAJTJT010000003.1, forward strand.
GAAATGGGGGGAATAATTTTATAATAATCATAGCGGAGGAAGAGAAGAATATTATATACTGTTCTTAATAAGATTAATTATTAATAAGGGGTAAAGCTGTGAAGAAAGATATTAAAATGAACGGGACTCCGGCTAAAGTAACCGGGGCGGAACTTAAAAAGGGGGATAAAGCGCCTGATTTTACCTTGGTGGATAATGCGCTTAATCCCGTTAAAAAAAGCGATTTTGAAGGCAAAGTGTTGGTGATTTCCTGCGTGCCGTCGTTAGATACGCCGGTGTGCGATGTGGAAACCCGCCGTTTTAACGTGGAAGCGGATAAACTGCCGGGGGATGTGGTGGTATTGACCGTCAGCCGCGATTTGCCTTTTGCGCAGGCCCGCTGGTGTGCGGCGAGCGGCGTGAGTAAAGTGGTGACGGTTTCCGATTACCGCGACTTTGGTTTCGCGCGCGATTACGGTGTTCTGTTAGAAGATTTAGGGTTACTTACCCGCGCCGTATTTGTAGTGGATAAACAGGGTACCGTCCAATATGTACAATTTGTGCCGGAAGTAACGCACGAGCCGGATTATGCGGCCGTGCTGGCGGAAGTAAAAAAATTAATGTAACGGAGAATTTGGATTATGACGAAATTAAACGAAATTTATAAATGTGCCGTGTGCGGCAATATCGTGGAAGTGGTGCACGCGGGTGCGGGGGAACTGGTGTGCTGCGGCCAGCCGATGAAACGGATGGATGAAGGCACTTCCGACGGAGCCGCCGAAAAACATGTGCCGGTGATTGAAAAAATCGAAGGCGGATATAAAGTAAAAGTAGGCAGCGTAGACCACCCGATGATTGATACCCATTATATTGAATGGATTGAACTCGTGTGCGAAAAATGCGGCAAAGTACAGCGCAAACATTTAAAACCGGGCGATAAACCGGAAGCGGTGTTTAAATCGGATTCCGATAAAGTAATTGCGCGCGAATACTGCAACCTGCACGGCTTGTGGAAAGCTGAAAACTAATTTGCCGGGCTCTGCTGAGTAGAGCGGAGCCCTTTTTTAATTTTAGGAGAACAATAATATGATGCAAGCTGTACAGATTTCGGAAAAAGTGTATTGGGTGGGCGCCATCGACTGGAACATCCGCGATTTTCACGGTTATTCCACCAAACGCGGTACGACGTATAACGCCTATTTAATCATGAGCGAAAAACCGACGTTAATCGATACCGTAAAAAAAGAATTTTACGACGAAATGATGGAACGCATCCAAAGCGTTATCGACCCGAAAAAAATTCAAATTATTATTTCCAACCATTCGGAAATGGACCATTCCGGCGCGCTTCCGCAGGCGGTGGAAGCCATCGAGCCCGAAGAAGTGTACGTTTCCGACATGGGGTTTAAAGATATTACCGCCCAGTTCCACCGGGATTTGAAATTAAAAACTGTCAAAACCGGCGACCGTATCGACGTGGGGGGAGATACCGTTTCGTTCGTGGAAGCGCGCATGCTCCACTGGCCGGACAGCATGTTCTCCTATCTGGAAAAAGAAAACGTTTTGTTTACCAACGATGTATTCGGCATGCACTACGCCACCGGCAAACTCTTCGACGATGAAAACGAAGAACGGCTGTGGCTCTACGAGGCGGAAAAATATTACGCCAACATCGTTTTACCGTATTCGGATATTGTGCTGCGCTTTTTGGCCCAGGTGCAAAAAATGGGGCTTTCGCCCAAAATGATTGCGCCGGACCACGGTTTTATTTGGCGCAAAGATCCGTCTAAAATTATCAATTTGTACGCCAAATGGGCGGCGCAGGCCCCAAATAACAAAGCCGTCGTCGTGTATGACACGATGTGGGGCAGCACGGAAAAAATGGCCTGTTACATTACCGACGGTCTGCGCGCAGGCGGCACCGTCGTCAAACAGCTTTCCATGCACAGCAACCACCGCAGCGACGTGGTGACGGAACTGTTGGACGCGTCTGCCTTAATTATCGGTTCGCCCGTCTTAAACAGCAATATTTTCCCGACGATGGCCGACGTGCTGTGCTACTTAAAAGGCTTGCGTAAAAAAGGTCTTATCGGTGCGGCTTTCGGTTCGTACGGCTGGAACGGTGCGCCGATTGACGAACTGACCAAAATGCTGGAAAGCATGAATGTGCAGGTAGTGGCCCCGGCCATTAAATCGCCGTTTGTGCCCGACGAGAATATCAAAAAACAATGCCGCGATTTGGGGCTGCTTGTCAGTCAAAAAATCGCCGAAAAATTAAAATAACGCGGAGGGGTTATGTCTGTTGAAGAAATTAACCGGGGGCTTAACTATATTACCTACGGGCTTTATATTGTTACTACCGTCGACGGAGAAAAGAAAAACGGGCTGATTGTAAACACCGTTTTCCAGGTAACCGCCGAACCCGCCCGCATGGCTATTTCCGTCAACAAACAAAGCCTTACGCATGAAATGATTTTAAAAAGCCGTGTGTTTGCCGCCATGCCTCTGGAAGAATCCACGCCGCTGCCGTTTATCGGTACGTTTGGGTTCCGCACGGGGCGCACATTTGATAAATTTGCCAAAGTTCCCTATAAAACGGGCTTTTTAGGATGCCCGGTTGTAACGGAGCACACCCTTTCGTATATGGAAGTGGAAGTGCAGCAAATGGTGGACGTAGGCACACATACGTTGTTTATCGGCGAGGTTAAAGACGCCGGCGTCTTAAAGCCCAACGGCCAGGCGCTTACGTATGCGTATTATCATAATGTGATAAAAGGCAAAACGCCAAAAGGCGCAACGCACGCATAAAGATTAAAAAAAGTTGGGGAGGTAATTAGTATGGTAAAGTATATTTGTGAAGTTTGTGGTTACACGTATGATCCCGCCTTGGGCGACCCGGAAAACGGAATCCCGGCCGGAACCAAGTGGGAAGATGTAAAAGAAGACTGGGTTTGCCCGGTTTGCGGGGTAGGAAAGGACCAGTTTAAGCCTGAAAACTAAAATTTGGGCTGGTTTTGAAAAAAATGCTTAAAATTTAAGTATTTTTTTATATATCAAAAACGGGTCTTCCCAAGTGGGAGGGCCCGTTGGTTTTCTGATACACAGAAAGCTAAACTTGCTATAATAACAGTATGAAAATTTTATATGTTATCACTTCTACCCAAACGGGCGGCGCGGAAAAGGCGTTGGCCGCGTTGGTGGTGCAAACAGTAAAAGAACATCAAGTAAAAGTGGTGAGTCTAAAACCGTTGGGGCCGGTGGCGCAGGAGTTGGAAAAATCCGGCGCGGAAGTGGTATCGCTAAACATGAAAGGATTTATCCCGTTTGGAATCGTAAAAAAATTACAGGCAGAAATACTTTCTTTTCAGCCGGATATTGTACACGCGATGTTATTTAGAGGAATCGAACTCACCCGTTTAGCCTGTGCGGGTAAAGGTTTGAAACTGGTTTCTACCCCGCATTTTGACCTTTCCAAAAAGAATTTTATTCTTCGTTTTATCGATAAATTATTAAAAGATTTAGATACGTTAACGGTGGCCGAGTCGTTTTCTACCGCGCGCTATTTAGTGGAAACCCAGCATTACCGAAAGGATAAGGTTTTTCTGCTCCCGAACGGGGCGGATAAAACCGTATTTTTTAGGGATGACGCTTTACGCGATAAGATGCGTAAACAATATGGTTTTACTACGGATAATACCGTATTTATCAGTGTAGCCCGCCTGGCCCCGGTGAAAGACCCTGTCACTTTATTACAGGCCTTTCGGAATGTGTGGCGCGGTAATTCTGCCGCCCGTTTGGTATATGTAGGGGAGGGGGAAGAACGCCCTAAACTAGAAAATTTCATCCGCCAAAGCGGTATGGAAGAAGCCGTTTTGCTGGCCGGGGAACAACGTGATATTAATACCTGGCTGAATATGGCGGACGCGTTTGTGTTAACCTCAGTAGAGGAATCCTTGCCAATAGCGCTTTTAGAAGCGTTACGCGTAGGGCTCCCGTGTATGGTAACAAACGTAGGAGATATGTCCTTATGGGTAGAACACGGGAAGAACGGTTTTGTATGTAAACCGGGGGATATTTTATTATTAAGTTGCTTTTTAACTGAGTTATTATCCCGGGAAAAAAGGGAAGAATTACAGCGGGGAGGGATGGATATTTCCCTGCGGATTGGGGATACTTCTCCACAATATCAACACCTTTATCAACAAATTTATTTAAACAGTTTTCACGTGAAAACAACTGGCGATGCTGAAAAATAGTTTTCACGTGAAAACATATGTGAGGAATCTGTATGGAACAACGTCTGTTCTTGGTTGCATGTATTATGTATGCTTTTGCGCTGGCTACCCGCTGGCTTAAAAAGAAAGGGAAATTAACTTCTCCTGTATCGTTTGCCGGTTGGCATGCTGCTTATTTATTGTTTATTTTAAGCTGTGCGTTTTATATGCTCCTGTTTATTATGGGTGGGGGAACCGGGGAAAATATCAGCCTGTTTAAAGTAGTTCTGTGTTCTGTGGCGGTAGTGTTAGCGGCCGGATATGGATATATTTCGGTATTAAAAGCTCAGCCGGAACAGAAAGAAGTGGTAATGAAGAAAGATTTGGAATGGTGCAATACGGTATATTTTGCCGGGTTTGTGGCTTCGTTTGTAATGTTCTTTTTTATCCAGGCATTTAAAATTCCTTCCGAATCAATGCAAAATACCCTGCTGGTGGGGGATAATTTATTTGTAAATAAATCCGCGTATGGGTTTCGTATTCCTTTAACGAATATCCGTTTTGGAGAATTTAGCCAAATCAAACCGGGGGATATTATTGTATTTCGCTTCCCGGCTAAAGACCGTAAACAAATTAACTGTGGCGACAGCCAGTACGGGCGCGATTTTGTAAAACGCGTGATTGCTATGCCGGGGGATACGGTAGAAGTAAAAGAAGGCCAATTATTTGTAAACGGAAACAAAGTTCCTTTGCAAGGATATGAGCGGTATGAAAATATCGCCCGGGTACCGTACCGGCCGGAAGAGGATTTGGAGATGTACCAGCAGGTATGGGAAAACCACGAACTGGATAACTATTACGGTATGTATCTGCGGGACAATTTTGGCCCTGTTAAGGTGCCGGAAAACCATTATTTTGGGATGGGGGATAACCGGGATAATTCCTGTGATTCCCGTTTTTGGGGCCCTATCCCGCGGGAAAACATTAAAGGAAAAGCCTGGTTTATCCACTGGCCGTTTAGCCGCATGCGCATAATTAAATAGTTTTCACGTGAAAACAACCAATCCCAAACGGTCCGTTTAGCTATAAACGGACCGCTTGCTTTTTATATACAATTAATGTTTAATATACGTATATTCTATTTGGAGGCCTTATGGGAGAAATAGTCGTTGTCGCCAACCAAAAAGGTGGAGTGGGCAAGACCACCACTTCTATTAATTTGTCTTATGCGCTTGCATGTTTGGACCAGGATGTCCTTCTGGTGGATTTTGACCCGCAGGGTAATGCCGGTTCCGGTTTGGGCGTCAATGTGGCGGACGGAGAAAAATCCGTCTACCACTTGCTGACCAAAACCGCTCCGTTTGAACAGGTGGTCCGCCAAACTTCCTGCGAAATGCTGGACGTTCTTCCCGCCTGCAAAAACCTGGCCGGGGCGGAAGTGGAACTGGTAAACGTTCGCGGCCGCGAAAACATGCTTAAAGACGCACTGGCCCCGCTGCGCGATATGTACGACTATATTATTATTGACTGTCCTCCCTCGTTAGGTCTGTTAACGCTTAACGCCATGATGGCGGCCGACAGCGTGATTACTCCCGTTCAGTGCGAATATTACGCCATGGAAGGCCTGGCCCATTTTATGAGCACGGTAGCCAAAATTAAACAGTTCCTGCACCCTAAACTTAAAATGGACGGCGGCGTGCTTACCATGTACGATGCCCGCATGAATCTTTCCAAACAGGTATTTGCGGAGGTCAGCCGCTATTTTGGGGAACAGGTATATAAAACCCCAATTCCGCGCAACATCCGTTTGGCGGAAGCGCCCAGCTTTGGCCAGGCTATTTTTGATTACGACCCCGCCTGCCGCGGTGCCAACGCATATATTCAGCTGGCCGTAGAATTTTTAACCCGCAGAGGCGCCAATGCGGAAATGTATAAAGATTTTAAAATGACGGGAGAAATGCCCGTAAATTACGATTTTGGAGGCTGAGATGTCCAGACAGGCTTTAGGAAAGGGCTTAGACGCTCTTATTAAACAAACCCAGGAAGTGGTACAGATGACCACGGCAGAGGCCGCGCAGGCGGTGGAGCCTACCGGCGCCAGCGTAACGCGTATTGCGGTGGATAAAATTGTTCCCAACCGTTTTCAGCCGCGCCGCGTGTTTGACGAAGCAAAACTGCAGGAACTCTCCCAATCCATTAAAGAACACGGCCTTACCCAGCCGATTGTGGTGGTGTACGATGCCGGACTTGATAAATACGAAATTGTGGTGGGGGAACGCCGCTTCCGCGCCACGCAACTGGCGGGGCTGACGGAAATTGACGCCATCGTCCATAAACATTTGGGCGATAAAGAAATGTGCGCGCTCGCATTAATCGAAAATATCCAGCGCGAAGATTTAAACCCTATCGAAACGGCCCTCGGCTACCGCAATTTGATGAGCAAATTCTATATTACGCAGACGGATCTGGCTTCTTATTGCGGCAAATCGAAAGCAGCTATTTCCAACGCGCTTCGCTTGCTGGATTTGGAGCCGGAAATCCAACAGGCGCTGCAGGACGGCCTCATCAGCGAAGGCCACGGCCGCGCGCTGTTAATGGTAACGGACGCCGCCAAGCGGGACATGCTGTTTAAAAAGATGTACGGCAGCAAAATGTCCGTCCGCCAGGCCGAAGATGCGGCCCGCGCGCTTATGTTCCCCGTGAAAAAGGCGGAAAAAGGTGACCGTCCGGCGGAAGTTGTTTCGTTTGAAAACGATTTGCAAACCGCTTTAGGCACCAAAGTGGAAGTAAAATACGGCAAAAATATGAAAAAAGGCACGCTGGTGATTCATTATCATTCGCTGGACGAGTTGGATAACATTGCCGGCCGCCTGAAAAATAAGATGTTATAAGCAAACAGATTGTTCATAACCGTCGGTTTACGCATAAAGGATAAGAAAGTATTTTCTTATCCTTTATTGCTTATTTTGGCCACTTCAATTAAAGTTGCGTCACCCCGGTCCTGCGGAGAGCGGATGATACAGGGTCCAGTTATAGGGTTTCGGTATCCGGAATGGGTAAGGCTTTCAGCGGCCCGCAGTGTGTGGTCTACAAGGTGTGGCCCGCAGGGTTTCAGTATTCGGTTATTTCCGTCAATTTACACGGTTGTTGTTTTAAATAAAAAATACTTAAAAAATAAGGATAATTTTATGAAAGAAAAATTTTGTCAAAGTTGCGGTATGCCCTTGGCAGCGGGATTCTTCGGTACGGAAAAAGACGGTTCCGAAAGTAATTTATATTGCAAGTATTGCTTTAAAGAGGGGAAATTCACCCAGGATGTTACGCTGGAAGAAATGGCGGATATCTGCGCTGTACATTTGGTGCAGGCTCACCCGGAGTTTTCCCCGGCGCAGGCGAAGGCGCATATGTTAAGCGTACTGCCGCGTTTATCGCGTTGGAAAAAATAGGGGGCTAAACGTTGCCCGTGTCGGTTTGATATAAAAACAAGAACCCCGCCTCTTCGGCGGGGTTTATGTTTGGGAACGACAGGTGTTCTTTAGCCGTTCCACGTATCCCCTTTTGGCCCTCTTACGCCTTTGGCGTCCCCCCGGGCCGGTTAAATCGTTCTTACACTAATAGAATAACATTTATTGCGTCTTTTGCAACGCGGCAAAAAGGGTTAGTTTTTAAGAGAGATAATTTTCCCTGCAGGCGGTCTGTTTGTATTTCTTCCTCGGCAGATTATCCCGGTAATGCCGTCATTGCCGAAGGAAGCCATCCACAGGATTTGAGGGATTTTGCTGTCGTGAAATAACGGTTTTCCGATGATAACGCTCGGGAATAACGATATTTTGTATATGAACACCGCAAGTTGTATCTTGCCGATCGCTGGGGATTTTACAACATTCAAGAAATCCCGTCCGAATTGGGGCGGGTTAAAAGCTCGTCATAAATTCCCGTGCCGTTTTTGTTGGGAATAAATATCTCCCGCCTGTTCCGGGGTCTGTACAAAAAACCCCGCGTCTTAAAAGTAAGACGCGGGGTTCCTGTCGATTATATCGTCTAAACGGTAGCGTCCTGCTCGTAGAACGCCCGGATGGTTTCGCATACGCGGGCCACTTGTTCTTCGGTAATTTCCGGGAACATGGGGATGGATAATACCTCTTTGGCGGCTTTTTCCGCTTCGGGGTAATCCTCCGGGTTTAAGTTTAAGTGTTTGTATGCGGGCTGTTTGTATAAGGGAACTGGGTAATAGACGGCGGAACCGATTCCGCGTTCTTTTAAATACGCCTGCAGTTCGTCGCGTTTTTCGGCGCGGATTGTATAGACGTAAAACGATTGTTCGTATCCGGCGGGCGGCGTCGGCGGAAGCACCACAGGCACGCCCGAAAGCCCCTCAGCGTACCAGGCGGCGGCTTTGCGGCGTTGTTCCGTCCAGTCGGCCAAGTGCGGCAGTTTTACGCGTAGGATAGCGGCTTGCACTTCGTCCATGCGCAGGGTGGACCCTTCCAAATCGTATTCATAGGCTTTGTCTTTGGCTCGGCCGCTGTGGCGCAGGGAGCGGCAGGCGTCGGCCAGTTCGTCGTCGTTGGTGGTAATGCAGCCCGCGTCGCCGCAGGCGCCCAGGTTTTTGCTGGGATAAAAGCTAAAGCAGCCCGCGTCGCCAATGCCGCCTACCATCACGCCGTCGGCCATAGACAAATGGGCCTGGGCACAGTCTTCAATTACTTTTAAACCGTGTTCATTGGCCAGGTGCATAATGGCGTCCATATTGGCGGGATAGCCGTACAGGTGTACGGGTAAAATGGCTTTGGTGCGTTTGGTAATTTTGCGTTCTACGTCTTGCACGTCGATATTATAAGTGCGCGGGTCGATATCGGCAAAAACGAATTTCGCCCCCGTCAGCGAGATGGAAGACGTGGTGGCGATAAAGGTAAATGGAGTGGTAATCACTTCGTCCCCTTCACCGATTCCGGCGGCTTTTAACGCAATTTGGATGGCGCTTGCGCCGGACGAGCAGGAGATACAGTGTTTCACGCCGATAAGGCGGGCGAATTCTTCTTCAAATTGTTGGGTTTGCGGGCCGAGCAGCCAGTGCATGGAATCCAAGGCTTCCAAAGCGGCCTCATGGATTTGGGGTTTTAGATGTTCGTATTGTTCTTTGAGGTTAAACAGCGGTATGGGTTTTATGTCGTCCGTCATAGGCGGATTATTCTCCTGTATTATTTGTACAAACTGTATACTTCGGGCATTTCTAACAGTTCTTTGGTAACGTTTTGAAATTCATGCCCCGTAAACGTAGCCACCAGGCTGACGTGGAAAACGTTGTCCTGCTTGGTTACTTCGCGTTTGAGTACAGAAACGTTTTGTTTTTCGATTTGTTTGGTGATTTTATCTACCACGTTCCATTTGGGTTCGCAGGTAAGGTAAATCGTGTCGTAATGTTTTACAAATTCTACCAGCTTGAGCGTTTTGCGTACGCCCAGCTGAATGACTAAAATGGAGGCGGCGGACAGCGCGGCCAGTACGTATTGCCCGTAGCCGACGGCCATGCCGATGGCGGCCACCAGCCATACGCCCGCGGCGGTGGTCAAGCCGGAAATTTTATTTCCGTCGCGCAGGATAGACCCCGCGCCGATAAAACCCACGCCCGTTACGATTTGGGCGGAAATGCGGCCCGGGTCGCCCCCGGCCGCGCCCATATATTCGGATAAAACGGTAAACAGCATGGCCCCCAGGCAAATCAGGCAGTTGGTGGCGTATCCGGCGGGTTTATCGTGGTATTGGCGTTCCATACCCAAAATGCCGCCCAGCATCAGCGCGAGAAAAATTTTAATCAGAATATCTTGCATATCCTTATCATACAATACAGAGGACGACAAAGTAAACAGCCAGCAGCGTGATTCCCAGCGGCAGCGCGGCTTTTGCCCAGGCGCGTGTTTTTATATCCAGCTTGGCGGCGCAGATGATGTTGGGGATGTTCCCCGGGATTAATAATCCGCCCGCGCACACTAAGGAAATCAGCAGGAATAAGAGGATATCGTGGGACAGTTCCGGCGTTACCGCAATGCTGGCTACGGTGGCGTTATCCAATACCGCCGAAAGCGTATTAAGCCAGTACAGCGTATATTTGGACAGGTGCGGAATCGTCCGAACGGCCAGGGGTTTTAAGCCTTCTCCCAACAGAACAAGGCCCGCCACAAACAAATATACTTTGCCTGTACGCACCAGGATGGTGGTATACGTTTCGCCCGGGGCGGTTTCGGCAGGCTGCACGGTGACGGGTTTTTTACCCATCCGCATGGCCAGCAGGCCAAACAGTACCAGGCCGGGCAAAATCCACCAGCCTAATAATTTCATTAAAAAGAAGAAATCGGCGTAATAAGGCGCGTCTTTTAGTTTGGATACCACAATGGTGGAAAGCGGTTCGCCTATCGGCGTAAGCACTGCGCCGAAACCGATGGAAAAACACGTGTAGATGGCCAGGCGCGTTTTTTCCGGCGCGGACAGATTTAGCAGTTTAATAATTTCCGCCGCCAAAAGCGCTGCGATAATGGCGGTCAGCACGCTGGAAAACAACCCGATGCAAAATACCGCCAAAAACAGGAAAATCCGCGGGCCGGTCCGTTTTTCAACCGCGTAGATGACGTGCCCCGTATAGCGGCCGAATTTTTTAAACAGTAACCCCAGTATAAGCACGGCCGAAGTAATCATCCACGGTTCTTTTAACGCTTCCAGCACCAGGTGTCCGCTCCAGGCGCGGGAAACGGTCACGGCGCACAAGCCGCACACCAGCAGGAAGATTTCCAGCTCCTGTTCGACTTTATGCACCAAAAACGGCAAGACCATTACGGCCAGTACCAGTCCGCTTAAAAGGACCAGCGTAAAAGTTGAAAGTGTTTGTTCCATACTTTTAGTAAACAGGTCCGTTCGTTATTTAGCCAACCGTTTTTTTAATTATAAAAATAAAAAACCCCGCCTTTGGGCGGGGTTGTAAAACAGTGCGTTTTTAATTAAAAGCGGCAGCCGAGTTTTAACATAACCAGCATGTTTTGGTAGCGGCTTTTGCCAAAGGCGTCTTTAAAATCGTCGTTGGCTTCGATTAAGTAGTAGCGGCCTTCCACACCGAAGATGATGGTTTCGTCGATGTCAAATTCCAGGCCGACGCCTACCATTTGCGCGAGGTCGGTGCTGTTGGTGGTTAAATGGGAACCGTCCGCATTTTTCTGGCGGGCGAACATGTGTCCTACGCCGACGCCGAAAGGTACGTATAAGCGGGTAGCCTGGGAGGGGAAGAAGGTCAGGCGGCCGGTTACGAGGCCGGTGGCCACGCCGGTGCGGTAATAAGAATCGCCGGCGAAAGTGTCCCCGTCACCGAGTTGGGAATAGTTGGCGTCCAACCCCAAACCGAAGAAGGACACAATGTTGCGGGTAAATCCGATACCGGCGGTCCAGCCGGTGGTGCCGAGTTCGGTTCCGTGCACTTTCCAATCGTCTTTAGGAAGCGTCATACCGCCGTAAAATTCTACGCGGGTGGTGTTTTTGCGAAGGCCGTATTCCTGCAGGCCGTAATAATCCTGCGCGAAAGCCGGAACGGCCGCGAACAGGGCGCACAACAAAAATAATTTTTTCATAAGACTCCTTAAGATTTTAACTGTCTTTATTATTGTAAAAATTTTACAACCCTTTTACAATACGCGGGGTATTGCGGGGGGAGGTAAACGAGCCGTCCCGGTTGGCGGCTACTACGGCGTCCCACTGGCCGCGGGCGCGCAGGATTTGCTCGGCAATGTCGCGCACGGCGGAGCGGCCTCCTTCAAGCGGGGAGGTATAAAGTGCGAGCGCTTTGGCTTCGGGCACGCTGTTGGCCACCGCCAGCGGCAGGCCGACGCGTTCCAAAACGCCGAGGTCGATTAAATCGTCGCCGATGAACGCGGTTTCTTCGGGCGAAATGTTGTATTCTTTTTGCAGATAATCAAGCGCGTGGTGTTTTACGGACGTATTGTAAAACAGATATTTCATGCCCAATACGCCCGCCCAAAACTCAAGCGTATTACTCGCGCCGCGCGAGATGATGCCCGTATCAATGCCGCACCAGGCCAAATACATGAGGCCCATGCCGTCTAAAGAATCGAAATGTTTTATTTCGTGCGTTTGGCCCTGCGCGTCGGTAAAAAAGCTGAGGGTACCGTTGGTCATTACGCCGTCCACATCGGTCAGCAGGAGTTTGATTTGTTTGGCCTTTTGTATAAAAAGGGGAGAAACGTTAGTCATATACTTCCATTATACCTTTATTTCCCTATGCCCAAAAATTATATAATAAACGTATGAAGAAACTTTTGGCCCTGGCCCTTGTTTTCTGCCTGTACGCGTGCGGCTGTACCCCAAAAACGGTAATCAGCCAAACGTACGATTTCGACCAAATGAACCGCATTGGCGTGATGTCTTTTACAAACCAATGGGGGGCTGTACAGGGGGTGGAAAATTTATTCGCCAAGTATTTAATCGCGTCCGGGTTTAAGGTGGTGGAACGCGCACAGCTGGAAAGCGTGCTGCGGGAACACCATATTTCCGTGTCCGGCTATCTGTCACCGGAAACGACGCGTGAAATCGGCCGTATTTTAGGGGTGGACGTTCTTCTGATCGGGGAAGTGAGTTCTTATACGCCCGCGCGGACGGAGCTTAAAATGTCGGCCACGCGCCGCACCGAATCGCGCCCCGTATACACGCAGGACGTGATGCAGCTGCCCGACGGTACGTATGTAGGTTATACGCGCAACATCGGCACGCAGTATTCGCACTCGACCGAAGTCCAGCCCACGGAATACACGATTAACGCCCGGGTGGGAATCATCGCCAAACTGGTGGACGTGGAAACGGCGGAAATTATTTGGATCGGGTCGGACGATGCTTCTTCGCCCAACGCGTTAAACGCGGCGGACGACATCGCCCGCGCGCTCGTCAAAAGTTTTACCAAGGAACTTGCCAAACGGCGGGAAGGAAAATGAGAAAAACCCCTTATACGTTTGCACAGCAGTCGGCCTCGTTTGTGTTTAAAGCGTTTTTTACGATGGTAAAAACGCTGTTTGTACTGCTGGCTCTCGTAGTAGGGGCGTTGGTGGCGGGGCAGAGCTCGTCGGCTCCCGTCAGCGTGCGGCTGTTAACGTCATACGGAATGGAATATGCCGTATCCACGTTTAAACCGTACCGTCATTTGTTCCCGGAACCGTATTTAATCAAGTTAGAAACAGAATAAAGAGGAATCTATGTTAGACATTAAACAAATCGTTGCAAACCCAGAAGAAGTAAAAAAACGTTTGTCTTTGCGCAAGCCCGAACTGGCCGCGCAGATTGACGAAGTATTGGCGAAATACACTTCCTACAAAACGGTGCTCGCCAAGGTGGAAGAATTGCGCGCCAAACGCAACGAAATGTCTAAATCCATCGGCAAAATTAAAAAAGAACAGGGCGACGAAGCCGCCAAACAGGCCATGGCCGAAGTGGGCAAATTAAAAGAAGAAATGGCCGCCAAAGAAGGGGAAATGGAACCCCTCAAAGCGGAAATCGACAATTTGCTTTTGTCCATTCCCAATATGCCTAACGAAAAAATCCCGGTGGGCGTGTCGGACGCGGACAACCCGGAATACATCCCCTGCTCCATTCCGCTTCCCAAATTTGATTTTAAACCGCTCGACCACCAGGCCGTAGGCGAAAAACTCGGTATTTTGGATTTTGAAGCCGCCGCTGCGCTTTCCGGCAGCCGCTTTGCTCTTTTTAAAGGCGACGGCGCCCGCTTGGAACGCGCGATTATTGCGTTTATGCTCGATTTGCACGCCAAAAAAGGCTATACCGAAGTGCTGCCGCCCGTTATCGTCAACGAAGATATTTTAATCGGCACCGGCCAGCTGCCCAAATTCCGCGAAGATATGTACGAGCTGACGGGCGAACCGAAACAGTTTTTAATTTCCACCGCCGAAATTCCGCTTACGAACTTAAACCGCATCCGCGTGGTGCCGGAAGCGGAACTGCCGATTAAATTAACCGCGTATTCGCCGTGCTTCCGCAAAGAATCGGGCACGTACGGCAAAGATACGCGCGGCCTTATCCGCAACCACCAGTTTGATAAAGTGGAACTTGTGATGCTCTCCAAGCCGGAAGATTCCTACAAAATGCTGGAGATTATGGTGTCCGACGCGCAGGATGTTTTAAAAGCCCTCGGCATTCCGTACCACGTGGTGGAACTGTGCAGCGGGGACATCGGCTTTTCGTCCGCCAAGACGTACGATATCGAAGTTTGGATGCCCAGCGAAAACAGATTCCGCGAAATTTCCTCCTGCTCCAACTGCCTGGACTTCCAGGCCCGCCGCATGGGCTTGCGCTTCAAAAACGCCCAGGGCAAACAGGAATACGTACACACGCTTAACGGAAGCGGCCTTGCCGTAGGACGCACGTTTGCCGCCATTTTGGAAAACTTCCAGCAGGCGGACGGCTCCGTGATTATTCCGGAAGCGTTGCGCCCGTATTTTGGCAAAGATAAAATCGAGGCCAAAAAATAATGCGCAAATTGGTTTGTGTGATGGCGGCGGTCTGCCTGTTGGCGTCCGCCGCCGTTTTGCCTGCGCGCGCGGAAATACAGCTGCCGCCGGACGTAATGGCCTCCGCTACGGAAGGCATTAACGGCGTATACAGCTTGGATTTTGAAACGGCCGATAAAAACATCGCCCAAGTGTTTGCACAGTATCCCGACCATCCGTTTGCCCATTTCGGCAACGCAATGATTGCGTGGTCCCGCTACGAATACGAATTCGAAACGAGCGACGACGCCCAGCGCAAAGTGTTCGAAAAAATTTTGGATGATTCCATTTCCGGCATTAAACGCTGGATTAAACAACATCCGGACGACCCCAACGCTTATATGGGCATCGGCGCGCTGTACGGGCTGCGCGCGATGTTCTCCATGCGCAACCGCAGCTGGATTACGGCGTATTTTTCGGGCCGCAAAGCCATTAAAAATTTAGAACGCTCCTTACAGCTTGACCCTACTTATTACGACGCGTATTTCGGCCTTGGCATTTATCAGTATTATGCGGGCACGCTGCCGTCCGTAATTAAGGTGTTGGCCAAAATCGTGGCCATTAAAGGCAACCCGGACGAAGGCGTGAAACAGTTAAACGCGGCGCGCGAAAAAGCGATGTTCACGTCCGACAGCGCGAAACTGATTTTAATTGAAGTTCAAAACACGCGCAACAGCAAATACTACAACCCGGCCAAATCGCTGGAATATATCCGCGAACTGCGCGCCAAATATCCCAAAAATCCGCTGATGCACTATGTGGAAGTAATCTGCCTGTACGAAACGGGCGATTACGACGACGTAACCGCGCAGGCGGGAAAATTTTTGGAACTGATTGGCAAGGACCCTTTTTATAAAGACATTTACATCGCGCGCGCGTATACCGCGCTCGGCACGGTGCAAATGGCGAAAGGAAATTTCGACAAAGCGCGCGAAGCGTTCGAAGAAGGCCGCGAAGCCTTAAAAGGGCAGGAAGTAAGCCGCTGGGGCCTGTGGAACGAGTTTCGCCTGGGCCAGGTGTATGATTTGCTCGGCCGCCGCGAAGACGCGGTGAAACAATATAAGTATGTGCTTACTTTTAAAGACAAATGGGGCTTTGACGAAGCGGCGAAAGCGTTATTAAAAACGCCGTACGCGTTGCCCGAAAACGGCGACGTCGGCCCGCTGCCCCCTTTATAACGGCTGATGGTAACTTTTGTAATTCGCAGAACGGGCAGAAAAAATACTTTCTGCCCGTTCTTGCTTATTGGCCGCCTAAATTAAGGTTGCGTCATCCCGTAAGGTTGTAGTACGGGATCTCGCTGTTGCGAAACGATAGATTCCCAATCGAAACATTCGGGAATGACGAAAGAATGCCGGCGGCTAAAATAAAGGGTAAAGCATCCGCTATGTTATTCTAATCTGCATGGCGAGTTTCTTTTGGCCGCTCCTTCCTTGTCTTTCACGGTGTTTTTTTGGTACCATAAGCCTATGTCTTTCCGTCCCGGAAAGAAACTTCACAAGGAAATTACAGCATGAAAAGACTCGCAGTATTAGGTGTTGTATTGGGCGTTTTATTTGGTTTCGCCGCTTCCGCCAAAGCGGAAGGTATTGAAGCCGGCACGCAGCTCGCCAGCGGTTATTTAGGTTTTGGCGTACCGTTGCAGGAATCCGGCGTAAAAGCTATCGGCAATACGGAACTGGATTGGGGCGATGTGTCTGTTTCTTACGGCGCTTCTTATTTGTTCTTCCCCTCGGAATATTTTGGCGCCGGTGTGGAAATTAACGGCAACAATTTTACCGAAGCGGAATTCTCCTACTCCGACGGCCGCAACCACGGTACGTTGAAAACCAGCATGAACGTATATAACTACATGCTCGCCTTCCGCGCGAACGTAAATCCCCAAAACCGCGTGCGCTTTTATGTTCCCTTTGGGTTCGGCTTGACCTCTGCCCAAGGTAAAGTAAAAGGCGAAGATGCTTTTGACGACGATATATCCAAAACCACTAATTCTTTCGGTTATTTTATTGGTGTGGGCGTAGAAGCCGACCTGGGCGACAGCAACTGGGTGCTCGGCGGCGAAATCCGCTACAGCGGTTTTAAATTTGATACCAATAAATACTTTGAAGACGGCGACGGTTTTGGTAAAAAGAACTACAGCTATCTGTCGTTCATGGCCAAAGTCGGTTACAAATTCTAAGTTAGGTTGTATCAACAAAAAGACCCCGCTCGAAAGAGCGGGGTTTTTTTGTCATGAAGTTCTTTTTAAAGGGGGCTTGACCCGTTTTTTTTTTTTGATAAATTGGGAATATGACTAGAATTTATCAAAAATCATTCTTCGGTATAAAAAACGCCGGATTTACTCTTATAGAGTTGTTAGTCGTCGTGTTAATTATCGGCATTTTAGCTTCGGTAGCGTTGCCGCAGTATCAATATGCCGTATATAAAGCGGAGTATGCAAAAAGATTACCGCTTTTAAACAATTTATTTATGGAAGTAAATGAGTTTGTTCTTGCCAACGGTAGGTATCCTGAGAACTTTGAAGAATTACAATGGAGCGGTGTCTCCCATTGTAAAGATTTTAATTCCACCAAAACGATATGTGGTTTGGGGGGTAACCAGAGAACAACTCTTTCCTTGTATGGAAACAGCGTCCGGATGGATTATGGTAACGACCCCGTCAGAGACCGCGTCTATATCTATTATTATGACGACCGTAAAGAATGTCACGCCGCTACAAACGGCGGTACTTTTGGTCAGCGCTTGGGCGCCAGTTTGGGCAGTTTGGTTCACACGGGGTGGGCGACCGGCTGTAATGGTGGCGGGGGCTGTAATATATATCGGTTTTAATTATTAAAAAGTTAAAAACCCCGCTCACAAGAGCGGGGTTTTCTTTTGCCGTAAAACTTATTTTTTCTTTTGGTCTTTCAAGGCCAGGTAACCCATCAAACGGTAAATTAACTTAGACGTGTTAAATTCCGTAATGGTATCGGCTTTGCGCTGGCAGGCTTCCACCACGTCCACGGCCACGATGTTTTTATGTTTAATGACTTCGCGGAACAAGTCCAACGCTTCATACCACATAAATCCGCCGGGCTGCGGCGTCCCCGTGGCGGGGATGACGGACGGATCGAAACCGTCCACGTCGATGGTGATGTACACCGTGTCGGTCAGTTTTTTAAGCACCTGCGGAATCAGTTTGTTGATGTCGCGGTTTTCGTGCATTAAAAACGTGGTTACTTTGCCCGCGTTGCAATACTGCTTTTCTTCGCTTGCCACGCTGCGGATACCCACCTGCACTACGGGCACCTGGCGGGAAGCCGGGTACAGCGCGCAGGCATGGCTTTTGGGCGTGCCTTCAAACGTCTCGCGCAGGTCGGCGTGGGCGTCAAAATGCAGAATGCTCAAATTTTTGTATTTTTCGATATACGGCTGGGCCAAAGCCTGGGTGACCGTATGTTCGCCGCCGATGTAGAACGGAACGGCTTTGTATTGCATCAGGTTGCGCACGGTTTTGTCGATGTTTTTAAACACCGTGTTTGTGGAACCTTTGCAGTTGACGGCCGGCTGCGTGTTAATGCCTAACTCCCAGGTTTCGGTTTTGGTTTCTTCGTCCCAAAGCTCGATTTGGGTGGAGGCTTCAATCACGGCGGCGGGGCCTTTGGCGGTACCGTGTCCGTAGCAGACCGTTTTTTCAAACGGTACGGGCACTACCACGAATTTACAAAGGGGCAGAGAGCTGTATTTGCTCTCTAGCCCCATAAACTTATCGGTTTGTACGTTGTCGCTCACAATGTTACCGTGATAACTATTATTTCACGAATACGGCGGCGGCCACAACGGTGGTCCACATCCCTTCCACGCAGATGGCGGATTGGGTGATGTTGGTCGTGCGGACGATTTTACCGCTCATTTTCCAGATTTCTTCTTTCTGGTCCCAAGTGGTGTTGTTGTCAAACTCAATACCCAAGGTGGTAGAAAGCATGAGCGCGGCCAAGTCTTCGGCGTAGTCGCCGGCTTGTTTGTCGGTTTCGCCGAAGCTGTGATGTTCGGAGATGTAACCGTGGGTTTTTTTGTTTTCTTTCGGAATAGCCAACCCTACGGAAGCCGAAATCAAGCGGCGGTATTCGTTGCTCGTGTTTCTGCTGATGACGCAGTGCAGAATCTGGCCCGGGTGCAATTCTTTCAGCCCTTTGGAAACGGGAACGGTTTTGCAGCCGGGAGGGAAAATGCTGGACACAGGCACCAAGTTAAAGCTGGCGATTTTGGCGTCTCTGAGCGCCTCTTCAAAGCTCGCGAGTTTTTCTTTGTGTCTGCCGATTCCTTTGGTAAGGAATATCTCTTTGGGTACAAACGCTTCGTACATTGTTATTTTTCCACTAATTCCTTGATGTGAATTAATATAATATAAATTATAACAAATAACAAAGAAATTCTTTATAGTTTGTTACAATTTTTTTAGTCCGGCCGCATAAGTTCCGCTTACGCGGACAACCGGTACAATAAAGTGTATTATATTAGTATGAAAAAAACAAAGATAATTTTATGCGCGGCGGCGATGTTTGCCGCCGTGGGGGGAAACTGTATGGCAGATATGTTTGAAAACGGCGTTTTGCATTTTAATTATAAAGCGGAAGAATTGGCGCCTACCGAGGCCGCCGCCCGCGCGCAGCTGGAAAAAGATTTGGCGGCCTTAATCGCCATTCCCGCCGAAAACCGCACATTTGACAATACCATTATGGGCTACGAACGCGCGTTTGACAATTACGGCAACGCGCTTGGCATGAGCGGGTTTTTATCTTACGTTTCCACCGATAAAAACTTCCGCGACGCGGTACACGATTTGGAAATGAAAACCAGCCAGTACATGGTGGACGTCGCCACCCGGCGCGACGTATACAAAGCCATCCGCGAATATACCGACACCAACCCGAAGCTGGACCCGGTGCAGGCCAAACTCGTCAAAGAAATGCTGATCGGTTTTAAAAACAGCGGTATGGAACTTAACGACGAAGATTTGGAAAAATTTAAAGCCCTTAATAAAGAAAAAGCCGAATATATTATTAAGTTTGATAAAAACATCCAGGAATATAAAGACCCCTTGGCCGTTACGCGCGAGCAGTTAAACGGTTTGGGCGAAGATTATATCGGCAAGCTGGAAAAAACGGACGACGGTAAATACCTCGTCACGCTGGACTACCCGGACTACGTCCCCTTTATGTTAAACGCCGAGGACGAATCCGCCCGCCGCGAACTGGAATACAAATACAACCGCCGCGGCGGCGAAGAAAACGTGGCACTTTTGGAAAAAACGCTCGGCCTGCGCCGCCAAATCGCGCAGCTTTTGGGATACAAATCGCACGCTGATTTGCGTTTGGAAAACCGTATGGCCAAGAACCCGAAAACCGTAATGGCGTTTTTGAAAGATTTACAGAAAAAATTAAAACCGATGGGCAAAAAAGAAGATAAAGAAATGATTGCCTACAAAAACGAAAAATCGGGCAAAAACTCCCGAACGTTATACCCGTGGGAAAGCGGTTACTGGAGCAACAAATACCGCAAAGAAAACTTGTCTTTGGACAGCGAAAAAATCAAAGAATACTTCCCGTCCCAAGTGGTTATCGACGGTATGCTTGATTTGTTCGGCGGCGTGTTCGGCATTACGTTTGAACCGGCCGATATCCCCACCTGGCATCCGGACGTAAAAGCGTTTAAAATTAAGGACGCCGCTTCCGGCGAACTCGTTTCCTACTTTTATATGGACCTTTACCCGCGCGAAGGCAAGTACAAACACGCCGCGTGTTTCGGGCTTGTGGAAGGGGAAGAAAAAAAGGACGGCAGTTGGCAAATCCCGTTCGTGGCGATTGTGGCCAATATGAACAAGCCGTCGGCCGATACGCCGTCGCTACTCAAACACGGCGAAGTGGAAACGCTGTTCCACGAGTTCGGCCACGTGCTGCACAATGCGCTTACGAAGTCTAAATATTCCGCGTTTTCGGGCACCAGCGTCAGCGGGGATTTTGTGGAAGTACCCAGCCAAATGCTTGAACGCTGGGCGTGGGACCCGCAGGTGCTTAAAAAAATCAGCAAACATTATAAAACGGGTGAACCTCTGCCGGACGATTTGATTACCCGCATGATTGCAGCCAAAAATTTCGGTGCGGGCGGTGCGTATCTGCGGCAGAACTTTTTTGCGCAGTACGATATGACTCTCCACACTGCGGACAAAACGCCCGATTCCACCAAACTGTATTTTGATTTGACCAAAAAAGTGCGCGGGCTTCCGCTAACCAAACACACTATTCCGCAGGCGTCGTTCGGCCACATTATGGGCGGCTATGATGCGGGGTATTACGGGTATTTATGGTCGGAAGTGATTGCGGAAGATTTTTTCAGCGAATTTAAAAAACACGGTATTTTTAACCCCGAAACGGGCCTCAAATTCCGCCGCGAAGTGCTGGAAAAAGGCGGTACCGTGGAAGAAGAAGACATGGTCAAAAACTTTTTAGGCCGCCCTGCCGAAAACGGGCCGTTTTTGCAGTCCATCGGCCTTACCAAGGAGAATTAATAGATGAGCGTTGTCATCGGTATTGACGTAGGCGGTTCCACCACCAAAATCGTAGGTTATTCGCACGAAGGAAAACTCGTTTCCATGTTAAAAGTAGAAGCGGCCGACCCGCTGACTTCGGCGTACGGCGCGCTCGGAAAGTTTATCAACGAAAACGGCCTGGCGTTAAAAGACGTAAAACAAATTATTTTAACGGGCGTCGGCGCGTCTTTATTTAAAAAAGACATTTACGGTATACCCACCTCCACGGTGGACGAATTTAAAGCCATCGGGCTGGGCGGCCTGGCTCTTTCGGGCAAGAAAGAGGGGCTGATTGTCAGCATGGGCACGGGTACGGCGTTTGTACGCGCCGGAGCCGGCGGCATCCGCCACATCGGCGGGTCCGGCGTCGGCGGCGGGACGGTACTCGGTCTGTGCAGTAAATTAAGCGGCGCCACGGCCTTTAAAACGGTGGAAGAACTGGCCGAAAAAGGCTCGTTAAAACGCGTGGATTTAAATATCGAAGACATCAGCAAAGGCGTTATCGCCACGCTGTCGCCCGACACCACGGCGTCCAACTTCGGCAAAATGGAAGACGGCGCCACGGCGGAAGATTTAACGCTCGGCGTGCTTAACATGACGTTCCAAACCATCGGCATGATGGCCGTATTCGCCTGCCGCAACGACGATATGAAAGACGTTATCGTCACCGGCACGCTTACGCAGGTGCCTTTTGCCAAAAAAGTGTTTCAGGCCTTACGCAAAATGCACGGCGTGAATTTTATCATTCCCAAAAACGCCATTTACGCCACGGCCACGGGGGCCGCGCTTTCGTACTTGCACCAAAACGGGAAAAAACATGGCGGCAGATAAAAATTCTTATAAAAAATCCAGTTTCGGCCCGGCGTTTTTATTTTTGGAAAAACACCGGCGCGAAGCGCTTGCCGATTATTACGAATTTTGCCGCCGCATGGATGACATCGCCGACGAGCCGGACGTGCAAAACCCGGCCGGAGAACTTGATTTTTGGGCGGACGAAATCGCCCGCGTGTACGATGGCCGGCCGGAAACGGATTTAGGCAAACGGCTTCTTTTGCACGTGCGGGAATTTGGCATTACGCAGGACCGTTTTTTAATGCTGATTGACGGCATGCGCGCCGATTTGCGCGGCCAAACCTATACTACGTTTGAAGAGTTGGACGGGTATATATACCGCGTTGCGGTGGTGGTGGGGCTTGCCACGCTTGATATTTTGGGCGTCAAAGGGCCGGAGGCAGACGTGCTCTCCAAAGAGTTGGGGGGCGCGGTCCAGCTGACCAACATCATCCGCGACGTGCCGGACGACGCCGCCTTGGGCCGCGTGTATCTGCCGGAAGAATTACTGGCGCGCCACGGGCTTACTCGGCAGGATATTTTGGCCGGGCGGAGCGTGGAACGCTTGTCCCTCGCTCTCTCGGAAACGGCGGGCCGCGCACAAAAGCTGTATGCTCGCGCGTTTGAACGGATGAAAGCATTTCCCCGCCTTAAAATGCTGCCCTGCCGGATGATGGGGTATGTATATTTTTCAAATCTTGCTAAAATAAGAAAAACGGGTTTCCGTTTTATGCGTCCGGTTAAATTAACCAAAGCCGAAAAATTGCAAGGAGTTTTACATGCGTTGTTTCAAACCGTTTTCCGTTAGTTTGCTGTGTGCTTTGTGCGCGGGTTCCGCTTTGGCCGCGCCGGAAACGATGACGGCCTGCCTGGAACAGGGCAAAAAAGCGTATGCGGATAAGCAGGTATCGCAGGCGAAAGATATTTTTGTACGTTGCGTAAAAATTAATCCGGCCGACGAGCAGGCCCAGCTGTCGCTGGCGGGCGCGCTACTGACGCTGGACGATTTGGACGGCGCCGAAAAAGCCTTTTCGGCCGCACTTTCCAAGATGAAGCGCACGTCGCCTTATTTATCGTATACCTATTCCATGCTGGGGGATATTGCGCTCAAACGCCGCCAAAATAAAGAGGCGCTTGCGTTGTACGGCAAATCGCTTGAGATTAATGCGGCCAACGTCAATTCCCTGGTAGGTAAGGGCGTGATTTTGGAATATCAGGGCGACAAGCTGGGCGCGTCGGACTTTTACCGCTCCGCGCTGGCGGTGGAACCGCTCAATTTGGTGGCGCGCAAACGCCTGGTTAATTTGGAACCCGAATATATGACGGACGCCGAAATCCTGGCCGCGCTCAAACAGCGTTACGCCGTCAAGCCGGAAGTGAAAGAACTTTCAGCCGAACACCGCGCACTGTTTGCCTCCATTCACAAGGCGGAGCAACGCCGCGGAATTGATTATTTAAAGAATAAATATCCCAAAGTTCCGGCCGAATTTATCGTTACCATCAACAAAAAAACGGAATTTGAACGCGAAATGCTGACGCTTGCCGGATATACCGCGCTCCAAAAGCATATCGGGCAGGATGCGCTGGGGGTGTTCCAGCGTGCGGGCGTGCCGATTAAAGACGTGTTTGCCCTGCGCAATACCAAAGGCGAAAAAGTGTTTAAGGAAGACAGCACCCTTACCGACGCCGGTTTTACCGTCTATACCGAAGCGCTCCAAAACCGCAAAACATTCTTGCTGCCGCACGAAGCTTTACCTCCCACCCCGCAATATATGGCGCAGGTTTCCATGCGGGAAAAGGAACTCAAAGAAGCGGGATATATCGAAATTTCGCGCGCGGAATTTAAAATGATTGAAACCCAAACGCGCTGTTCCGAAGATACCCTGCGTGACAAACTGGGCGTTTACGTGCTGCCTATTACCAAAAATACGCGGCGTTATTTTGTGTTTACGCGCACGCCGAAGGACCCGCTCAAAGGCGTACCGTATTATTATTTGATGGCCGCGCACGCGAAGCGTAACCCTAAAATTAAGGTGCCGCGCAACTCGCTGATTGAAAGTTACGCGCTGTACGGTTATACCGTATGTTTGGACGACGGCAACTTATTGCAATAGTTTCCCGATAAGTTTTTAATAAAAAGGAATGAACAAGGAACGGCATTAACCCCGTTCCTTTTTTTTGTGCAGTTGCGAACCTATTTTCCCCTGTCCTTCGTCCTGTTGTTGCCGTTTATGCAGGCCTTAACCCGTCTATAGAATCCGTTGTGTCGTTTTTTACCCGCCCTTAGTCCTGTTTATAAAAAGCGTCCAAAGCGGAAAAGGCGTTTTATTTGTTTGAGCGAAGCGAGTTGTAAAACGCCCCGTTTCGGACTGCTTTTTATAGGACCCGGGCGGGCAGTCTTTTTGGTTCTTTTTCTAATGCTAGAAAAAGAATAGAAAATCTTTTTTGTTACTTTTTGCCGACGCAAAAAGTCGTGCATAACTTTGGGGCATGTCTGGGTAGTGTGGCCTAAACTAATCAGAAGAGCGCGGACAAGAGGGGAGCCCAGGTTCTGGGCCTTGACGCGTTTTTTTTTTTTGATACAGTGGGGATTATTACGTTCATATACCCCCGTACTGTCGTGCTTTGAAAAGGTTTTCTAAGGGGCTGTTTGGGCGTATAAGGAGCCCATTATGAAGAAACTCATCTCCGCATTTACAATGATGTTTTTATGCAGTCTTTCTTATGCTGAAAGCATGAAGTTTATCACGGTGCTATCCAGCCCCGTTGGAACGTTTAATAAGCTGGAAGCCGTGGACCCTACTTCTTCCGCGTACGGTAAGACGGTAAACTTTTGTACGAATATCGGTACGCAAGGCGTGGTGGAGTTAAAAGGCACCAAACCTGCGGCATTAACTACGGTATCGTTAGCCAATAATACAACGCTTGGCAAAACGGACGAAGGGAAGTTTTCGTTAAATAACATCACACTTAAACAAGGCGGGAGTATCCGGGGTGGACGTTTGTTTGCTAATACCGTCACCGTAAATAATGCGGCCTCCGGCAAGGCCAATAATTTATACGGCAACCAACTCACGGTAGCGGGGGCGAAAACGAAGACGCTAGATATAGGAAGCGGCAAGAGCAAAATTAACGGCCCCGGTGATTCTACTGGAAAGGAAGAGATGGTGTGGAGTAACCAGTATCAGGAGGACGACGCCTGTAAAGAAGGGTCTTCGTACGAGAAATGCAAAAAGCAATACTTGCTCAAGCAAAAGGGAGCGGTTCAAACAGAACCGACCGTGTATGAGCACCAGCCCTATACCAAAAGCGTAAAAGCGGCAAAAGTATGCGGAACAAAGGGGTATGTTACTTATTGTGGTTATCATGATAAAACAACCTCTCCGGATTATTATGTTTATGCCGATGACATTAAGCAAACTGCGGATTATAAAGTTCAATCCTGTAACATGTGCCAGTGGGGCAAACCGCAAGTCGCTTTTGCCGGCGCGATTCGCAGAAGCACCACTTCTTATACGAATGCTTATAACGTGACGGCGTGCCCTGCCGGATATACGGACGCGCAGCTTTGTAAAAATAATTGTGATCCGTCTGTTAAAGAATGTTCTTTTATGTGTCTTAAAACGGCGGCGAATATTTCGGGGTGCGGTAATGAATTGGTACAACAGAGATGTATGTGTTCCTGCGGTAACACTCCGGGTTCCGCCGCTTGTCAGGCTAAGTTTGATTTGTCGTGGGATTGCAAACCCTCCGGGGAGGACGAGTGGAAGCTGACCAGCGAAACCCATTATATTTATGAACCTTTGTTAGGCGGAAGCGGCGTTATATTAGGATGCCGCGCCGCGTAAGGATTCTGCGCCCTTTGCATAGGCTGCGGGTATGTTTTCCCGCGGCCTATTTTTCTATAATTTAACTATGAAAAAAATGATGATGGGTTTGGCAGCGGTTACGCTGCCCTGCGCCGTGTTTTCCGGCGCGTATGGGGAAATGTTCAAAAACGGTACGCTCCGTTTCGACTATACCCCGCAGGAAATTTCCGCTCTGGAAGAAAAAGCCTCCCAAGAGCTCTCCCAAAATTTGGATTTTTTGGTGAACATTCCCGCCCAAGACCGGGATTTCGACAATACCGTCCGCGCGCTTGAACAGGCGTATACGTCTTATTGGTTTGTACCGAAAAATCTTTCCCTTTTAGCGTATTTTCATAAAGACGCATCCGTGCGCGAAGCGGCCGCCGCGCTGGAGCCCAAAGGCAGCCAGGCCAAGGCGGAAGTTTTCGCCCGCAAAGACGTGTACCGCGCTTTAAAAACGTATGCGGACAGCAAACCGCAGCTGCCGCACGAAGACGCGCGTCTGCTTGCCAAATGGCTGGAGCGGTACGAACGTGCGGGGATGGCGCTGTCGGACGGGCAGTCGGCCGAGTACGCCAAACTTAATTCCGAACGTTTGGCCAAAATTACGCAGTATAACGTCAATCTCAATAATTATAAAGACGAACTGGTCGTTACACGCGAAGAGCTGGACGGCATGAGCGACACGTTTATTAACCGCCTGGAACGCACCCCGGACGGCAAGTATATCGTCACGCTCAAATACCCGGACTATAATCCGTTTATGTCTTCGGCCAAGAGCGAAAAAGCCCGCAAAGCCTTGCAGGGAAAATTCGCCCGCCGCGGCGGCAAAGAGAACGTCAAACTGCTGGAAGACACCCTGGAACTGCGCCGCAAACAGGCCGCCCTCCTGGGTTATAAGCAATACCCCGATTATGTGCTTCCCGTGCGTATGGCAAAAAATTATGCCACGCTCGAAAAATTCCTTAAAAACCTGCAAAAGGAAGTAACTCCCCTGGCGCAGACGGAACTGGATGCGTACCTTAAATTAAAAGAAGAACAAACGGGCCAAAAATCCAAAGAAATGACCGCGTGGGAACTGCCTTATTGGAGTAACCAATATAAGAAAAAATACTTTCAGGTGGATGACGAAAAAATTAAGGAATACTTCCCCGTTAAAACGGTTATCGACGGTATGTTCGGCGTATTTGGAAATTTATTTGGCGTAACGTTTGTAAAAACGGATTTGCCCGTCTGGCACGAAGACGTAGTCGTCTACCAAATTAAAGACAAAAAAACGGGGGAACTGATTTCCAATTTTTACATGGATTTGTTCCCGCGCGACGGCAAATACACCCACGCCGCCACGTGGAGTTTTGTGGACCGTTTTGAACTGCCGGACGGCACCATGCAAACGCCTTCCGTGGTGATTGCGGCCAACTTTACCCCCGCCGGCAACGGCGTGCCGCCGCTCTTAACGCACGGGGAAGTGGAAACCTTGTTCCACGAGTTCGGGCACGTGTTGCAAATGTCCATGGCTGCTTCTAAATACGCTACGCTGACGGGTGACAACGTGGCCTGGGATTATATTGAAACCCATTCCCAGCTGCTGGAAAATTGGGCCTGGCAGCCGGAAGTGTTAAAGAAAATTTCGTCCCATTACCAAACGGGCGAAGTGTTGCCGGATGACATGATTGCTTCGCTGGTAAAATCCAAAAACGTCGGCGTGGCGCAAGGGTTTATCCGCCAGAACTTTTTGGGCCAGTTTGACGTTTCCGCCCACGCCGCCCAAAAACGCGTGGATACCACCAAGCTCTACGGTAAAATGATGAAAGACATCACGGGCATCCCAATGACGAAGGGCACCTATCCGCAGGCGAGTTTCGGGCACATCATGTCGCTTACCGACCCGTATGACGTGGGCTATTACGTATATGCGTGGTCGCTCGTTATCGCCGAGGATATTTTCAGCGAGTTCGAAGCGCAGGGCCTGTTTAATGAAGAATTGGGCGCCAAGCTCCGCACGTACGTGTATACGCCCGGCACGGTGTATGACGAAAACGAAATGGTGGAAAAATTCCTGGGCCGCCCGTATAACGATAAGGCGTTCTTAAAAAGTTTAGGCGTAACGGCAAAATAACATTTGCGTGTTTTTGCTCAGCCTCTCCCCTTCGGGAGAGGCTTTTTTGTTGAAAAAATAACCTTTTTTAAGCTGGGCGAAAGAGGGGTGAACGTTCAAACTTGCAATATATCGGGGGACAAGTTGTAAGGGGGGTAATATGAAGACGTTGGGGGTAACGGCTCTGGCGGGCGCGCTTATGCTGTGCGCCGCGCCCATGTGGGCCGCCATTATGATATACCCGAAGTTTGTCGACTTCGGCCAAACCGCGCGCGTGCAGGAAATGACGCTGGTAAATCCCAGCCCGGAAGAAACGGTTACTTACCGCGTCCGTTTCAAATACGCGCGCCAAAACCCGGACGGCACTTATACGGATGTGGAACAGCCGGGTTTTACCACCGCCAAAGATTTGGTCCGCTTCAGCCCGCGTTCCATTACGCTGGCGCCCGGCAAAAGCCAGCGCGTCAAACTGCTCCGGCGTATTCCGGCGGATACGCCGCCGGGCGAATATACGGGCTACATCGTGTTTACCCAAATCCCGGATGAAAAACCGCTTCAAAAAGCGTCTTCTTCCGCCGCGCCGGGCGTACGGATTGAGCTGGCCGCCATTCCTTCTTTTTCTATTCCCGTTATTTTAACGCACGGTGAAACAAAGCCGGATGCGCCGGAACTTTCGTTCTTAGGCCTTCACACGCCGGAGCCGGGCAAACCGCAGGCGCGGGTGCGCCTGTCACGCACAGGCGGGGCGGATATTCCGCAGTCGCGCACGTTGCGCGGGGACATCAGCGTATGGGCGGACGGCCGACTGGCCGGGGTGATCAAAGGCAAGTATTTGCTGGCCGGGAACCCGTATGTGGACGCAGCCGTTCCGCTGGATCCGGCCGTGGCGGCGCCGGGAACTGCGGTTGAAATTTTATTTACCGAACCTTCCGAGCAGGACGGCGCGGACGTTTCGCGCGTGCTGGCGCGCGCGGAGGGGAAACTGTAAGGGGCGCGTATGAAGCGTTTTCTCCGCGCGGCGCGCAGGTGGGTGCTCTCTGTGGGACTGCCGCTTTTGGCGGCGGCCGCCTGGGGTGCGCCCCAAGAGGGGGAAATGCTGGTGGTGGACGTACTGCTGGACGGCGCGCTTGTCAGCGAGGGCACCGAAGTTGCGTACCGGGACGGGGACGTATATGTGCCGGGAAGTTTTTTCGCTTCGGTGCTGGAGGTTGATTTAAAGCCGGGGCCCGGAACATGCTGGACGGGCTGGATATACAAAGAATCCAACCGGGTGGAAATCGACCCGGAATCCAAAACGGCGCGGGTAGGAAAAGCGGAGTTTCATATGACGGAGAAAGATCTTTTGTACCGGGACGGGGAGTTTTATTTCCGTACGGATTTTATCGGCCGGGCGATGGATTTAGATTTTGCGTTTGATTACGCCTCCCTGTCGCTGCGTGTGCATCCGCTGGGCGGCACGCTGCCGGCGCAGGAAGAAGCGTCCAAAGAACGCCGCCGCCGGATTTTCGACATTGGCCGCGCCGCCGAGGACGCAGAGAAAGAAAAACCGTGCGTGCGGGATTCCGCTCCGTTCCAGGCCCCGTTTTTGGATTTAGCCGCCCGCTATAATATCAGCCGGGATGAAAACGGCTCCCGGGACAGTTTTTTAGGCTACAGCGCCAACGCCTTTGCGGTGACCGGCGGTTTTGACACCGAAGCGTACGTGTACGATATGGATAATAACTCTCCCGCCACGATTGCGCTTAAAACCAGCCGCTACCAGGCGGACGGGAAAATGCTGGGGCTGTTTCAGCAATTTGAAGCCGGCGATATTTTGTCTTTCAGTAATCCCGCGGTCAACTTTGCGCAAAAAGGCAGAGGGTTCAAATTTTCTTCGCGTGCGCAGGACTTGTCCGAAAGCAAAACGTTTAACATCCGCGATGCGCTGCCTTTGGGGTGGGACGTGGAACTCTACCGCGGGGACGAACTGATGGGGTACCGCAGTGCGGGGGCGGACGGGTTTTTCGAATTTACGGATATTCCTCTGCTGTTGGGTGAAAACCGTTTCCGGCTGGTGTTTTACGGTCCGCAGGGGCAGCGGCGCGAGCGGGAAATAAATTATTTTTTTATGGGAGGGCTGGTGGATAAGGGCACGTGGGACGTGCAGGCCGGGTTTATGGAAAAGAATAAATATCTGATTGAAACCCGTAAAGACGTGCCGTCTTATTCCCAGGGCTATAACGGCCAGCTGTCCGTTGCGTACGGCGTGTCGGACGCGCTTACTTTCAGCGCGGGCGCGTTGTACGATTCCGTCCCGGTGCTGGAGCCGGGCGGATTTACCCGCCAGGATAAATTTTTCGCTTCCGCAGGTGCGGCTGCCGCGCTGGGCGGCATGTTTTTCAACCTGCAAAGCATATACGACCCGCGCGAAAACGCCGCTTCGGCGGACGCTTCCTGGCAAACCGCCTGGCGGGGGTGGGATTTGTTCGCCCAAAACATTTATTACGACGGCGTGCTGACCGAACGCAACGTTTGGGGCGATTCCCGCATTACCAACGATACGCTCTTCCGTTTAAATAAAACCTTGCGCTATCATACGTTTACGCTTCCCGTAAATTATACTTTCCGCCGCTTTACCACCGAAAACCGGGACCAACAAATCGAACATACGCTCGGCCTTTACAAAACCGTTTGGCAGGGGTGGTATACGGCGCTTTCGTACCAGTATATTTCCGGCCTGAACGGGGCGGATTGGAACATGCTTCATATGGATGTAAACCGGGCCGCGCCGGGGTATTCCGTCCGTGCCGACGCGTCGTACGATTTTATTTACAGCCGGATACGGGACGTAGGCGTCAGCGCGTACAAAGATTTAACTTCCCGTTTGAACGCCGGGCTTTCGTACCGCCGGGCTTCGCTGGCGGACGAACGTTCTTCGTACGAGAACCGCTACGGCGGAAGTTTGAACTGGAAAACGCGTTTTGGATATTGGAGTTTGGATGCGGGGTGGTCGGATTCCCGCGCGTACTATGCGTATGTGGGGGTGAATTTGTCTTTTGTGTACGATAAGTTTACGCGCTCCGTACACGCGTCGCCCGATAAACTGTACGGCACGGGGGCCATATCGGCCGATGTATTTATGGACGAAAATTTGAACGGCGTGCGGGACCCCGGCGAGCAAGGTTTAGAAAACGCCGCCCTGCACTTTACGCCCGCGGCCGAGGCGCCGGAGCAAACGCTGACGGATGAATCGGGCCGCGCGTTTATTACCAAAATGCGTCCGCACCGGGAATATACGGCCTTGCTGGACGTAAATAAATTGGACGGTGTTTTTAGTGCGCTTAACGGCGCGGAGCAGACGTTTGAAGTCCGTCCCGGCCAGATTGTAAAGCTGTCTTACCCGTTATCCGGCGCGGGCGATATTGAGGGCACGGTATTTTTAAACCGCGGCGGCACGACGGAACCCGCGCGCGGCGTCATCCTCCGGCTGACGGACGAAAAAACGGGGAAAGAAGTTTCGTCCAAAATTTCGGAATTTGACGGATATTATTTGTTTGAGGGACTGTCGTTTGGCCGTTACCGCTTGGAAGCGGACCCGGCCCAAATGCAGGAACTGGGGCTTTCGGCTCCGCCCGCCAAAGAAGTGCGGGTGGAACGGCACGAGCAAATAACCGTTTACGATTTGACGGTTTCCGGGCAGGATGCAACGGCCCGAAAACCGGGTACGGGAAAGAATCATTCGGCACATAATGTGCCGGCAGAAACACCCGTACAACTATAAAAGGAGAATGGGGTATGAAAAAAACAATAACAGCCGCGCTGGCTTTACTGATGTTAAGCGGTGCGGCGGGGGTATACGCGGCGACGGCCGGGCCGGCGACGGGTAACGCGCAGGTGGTGATTATCGCACCGCTTACGCTGACGCATAACTCCGGGGCCAAGTTGGATTTTGGCAACGTCATTAACACCACTGCGGGCACCGTAACGGTGGCCGCTAAGGACGGTTCGGTAACCACCAGCGGCGTGACCGGGCAAAACGGCACGACGACGGCGGACCAGTTTACCGTAACGGGCGCCAACGGTATTCCGTTTACGGTTTCCGCTCCGTCCACCATTACAGTAACCAGCGGGGCCAATAATATGACGATTAACTCGGTAACGAGTTTCTGCGGTACGGGGGCGACTTCTTCGTGTGTGGCTTCTGCCGCCGGGACAGCCGTAGGCGTGGGCGGCACGCTGGCCGTTTCCGCCGCACAGGCGGTGGGTACGTACACGGGCACGTATACGCTGTCCATTACGTATTGATTGAAATGTTAGCTCCGGGGATCTATATTCCCCGGAGCTAATAAAAGGAAACGGACTATGCGATATGTATCCGTATTATTGATCCTGTGTTTGGTTTGCGTCCGCGCGTTTGGATTGCAAATTACCACGTATCCGACGATTCAATTCGGGAGTATTTCATACGGCTCCTCCGTTTCCACGGGCAAAAACAGCGTTACCGTATCGCCTTCCGGCACAGTAAGTACCGCCGGGTCGGGCGGTATCGTTACGCAAACGGGCGGTGCGGCGGGTAAAGTTGCTTTTAAGTCTACCAGTGTATTGGAGTTGTTGGTCAACGTCCGCGTGGCCGCCACCTCTCCGCAAGTGATTACGACACCCGGGTGCGGCAGTATTACCGTAACTAATTTTGTGCTGGCGGGCTCCTTAAATTTATTAACGCTTACTTTTTTATTGGGGGCCGCCGAAACCACCGTTGGCGCGACGATGACGGTAAATAATATTACGGGTTATAACTGCACCATCAGCGGCACGGTAAACGGCGCGCTGGCGTACAGTACATTGGCGGGGGACACTAATCCCAACACTCCTTTAAATGTAAACATTTCTGTGAACGTGCTGCCACCGCCGTTAACGTTAAAACACAGCGACGGGGCTTCTTTAAATTTCGGTACGCTCTGCCGCGGAAGCGTCACGCAGACGCTGACCGTGACGGCGGACGGGACGGCTTCCGGCTCCAACTTGGTCTGTCCGGCGCAGGGATATTCGGCGGACCAGTTTAAAGTGGACGGCTATAACGGCGCGTCTTTTTCCGTATCTTCCATTAGCAGCATCCAGCTGACCAACTCTGCCGACGGCACTAAACTGACGGTGGATAATTTTGCACCGTCCTGTTCTTCCAACTGTATTATTTCTGCCAACGATTCTTACACACTGCGCGTCGGCGGCCGTTTGACAGTGCCTGCTTCGGCCACCACCGGCACGTATACAGGCACCTATCCCGTTACCATTACTTATTAAGCTGTTTGGTTGACATCTTCCTCTTTTTTGCATACCCGAAATTTCCGGCTGCCGGGGCTTTTTGGCGGAATTAACAAAGCTGTAAATTTGTATAATACAGACTGATGACCCCAGAAGAAATTGCCCGGAAGCAGATTGATGAAAAACTAACCCAAGCGGGTTGGCTTGTACAAGACCGCAAAGACTTTAACCGTTTTGCGGGGATTGGTGTGGCTTGCCGCGAGTTTGTAATGGAAGACGGTACGGAGGCTGATTATCTTTTATTTATTGATGGTAAAGCCGCTGGGGTGATTGAAGCTAAAAAAGCAGGAATAGCGCTAAGCGGCATAGAAAACCAGTCAAAAGGTTACAGCTGCCGTTTGCCTGCTTATGTAAAACACTATCAACTCCCTTTGCCGTATATATACGAAAGCAACGGGAGCGAAATATTCTTTACGGATATTCGCGACCCGCATCCTATCGCGCGGCCCGTATTTCACTTTCATCAGCCGGTTACTTTGAAAGAAAGTTTAGATAAAGTATCTTCCTTACGGGGGCGTTTGCAAAACTTGCCCGTTTTACAAAAAGGGAATTTGCGTGATTGCCAGTTCACTGCTATTGAAAATTTAGAAAAATCGTTGGCGTTGGGCAAACCCCGCTCCTTAATTCAGCTGGCAACGGGTGCCGGCAAAACGTATACCGCGTGTAATTTTACCTATCGTTTGCTTAAATATGCCAAGGCTAAACGCCTTTTGTTTTTAGTTGATAGAAATAATTTGGGCCGTCAGACAAATAAAGAATTCCAAGCCTTTCGGCCGGACGACGATAACCGTTTATTTACCAGCCTGCATTTAGTGCAGCATTTAAAGAGCAACGTTATTAACCCGGATACGGAAGTTGTCATTACTACTATTCAGCGTTTGTATTCTATGCTGCGCGGAGAGACGGAATTTGATGAAGGTAACGAAGAAGTTTCCGCCTACGAAAGCTCTGCCGTAGCGAATATACAAGTTTCTTATAATCCGCAAATTCCGCCGGAATTTTTTGATTTTATTATTACGGACGAATGCCACCGCAGTATTTACGGTTTATGGCGGCAGGTATTGGAGTATTTTGATTCGTTTTTAATTGGTCTTACTGCCACGCCTTCCAAACAGACGTTGGGATATTTTAACCAGAACTTGGTGGCGGAATACCCTTATGAACGGTCTGTAGCGGATAATGTAAACGTCGGATACAATATCTTCCGCGTAAAGACGGAAATTTCCGATAAAGGCGGCAAGGTGGAAGCCGGCTACACCATTCCAAAAATAGACCGTAAAACCCGTCATAAAATTTATGAAACACTGGATGAAGATTTGGAATATAAACCCGAACAGTTGGACCGTTCCGTTACGGCTTTAAACCAAATTCGTACGGTGTTGGAAGCATATAAGCAAAATCTTTTCACCCAGTTATTTCCGGAGCGCGAGCCGACGTGGGTTCCCAAAACGCTGATTTTTGCCAAAGATGATAACCACGCCGAAAATATCGTCCGGCTTGTGCGGGAAGTGTTTAACGCCGATAACGATTTTTGTAAAAAAATTACTTACAATGTTTCCGGCGTGAAACCGGAAGATTTAATTCAGGAGTTCCGCATTTCGCCCGCTTTTCGTATTGCCGTAACGGTGGATATGATTGCCACGGGGACGGACATCAAACCGCTGGAAGTGCTTATTTTTATGCGGGACGTCCATTCCGAACTTTATTACGAACAGATGAAAGGCCGCGGCGTGCGGACGATTCCGGTAAGCGATTTGAAATCCGTTACACCCAACGCTGTTTGCAAATCTAAATTTATTTTGATTGATGCCGTAGGTGTAACGGAAAGCAAGAAATCGGTTCAGCCGCCTTTGGAGCGCAAAAAAGGCGTTCCTTTTAAAAAGTTATTGGAACAATTAGGGCAGGGCCGCTGTGATGACGCTGCGCTCAGTTCTACGGCCGCGCGGTTGGCGGCGCTCGGGAATGCGCTTAATGAAGAAAAACAAGCGCAGGTAAAAGAAATTTGCGGTAAGAGTTTGCAGGAACTTTCTAATGCACTTTTGGACGCTATAGACCCCGACAAATTAGAAGGAAAAACCGAAGCGGACATAGAACAGTTGCGCGATGACGCTGTCCGTCCTTTTGCCAACCCCAAAGTGCGGGATTTTCTGTTAACGCAAGCGCGGAACGCTTATATGTATGTGGATGATATTTCCACGGATAAAGTAATCGAATTTGCGCCCGTTAAGGAACGCGCGGAAGGCATCATCAAAAGTTTAAAAGAATTTATTGAGTTGCACAAAGACGAGCTGGCCGCCTTGTCTATTATTTACCATAAATCGTACGGCAAAGAACGGCTGACGTATGACGGTATCAAAGAACTGTCGGATGCGCTTG
The DNA here is from genome assembly GCA_910576915.1 of uncultured Elusimicrobiales bacterium. Lineage (GTDB taxonomy): Bacteria > Elusimicrobiota > Elusimicrobia > Elusimicrobiales > Elusimicrobiaceae > Avelusimicrobium. The sequence goes on from CAJTJT010000003.1 coordinate 108,250, forward strand.
TAAATAATGCGCCGTCTTTATCTATTCCGGTATTATGGGGCGCGTTTATGCAGGTGAGCCCCAATAAAGTGCAACGGGCCAAAACGCCGGAAAAAATGTTAACCAACGTCATCCAATTAATGCGCTTTGCCCTGGGCCAGGACGCCGAATTAAAACCGTTTGATACGGCGGCCTCCCAGCGGTATAACTTGTGGTTAGGCCGCCAGAAAAAACGCGGCATCGTGTTTTCGTCTGACCAGTTGGACTGGCTGGAAGAAATTAAAAATTTTATTGTTTATAATTCGTCTATGACAGAAAAAGACATGCAGGAAACGCTAAGCGACAAAGGCGGTCTATTAAAAGCCCGCCAAGTATTTGCTACCCCGCTTTCTCTCCCTCTGTTGCTTACGGACTTAAATAACGCCCTTATCGGCGTAAATGGAGAGGAATAGAATGAATCAATTAACATATTTAGTATCAATTAAAACATTTTTTGAAAAAGATAATGATTATATTTCAGCTTTTTCATATATTGTGTTACAAGTTTTAACTAAACATAAACAAACAAATACACAAATACAAGAAAAAATTAATCAACAATTTTCTATCCGAATTCCGACTTCTTTTATTAAAACCTGTCTAAAACGCTTAAAAAAAATTGGGATTACTTCTGTAGAAATGTCGGTTTTGTCAGAACGCGGGGAAGAATTATTACAAAATATTTCAACTCAGGTTGCAGATGCTAACAGGGAAATTAATGGATTAGTTGATAAAATACAAACATATATCTCAAGTAAAAATATTCATGCAACTAATGAAGAGATTTTAAAGAACCTAATTAAACTTATTGAATCAAAAACCCAAGATATAGCTTCAGGATTTAAAAAAATTTCTTTTACTGAAAATAAAAATTCTGACTTCGAAATTACTCGCCAAATCGTGCATTTTTTGATTGAAGTGGAAGAGAAAGATGCTATTGCATTTAAAACATTACGAGATATTGGACAAGGTGTTATTTTGCATGCCATCTTAAATAAAGAAGATCCTGATAAAATTGCAGCATCTTTTTCTCCATTAACTATATTTTTAGATACCAATGTAGTTTTTGGTTTGTTGGAGTTGGCTGATCATGAAACAAATTCCACTTGTAAAGAGATTGTTTCTCTTGTGCGTCAACACAAAAATATTGAATTACGCTTGTTCCCCTTCACAGTAGAAGAAATCCGTAATTTTATTGAAGCTCAAATGAAACATTATAATGGTGTTGGTTCCAATGTTCGATATATTTATCTATCTGGTGCAAGAAAAATATTATCAAAAAAATCAAATGCCACACTCAAGTTGTTGCAAGACAATTTTGTTCGAGATTTAAATAAAAAATTTGGAATTGTAGTCTCTAATGATTATTCTGATAATCTTTATACAAGTGAACAAATAAATGAATTAAATAAACTGAAAATAGATTATGAAAATTTATATAAGATGCCTTCTCAACTATCATTAGAGCATGATGTTAATGCTTTTTGCTGGGTTAAAAAACTTAGAAAGGGAAAAGTTTATTCTATCGAAGATGCTAAATATTTATTTCTTACTCTTGATAACAAATTATTCCGGTGGGTTGCTAATAAACATCAAACTTCAAGGCCAGAAGTAATTACAATTGAGGCGTTTACTGCAATATTGTGGATCAAAACGCCGAGTCTGAATTCGAATCTTCCTATTCATAATTTAATTGCTGGATGTCGAGAAAAATTGCTAATTCGCCAAGATGTTTGGGACGCTATAATTACCGCCTTGAAAAAATATAAAAATTTAGATTCCTATGAACATGATGCTGTGTCGATTCGTATATTACAGTCTAGGTCTCTATTAGAACAAATAGAAGGAATTTCGGCTCTGTCTGAGGAAAAAGCTCTGGCTTGTATAGAAACAGCGGATGCTTCCCTAAAAGAACAAGAAGAAAAACGTAATCGAGAATTATCTGATTTAAAAAAGAAAAATCTTCAAAGTGAACAAGAAAAACAAAATTATCAAAAAACCATTGATTCGCAAACAGAAAAGCTGCAACGTTATAAAAAGCGAGATAAGAAGTTGTCCACCTTTTTTGCTGTTCTGCTATTCATAGCTTCTTACATCTTGTTAGCATTTCTAGTTTGGGAGGTGTACGATGCAGGATGGCTTGGAAAATTTAACGGTAGTGTTGAAATTAAAGGAGTTGAATTAACAGAAGTTCCTAGTCAGACTTGTTACTGTATATTGGTGGTCATTATATGGAGCTTTTGGTTTGTAATCCTTCGTTGGGGGCGGTGGTTTGCTACAATCCGTAATTGGATATATGGAAAAATGCAAGGATCATCTAAATAAAAAAATGAATGCACAGTTTCCAAAATACCAATGGAATTCTTTTCCTCTTCATTGCCTCTCTCTTATTGTGAAAGGGGTTACGTATGCTAAGGAAGATATTGGTGTCTCAGGCAAAGGATATATCCCTATTTTACGAGCCAATAACATACAAAATGATGAATTTGATTTTCATAATTTAGTTTGGGTATGTAAAGAACGAATATCAAAGGAACAGCTGCTATGTTTAGGTGATGTCGTTGTAGCTACATCTAGTGGAAGCAAACATCTAGTTGGCAAAACAGCCAGTTTCCGTGAACAACAAAAGATTTCCTGTGGTGCTTTTTGTGCAATTTTACGGCCAAACTCTTTAATCAATAATCTGTTTTTTAAGTATTTCTTCCAAACTCAAAGTTATAGAAATCATATATCTTCTCTATCCAAAGGAAGTAATATTAACAATTTAAAAAACGCAGATCTCGCTAATATACAAATCCCCGTTCCCCCGTTGGCGGAGCAGAAGCGGATTGTGAAAAAAATTGAAGAGCTGTTTGCCGTTATTGATAGAACCGTTAAATCTTTAAACGATACCGAAGAACAACTTGCCCAATACCGCCAAAGTGTTTTGCAAAATGTCTTTGGGTCTATTGCGGGAGAGTTCGTACCGCTAAAGACTGTGTTAAAAACTTCCAGCGGAGGAACTCCTTCCCGCAGAAATCCTAGCTTTTATCAAGGCTCTATTCCTTGGGTTAAGTCAGGTGAACTGGATTATAATGTTATTCAGGATACTGAAGAGCATCTTTCGCAGGAGGCTTTGGAACATAGTTCTGCGAAAATATTTCCTCCCGGCAGTTTATTAATCGCTTTATATGGGGCTACTATTGGTAAAATGGCTTTTTTGGGTGTGCCTGCGGCAACGAATCAGGCGGTATGTTGTATTTTTCCCTCTAGTGCCTATGATATGTCCTTTATCTTTTATTTTTTGCGCTTTAAACATAAATATCTTATGTTTCAAGGGAAAGGCGGTGCCCAAAAGAATATCAGTCAAGAAATCCTTAAATCTTTATTAATCCCACATATCAATTTGCCCGAACAAAAAGCTATTGTTGCTAAAATAGAAACGGCGTTTGCGGCGGCGGATAAGGCCGAAAAAGCCATCTCGGCAGCTTTGGAACAAGCAAAACAACTTAAACAAAGCATTTTAAAACGGGCCTTTGAGGGGAAACTCGTCCCGCAAGACCCTAACGATGAACCCGTAGATCTCAGCCAACTTAACACCCATAAAGGAAAATCAAAATGACCGAAGCCTCTCTGATTACCAAAGTTTGGAACTATGCCACCATTATGAAAGACGCCGGACTTAGCTATACCGACTATGTCCGCCAGCTTACGTATCTCCTCTTTTTAAAAATGGATCACGAACGCGATACCTTGCTTGCCGAAGGGTCTATCGTGCCGGCCGCTTACCGCTGGAATACGCTCCTGTCTTTAAACGGAGCGGAATTGGAACAACATTATTCCAAAGCGTTGGAAACTCTGTCTAAAGAATCCGGCATCATCGGTACTATTTTCCGTCGTGCAAAAAATGAGATTACCGAGCCGGCCAAACTTAAACAGCTGATTTCCCTCATCAATAAAGAAACTTGGCTTGCCCTAGATATGGATGTAAAAGGTGCTATCTACGAGGGTCTTCTGCAAAAGAATGCTACCGAAACAAAAGCCGGTGCCGGCCAGTATTTTACGCCCCGCCCATTAATCCGCGCGATGGTAGAGGTAATGCGCCCCACGCCGGAAATGTCGGTAGTGGACCCCGCGTGCGGAACAGGTGGCTTTTTATTGGCTGCGTATGATTATATGAAGAAGCAGACGCGGGATTCCCATATTTTAAAGGAACTTCGCACGAATAAACTCCACGGCAACGATATTACGCCGTTGGTAGTCAATTTGTGCGCGATGAACCTCTATCTGCACGGCATTGGCGAAGGCAAATGCCCGATTGAGGAGAAAGATTCCCTTTTAAGTGCCGGTTCCAAGCGTTATGATATGTGTTTAACCAATCCTCCGTTTGGTAAAAAGAGTTCTACTACTATTGTAGGGGAAGACGGTTCCTTAAAAAAAGAAAAAGATAATTACGAACGGGCGGATTTTATTGCTACGACCTCTAACAAACAAATCAATTTCTTGCAGCATATTATGACGATTTTAAATACTCCCGGGTATGCCGCTGTAGTTGTGCCGGATAATGTGCTTTTTGAAGGCGGTGCGGGGGAGAAAGTCCGCAAACGCCTGTTAAATGAATTTAATTTGCACACGATTTTACGTTTACCGACGGGTATTTTTTACGCGCAAGGCGTAAAAGCGAATGTGATTTTCTTTGAGAAGCATCCGCCGTTAGAAAAAGGTCACCGTACCCAGGATGTGTGGGTGTATGACTTGCGTACCAATATGAATTTGACTTTAGTGGAAAATTCGTTGTCCGATGAGCATTTAAAAGACTTTATTAAATGTTATGCTGCAGAAGACCGCACACAACGCAAGGAAAGCGAGCGGTTCAAAAAATTTACTTATGACGAACTGATTAAACGGGATAAAACGAACTTGGATATTATTTGGTTAAAAGATGACAGTTTAAAAGAATTAGAAAATTTGCCGGAGCCAGAAATTTTGTTAAAAGACATCGTCAAAAATTTAAAAGGTTGTCTGGCTGATTTGGAAGCGTTGGAAAAAACGTTATGAAGATTGATGAAGCGCTTGTCCAAAAAAATACAGAACATTTGCGAGCTGTTTATGAAGATAAAATTAAGGAGTTTCATAAAAAAATAGAAGTGCTGCATAATAAATTTCATAAGCGGATGCAAGATCGTATTTGGGAGACGAAATACGAAACAATATTTGGATTTTTCCTGTCGGAATATGTTTTTAAGCTGCCTGTGTGTACCTTGGAATCTTCTATTGATAAAGTTTTATTGAATGCCCGTAGGTTATGTGAAGTATTTATCACCGTAAAGTACTTTAATCAACAAAATGACTTTGAGAAAATGGTGGCATATTGCGATCGGGATAGAATGGAGTATTTGGAGGGTTGTTTAGCCCGGACAGAAGCGGATGAAAAATTGTTTTTTGAACTGAAAGATATGCCAGATATGAATCAGCCTAATCGGGATGAACTAGCAAAGTTAGAGCAGAAATATAAGAACAAACCAGCTAAAATGCCTAATATGAATACAATGGCGCAAAGTGTTGGGTTGAAGGAAGAATATGACTATTTTTATAAGCTTTCATCCAAGCTTTTGCATTTTTGTCCATTTAGTTTAAATGGGGATTCCCATTTTGAGGCACCCGTTCATAAAATAATATTTTTAATGCGAATAGAGCGTTATCTGGAAAAAATCAAAGAAGAATTAGACATCGTTTATCAAAAAACTAAACTAATAAATTAAAAATTAAATTTCGCTAGTTAAATTTTGGCCTAAAAGATACTTTGATACTTTTTAGGCCTTTTCTTTTGCCTATTTAGCCCTAACCCAATCAGTATATACCGAGTTTCTTTTTTTTCCTAAACAAAAAATCCCCGACGGGGAACGGGGATAAATGCGCTAAAACACAATTAAAAATTCCCGCCGAGGGTTCGACGGGAAAATAAATGGAGTACTGGCATCAATACTTTTTATAACTTTCTAATTACAGACGCTTAACTTATCTATCTCTTAAATATTCTAGAACATTTTTTGAGTTCCCATATATGAATCATTCACATTCTCTAAGTAATAATTTGTTCCAATAATTGATTTGGTATTTATCCTTAATTACTGAATTGGTACTAGAGTATAGGCAACAATTGCTATATAAAATTCCTAATTTAGGCGACAAAGGAAAAAATATTTCAAAATTTTCTGGGGAAATGTTAAAGGAAGAGATTGCACTATATGGATTCACAGCAGGATTATCAGAGGTTATAAATGCTAAACCTGTAAGGTTTTTGATGAGATATAGTTGGTATTTGGTATTAATGCAGTTTTTTATAATATTTAGTCCGTGGAAGTGTAAAGATAAAAACATAACATTTGCTATATTTATGTTTTTCGAGCCAGATTGTTTTTTGACTTTTTCTAACAAGGGGGATTGTAAAATTTTACTTGTTCTCCAGTATTGTATGATTAAGTAATGGAGACAATCCAAGAAGGGTTCATAGTTCGAAGGAGAGAGGATTTTGTTAATAAGCAAAGTTTCTATAGAATCATATTCCTTTACGTATTGTATTAATTTTTGTTGCATCGTTTGCGTAATAAATACCATTGTTTGAATCGCGAGATAATAAAAAGGGTGGTTTTTTTGTTTTTTAATGGAGGGCAATTGTTCAGTGTCGAGTATTTGTTTGTAAATAGGCTGAAATTTGGTTTCGTAAAAACTAAATAATAATTCTTGATTTCGTGATATGTCGGGAGAATTTAAAATTTTTTCCATTGTTTCATTAATTTTTATTTCTAGATTTTTATTTTTCGTATATTTTAAATTAAAAAGTTTTTTGAATTCATCATTTAAAAATGATATTAAATATTTGAGAAAATCTGTTTCTAATGGATGAAGATTTATATTGAATAGCAAAGTAAAAAAGTCCACATCTGCTTGGCTAATTTTAGTTGTAATGGTGTATAGATTTTTTTTGCAACCAATTTCTTTTAAGTTTCTTGTTTGATGAATTATATGCGTTTCTTTGTCAAAACAATAAATAAACCCAAATCTGTCTTGAAAATATTTTAAGTAAAATTGTGGAACAAAGTGGTTATTTTTTGTATTGCATAAAGGACTATGTTTAATTTCTATCATTTGGTTTTTCTCATCTAATACTAATAATTTCTCTTAATTTATATAATAACAAATAATTATCTATGGAGGAGATTTATGGATATTGAATGGATGATTTTGTTCGAAGTAATTTGGGATATTTTAATGCAACTTGATAAGATATCTAATTTGGGGCTTTTAATCTTGGCCGGACTGGGACTGAATTCTTGGTATAAAGAATATAAGTATAAAAAACGATCAGAATTGGCTGAGGAAATCTTGTGCTTGTTTTATCAAATGCAAGAAGCTATTTCCTGGGTTCGTCATCCTGCTGCTTTAGACTATGAAATTGATAAAATAAAAAAGCAGGTTAAAGTAACCCTTAAAGAGAAAGAAGTCCCTTATTATTATTTAGTTGCAAAACTAAGAATGCAAGAAAAAAAGGAATTAATTGCGTCTTTTTCTACATTGAAATATATTGCAAAAGCTAAATTAAATAAAAAGCTGGTTCCTCTTTTTGAAGCTATTATTCATATTGTTAATAAAATTTCTATTTATAGTTTACAATTATATAGCAGACCAGATATATCTTTGGCAGAGTGTCGAAAAAGGGAATCTGTTATTTGGGAGGGGAGTTCATTAGACGGAAAAGATGAGATTAGCGCTCAAATCGTTGAAACTATAGAAAAAGTAGAAAAAATATGTGAAAAATATATTAAATAGTTAATATTGTGTTATTAGTTGCTGTTTGATTTTTAGTTTTAAAAAAGAGACGGGGTAAGGAAAAAGGTGGTGGATTTACGTTTAAAACACGTGGAAAAGGCTCAAAATAAGGAAATTGCGGCTTTAAAAACGGAACTTAGTAAAACAGAAGCCAAACTGGAACAGCTGTATAGTGAGGGGCTGGAAAAGGGATATTCGCCGGAGTTTGTAAACCATAATGAAAGACGCTATAAAAACCGTATTGCCGAACTATCCCAGCAAATACAAAATCACCAAATAAACCCGGAGGCTATACGTCAAAAAAGCGTAGATGTCTTAAAGTTATTATGTAATATGGGTACTATTTACCGCAACGCGCCGCTGGCGGATAAGAAGCCGCTTTTGCGCCATATTGCCAGCGATTACGTATTGGAAGACGATAAAATCTGGCCGAAATACAGGGAACCTTTCAATATTTTTGCGGAAGGAAATAAAAAATGCTTAGAAATTAAGGGAAAAATCCCAAAAAGTTCTAAGCATTTAATATGGGGTCAAGTGAAGAAAACACTTTTGACGGAGTGTACCGAAGAACTGGCACGGATGACAACTTCGCTTAACTTGGTGGAAAGTTTCTTCCTCAAGGGAGTATTACTATAAAACGATTTGAAAATTTATGATTTAGCCTATATCGTTGGAATAATTTCGATAAAAATAATTAAATCTTGGGAAAATCTCTTAAAAGGATGAAAATGAGGGATAAAGAAGAAAATAAGGTTGCTTGTAATGATAAACTATTGGTTTTAGAAGTTCAAAGTATTATAATACAGAAAAGGGAAAATAAACTAAATATATTATGTATCTAAGATAATCAGAATGAGTGAACATCATACAGACATTATAGATGAAGGTGGGGCCCGCGCTCTCAGGGGATTTAATTTCCAGACAGCTATAGGAGCTTTGATTGCTGTATTGAATTATTCTGCAGAGGATTTTAGATTAATTGTTGAAGGAAAAGAAGATTTAGAGGTATATAAACAAGATACTCATACTTATATTCAAGTGAAATCATCAAAGCTAACAACGAAGAAAATCTTGCAGTGTGGTAAAGCTAAACAAACAGGGGAGCGACGGTTAGCTATTCTGTATAAACTTCTTGAGAAAGGTTCTTCTGGGGATAGATATAAGCTTGTTGTTTCTAATAAATTCGATCAATCGAAATTTATGGAGGAATTTCAAATTTGTAGTAATAATTTCCTTTTGGATGATGTTTATGTTCCGACAGATGCCACCTTAGAGATGATTAAAAGTCATTTAGAAAAGGACAAAATAATAGTTCCAGAAGAAAAATTAGCAAAGATATTTTTCTATAGAGCACCTTTTGACGTGAATTTTAAGACGGCTGCTACATATATATGTGGGGTTATGGCGGAACAAGGCATTTCAGTCGATGCAGGATATGGTCGGATTGCAATCAGTGAGCTTGTTCGAATGATTTATCAGAAAGGAGAATGCTCTTCAGAAGAAGGTATAGAAAAAAAGACTATATCTGCAGAAGATTTACGTAGAATTTTTAAAACCTCAACACGTAAAGAAATAGAAAAAGCTATTCTAGAACAACTATTTCCAAATCAAATTTTACAACGAACAATAATTGCTCGAGAAATTTTTAAAATCCCGTTCCATTATCGATATATTAAAAATGAGATTCAATCTTGTTTAAAGGGAAGACAGTTTACCCCAAGTATGTCAGAGGTATTATTTATCAATAGCTGTATGCAGGCTTTAGCAGGCTATCAGAAGGTTACAGAGATAGTAAAATACGCTATTGTATTAGATTTAATGCTAGACACTTTTGAGGAATCACTATGATAATAACAGAATTCATTATATATGATTTTAAGCATGAAAGAGGTATTCGAATCCCTTTTGTAAATGGAGCTAACATCATTTTATCGGATGACAGCAAAGTCGGCAAATCATGCCTCTTAAAATCGATTTTTTATACTTTTGGACTTGATGTAAAAAAGAGCTTTGGTAATGGGTGGAATTATGAAGAGATGTTATTTAAGGTTAAGTATCTTCATAATGGACAATCTGGGTATATTGTGCGATTTATTGATAGATTCTACGTCGATACTGAAGAAAAAGCTTTAAATGAGCGGGGGTATTCTATATGGTTGTTGAATTTGTTGGGGTTAAATATTAAGTTACCTTTAAAACAAGTGGATGGCTTGACTCCTCCTTATGCTTCAGCAACCTTGGCTCCTTTTTATGTGGATCAAGATAGTTCGTGGAAAGGAATTCCTTATCGAAATACAGTATCGTCTTTACAAATGTATACAGCAGGGGCTTTTCCTCAAAAAGTTTTTGAAGGTTTGTTTGGCATTTCGGATGATAAAATTATTGAAAAGGAAGAGGAAAAAGCTCGTTTGTCATCTGAGAAAAAGGAAATCCAAAACAAAATAAATGTCCTTGGTTCTCTAAGAAATTCTTTTATTCACCAAAAAGTACAAAGTCCAGCTGTGAATATTCAACAGATTGAGAAAGAAATTGCTTCTTGGCTGAAATATACTCAGTCTTTACGTGATAAGATTGAAGAATACAAGAGAGGTATCTACAAAGCACAATTAACAATTAATACTTTGGAGCTCGATAAAAAAGAGATGTTGCAAGTTTTAAAAGATACTCAAAATCTTTTTAAACATATAGAATATCGTTGTTCACAGTGTAATTCTATATTGACAAAAGAACAGTCTCAACAACGCTTAAAGCTCAGCTGTAATGAGCACAGTATTGCTTTACATATTGATTCTTTGGAAGAAGAAATTCAAAAACAGAAAAAAGAAATTGATAAAAATACTCAATTTTTAGATGCATTGGAAAATAGATATTTAGAGATTAAGTCTATGGTGGAGGAAAAACAGGAGCAACTTAATTTCCAAAATTATGTAGAAGCTAATACTGAATATTTAATCAAAGAAAAATATATAGGGATTTCTAATCAATTGTGGGAAGATAAAGGAGTGTTGGACGGGAAACTCTCCGCAATCGAACATGAATTAAAAGATTTGAAAAAAAAGACTCAGGCCCTGAAGAATACTATTGAAACAACTTTTCGTACTACTTTGAAAGATTTAATGTTAAATTTCCCAGATATCCCTTTAAAAAATATGAAGTTTTTAGATTTTCATACCATTTCGGATAGTGGAACACAATTAAATCAAGTCTTTTTTTCTGTATATATTGTATATTTTCATTTATTGATTACTTATGCTAAGATTCAATTTACTATAGGCTTGGATTCTCCTATTACAAGTGAAACTTCGGGTATCAACTTAGAAAAGATGTATACTGTTATCGAAAGCTATTTGTTTAAAGCTTCTGTGCAAAGCCTTGTAGTTATGCTGAAAGATAAATTGGTGTATTTGAAAGAAAAATATCATACTATTGAATTAACAAAGCCTATTCTTCAATCATCACATATAGCAGAAATACGTTCAGAATTTCAATTTATTATTAATAATAAAATTCAATAATTTAATGGGGATGCTTGTTGCCATTGTGAATCTTGTTTTCCAACAGAGATTAGCATTTCTCTTTATAGACCATATTCCACCAAGGTTCTGCTATGATATCCTGTTTTAAAGGCAGCGTTTGCTCGTTTAAGGTCAGCACTTTTTTAATACAGGGATTAATATCTATCAACTTTAAGTTCTTGGCAAAGGCGGGCTGTATGGTTTGCGTGGCCTTTATTTCATACAGTTCAAACAAATGCCCCGTATCAATTACCAAATCGGCTTCTACTTGGTTGCTGTCTCGGTAGAAATACAACTCATATCCTAAACGGTTGTATAAGTTTTCTTTTAACGCTTCTATAATTACCATATTCTCAAAGACCGCGCCTGCCATCGGGCCAGCCAGTAATGTATCAGCCGTTTTGTAGCGTAACAGATAGGTAAGTAATCCCGTATCGGTAAAATATACTTTGGGGGTTTTAACCAGCCGCTTTCCCATATTCTGATAATAGGGTTTAAGTAAATAGATAATCCGGCTTGATTCCAAAATAGACAGCCAACTTTTAATGGTAGGAACCGATAACCCGCAATCATTGGCTAAACTCTGGATATTTAATAAGTTGCCCACACGGCTTGCCAGTAAAGAGAGGAACCGCTGGAAAGAAGCAATATCTTGTATGTTTTTAATCTGACGCACATCCCGTTCTACATAGGTTGCCAGATATCCACCATAAAATAATTGTAAATCTATATCCTGCGTGTTGGGTGTAGGATAAAATCCTTTCAGTATTTGTTCATAACACCCCATCGGAGCCGTTGGAACCGTCCCTAACTCTTGGAAGGATAAAGGCAATAATTCAAACAAAGCTACTCTTCCCGCCAATGTTTCGCTCATCCCTTGCATTACATTGAACATTTGAGAACCCGTTAATAAAAACCGTCCGTTTACCCTGTCATTATCAATATGGATTTTGATGTAGTTTAATAATTCGGGCAGATATTGGATTTCATCAATAATGACGGGCAGTTTTAAGGTAGAAACAAACAAAGCGGGGTCTTGTTTGGCAATACTCCGCACGTTTATATCATCTAGCGTGATATAGTTGTATTCAGGAAACAATTGTTTGAGCAAAGTGGATTTCCCCGTTTGGCGCGGGCCAGTAAGGACAAGTGAGGGGAACTGTTTAACAGCTTTAAGTAATACGGCTTCAAGGGTTCTATGTATATAGTTCATACAGTAAGTATAGTTAAAAATATGCAAAAAGTAAATAGCAGTTTAAGATTTGCATAAATTTGGGCTTGATTGTACTTTTTGTTTCTTTAAAATTCAGTCAGGGCCAACAGCGGGAGTATTACTATAAAACGATTTGAAAATATTTGTTTGACGTCCTCAGGAGAGTGTGATAAAGGGGAAACTCTGGCAATTATATTTGCTATACTAAAAGAAACAGGAGGAATTAAGCAATTCCATAAGTCGTCATAACGGCTTATTTACAATTTTAATCTGTTTTTGGAACCGTATAGTTGGTATGCGGATAGCTTTTGGGATACCAAAGGCCATAGCGAAGTCCAAAAACAGTCGTTTTAAGCACGAAATAAACGGCCTAATTACCCGTTTGTTCCGTGCTGAGTGCTTTCTGCCATCTCTGATGGTGGCAGGAAGCCACGGCTGTTTATATTTGGGTTACTTCGCTAAGCTCAGATATAACAGCCGTTTTTGTTTGTATCTTAGCTCGGGATATGATAACAGTCGGGAGTTTGTAATGAAAATATTGGGTAAATTTATTATTGGTTTTATAGCTTTAAGTGTGAGTTGTGTATTGATTGCTTGTAATGGCGACAGAAAGGAAAGAATGTTTAGTGGAAAAGATATCTATGGCAATAAATTGGAATTGTATATGGAATATAAAGCAGATGGGGAATGTTATGGCAATTTTGTAAGAACAATTAATGGTTTTTCCTCTGATGATCGTACCCATTTTGGAAGAAGCGAAAATATTGAGACCTGTCGTAATATGAATCGGGACATTGCCAATAGACTGTCTCAATTGTTGTAAAAATTCCGTTGCCATCAGAGAACAACGTATTACCAAGATAAACAATTAAAACATGAGGGGTTTTATGAAGGCGAAACTAAAAGGTGTTTGTTTGAAAATAGGGATTCCAATAATGTGTCTTATTTGGGGAGGTTATTATTATCATTACCAAAAATATCATCATCTTTATATGGCGGCTGTAATTGCTGATTATATTATCCACAATAAAAATACTCCCTGTTATGGAGAGAGTAAAAGTTCTTGCGTAGTGCTTATGCAGAGAGTATCTACAAAGGAAATGAAGAAATCGTTCGAATGTCAGCCAATCCGGAAAACTTCAACCGCATTGGAATATCGATGCAAGGGTAAAGAGATGACTGTTTCGTATGTTAAACCATCCCAAGATGATTTAAAGGGATATTATCGCATTACTGGATATAGAATGGAGAGCTTTAAATTAAAAAATCCTCTTATCAAAGATGTTCCTGTAATAGACATCATTCAGCCGCACGAAGTGGCTAAAAAAATATACACACGCGCATTGAAAGATGTGAATTTTGCTCATTCATCTTTAGTGCTCTTTACAAATTATCCAAGTCTTGGGTTATCGGGAATAGAGTGGAGACCAAATATATCTGCAGAAAAAGAAATGATTACAAATCATTATGGAAAATATGGCGGACCATATATAATTGAAATGTACCGTGGAGATAAAAAATGAAAAAAAGACTAATTTTCGCGCTTGGTATATTAGGGCTTATTTTAATATCCATATATTATTGGGAATCTATTTCACAAAGACATCTTTTTAAAATAGCAAGATCTTGCCAACATCATCAACTAGAAGCTTGCAATACTTTGTATACCGAAGAACAAACAGAGGAAGTTTTCTTCTTTGTGAAGGAAATATTTGATGAGAGCTGTAATAAGGGAAATACATCCGCATGCAACATGTTTGCCAATATTTTATTACAAAGAAATTGGCCTCAACACGCTCTTTCTTATTTTAATGAAGCTTGTCGGCAAGGGGACAGTGGGGCTTGCCTCAAGAAAGCGGATTTGTTATTGGCTGATCGAAAATATGAGAAAGCCAAGGAAATCTATAGCAAAGAGTGTCAAAATGAGAACAGTTATGCTTGTGTAGGAGAAAAAATTAGTAAAGTTTTGGGTTGCACAGCTTTTGGAAAATGCCAGAAACTTCATAAAAGTGTAATAAAAGAATGCCGCCATGGGGATGCTACTTCTTGTGGCCTCGTGGTTATGGATTTACTTATGCCACCTTATGTATATACTAAAATGCGATATGTTTTTGAACAAGAGGAGCCCATCAATACACATAAAATTGCGGCCATGTGCTCGAAAATTTGTGAGCAAGAAACTTCTCCTTTGTTTCCACTATTGAAAATTGCCTCTCAGAATACGAGTCAATCTTGGATGCGGGGAAAGACTTCTTTTTGTGAATTAGCTCAACAATTACACAAAGAAATAGAAGAAGAAGTAAAGAAAAAAGAACAAGAGCGGCTGGAGGAGGCTAAAAGGGCAGAGGAACTGGCTAAAAAGGCTAAGAAAGAAAAGCAGAGAAAACTAGCCCAACGGCAAGCCAGAAAAAAGGGAATTTCCCCAGAATGTGCCACGATATATATGCGGATTTGTCGTCCTTGCTTTGGTCCCAGTCTTGCCCCTGGAGATCCGGGACTATCTATGGAACAGTTAATTGGCATAGAAAATCTTCATCAAAAATATGATTGTAAAACCTATTATGATTTTCCCGAAAATTATTCAATTGAGAATTATAAATCTTCTTGTGATATTTATTTGTACGGTAATAGATATAAATCAAAATATGACATTTGTAACAATTTATAATAATTGGAAAACAGGGGAAAAATAGTTTTTAAGATCTTTCTAGTATAAAAATATATAAAACTACTGCAAACATCATATGTTGTAAATGGAGATGATTATGAAAATAAATCATTTACTATATTTTCTGAGTTTATACTTTTGCACAGTATGTTTGATAGGGTGCGGTCGTAGTGTTCCATTGACGGAGCAATTCAAGAATTTTGCAGCCGGACCTAATATCTCTCTCGCCCATGAAGTATGCAGCGAATATGCCGAATCAAAAGTCATAAAAAAACAGGCCTCTTTAAGCGATATTGATGAGTATAAAATAGGGTCCTCTTGTCGCTACTTGTTCAATACGACTCATTTGCGAATAATACAAAAATTGGATGCATATGAGGGAATCGGGGTGCTTTGTGGTCCTTTTGGTTGTAATCCTAAATCGTACCAAATCATACTTCCGCATCCAATTACTTCTTCTATTATAAATATAATAGAACCCGAGAATAAATATTGTGTCGAAATATCTGAATACGATGAGGTTATCATCTTATCATTGAATCGTAAATATTCGTTAAGAGAAAGGAAAAACATGTTAAGGAAAAAACAAAGAGAACTAAATCAAAAATATTTAGAAACACTCGTTCACGAATACAACACATGTTATAAAACACGAACAGACTGGTAAGGTGACAGCCACGGCATGACCTTAAATCAAATAATTAGAAACAAGGAGAACGCACATGAACACAATTGAAGAAAATTATCACAATCATTATGAGGTGGCAAACATCGATAAAGATTGGAATCCTCACTTGGTTCTGGATACTAAAAACCCAATAGCAAAGGGCGATATCGTACAGCTTTGCTCTGAAGAGGATTCTAGTTGCAAGCGTTATGTAGTGGAAGACGTGGTGCATCGCTTAGTACATGTGGCTGAGAAAGGTGCTGGACAATACTATCATCAGGTGGGAAGCTGGAATACGATGTTATATGTAAAAATGATACAAGAGTAAAAATATTTAGTGGGGGAACTTGTGTTCCCCCTAGGATACCGTATTAAAATTTAAGATGCTAATTTGAAAAACCTATATTTTGGTTTATTAGAAAATCATAATTTTTAGGAGTGAAAATTTATGAAAAGGCATATATTAGTACTAATTCTGTTATCTGTATTTTTTAATGCCTGTGCCTCAAATAGAGTACACACGTTAAGGCGAGCACCAGCTGAGAATGGACATAATCAAGCGGTAGTCCAAAGCATTAAAGAAACAGACGCGGGAAAATGTTGGGGCCTTGGTTGTGAACAATATAATGAATTTCCCGTTGTGGTAGAGTATCAACGCACAAATATTCAGTCTACGATATCAATTCCCCTAAAAAAGAAAGATCATATCGAACAAATACCCGCTAATTTGCCTCAGATTCTTAAAGATTCTTTGCGTTTTGATGTTTGTCGTACTGGTGTAAAAGGTATTGGGTGTAAACTGTCTGATAAAGGTAATAGTGTAGATATTTCTTTGAATTATCAAAAATCCGATGCTCATACTACAGGTTGTGCAGCTGTGATAACAGATGCACTAGGAGCATTCCTTTTTATCCCCGTCCTTATGGCTCCATTTCATTTGGCATTATGTTTGAGTCCAAAAGATATAGAACCCCAATTTGAGCAACCTAGAGCATTAATTAGTTTTCCCCCGTACAAAGGGTATGGAGTTTCTTTTGATTATAGAATTTCTCCAAGTCCAATTTATCTGTCTTGTGATTCTAAGGAATGTACCGTTATAGATAAGAACGGAAAAGCCATAAATGAAATAAATATTGAAAAAAATTATAGTATAGACAAGCAAAAAATCAAAGATTTTTTATGATAATAAACCTGAACAGCTAAAGATTGTGGAAAAGGAGACAGAAGAGTCATAAGAGACTGTTATTCTAAATATAACCGCTTTAAACAACCGTTTGAGGCGGTTTTTCTTTTATACAATAGCGCGTGGTATCTGTTTTTAGCATAGTTTGTATGATAAAACTGCTATTATTTGACACCTCGTTTTTGGGAGCATAGAACCCACTCAGAGGAAACCTCCCCAAAAATCCCTATAAAATTTTTTCCTTTGACCTGATAATCCTGTTTACCTGTTTTGGTTTTTTAAACCCGTTTTTTGAGCGGCGAAAACCTGCAACGATAAATTGGTTATAATAAAATATATGTATTTGCAGGAGTAGATTATGCAACATTATTTAACCAAATGGGAATTTTATATCCTTTTTGTACAGTTACGGCGTTTTCAAAATATTTCTGTTAGTATGGATATTTTTAAATTACATCTGTATAAACAATTAGGTATATTACGGAAACAAGCTTTTTTTCATTTATGTCCTCAAGTAACTATTGAAGAAATAAGACAGAATTTTTTAGCGAAGACTGTTAAAAATATTAGACCAGTGGAAAGCAAAGTGATGAATATCTATTTCCAGGATAGAAAGGGTCTTAATGTTTGGTTAAAGGAGTATTTAACAGATTATAAAGAAGATAGATTACACAGCCGTCGTGAGCTCTTTTGCTGTTATGAACAGAGTATGCAGAGGACATTGGCTTTGTTGAAAACTTATTCTAATATTAATTCTAAAAAGGTGTTACTAAAGCCTGAAATTGATGATGGTAGTGGATGTGCAATTCGGGCTAATACCAGAACACGGTTATACGAAGATATTCTAATTTTAATGCAAGGCGGATATATCTCAGTTGATGATATTTTCTTAGATAATTCTAAGGTTTTAACGAGTTTACAAAATTATTCTGACAGCCCTTCTTTTTCGTTGCGGTTATCTTTTCTGATGCCTATAGAGAAAATTGAACAGGCTTTATTACAGCAGCCCGCCTATTTGGGCATACGCATAACGGAACATAATGAAGTATTTTTTAGAGATCAAAAACTTGAGATAGCCTCAAGTGCCCATTTGCAAATAACTTTATTAAAATTTTTGTGTGATAATCACGGCCATTCTGTCACACGAGAGGCGGTTTATGAGGCTTTGCATTTTACAAGTAAATCTAAGAAGGCTCCTAAACATCATAATTTGTATGAGGATGATTTTGATGAAAGAACAGGCACAAGAAAAAAAGGACCTAAGAGCGGTATAAAGAAGAGGTATCAAGACAGATTAAAAAATTTAATAAGACAAGTTTTAAGCAAATTTCCACCAAAAAGTATTGAAATTATTAATACGGCAAACGAAGGTGTTTTTCTTAAATTAGGTAAGACGGAGGTCTCCCAGTAATAAAATTTGTTTTTCTACGTCGATAAATAGCCATCCGAACAGGGTGGCTATTTTTGTGTTTCTCCCTTACATCTCCTACGTTTTCTCCCTCAGTTCTTCGTCGAAGAACAGTCTTTTTGTTCGCCTGAATACTCTTGTTTTTATGTTGGCATGGAAAAGATCCAAGGCCGCAAGAGTATGCAGGCGGCGTTAAAAAAAGCATACAATCTTGACGTTTCCCAAAAGGAAGCGTTTGAAATCAAAGCCAGATTAGTTTCTCTAATTCGGCTTTTGGATGTAATGGATAAAGAGCAATCGCAGGAGGTCAAGGCATGATAGATACAATAGCTTTTGACCTTTGGTCGGATTGCTTTCAAATCGTACGTCCCGATCTGTTCATTCCAAAAGCGAACATTTTATGGGAAAAACCGGAAGACTTGTGGGAGCGACATATATTTCCACAAAGTATATTTAATGGCAAGCAGGACAAATATTATCCTCGTGTTAGTCTATATGAATATACGCAACGTGCTCCGCGTCGTATCTGTCTGAAAGTGGAATGTTCGGTTTCCAAGCTCTTAAAGGGTGAAAATTTCTTTTCAATCCGTTCTGAAGTAAAGGAAAAATTCGCTTCTGTGATGGAAGAAACTTTGAGGGTGATGGGTGTAGAGACCACGGCGGAAAACATTCTGTTGGCTCCGGCGAATAAATTGCATATTGCTTATAATATGCCAGTTTCTGTATCGGTGCGAATAATTTTAGATGATTTCTACCGTACTCTTCAGCGTGCGAATATGGATATTCAAAAAACGGATTATCGTAATGGCGGAGAAATTTTACACTTCCATTATGACAGTTATGAGTTGGCGTTTTATGATAAGGTCGCTGATATGGAACGGTTACAACATTGCCCAAAACGGGCCGTTTGCTGTGATAAATATCCGGAAATTCCCGTATATCAACAATATTTGAAAGATCGACAGCTTAATATATTACGTATGGAACTGCGGATGAATACCAAAGAGGCAATTCGTAAGTTTTGGTATCCGTGCGTGGAGAATGAGGAGACGTTGAAAGAGATTCGTATTCAAAAATTGAGTGTTGGAGATTGTTTTAATGAGCAGACTATTAGAAATATCTTAGTCGGAGAATGGGAAAAGCTGGAACAAAACGTATATCGTTTGCCTATATTCCGTCGGTCGATAACGAATTTGTATGAAGATATTGTGCGACGAAATGCGGATGTAACGGATAAAAAACTCTACGGGCTTGTTCCTGTCGCGATGATGTTGGCAAGTGAAGGAGTAGTGGCAGTGCGTCAAACCTTACAGAAACAGTACGGGAAAGAAAAATCTAAGCGTATGATAAAGAATGCCTTAGCTTTGAAGATTCCTCGGTATAAACCCAATTATCTCGTTGAGATTGATAAGGCGTTAAAGAAATTTGCTCCTTTAACACCCGAAATATTGACTAAAAAAATAAAGAAAAGTATAATAAAGTTAAATATGGATAATGCGAAATTTTTAACAGTAGAAGAAATGGCTTCCATCTTAAAAGTGGTGCCGATGACGGTTTACCGCTATCTAAAAGCAGGTAAATTACAAGCCTATAAATTTGGCAAAGAATACCGTGTGTACGAGAGCGATTTTAAGGATTTTGTTGCCTCCTGTAAAGTGGGCGTTAAAAAAGGAGGCCGTAAATGAATGTGTTGGCTAAACAAGCGGTTATCCTCTCCCGTGTGTCTTCTGCTGAACAAGAAGACGGTAAATCCTTGGACGCACAGGTGTTCAATGCTAAAAAGTATTGCGAACGGTTACATTTGGAAGAGTTGAAAGTATTTCGAATCGTGGAATCTTCCACCAAGGGAACCCGCAAGCAGTTTCAGGAAATGCTGAATTATGTAAAAGCCCAAAAAGGTACAACGGCTATTGTTTCGGATACCGTTGACAGGTTCCAACGCAGTTTTAAAGAAACCTTGGAACTAAATCCTTTGTTGGACAATGGACAAGTAGAATTACACTTTGTAGCTAACGGTTTGGTCCTTAATCAAAATAGTCCCGCCAGCGATAGAACAATGTGGAATATGTGCGTATTAATGGCGGAAAGTTATGTTTTGCAGTTGAAAGATAATACCAAGCGCGGGTTAAAACAGAAAATTAGGGAGGGGGAATATCCCAGCAAAGCTCCCGTCGGTTATAAAAACGTAATCATTAACGGGAAAAAAACGATTGTGGAAGACCCGAACGAAGCTCCCACTGTGCGTAAAATGTTTGAATTGTATTCTACTGGCAATTATTCTATCAAGACCATTTCGGATATGTTCAAAGCGCAAGGTATCAAAAGTGAACGGGGAACCTATCATTCCATCAGCACGTTAAGTAAGGCCATTCAAAATCCTTTCTATTATGGGGTAATGCGGGTAAAGGGCGTGGAATATCCGCATATACACGGAGCTTTGATTAGTAAAGAATTGTTTGATATGTGCCAAGATGTTCGTTTGGGCTACCAGAAGAAGCATCATAATTATGGATGTAAGGAATTTGTTTTCCGTGGAAATATCACTTGCGCCGATTGCGGAACGCTGATTAGTCCGTATACCACGGTAAAACAGACCAAGAACGGGCCCAAGAAACACAATTATTTAATGTGCTCTCATTTTAGAGCCAAAAAGGAAGGTTTTACTTGTACGACGGAGCAAATACCGGAACAAAAAGCTTTGGATCAAGTACAAGCCGCCTTGCAGAAAATTACAATAGCTCCCGAAGTGTTGGAAGCTATTTTGGAAGATTTAAGAACCAGCACACAGGCTGACGTGGCACTTCAACAGAAAAGCGAGGCTTCGGCTAAACAACGTCTTTCCCAGATTAACACGCAACGGGATTCTCTGTTTGCGATGCAAGCGGCTGGAAACATTACGGTTGAATATTTAAACGGAAAATTAAAAGAATTAAAAGACGAAGAGGAAAAACTGAAAGTATTGGCCCAGAACAAAGCCCAGCAGACGCAAGAAGCCGCTTACAACGTCGAGCGGCTGCTGAAATTGGTAAATAAACTGCCGGAGTTGTTTGCAAAAAGTTCTAAAGTAGAAGAAAAAAGGGCCATTATTAACTTAGTACTTTCGAACCTTCGCTTGAAAGGAAAAAACCTTGAAATTTTCTACAAAAAACCCTTCAGCTTACTTGCTGAAGGGTCTAAGTGTTTCGTATGGGGTGGATGAGGAGATTTGAACCCCCGACCTCCGGTTCCACAGACCGGCGCTCTAACCAGCTGAGCTACATCCACCATAAATCGATATTATATTCTAACAAATTCCGGGCATTCTTGGCAAACAATCTATCTTCCCCGGGCAAAATCCAACCAAAAAATCCCGGCTTATTAGTTCTTGGCAAATCCCTCGCATTTTGCCCAGTGAAGTTATTTTTCCGGTTGGGTGTTAAATACGCAGTCGTGCAGAAATTTTAAGGTTTTGTGTTGGTCCCCGCCAAAGAAATCATCCTGCAGTCTTACGGCGTCACGCGTGATGTAGCGGTAATGCCAGGCTTCGTAGGGGTAGCCGTTTTCTTTTTCCGCTTCGGCCCCTTTGGGGAACGACAGACTGAACCCATATTCGCCCGCGTGCTCACGCAGCCACACCAGCGCCGGGATGTTTTCATCTTTTGGGGAAACCGTGTTGAAATCCACCGCCGTTCCCAAATGATGTTGGGATTCTCCGGCCCGGGCTACATATCCGCTGGGTTTCCCACCGTGTCTGGCCAGATTGCGCCGGTATAATCCGTCTTGATATTGCCAGGTGCGGTAGGTGGAAATCGGTACCAGCCGTACTCCGTCCTTTTGGGCGGCCTCTATCATTATAAGCAGCTGTTGCATGGCCTCCCGGCGCAGTTGGGCCTTTTTAGGCCAGCCGGGTTTGAACTCGGCGGTCATATCTGCGGGCTGGTAGTCGGCCGGCAAAACGTGCTGCGGGTCGACCAGTACCAGCCAATCCTGTCGGTTTTCTAATGATAAACTTTCTTCCTGAAATTTCTTTTTTTCGCTATGGGACAGTTCCGTTAATCCCGCACAAGCCAACAGTTGTTTTCTTTCGCGCGCATGTTTCTTGACGAACAAAGATTGCAGTTTGTCTTGTATGACTTGAAAGAACGGAACGGACTTTGCTTGTTTCGGCTCCTTATTTTCCGCGGCTGATACGCCGGAAGCGGCGAGGGCAAAAAGCAGACATAACACCAGCGAAGATTTTAAATTCATAGCGGGCTCCTGAAAGCGGGAAGTGTTTATTTTTTATCGCCTTTTAAACGCAGTACTTTTTCTTTAAAAAAGCGGGCCAGTCCGCCGCGGGAAGTTTCGCGGTAGTCGTTGTTCATGTCTAGGCCGGTTTGCATCATGGTGGCCAGGACGTCGTCGTAAGAAATGCGGTGCTCCCCGTCGGACATCAGCGCATAGGTGGCGCAGTCCAGCGCGCGCGAAGCGGCCAGCGCGTTGCGTTCGATGCACGGGATTTGCACCAGTCCGTCCACCGGGTCGCACGTAAGGCCTAGGTGATGTTCCAACCCCATTTCGGCGGCATAGGCGATACGCTGGTTATCGCCGCCTTCCAGCTGGCAGGTGGCGGCGGCGGCCATAGCGCAGGCCACGCCCACTTCGCCCTGGCACCCTACTTCCGCGCCGGAAATGGAGGCGTTGCTTTTGGCTAAATTCCCAAACAGGCTGGCGGTCGCCAGTGCGCGGATGATGGTGTTGTCTTCAAATTCGCAGATTTCCTGGATGAGGCGGCACACGGCGGGAACAACTCCGCAGGAGCCGCAGGTGGGCGCGGTGACGACGATTCCGCCGCTCGCATTTTCTTCCGCGCAGGCGAGCGCGTAAGAGAATAAATTGTTCATGCGGCGCAGGTAGCGGGGGGAATTTTCGGCTTTATATAAGTAGCGCCGCGCTTTGCGTTCCAGGTTTAAGGAGCCGGGCAATACGCCGCGCTTTTCCAGGCCGCGGTTCATGGTGTGCTTCATAGTGGTCCATACGTGGGTGAGGTATTCCCATATTTCGGGGCCTTCGCATTCTTCCACGTATTCCCACAAGAGCATGCGTTTTTGGGAGGTATAATCCAAAATGGCGGCCATGGAGCTGTGCGGATAGATGTTGTTAATGGCGCGGCCGATAGTATCGTCGGTGCGGAGATCGCCTCCGCCCACGCTGTACGCCACTTGCTCGCCCAGCAGGTGCCCGGCTTTATCAAGCGCCTGCAGTTTAAGGGCGTTGGGGTGTTTGGGCATTAAGGTGGTGTAATCCCATTCAATTTCAACGGGTTTTGGATAAAACGCTTCTTTAATGGCAAAATCGGTCAAGTGTCCTTTGCCGGTAGCGGCCAGCGAGCCGTAAAGCACGGTTTTAAAAGACTCCGCCTGCGGATAAGCGCGGTTGAATGCGTCGGCCGCTTTGCGCGGGCCCATGGTATGGCTGCTGGAAGGGCCCATTCCAATTTTATACAGTTCTTTTAGCGATTCCATATTTCCACCTTTGAAGTATATATAAAATGGTATCATAATTGATATGAATATACTATCCGCTTTATTGGTGGCTTTGGGGCTTTCGATGGATAACTTTGCGGTTACCATCGCCTCGGGCTGCTGTCACCGCCAGCGTATTCCCGCGGCGTATACTTTTAAGGTCGGCGTGATGTTTGCGGCGGCTCATTTTATTATGTTTTCGGCCGGGTGGTTATGCGGCGCCAGTGCGGAGCGGTATATCGGCGCGGTGGACCACTGGATTGCTTTTTTGATTTTACTTTTTATCGGCGGGAAAATGATAAAGGAATCCCGCTCGGCCGACGATAACGAGGATGCCTGCGTGCTGCATTCTTTTAAAACGCTGGTGCCGTTATCCGTCGCCACCAGTTTGGATGCGCTTTTGGTGGGGATGGGGCTCGCTTTTGCGTCGACTTCCTTTTGGCCCGTGGTGTGGACGTTGTCCGCCTGCGTGTTTGTTACCAGCATTGCGGGTTTTTATTTGGGCGCGTGGCTGGGGCGTAAATTCGGCAAAGTGATGGAAGCCGCCGGCGGCGCGGTGCTGGCTCTGATTGGCGTTAAATTGTTGCTTGAAGGGCTGGGCATTTGGTAGAATTCTGATATCTAAACCGGAGGTGTTTTGCTATGGGCATGCTCGCCGTAATTCTTATTTTTATTTGTATCTGCGTGGATAATATGGTCTGCGCCAATATGTCCGCCATGAAGCTGGAAGCGGGCAGCAAAAATATTTTTTCCATTAAAATGGCGCTCTTTTTTGCCGGTTTTAACGCGCTGTTTTTTGGGCTTGGGTATTTAATCAGCATTATTTTTTTCCGGGATTGGGTATACTTTGCGCACAACTGGGTGGCGTTTGCGTTCCTGCTTTTGTTGGGTATTAAATTTATGTTGGAATCCATCGAAAAATCGCCCAGCTTTACCAACCTGGAAACGGATGACACTCGCAAATTAATCAAAGTATCTTCTTTGATGGGGCTTAACTCGTTTTTAGTCGGTTACGCGGTAGAAACGATGGATACGTCATTCTTCCCGCAGGTGGCGTTTTTGCTGATTATTACGTTTTGTCTTACGTTGTTGGGTTTCCATTTGGGCAACAAAAACTCCAAAACCGTCGCCAGCAAAAAAGTGGAATTAATTGCCGGTATTTTATTGGTTATCATGGGCGTGCGGCTGATTATTGTGTAAACAATTTGGCAGCTATAAAGAACCCCGTCTTTACAGGCGGGGTTTTTATTTTTAAAAACTGGATTTTTGTCCGCTTACGGTTATACTATTTTGTAAGGCGGTTTTTTCTTGACCGCCGGAAGTGTTTTTGATACGATTTTTTTAATGCTTGAGGAGGGACTAACCGAAAAAGGGGAATATTTTTCGGTGCTTTGGCATATCCTTTTGTCAAAAAGCCCTTCCTTTGGCTGATTCCGCCCGCGTGAAAACGCGGCGGAAAGCTCTTGAGGAGGGCTTTTATGTGTAAAGCAAACAACAAAAAGAAAGCCTTTACGTTAACCGAGTTATTGGTAGTGGTTATCGTAATAGGCGTGTTAAGCGCGGCAGTATTGCCGAAGTTTAGCAAAGTAATCGAAACGCGCAAGACAACGGAAGCGGAAGAGTTAATGGCTTCTATCCGCACGGAACAGGAAAAGCGCTGCGCGTTGGATAAGCCGTATATAGCGGATGATATTTCCAGACTAAATGATATTGTAAAGAACCCGGACACGAAGAATTATAAAATAACGCTGCAAGGCACAGGCGTAATTGCGAGCAGTAAGGGTAATTACAGTTATACGTTGGAAATGCCATCGTATTTAGATGGGAGAATTTGTTGTAGAGGGAATGACTGTGAAAAACTGAACAAGAACTATCCGAACTGTGATGAGGGGTTCACATATGAACCTTCGCCGGAGAGCTGTGCGGGAACTATCCCTCCGGTAGAACCTGAAATACACCTTTGCACGGGCAGTGATACGCAAGCGTGCGGGTGCCAGAATAAAGGCACGCAGAGCCGTACATGTAATACGACCACGGGTGAATGGAGTGACTGGAGCGCGTGCAGTATCAGCGATTCCTGCGAATGCACGGGTGAAAAGAAAGAGCGTCAGGCTTGCACGGCGGGAAATACGTGCGGGTTTGAAACGCGCACGGCGACGTGTGACGTTACCACGGGCGAATGGAAATACGGTGCTTGGAATACGTCGGCTTGTGCGGCGAAGCCCGAAACTACGAAAGAATGCGATGCCGGTTACACGGGTACGCAAACACGCAGTGTAACGTGTACGAACGGTTCGTGGGTAATGGGCGACTGGCAAGGTGAATGTACGGCCGCGTCGTGTGACCCGGACGGTAGCAAGCAGAATGAGTGCTGGGAAGGAATGACTTTTGACTGCGAAAATGGCTTAATTGGGGAAACAAGATGGGACGCAAATACATGTGAGTGTAAAGATTATTGCCCTGTCTGTTCTTGGGGGTATGGCGAATGCTCCGATGATCAATGGGGCAAAGATACTTGCGATGGGGACAGCTTAAAACTCTTTAACGCAGCATTAGCGGGTGAAGATGTAATTCCTGCAGGACCCCAAACCTGTATTGATTTATATGCCGCCTCATCTGGAAGTTCTTCCGGCAATACCGGCTGTGGCTGGGATGGAAACCCATACCATTCCAATACCTGCCCGACAGGACAAGTCGGCGCATGTGTGGGAGGCAAATGGACTTGTTATACTCCGTGTCCGAAAGGCGGGTGTGCAAACGGAACAATGAATCCAATGCCGGACATGCCCTTGATGACTGATAATGTCCGCGTAGCATGCCGGGTTGTTACGCAAACCTGTACATACAAAAGTTTATAATTAGCAGAAAGCCCCGGAGTTTAACCGGGGCTTTTTTAACAAAATATAAAAAAGAAAAAGGTGCGGGCGGGAATCGAACCCACGAATATCAGTTTTGCAGACTGACGCCTTACCACTTGGCCACCGCACCGTATACATCAAATTGTTAATACCTAATTATTATAGCAAAAAAACATAATTTTAGGAAGATTCGTTTTTTGGGCCTTGATTTTTTTCCGTTTGTTCTTATACTGGCAATATGGGAGTGCCAACACAGCCCGTTTTTGGGTATACCTCTTGTAGGGGACCGGCCTCCCTCCTTTTTATTTTTTGCGCCGGAACGTTTTTGCGTTCCGGCGTTTTTTGTTTGTGTTATAATAAAAGAAACACTCTCCGGGAGGTATTTCCATGTTAAGCGCACTTTACAGTTTAATTACCGGCATCGGCGTAGGTTTGCTTTTTGCTTTTCTTAAATTCCCTATTCCGGCCCCCAACCACATTAACGGGGTACTGGGTATTTTGGGTATTTTCCTGGGATATTTAATCATCGATTATTTCCGCAAAGGATAAAACACTTCCTTCGAAGGTATTTTTTTGTTAGAATAATATAAACCCGCCGCTTGGCGCCGGCCGTAACCGCGGCCCTGTTGCGCCCTTTGTACAAAAAGCGTTTACGCAATACTGTTTTTTTTGTATAATAAAGTATTGCCTCTTGCGGGCGTAGTTCAATGGTAGAACACTAGCCTTCCAAGCTTGATACGTGGGTTCGATTCCCATCGCCCGCTTGGGCAGTGTAATTTATGTGCCGTAACACGGCGTGAAAACGCTGGGGTAGCTCAGTAGGTAGAGCATCTCCATGGTAAGGAGAAGGTCGTGGGTTCGATTCCCACTCCCAGCTTATAGATTTGAAATACAATTCCGCCTCCCCGGCGGGAAAAGCAGTATGTGCTGGGGTAGCTCAGTAGGTAGAGCATCTCCATGGTAAGGAGAAGGTCGTGGGTTCGATTCCCACTCCCAGCTTGTTTTTGAAACTAAACAATGCAGTAGATATTAAAACAGGAGAACTAAACACCATGGCAAAGGAAAAATTTTCCCGCAGCAAACCGCACGTCAACGTAGGAACGATTGGTCACGTGGACCACGGCAAGACGACGTTAACGACGGCGATCACGAAAGTATTGGCCAAAGAAGGCAAAGCGAAAGCGATGGCCTATACGGATATTGCGAAAGGGGGCGTAGTACGCGACGCTTCTAAGATTGTAACGGTAGCAGTATCTCACGTAGAATACGAATCTGACAACCGCCACTATGCGCACATTGACTGCCCCGGCCACGCTGACTACATTAAAAACATGATCACGGGTGCGGCGCAGATGGACGGCGCTATTTTGGTAGTGTCCGCTGTAGACGGCCCGATGCCGCAGACTCGCGAACACGTGCTTTTGGCCAAACAGGTAAACGTACCGAAATTGGTTGTGTTCCTCAACAAAGTAGATTTAATTGACGATGCGGACTTGTTGGAACTGGTTGAAGAAGAAATCCGCGACTTGCTGGGCAAATACGATTTTGACCGCGACAACACGCCGATCGTGCGCGGCTCTGCGTTGAAAGCCATTGAAGGCGACCAGAGCGAATTGGGCGAACCCTGCATCAAGAGACTTATGGAAGCCTTGGATACGTGGATCCCCGAACCCCAGCGCGATACGGAAAAACCGTTCTTGATGGCTGTGGAAGACGTATTCTCGATCACTGGCCGCGGTACTGTGGCCACCGGCAGAATCGAACGCGGCAAGGTGCACGTGGGCGATCAGCTGGAAATCATCGGTTTCCGCGACACGCTGAACACGGTAGCGACCGGTATTGAAATGTTCCGCAAATTGCTGGACGAAGGTATGGCGGGTGATAACGTGGGTATCTTGCTGCGCGGTATCGACAAGAACCAGGTTGAAAGAGGTCAGGTATTGGCCGCTCCGAAATCTGTAAACCCGCACAAACACTTTATGGGCCAGGTGTACATCTTGAAGAAAGAAGAAGGCGGCCGCCACACTCCGCTGACCCCGGGCTACAAACCGCAGTTCTACTTGAGAACGACGGACGTAACGGGCGAACTGTCTTTCAAACAAGACATGATTATGCCTGGTGATAACGCTGAAATCGAAGTTAAATTGATTACGCCTGTAGCAATGGAAGAAGGCTTGCGCTTCGCGATCCGCGAAGGTGGTCATACGGTAGGCGCCGGCGTTGTTACCAAAATTATTGAGTAGTAAAATTGTTTAGTTCACACTGTTGCGGGGGCGTGTTAAAACGCCCCCGCGGATATCGTGAACGGACGTAACTTGAGGGATTTTATCCCGTAACCTAAGGATACATAAGATGGCAAGTGAAAGAATTACGATCGCGCTGATTTGCACCGAATGCAAAAACAAAAACTACTACCAAGTGCGCGGCAAAAAGAAAGAATACAAATTGGAGCTCAACAAGTTCTGCAAAAAATGCGGCAAGAGCACCACTCATAAAGAAGGCAAAGCCTAAGATTTTTTGTGGGAGCGTCGGTTAACTGGTAAACCACCGGTCTCCAAAACCGGGACTGAAGGTTCGAGTCCTTCCGCTCCTGCCAGGTTTTATACCAAGGAAAACGGATATATTTCTATGAATAAAGCAATCAATTTTCTTAAGCAGTCTTACGGCGAATTAAGAAAATCCACCTGGCTTTCCAGACAGGAAGTGGTTCAGTCCACTATCCTGGTGGCGATTGTTGTAGCGCTCGTAGCCGCTTACGTGGGCGTTATTGATTTCGGCTTAACCAAAGTGTTGGGCGCGGTAATCGGGGGTCGTTAATGGAAGAAAAAGCCTGGTACGTCGTGCATACCCAAACGGGGCACGAGGATAAAGTAAGAGAAAAAATCCTGCTTAACATCGAAATCCAAGGTTTCGGTGATCGCGTTTTTCAAGTCTTGGTTCCCACCGAAGAAGTCGTCGAAGTAAAACAGAACAAGAAAATTTTGCGCAAACGGAAATTTTTCCCGGGTTACGTGTTGGTCGAAATGAACATGACCAGCGAAGCGTATTGGTTTATTAAAAGCATTACGGGCGTAACCGGTTTCCTGGGCGATCCGAACCCGGTGCCGCTGCCGGAAGAAGAAATTACCGGCATCGTGGAACTTACGGATAACACTTCCGGCAAACCCAAACACGTGGTGGAATTTGAACGCGGCGAAAGCGTCCGCATTACGGAAGGTCCGTTCAAACACTTCATCGGCGTGGTGGAAGAAGTCAACGAACAGAAGAACAAACTCAAGGTGATGGTAACGGTGTTCGACCGCGCCACCCCCGTGGAAGTGGACTTCCTCCAGGTGGAGAAAAACTAGATTTTACCGCAGTAAGCAGTAAAAAATACGGAGTAACAACAAAATGGCAAAAGAGAAAAAAATTAAAGGTTACATCAAATTGCAGATTCCCGCTGGCGCTGCCAACCCGGCCCCGCCTGTGGGTCCGGCTTTGGGCCAGCATGGTGTTAACATCATGGAATTCTGCAAACAGTTCAACGCCAAAACGGCTAAATTGGAAAAAGGTATTAAGATTCCGGTCGTCATCACCGTTTACGAAGACCGCTCTTTCTCCTTCATCACCAAAATGCCGCCTATGGCCGTGCTGATTATTAAGGAGTTGGGCCTTGCGAAAGGTTCCGGCGCTCCGCACAAAGATAAAGTCGGCAAGATCACCCAAGCCCAGTGCGAAAAAATCGCGGCGCAGAAACTGCCCGATTTGAACACCAAGGACATCAAACAAGCCGCGGAAATGGTAAAAGGCACCTGCCGCAGCATGGGTGTGGACGTAGTAAAATAAATTTAAACGAAGGGAGGGCGACAACGCCCGCTACTACCTAAGGAGTATTTAAGATGGGAAAAAGAATGGAAGCAGCTCAAAAAGCCTACGATAAAGCCAAAGTTTACACGCTGGAAGAAGGCGCTCAAATCGTCAAAGACAACGCCAAAGCCAAATTTGACGAAACGATCGAAATCCACGTGAAACTGGGCATCGACACCAAAAAGGCCGATCAGCAGGTCCGCACCACCGTCGCTTTGCCGCACGGTACGGGTAAGACCAAACGCATCGCCGTTATCGCCAAAGGCGAACACGCCCAGGAAGCGCAGCAAGCCGGCGCCGACCGCGTGGGTGCGGATGATATCGTAGAAGAAGTAATCAAAGGCAAAATCGACTTTGACGTTTTGGTCGCCACGCCGGACACCATGAAAGATTTGGCCAAAGCCGCCAAAATCTTGGGTCCCCGCGGTTTAATGCCGAACCCGAAAAGCGGTACCGTTACGTTTGACTTGGCCAACACCATTAAAGCGTTGAAAGCGGGCCGTATCGAATTCAAAGCCGACGCCTACGGCATCGTGCACGCCATCATTGGTAAAGCGTCTTTCGACGCCGCCAAACTGGCCGAAAATGCAAAAGCTGTTATGGACACCATTCTGCGCGTAAAACCCAGCACCTCCAAAGGTGTTTACGTCAGAAGCATTGCGCTCAGCTCCACGATGGGGCCCGGCGTATTTGTTTCGCACAAATAGTTGTTCTCTTTTGCAAATTAACCCCGCCCAAAAGGCGGGGTTTTTTGTCTGCCGGAAACTCCTGCGAGCGTCTTGCAGCGGGTAATTTGTAAGGTACGGTCCGCAGGGAGCGGCCAGTAGTGTACGAAAAATAAAAGCGAATTAGTCTCTGCGGTGTCATTCCCGAGGCTGTAGTCGGGAATCTGCCGTTATAAAAATGCAGTCATTCCGGAAGTCTGTAATCCGGAATCCAGTCGTTGTAAATCAGGAGTAGATCCCCGACAAAGACTGTCGGGGATGACATTTTTTATTTTTATTAAATAGTTATCCCGAGGTGTTTCTGTACGGGATCTACTTTATTTTTGAAAATCGGTAGATCCTGAGACCCTGCGGGCCGCCACATTTCAGAATGACCTAATTGATAACAACAGAATTCCGTATAAAGGCTTTACGGAATGACGTTTTTTGTTTTGTTGCCATTTGCATTTATTCTGTCATTTATCCGTTCATAAAATTCGTTTTACAGTATTTTATCTTTCCTTAGTTCTGTTTATAAAAAGCGTTCATCTTTGCCGTTTTGCAGGCCTTAACCCATTTAGAAAATCTGTTGTGTCGTATTTCCCCGCCCTTAGTCCTGCTTATAAAAAGCGTCCGAAACGGAAAAGGCGTTTTATTTGTTTGAGCGGAGCGAGTTGTAAAACGCCCCGTTTCGGACTGCTTTTTTATAGGACTCGGGCGGGCAGTCTTTTTGTTTCTTTTTACCCTCCGGGCCAGCTGCTGTCAGAAAAAGAAGAAAGAATATTTTTTGTTACTTTTTGTCGATACAAAAAGTAGTGCATAACCTGGCGACATATCCTAAACAGTGTGGCCTAAACTAGTCTAATGAGCGCGGACAATCTCCGCGGCCTGGAAGGCCTTGACTCGTTTTTTTTTTTTGATACATTGGGCTAAAGAGGTGGGTTGGCGGGATTACTCTCAGGTTTGCTTTATCAAAAAGACGGTTTAATTCGTTTTAACCGGCCAGTCCCTCCTCAAGAGACACCGGAAAGCGGGAAGAGCGGATTCCCCCGTTCTTCCCGCAATACTAACGAGGAGGGCGTATGAAGAACAAAAAGAAAGCCTTTACGTTAACCGAGTTATTAGTAGTGGTTATCGTAATAGGCGTGTTAAGCGCGGCAGTACTGCCGAAGTTTAGCAAAGTAATCGAAACGCGCAAGACAACGGAAGCGGAAGAGTTAATGGCTTCTATCCGCACGGAACAGGAAAAGCGCTGCGCGTTGGATAAGCCGTACTTAACGGACTTGTCGCAGATGAACGACATAGTCAAAACGGCTAGTACGAAGAATTATCAAATCAACTTGCAGAATAAAGGGATAAACGCGGCAAGTAAGGGCAATTATAGTTATACGTTACAAATGCCTTCGTATGCGGACGGCAGAATCTGTTGTGATGGGGATGATTGTGCAAAGTTAAACAAGAATTATCCCAGCTGCCAAGGATTTACGTATGAACCGTCGCCGGACAGCTGTGCGGGAACCATAAATACACCGGAACCGGAAGAACCTTCGGAATGTATGGAAGGAGAGGTGCGCGGGAGCCAATCTTGTAATGGATGCGGTACACAGACTACCCAAAAATGTATCGGGGGAAAATGGGTGGAGAATTTAGGGGAGTGTTCCAAAAAACAGGAAGAATGCAGTCAAACTTGTAAATCGTCTTATTGTTATCCATACGGCAATAACCAAAAGTGGGCCTATCATCCGAGTTCCTGGTATAAGGATAGAACTTGGGTAAATGACACAACCGAGTGTTGCGATTCGAACCCCGCCTGTCCGGAAACTTGTGCTGCCGGTCAGAAAAAAATAGCTGATTTTTATCAGCCTGGTTCACGAGAAAAGGAAGAATGCTGCGCTACCCCTTGTCCTGAAACGTGCCCGAAAGGAGAGCAGCGAACGAATACCACTTATGAGGAATATGGCTCTTGCTGCGGTTCGCCCTGCCGTGACGTTTGCGGAGGCAGTGGATATAGCTGCCCTAATATTAACGATAAATTAAATCAAGAGGCGAAGAATAACGGTACCAATAGAAAATATCACTGGGAAGCTGCGTGGAAAGCGGACCCATGGTTTCATTCGGGGGATCCTTCGGTTTGTTATCGCTGCCCCGCTGAACTTAGAGGCAGTGCCGCGGCCAACGGTTGGTATGATTATAAAGATACAAGCGGTAATGTAATCAGCGTCGGGGTGGATACTGCTACGTGTTCGGTGGCGGAAGGCTGTCCGGCGGGATATGTGGCTAAATCAGGCAATAAATACATATGTGAAAAAACGAATAACTTTGTGCCGGAAGAACATACGTATAAAGGTGCGATTATTTATGGTACTGGCCAAATCAGCGTTGCGGAGAGCAAGTTAGTATGGTTTGACGGAGGAACCGCTGCGATGAACGGCCGTTGCTGGACGTGGAGCGGCGGCAATTCCGTCGGATCGGTTGCGCTGACTTCAACTCGGTGCAGTAGTTTTGGCGGCCCGGCCGCATTTTGTAATCAACAGTGCGCCAACCGCGTAAGCTGCGATGCGGTGTGTCTTGCAGATGATACGCAAGATGACTTCGCGTCAATTACCTCCAAACAGCATACATTGTATCTGGAATCGGGAAGCAACAAAGCGCAAACGGTTCCCGATTCTTGCTGTAATAAAACGTCTACGCCGGGCAGTTTGGCTACCAGTTACACTTCCGGGTGCAAACAGCCTTCCGCTAAACAAATAGTGTCAGTCCATTTATTTAAATGTGTAGTGGCAAAATAAAATAATATACAGTAAGAAAAAAATACTCCCCGGGTGTGTGCCCGGGGAGTATTTTCTTATAGTTATTTAATCGTTTCTTTCCTTAGTCTTCCTTGGTCGTAAGGTTGCGACATCTCCAAAACAGTGTGGCTTAAACTAGTCTGATGGACGGGACAAGATAACCGCGGCCCGGAAGACCTTGACTCGTTTTTTTTTTTTGATAAATTGGGGGGGACGGCTTGTTATCTGTATCCCTCCTTTATCTCGTCTGTCAGACTCCGTATGGGAGCAAATAAGGCCGTTTACAGGAGGTTTAATTATGAAACGGTTTTATCTGTTTTCGTTATTGTTTTTTGTGTCGCTGCCCGTGCTAGCAAAGAACAAAATCAGCATGGTAACGTACTTCCCGGTTCCGTACGTAGCTTATTCCCAGGTCAATACCACGGAGCAAATGGATATCGGCTTAACGAGTGCGTGCTCTATGAAGTTAGGCTGTTCGGAAGAGTCCGCCACGTTAAATGCCGCGCAGGTAAATTTAAAGGGCGGCAAATTAAACTTGGACGGCGGTCTTGGAATAAAAGGTTATACGCTCAGTTTAGGCAGTGGTAACGGCGAAGGAAAAATCTCATTCCAAAACGTGCGTATCCAAACGGGCAATATGGAAAGCGTAAACGCGGCAGATATCAAAGCCGCCAATTTAAATTTATTCGGCAAAGCGTTCCCCAGTTGCAAAGCCGCCAACAGCGAAAGTGGCGGTCAAATGCAATGGGCAAGCCTTAAATTAAAAGGCGCTTCCTCGAATGAACTGTATTTGATGTGCGGAGAGTCTGCAGTGCCGGAAACGCCTAAATGCACTGCTGACCGCAGAACCAAATGGGACGGCACGCGTTGTGTGTGTCCTAATGACGGGGAATACTGGGTGAATGGTTTTTGTTGTTCGGTGGATACCCCAAAAACTAATCGGCAATGTTGGATTCCGCCAAGAACTGCCTGGCTCGTTCCCGCCGGGTTCGATCACACTTCTGTTAGCGGTAATGCAAATTGTAATGTTTCGGGCCTTACCATATGCCCGGGGGTACAGATGCAATATAATAACGACCCAAACAACACATATTGGGTGCTGCCCTCAAATTCAGATATTGCAGACGGGAAAACCTGTTCTCCAACGCGTCAGTGTATATATGATTGTGTGATTAGACGAAAATCGGAAATAGTTGGATGGA
Source organism: uncultured Elusimicrobiales bacterium (assembly GCA_910576915.1). Lineage (GTDB taxonomy): Bacteria > Elusimicrobiota > Elusimicrobia > Elusimicrobiales > Elusimicrobiaceae > Avelusimicrobium. The sequence goes on from CAJTJT010000003.1 coordinate 143,613, forward strand.
GCTATACGGCCGATATAAAGATAGCTGCTTGTGCGGAAAGAGCATACACTCCACAGTGGGATCCTGCCGTACATAAAAATTATTAATCTGAAACACCCCGGGTATATACCCGGGGTGTTTGCCAAGTTTGGATTGTTTATCTATTTAATCGTTTCTTTTACAATTTTGTACGGTTCCGGCTTTTGGGCGGAAATCGTCACCGCTTGTTTGAAAAGCGCCGCGCCGTCTTCCAGCCGTTTTTTGTCCGACGCGTACAGCGTGGCAATCACATCGCCTTTTTTCACCGCGTCGCCGGATTTTTTATCAAGCCAAATGCCCGCGCCGTAGTCGATTACGTCTTCCATGGTGTTGCGTCCCGCGCCCAGCAGTACGCCTGCCATGCCGGCGGTTTTGGCGTCGATATGTTCCACATAACCCGCTTTGTCGGCTTTGTATTCAAATTTCAGCTTGGCGTTTTTAAAGTATTTTTTGGGATTGTCCACCGCTTCGGGGCTGGCGCCCTGCCATTTAATCATTTCGCGCAGTTTGGCGGCGGCTTCTCCGTTTTCTATTTTTTCTTCCAAAAGCGCCCGCGCTTTTTTGGCGTCTTTAAATTTACCGCTTAAAAGTAACATTTCGACGGCTTCGCGCATTAACAGTTCATAAAAATCCGGCGCGAGTGTTTTATCGCCTTTTAAAATCAGCACGGTTTGCATCATTTCGTTGGCGTTGCCGATGGCGCGCCCGAGGGGCTGGTCCATGTACGTAATTAACGCGCGGCATTTTAAACCGAGCAGTTTGGCGGTTTTAACCAGCGCGCGGGCCAGCTTGCGGCTGTCGTCCAGTTTTTGCATAAACGCGCCGGAGCCGTATTTCACGTCCATCAGCAGGCTGTCTACGCCTTCGGCATATTTTTTAGAAAGGATGCTCGCCACGATCAGCGGCCGGCTTTCCACGGTGCCCGTGGCGTCACGCAGAGAATAGAGTTTTTTATCGGCGGGGGCCAGGTCTTTGGTCTGGCCGAACATGCAAACGCCCAGTTTTTGGATTTGGCGGTAAATCAGTTTGGCGGGTACGCGCACTTCAAAATTTTTCATGGATTCCAGTTTATCAAGCGTGCCGCCCGTATGACCTAACCCGCGGCCGGACATCATGGGCACCGCTACGCCCGCGCACGCCACTAACGGCGCAAGCGCCATGGAAACGCCGTCCCCTACGCCGCCGGTGGAGTGTTTGTCCACTTTGGGCAGTTTGGTAGCCGAGAAATCAAGCCGCCCGCCGGAGTGCGCCATCGCTTTGGTAAAAAGAGCCGTTTCTTTATCGGAAAGAGGATTTAAAAAGCAGGCCATTAAAAAAGCGGAAAGCTGATAATCCGGCACGCTTCCTTTAGCCGCGCCGTGCGCCACAAAATCAAATTCTTCCTGTGACAGTGTTTTTCCGTTGCGTTTTTTGATAATCAGGTCAATCATTCTCATGGGTACGTCCTCCTTGTATTGCAGTATACCGTCCGTTGCCCTTAGCTTAGCATTTTGCCGCGCGAAAGAGAAGCCTTTTCGCGCGCGTACGGAAAGCGTTTCATAATTTGATATCATATACGTAATTGGACTGAGGAGAAATACATGACAAAGAGAACTTTCGTTCCCGGATGGATTAAATCGTATTTTACGTTTATTGCGGCGAACTGGTTGGTTTTTACCGTTTTCCGCGTAATTTTTTTATTTGTTTTCCGTGCCGCTTTGTTGCCGGCCAATTATCATGAGTTATGGGAAACGTTTTATATCGGCGCCAAGTTTGATGCGCGCCTCGCCTGCGCCTTGGCTATTCCGCTGGGGTTGTTTTTCGGTTTATGCCTGTTGTTCCGGGTCTTGCGGAAACTCCGCGGGTGGGTAGCCGCATTTTACGGTTTGCTGGAAGCTGCCGTCCTCTTGGTATACTTCGCCGATTTTGCACACTACGCGTATATCGCCATGCGTATTAACTATTCCATTTTTAAATACTCCGAAAACGCACTTATCTCTTTGCAAATGGCATGGGAAACGTATCCGCTCGTGTGGGCTGTTATCGGCTTATTTTTGTGGGGCCTCGGCTGGGGCCTGTGGGTAAACCGCCTGCAGAAAAAAGCGTTTGAAAACGGCGACGCGTATTACTGGAAAGGCCGCCTGGCGTGGTTCTTCGGCGGTTTATTGGCGACCGCTGCGCTGATGTTCGGCCAAATCAGCCAGTACCCGCTGCGCTGGAGCAACGCCTATCACTCCACTAACAATTTTATCTGCAACTTAACGCTCAACCCCGCGCTCAACATTTTTGATACGGCCCGTTTTGTAAAAGCGGACAGCTACGATAAAGAAAAAACCGCCGCGTATTACGACGAAGTCGCCAAATACCTGGGCGTACAGAACCCCGATAAAGAAAAACTGAATTTCGGGCGCACCGTCACTGCGGTCGCTTCGGCGCGGAAAGATTATAACGTGGTGGTTATTTTTATGGAATCCCTGGCGTGGAATAAAATTTCCATGACCAACCCGGATATCGACCCCACGCCGTTTGTCAAAGAACTGGCGGACCGTTCCATTTTGTTTACGCATTTCTTCGCGCCCACTTCGGCCACGGCGCGTGCCGTGTTTGCCACGGTTACGTCTATCCCGGACGTGACTTCTTTTAAAACCAGCTCCCGCAACCCGCTGGTGGTGGACCAGCACCTGGTTGTCAACGCGCTGACGGATTACGAAAAATACTATTTTATCGGCGGCAGCGCCAGCTGGGGTAATATCCGCGGTATTTTGGAACATAACCTGGCGGGCGTGCACATGTTTGAAGAAGGCGCGTTCGAAAACGAACACCGCAACGACGTGTGGGGCATTTCGGACCTGGACCTCTTCCGCGAAGCGGACCGCGTACTGACCGAAGAACAAAAAGAACTTAAAAAACCGTTCTTTGCGTTCATTCAAACGTCCGGCTACCACCGCCCGTACACCATCCCGGACGATAACGCCGGTTTCGAACCGAAAGATATCGGCGCGGAACTGGCCCGGGAACGCAGTTTCGGCAGTGTGGCGGAATACAATTCCCTGCGCTTTTCGGACCACGCTTTGCGCGAATTTTTCAAACTGGTTGAAAAACAAGATTGGTACGAAAATACAATCTTCTTTATCTTTGGGGACCACGGCCTGGCGGCCCCGCAGTCCGAAAATATGCCGCGCGGCTATGTGGACCTTAATTTAATCAACCACCAAATCCCGCTGATTATTGCGGGCGGCCCCATTAAAAAAGCGCGCGTGATTGACGACGTCGCCAGCCAGGTGGATATTTTACCCACCGCTATGGGGCTTTTAGGCCGTTCTTACACGACGCGCGCCATCGGGCGCGACGTGCTGGCCAAAGACAAACCCGAACCCGGCGCGCTGGTGTACGGCTGGGCCGTGTCGCCTTCTGTCATCGGTTTTGTACAGGGGGATTACTATTACCACAGCCAGGGCGGCAAAGAAGGGCTTTACAAATACAAAGCCGATAATTACAATGAAGATATATCCGCCAAAGACCCGAAACGTTTTGAACATATGAAAAATTTGGCGCAAGGGTTGTATGAAACGTCCCGTTACCAGTTTTATCACAACCAAAAGAAAACCGAACAGGATAATTAGGAGAGAAAAATGAACGGACTTTGGATTGTACTGATTGTTATTATCGTATGTGCCGTATATGCGGTAAGCGTATACAACGGGCTGGTGGTGCTTAAAAACCGCGTCAGCGAAGCGTGGAGCGACATCGAAGTACAGATGAAACGCCGCTACGATTTGATTCCCAACCTGGTGGAAACGGTAAAAGGCTACGCCGCGCATGAAAGCGGCACGCTGGAAAAAGTAATCCAGGCGCGCAATATGGCCATGGCCGCCCAGGGCAGCGTGGCGAAAACCGCCGAGTCGGAAAATATCTTAACCGGGACGCTTAAATCTCTCTTTGCGCTGACGGAAAATTATCCCGAACTCAAAGCCAACGCCAACTTTATGGAACTGCAGCGCGAACTGCGCGACACGGAAGATAAAATCCAGGCCGCGCGCCGTTTTTACAACGGCAACGTGCTGGCACTGAACACCAAAATCGAGCTGTTCCCCAGCAATATTTTCGCTTCTATGTTCCATTTTGAAAAACGCGAGCTCTTCCAGCTGGCCGAAAACGAGCAGGAAGCCCGCCAGGCGGTACAAGTGAAATTTTAATTTATGTCCACCACTTACGAACATATTGCCCAAAACAAGCGGCGCACCGTGCTGCTTGTTTTGTTATTTCCGGTCACTTTTGCGCTGTTTACCTGGCTGGTTTTGTGGGGGGTATTCGGGCTGGCGGGCGGCAGTTCGTCCGGCCGCGCTTCCGTTCAAACGCGTACGCAAACGCGCGTGGTCCGCATGGCGGACGGACGCCTGAAAACGGTACGCGTAAACGTGCCCGTAAACAAATCCGCCGCGGTTCCGGCCAAAAGCGGTTTGCAGACGGCCAGCGAATGGATGATGATTGTCGGCCCGCTGTGCTGGCTGGGTGCGATGATTTGGATTTTAGTCGCCTACTTTGCGGGCGACAAAATGCTGCTCCGCGGTGCGGACGCGTTTGAAATTACAAAAGAAGACCAGCCGGAAATTTACCGTCTGGTGGAAAATTTGTGCATTACGCGCGGCCTTCCCACGCCCAAAATCTATTTGATGGACGACGAAGGACTAAATGCCTTCGCCACCGGGCGGGACCCGCAGCACGCTTCAATTGCGTTTACCAAAGGTATCGTGCAAAAGCTGGACCGCGCCGAACTGGAAGGTGTTGCCGCGCACGAACTGGCGCATGTGGAAAACCGCGACATCCGCTTAATGCTTATCACGGTGGCGGGAATTTCGTTCTTTACGCTGGCGGGCGAAATTTGCTTCCGCGCCGCGGCGCGCGCCAGCCGCCGCAACAGCAAAAACAACGGTGCGGCGTTTTTGCTTGTCATGGGCCTTATTATGCTGGTTTACGGTTACGTGATTGCGCCGCTTATCCGCTTGGCGGTTTCACGCCAGCGCGAATATCAGGCCGACGCCACGGCCGCGCTGACGACCCGCAACCCGGGGGCGCTTGCGAGCGCATTGCGTAAAATTTCAGGTAACAGCCGCGTGGAAGCGTTGGAAAACCGCGAAAGCATGGCGGCTATGTGCATTGATAATCCGCTTAAAAAAGCGGGCCTTTTTTCCAGTTTGTCCGGGCTGCTTGCCACCCATCCGCCGGTGGAAAAGCGTATCGCCGCGCTGGAAGAAATGGACGGAAAAATTTAATGGCCACCGCATACGAATATATTGCGTCTAACTCCCGCCGTATTTTTTTACTGGTAACCGCTTTTACGGCGGTTACGCTGGCCTGCGTCTGGTGGCTGGCTTACGGTTTTGGGATGGCGCATTATTCCCGGCCGCCGGACGGGTCGGATTCGTATGGGGATTATATGTACAAGCGCGCGGCGCACAACATTATGCAGCAGGTAACGGACTACGGCGCGCCGCCCTCGCCGGAACCGCTGGAATGGGTGGAAGCCTCCGTTCCTTCGCTGGCGCGTTCGTTTGCGTGGCGCGCGGTGTTTATCGTGGCGCTGGTGATGATACTGCTGGCGTTTTCGCCGCTTGATATCATGGAAACCATGGTGCTCAATTCGGCGCACGCCCTGCGCTTAAAAGAAGAAGACCACCGCGAACTTTACCGTTTGGCGGGTACCGTCTTTTTAACGGTGGGGCTGCCGGCGCCGGTTATTTATGTGGTGGCGGATGATTCCTTAAACGCGTTTACGACCGGTTTTTCCCCCAAAAGCGCGCGTTTGGTGCTTACGCAGGGTGCGCTTGATAAACTGTCCCGGCCGGAGCTGGAGGCCGTCATCGCGCACGAAGCCGCCCACGCGGTCAGCGGGGACTGCCGGATGATGTTGGTGGCGGTAAGCAGTGTTTTATTATTTAAGTTTTTATCGGAATGCTTTTTTGTGGGCGTGTTTTATGGCACCCGGAAAAATATTTTCAGCGCCGTGATGTTTTTTGTTTGCGGCGCATTGAGCGCGGTATTGGGTTTTGTGTTGGCTCCGCTGGGCCGGCTGGCGGTATCCCGCGCGTGTGAATTTCGGGCGGATGCGCTGGGCGCAAAAATTTGCCGCAATCCGGGCGCGCTGGCGTTCGCGCTTAAAAAAATCGGCGGGGACAGCCGCGTGGAATTGTTGGACCGTCACCCCAGCATGGTGGGGATGTGCATTGTGAATCCCCGTAAAGAAACCAACTTCTTTTTGGCGGTTACGGGCCTGTGGAACGCCCATCCGCCCCTAAGCGCGCGTATTCATGCGCTTAACGACATGGACGGGAGAGTCTGATGGCTACCGCTTACGAATATATCGAGCGCAACAAACGGCGCAGTTTTATATTGGCGCTGTTGTTTCCCGTGTCGTTTGTAGTATTCGTTTATTTGGCGGTGCTGGGGTTTTTCCTGTTATGGGGCGGCCTTAAATACGCGCATTACACCAACGTGTTTTCGTTTGGTAGCGTATGGAACCAGTCTTTTCTTTCGGCGCATGAAATGTGTGCGTGGCTGCTGCCTTTTTGTTTTATTGTATCGTGTTTTTGGGCGTGGGTGGCGTACCGGCAGGGGGATCATATCGTGTTGGATTCCGTGTCCGGCGTGCGCAGTGTATCGCGCTGGGACGAGTTCGACGCTTATACGGCGCTTGAAAACGTCTGCTTGTCCGTCGGCACGCCGATGCCGCAGCTGTATATAGTGGAGGATGATTCCTTAAACGCTTTTGCCGTGGGGATGCACCCCGCGCGGGCGGGGATAGTTGTTTCCTGCGGCCTCTTAAAACGGCTGGACCGCGCCCAGCTGGAAGCGGTTTTTGCGCACGAGCTGGCGCATATTCTTCATTATGATACGCGCCTGATGGCGGTGGTGATTACGTGCACGGCGTTTTTTACGTTTGCGGGTGAAATGCTGATTTACGGGACGGAACGCGAAGAGGCGGACCATTCCTGGGAGGGTGTGGCGAACCGAGTGTATTTTCATTCCCGCTGCCCGCTGTTTGTTTACCCGGGGTTTATGTTGATGGCCTACGGGTACTTGGTGGCGCCGGTGATCCGTTTTGCGCTTTCCCGCACGCGGGAGAGCTTGGCCGACTCCCGCGCCGCTTTAATTACCCGTCATCCGCGCGCGTTGGCGCGTGCGCTGTGGAAAATCAGCGAGGACAGCCGTATCGAAGCGTTGGACGGCCGCGTTTTGCTGGGCGCGATGTGTATTGAACGCCCGGGAGAACAGGACAGTTTTTTTGACCGTTTAAGCGGCCTGGGCCGCTCTCATCCGCCGGTAGAAGAGCGTATCCGCGCGCTAAACGACATGGACGGCCTGTTTGACGGTATGGCCCAACGATAAGCCGTAAACGCTGCGGCCGCTTCCGCGGCCTGGAAGGCCTTGACGTGGGGCGTTATAAATAGCAAAATAGAATAAAGTAATAATGGGGGATTTTTATGCGCCGCAGTTTATTTATTTTAGCCGCTTTGGCCTTAACGCCTGCCGTGTATGCGCAGGGGGATGTAACTCCTTTTACGCGCGAGCAGGTGCTGGAAATTTTCTCCCAATACAACCCGTCCGTATTGGAACAAGCCTCCCAAAATGACGATTATAACACCGTCCTGGACAGCTTTTTAGACGCCTACGAGGCCTCCAACACGCCCATGGCGCGTGCGGAATTAATCGCCGTTGCCCGCAATTTCGACAATTCCATCCGCCTGCAGGTGCTGACGGATGCGTATCTTCAAACTTCTTCCGCAGTCAGCCTGATGGGGGGAGATGCTTCCTCTGCCGACAGATTATTCCGCGAAGAACTGACCGACGTTTTCAGCCGTGTTTGGGCGGTGACCGTCCAGCTCCGCCAGTATCAGCTGGCCGAAGCCAAACGGGCGTTAAAAAACGTCCGGGCGGATAAAACGCTGTCGCAGGAGGCGCGTAATGCGCAAATCGCCGCGCTCAAATCGGAAATCCGTGCGTTAAAGGCGGAACTGAAATCGCTCCAGGCCAACCGGGGCGAATCGGTGCTGTCGGCTGTGGACGCTTACGTGCTGCAAACACAGCAGGCCTCCGACGGTCTTTTGCAGGCCGCCCGCCAATCTGCCGCCGCGTCCGAAACGGAAAATTTGCAGATTAAAAGCAACAACAAAAAACCCGTCGCCAAATAACGCTTCCGCTCCGCGTCCGCGGGGCATACTCCGCCGTTTTACCCAATTTCAATTTAAAAGGAAAGTAACAAATGATTAGAACCGTAATTGATAAAATTTTTGGAACCAAAAGCGAACGTGATTTAAAGAAAATCCAACATTATGTGGACGCGGCCAACAAATTTACCGCGGAATTTGAAAAACTGTCCGATGACGAATTAAAAGCCAAAACGCAGGAATTTAAAAAACGCCTGGCGGACGGCCAAACGCTGGACGATATTCTGTCCGAAGCGTTTGCCGTGGCGCGTCTGGCGGCGCAGCGTGTGATTGGTCTGCGCCCGTACGATGTACAGATGTTGGGCGGTATTGTGCTGCACCAGGGCAAAATCGCCGAGATGGGCACGGGTGAAGGGAAAACGCTGGTGGCCGTGCTTCCTTCCTACTTAAACGCGCTTACCGGCAAAGGCGTGCACGTGGTAACGGTGAACGATTACCTCGCCCGGCGCGACCGCCAGTGGATGGGCCCCATTCATGAATTTTTAGGTTTAACCGTCGGCTACATTAGCCACGACATGACGAATGTCGAACGCCGCGAAATGTATGCTAAAGACATTACGTACGTTACCAATAACGAACTGGGCTTTGACTACCTGCGCGACAACATGGTTATTTCGCGTGAAGACCGCGTGCTCCGTCCGCTTAACTACTGCATCGTGGACGAAGTAGACTCCATTTTAATCGACGAGGCCCGCACCCCGCTTATTATTTCCGGCCCGTCCGACCAAAGCACGGACAAATACTACATCGTTAACCGTTTGATTCCGTCATTAAAAGTCCGTTTGATTACGGAAAAAGACGAAGTGAAAGCCAAATACGAAGGCATTAAACTCGACGAAGGCGTAGATGCCGTTATCGACGAAAAAGCCCACACCGCCACGCTGACGGATACGGGTATCGCCAAAGCGGAAAAATTCTTGAACGTGCAAAACCTGTATAACGATGTGGAATCTGAATGGGTGCACCACATCAACCAGGCGCTGCGCGCGCACCATTTGTACGAAAAAGACGTGGACTACGTGATTAAAGACGGCGAAGTGGTCATCGTGGACGAATTTACGGGCCGCCTGATGCCGGGCCGCCGCTGGAGCGACGGGCTTCACCAGGCCGTGGAAGCCAAAGAAGGGTTGCAAATTAAAGAAGAAAACCAAACCCTAGCCACCATCACGTTCCAGAATTTCTTTAAGCTGTATAAAAAACTCTCCGGTATGACGGGTACCGCTATGACGGAAGCCAACGAGTTTTGGCAGATTTATAAACTGGACGTGGTGGAAATCCGCCCCAACCGTCCTTCCAAACGCCGCGATTTCCCGGATTTGGTGTACTTAACCGAACGCGAAAAATTCAACGCCATTGTAGAAGAAGTGGAAGATTTGTGGAAAAAGGGCGCGCCCGTTTTGGTGGGTACGCGCTCGATTGAAAAGTCGGAAAAATTAAGCCACATGCTGCGCGCCAAAGGCATTCCGCACAAAGTGCTCAACGCCAAATACCACGAAATGGAAGCGCAAATCATCAGCCAGGCGGGCCGCAAAGGGGCGGTGACCATCGCCACCAACATGGCCGGCCGCGGTACGGATATTGTGCTCGGCGGCAGCCCGGCCGACCCGCAGGAACAGCAGGAAGTGGTAAATTTGGAAGGCTTGCACGTAATCGGCAGTGAACGCCACGAATCCCGCCGTATCGACAACCAGCTTCGCGGCCGCTGCGCGCGCCAGGGGGACCCGGGATGCTCGCGTTTTTACATTTCGCTGGAAGACGAACTAATGCGTTTGTTCGCCAACACGGCTAAAATTTCCGCCATTTTAAGTTCTATGGGTATGAAAGAGGGCGAAGCCATTGAGTCGCGCCTGATGACGCGCCAAATTGAAGGCGCCCAGCGCATGGTGGAAGGCCGCAACTTCGACATCCGCAAACAGCTTTTGGATTACGATAAAGTAATGAACCAGCAGCGCACCGCCATCTACGGCCTGCGCAACGCGATTTTAGACGGCGAAAACATGACCGAAAAATCGCTTCAGATGATGGAAGAAGTGGTGGATGACCTGGTGGAACAGTATTATCACCCGTCCCATCCGCAGCAGTCCGATTTTGAAACCTTAAACGTCAGCCTGCGCAATTTCTTCCCGGCGGATTTTGCTTACACGGCCGAAAACGTGGGCCGCAAATCGCGCGAAGCGTTTGCGGATGAAGTTATCGCCGTCGTGAAAGATTTGTACAACGCGCGCGTGCTGTATTTTACGGAACAGGGCATTAATTTCGCGGAAATCGAACGCATGCTCCTCTTGCAGTTGTTGGACAGCGCGTGGAAACAGAATCTGTACGAACTCGACCAGCTGCAAAGCAGCGTCAGCCTGCGCGGATACGCCCAGAAAGACCCGCTGATCGAGTATCAAAAAGAATCTTACAAATTATATTCCGCCATGCTTAACCGCGTGCGCGATATGATGGTGGGATATATTTTCCGTCTTCAGCTGCCGCCCCGCCGCACCCCGGCCCAGCGCGCGCAGGAAGACGATGCCGCCCGTCATGCGGAATCCGGGACGCCCGTATCCAAAAATATCGGCCGCAACGATCCGTGCCCGTGCGGGAGCGGCAAAAAATATAAAAAATGTTGCGGAGCCAATTTATGAAAACCAAAATAAAAGCGTTGTGTCTGTTGGTATGTGCCGCGTGCATGCTGGTACTCATTCCGGTGTTTTTATCGAAAGACAACCCGATTGAAATCTCCATGCCCGTACTGACGGAACAGCAAGCCGCCGCGCAGGAACAGGCCCAGCAGAAAGCCGCGCAGGCGTCCGCGCACAAAGCCAAAGTGCGCCGGATTCTGCGCTGCGAAACGGATGACGACTGCATTATCGTGGATAAAGACCCGTGCGGCTGTTTGGTGGGGCCCGAAGGCGTAACCGCCATTAACGCGTCGTATACGCTGGAATTTAACAAAATGCAGTCCGGCGTACTTGCCAAAGCGTGCCCGGACCGCGCACCCTCCCAGGAAAAGGAGTGCAGTCCGTCCGCCGTGGCCGTCTGCCGCGAGAACGTCTGCCAAATCGATTATTAACGTATGAGAGAGTTTCGGGAAAAAATTACAGACCAGGACGCGCGCCAAAAAATTACTTTCGGCGCGCGTTTAAAACGTTTTTGCGCCGGAGTGGGGAACGGCTTGTTTTTGCTTCTCTGCGCACTTGCGACGGCCTGGCTGGTATATGAAAGTTTCCCGCGCAACAGCCGCCCGGAACTGGCCTGGTTTGCGCTGGCGCCGTTTATTTGGGGCGTTACGCGCACAAAAGGGTTTTGGTCTTCGTTTTTCTATTCCTGGTTTACCGCTTTGTTGTTCCACGCGGGTATTTTTTATTGGATTTATTATACGTGTTTGCACGGCGGCGGGCTTTCGCAGGGGTTATCTTTGGCCGCGTGGCTGGGGCTGAGCGGATTGCTCTCCGTGCAGTTTGCCATTTTCGGCGGAAGCTGTTATTTTTTAAAAAAGACGGGTGTCTTTTTCCCGTTGCTGGCCGCCTGCGGCTTTGTCGCGCTTGAATGGGTGCACCAAACGCTGGCCTTTTACGGGCTTGGTTTCCCGTGGCTGATGTTGGGGTATACGCAGTGGAACGCGCCGGAAGTGTTGCAAATCGTTTCGTTTACGGGCGTATACGGGCTCAGCTTTGCACTGGCGTTTACGGGGGCGAGCGTCGGCTGGGCGTTTGCACTGCCCGGCGTGAAGCGCGGCGTGGGCCATATGTGCATGGCGGCGCTGGTATTTTTGGGGTTATTTGCTTTCGGGCATTACCGGCTTCCTTCCCAGCCGCTTCGCCCGGGCAAAGCCTTGCTCAGTTTGAATGCGGCGTTGATGCAGCCGAATATCGACCAGTATAAAAAATGGGACGAAACCTTCGAAACCGAAATTACGGACACGCTGGAAGAGATGGGTGCGTCTTTGGCGGGTACGGACGTGATGCTGGCTGTTTGGCCGGAAAGCGCGGTGCCCGGCACGTTGCTTGAAGACCGCTATTTTAATTTGTTTAAACGCGTGGCGGCGGATTCCGGCGCGTACCAGCTGGTAGGTTCCAATGTGCCGGACGGGGACGCACAGTATGTGGGGGCGTATTTACTGTCGCCGGACGGGGAGAATTTGCAAAGCTACCGCAAAATCAAACTGGTTCCGTTTGGCGAGTATATCCCGCTTGAAAAATGGATTCGCGGCGCGTTCCCGGATGTGGAAGTGCTGGGCGAACTGGGCGCTTTTACGCCCGGTGCGTTGGGGCAGGCTCCGCTTGATTTGGGCGGCGTTGCGCTGGGGCGGACGATTTGTTACGAATCGATTTTCCCGCAGTTGTGGGTGTCGCAGGGCCGGCAGGGCGCCAAACTGTTTGTAAACATCACCAACGACGCGTGGTTTTTTAATACGGCCGCACCTTACCAGCACCTGGCCATTAACGCGGTGCGCGCGGCGGAAATGGGCCGCCCGGTGTTGCGCGCGGCGAATACGGGGTTTTCGGCCGTGATTGACCCGTTCGGCCGCGTGGAGCAGAAATCCGGCTTGTTTACGCAGGAAGTTTTGCGCGCGGAAGTGGCGCTGCCGGTGGGCGATAAAGTTACTTTTTACACGCAGTGGGGCGACTGGTTCGCCTGGCTGTGCGCGGCGATTTATTTTACGCTGTTTATTTCTGTGGCGGTTTTTTCGTATGAATAACATTGAATTTAAAGACGTTGAACAAAAGCTGGACGAGTTAGCGGCGCGCGTTGCCAAAATAGCAACGATTGACGATATCTCCGGCAAGCAAAAAGAACTGGCGGAGCTGGAAGCCGCGTCGGCCGACCCGTCTTTTTGGAACGATACCAAAAAAGCCAAAGAAGTCAGCCGCCAAATCGATTTATTAAAAAAATCCATCAGCACGTTTTTCGCACTCCAAAAAAAGACGGAGGACGACCGCGCCCTGTTCGACCTGTGCAAAGAAATGCAGGACGAAACGGAACTGGCCGCGCTGGACGCGTCTTTAAAAGAAACCGAAAAACAGGTGGCGCAGAAGGAAGGGGAAATCCGCCTGTCGGACCCGAACGATAAATTAAACGCCATTTTAACCATTCACGCCGGGGCCGGCGGTACGGAATCGTGCGACTGGGCGCAAATGCTGGTGCGTATGTACACGCGCTGGGCCGAACAGCACGGCTTTAAATTTTCCGTTCTGGACGCACAGCCCGGCGACGAAGCCGGCATCAAAACGCTTTCTGCCATGGTGGAAGGCCCGTTTGCGTACGGTTATTTGAAAGGGGAAAACGGCGTGCACCGTCTGGTGCGCGTTTCTCCGTTTGACGCAAACGCCCGCCGCCATACGTCTTTTGCGTCGTGCGACGTGCTGCCGGATATCGACGAAGATATTAATATCGAAATCCCGGAAAAAGACATTCAGCTCGAAACCTCCCGCGCCGGCGGCCACGGCGGCCAGAACGTCAATAAAGTGGAATCGGCCGTGCGGCTTTTGCACATTCCTACGGGCATTGTGGTTTCCTGCCGCATTGAGCGCAGCCAGCTGCAAAACCGTCAGACGGCCATGAAAATGCTCAAAGCCAAACTGTACGAAATGGAAATGGATAAAAAACGCGGCGAAGCCGAAAAACGCTATGGCCAAAAAGGCGAAATCGCCTGGGGGCACCAAATTCGTTCGTACGTGTTTATGCCGTACCAGTTGGTGAAAGATTTGCGCAGCGGATACGAAACCTCGCAAATCACCGCCGTTATGGACGGCGATTTGGACCCGTTCATTTTCGCGTTTTTAAATCACGAAGCCGAAAATAAAAAATAATGAAAACCGGTTTGTATATCCACCTCCCGTTCTGCAAACAGAAGTGCAATTATTGCGATTTCGCTTCTTTTGCGGGCCGGGAGTTTTTAATTGACGGGTACTTGGACGCGATGAGCAAAGAAGCCGCCCGCTCTTCCGTGCGCGCGTTTGAAACGCTGTATGTCGGCGGCGGAACGCCGAGCGTGCTTTCGGCCGCGCAGCTTGAAAAATTGGCGCAAATGATTGAAAAAAATTTCGGCCCCGTATCCCGCTTTGAAGAAAGCACCTGCGAGGCCAACCCGGAAAGTTTAACGCCGGAAAAAATCTCCGTACTTAAAGAGGCCGGATTCAACCGTTTGAGTATCGGCCTGCAAAGTTTTAACGACGATGAACTGAAAACGCTGGGCCGCGTGCACGACGCGGCGACGTTTCTCAGCGCGTATGAAGCCGCGCGCGCGGGCGGATTCAACAACATTAATGTGGATTTAATCGCCGGGCTGCCGGGCCAAACGCTGGAAAGTTTTTTACGCAGTTTGCGGCGGCTTGTATCGCTTCGGCCGGAACATCTGTCGGTTTACGGTTTGCAGATTGAAGAGGGCACTCCGTTTTTTGAACGCGGCGTAATTTGCGACCAGCTTTTAATGCGCCGCATGCTGGAAGAAACGCGCGCGGCTTTGGCCGCCGCCGGATATCACCATTACGAAATTTCCAACTTTGCGCTGCCCGGGTTGGAAGCCAAACACAATACGCATTATTGGAACGACGGCGACTATGTCGGGCTGGGCAGCGCGGCCGCGTCTTTTACGGGCGGCGCGCGGCATCAAAACACGCCGGACGTGCGCGAATATATCCGCCGCATAAACGCGGATGAATCCCCCGTGGAATTTTCCGAGAAACTGGAAGGCAAAGAACGGGCCGGGGAGCGGCTGATGCTGGCTTTGCGAAAACTGGACGGAGTGGAACTGTCTGCCCGGGACGAAGAAATGTTCGGGCGGGAAATTGAAAAACACGTAAAAAGCGGGCTTCTCTTGCGTGAGGGAAAAAAAGTAAAATTAAGTTTTGAGGGGCTTTTTCTGGCAAACGAAGTTTTCTGCAGTTTTGTGGCCCCGTTTGAGGAAGAATGAAATTAACCGCCGTCCATACCGATATTTTTAAAGCGCGCGAACATTTGCCCGCGTTTATTCTGCGCCATATTCCGTCCGTGCCGGAGAAAAGCATACTGGCGGTAGCTTCCAAACTGCTTGCTCTTTGGAAGGGGGAGATTCTTCCGTATGAAAGCTCCGCGCAAAAAGAAGCGCTGATCCGGCGGGAAAGTTCCTCCGCTTTAAAAACGCCGCTTGCGTGGCTGACCATTAAAGACGGCATGATTATGACCAATGCCGGCATAGACGAATCCAACGCGGACGGCAAACTCCTGCTTCTGCCGCAGAATTGTTATGCGGCGGCGGAAGAATTGCGGCAGGAGTTATGCGCCTTATGGGGTGTAAAAGACCTGGGCGTTTTGGTAACGGACAGCATGATTCTGCCGCTTCGCGCGGGCGTAACGGCCACGGCGGTGGCGTATGCCGGGTTCAAAGGCGTAAAAGATTTACGCGGTACGCCGGATATTTTTGGTAAAAAACTGGAAGTTACGTTGGTGAACGCAGCCGATTCGCTGGCTGCGGCGGCCGCTTTATGCATGGGGGAAGGGAAGGAACAATCCCCGCTGTGCGTGATTGAAAACGCGCCCGTGGAGTTCCGCCCCGGCGCGGACCCGGATGAGATAAAATATCCCGTGGAAAACGATTTATATACCCCGCTCTTTCAAGCGGCGGGGCTTATTAAAAAAGGAGACTGCAATGATTAAAAATATGATTAACGAATTTAAAACGTTCGTTATGCGCGGCAACGTGATTGATATGGCCGTCGGTATCATTATCGGCGGTGCGTTTACGAAAATCGTAAACTCGATGGTGGCCGATATCATGATGCCGCCTTTGGGCCTTTTAATGGGCAAAGTGGATTTTTCCAACTGGTTTGTCGTGCTCAAACAGGGCGCGCAGGAAGGCCCGTACGCCTCTTTGGCCGCGGCGCAGGCCGCCGGAGCGACCACGCTGAATATCGGCACGTTTTTAAATGCCATTATCAGCTTTATCATTGTGGCGTTGTGTATCTTCTTGCTGATTAAAGTAATCAACAAAGTAAACGCGCCCAAAAAAGAAGAAGCGCCCGCCGTCCCGACGACGAAAAAATGCCCGTTCTGCTGCAGCGAAATCGCGCTGGAAGCCACCCGCTGCCCGCACTGCACGTCCGAGCTTAAATAGTTGGTTTTACCGTACGAAAAAACCGCAGAGATTTATTTCTTTGCGGTTTTTTTGTGTCTAATTAATGTATTAAACCTGCTTATAAGAGCTATCCTAGTTCTGTTTATAAAAAGTCTTCGCCGTTGCCGTTTGGGCAGGCCTTAACCCATTTATAAAATTCGTTCTATACGGGAGAAGCATTTTATTTGTCCGAGCCGTAGGCGAGTTGTAAAATGCGCCGTACGGAACTGGATTTTATGGGTGTGGCCTGCGAGTTTTTTGTTACTTTTTGTTGATACAAAAAGTAAGGAGTAACTTTGGGGCATGTCTAAAACAATGTGGCCCAGCTAGTCAGAAGAGGGCGGATAAGTTGCCTGCCCCCGGCAAGTGTTGTTACGTAGCTAAGCAACATGTCAGTAATAGTGTGGCCCAACTAGTCAGAAGAGCGCGGACAAGAGGGGAGCCCAGGCTCTGGGTCTTGATTCGTTTTTTTTTTTTGATAAAGTGGACTTATTACTTCTTATGTAAGGGGATAAGTTTATGCAAAAAAACAACGGGTTTACATTAATAGAGTTGTTGGTGGTTGTTTTAATCATCGGTATTTTATCGGCGGTAGCGTTGCCGCAGTATCAAAAGGCGGTAATGAAAGCAAGAGTGTCTGAGTTTTTGCCGTGGTATCGGAATGTCCGGGAAGGCCGTCGTCTGTATATCTTGAATACAGGGGATGCTCCGCAGGATTTGGGCCGTTTTATGGATGCTTTGGGGATTAGTTATTACCGTGTACAGTGTGCGTCCAGCCAGTTAACTGAAGACGGAGCCTGTGTTCAGGGGAGCTCTCTGTGGATAACGGCGGACAAAAGATTGGATATGAACAATAATGAAGTGAATAAAGTTTTTTGCCGGGTTACAGGCTCGTCCCGGGACGGTTGCTTTACGCTTTCTATGGCATTTAACAACGTGACTTCTGAGCAAAAGGCGGAAGGGCTATATTGCTTAGTTGATTCGACGGAATGGAGCGATTCCATGTGCCGTATGTTGGCTCCCCGGAGTAAAAAAATTGCTGTTCGTTTAGGCCGTTTCGGTTATGAAATGGCTTTATAAAATATTTTTGCAAATGCGCCGCAAGTATTTTGCGGCGTTTTTTTGCGCGTCTTTTTCGTCGGCGGCAAAATCCGTCAGTACGGCAATTTGGTCCGGCGCATATTTTTGCGCGCGCAACGCTTTTTCTTCGATTTGCCCGCAAATAAACAGCACGGGTTTTTTGTGTTTTTTGGCCAATTTTAAAACGGCTAGCGGCGCTTTGCCGTAGAAGGTTTGGCGGTCCAGTTTACCCTCGGTGGTAATCGCTAAATCGGCCCATTTAAAATGTTCGTTCAGCCCCGCTTTTTGAAATAAAAATTCGGACCCTAACAACAGTTTTGCTCCAAAACAGCCCATGAGTCCCGCCGCAATCGCGCCCGCCGCGGCGGTGGACGGCGCATGGGCGATATTTCTTGCCGTGGCTTGTTTGATTGTTCCGGCCCAGGCGGCCATGGCTTTATCCAACATTTTTACCTGTGCGGGCGTGGCGCCTTTTTGGGGGCCGAACACTTTGGCTGAACTCTTCGGGCCCAAAAGCGGGTTGGTAACGTCCGCTACGCCAAAAATTTGAATTCCCTTAAACGTTTTTTTAAGCGCGGAAAAATCCGCCGTACGTGCGTTTAACAACGGGGCGGCTCCCAGAGGAAGGAGCGTGCCTTTTCTGTCAAAAATTTTTGCGCCGCAGGCCGCCGCCATGCCCGCGCCGCCGTCGTTGCAGGCCACGCCGCCTAGACCCACGTAAATCGTTTTCGCTCCGGCTTTTACGGCAGCTGATAATACCTGCCCCACGCCGTAGGAAGAGGCTCCCATCGGGTCCAGTTCTTCTTTTTTGGCGCTTCCCAGCCCGCACACGCGCGCCGTTTCAATAACGGCGGTTTTCCCGTCGGATAATAATAAAAAATCCGTCCGGCGGTTTTTTAAAAACGCGTTTTTGGCGCGCAGGGGAACCGGCCGTGCGTTGGGGTCTAAGGTGCGGAAAAAATCGATAAATCCGTCGCCGCCGTCCGAAACCGGCAAGGCGCGCACGTTGTGTTTTTTTCCCAATTCGCGCGTGAAAAGAAGCGCGGCTTTCGCCGCGCTTAAAGAACCTTTAAAAGCGTTGGGTAAAACAAGTATGTTCATTAAAACTTCCAGCTCAGCTGGGCTTGAATGACGGTGTTGGAAGCGGAGGAATCTTTTAAATCGTCCGAGCGTTTGGCAAACACCTGCCGCACTTCAAGGCCGACCATCACGTCATCCACCCAGGTTTCCACACCGAGCCCGGCCGATCCGGCAAAACCGTTGGAATTAATTTCTTTGCTGTTCATTTCGCCGCGGTAGTTGAGTTTTAACATCTCGTAAGCGGCGGAGGCGGCCAAATAGAAAGCAAAGCGGCTTTCCGGGTTTACGTAATAATGCGCGGCCGCGCCGAACGTTAAAATTTGCCCGCTGGTTTTTACCGTCGGGTCCGGGTAAGACGGTTCTTTTCCTTCGGCGATGTTTTTATCGTTAGCGTCCAAAACGGCCTGGTCCCGGTCTTCAAACGAATTGTTCGGCACGTTGCCAACGCCCAGTACGGGGCCCAGCCACAAATTGCTTTCTTTTATGCGCCACAAAAATTTACTGGAAACCGCCACACTGGTGCCGCCTACGTCCGCGGAGCCGTCTTCCGTTTCAAATCCCGGGCGCGCGCTGTTGGATAATTTTAAATCAAGCGGCATCGCGCCGGCCTGTACGGAAAAATATTTCGAAAAATTCTTTTCTTTTTGTTTCACCGCCGGTTTGGCTTCTTGTTTTGCGGGTTTTTTTGCGGCGAGTTCTTCTTTGGCCGCGGAGGCATATTCCTGTTGCGAAACCTGGCCGGATTTTACGTTGCGCAGGAAGGCCTCTTCGTCTGTAAGCGGGCGCGGCGCGGCCTGCTGTACGGCGGCCGACGGCGTTACTACCGCTCCGTTTACCACGGTGGCTTTTTTAGCGTCAAAAACTTGGTCGATATCGGAGTCAAAAGACAGCCCGCCCGCGGCTTCCACCTGTTTGGTTTCCGTGCGTACGGCGGCCTGGGCCTGTGCGGCGGCCTGTTGCTGTTGGCGTTCGATTTGCTGTTCCACAATTTGCTGTTGGGCTTTTTCGCCGCGGTCGTAATCGTACGTTTCAATGCTGACGATTTGCGGCATATCCACGTTTACGGTGGAGCCGTCGTCGGTTTGGAGTTTTAAATTAAATTCGTCCATGTCCAAAATCACGCCGACCAGCTGCGTTCCGCCTTTTAAAATAAGGCGGTGTTTGTCGGGCAAAATTTCTTCAATTTCGCGCTGGTTGAGCGTAATGTTCCCGTAAGAAGTGGCCAGGTTTAAGGTGTATTCGGTTTGGGATAAAATGGAGCCGGTAATCAGGTCGCCGTTTTTCATTTTTAACGTTTCGGCGTGCGGCGCGGCGGTGCAGCATAAAGCGAAAAGGAAAGCGAAAATTTTTTTCATTCGGCGGGGTACTCCGGGTATTTGTCGGGCAAAAAGCGGCGCGCACGGGGCGCGCCGCTACTTGTTATTTGGATTCGTGTTCCACAACGGTTTCGATGTGGTTTTCGGCGTTTTCTTCGCGGCTGCAGCAGCAGGGGCTGACGGCCTTTTTAATTTTGCGCAGTACGCCGAGTACTTTGGCGATGGTTAAGAAACCGATGGCGGCGCCCAGGTCGCTGATAACATAGAACGCCAGCGCGGCCCACATTTCACCGCCGGTAAGCAACGGGTGTCTTAACACGGCGACGGCCTGGAATACGGCGTAAACCAACGCCAGGTAAAACATCGCGATAAAAAATACGTATAAGCCTTTGAGGCACAACCAGTTGTGCGGCCACCATTTGCCGCATTTGCAACATTTAGACATAATGCACACTCCTTGTGATACGGGGAAATTGTTTACCCCCCTATATCCTTATTGTATCAAAAGAACCGCCGGATGGCGACAAGTTCCTTTCTCTTTAGTTTGGTGCTTAAAACGCTTCTCTGGCAACCCCAAAAGAGAATTATTTTTCGTCCAGCGCTTTTTTGGTTTTTTTAAGTACCGCCATCACCCGCAAAACGGCCAGTTCCGCCGTGCAGGCCAGCAGCGCGGCCCCGGCGGCGTAGCCGTAAATTTGTTTGAGCGGGGCGGAATTATATTGCCAAAATTCGGCGGGCAGCTGTAAAACCAGTATCCAGTTGTAGGCCGCATATAAGCCGAACGCAAGCGTTAAGTAAAAGAAAACCGTCCAAATAACGGATAAGGCTTTAAAATTCAGCCAATGGTGGGGAAGATATTTTTTAGACACGTTTTGCCTCCTGTAGAAGTTCCCGCGCGTGGGTGAAAGCGGCGGAGCGTTTGTCGGCGTTGCCGCCCAGCATGCGCGCGATTTCGGCGGTTAAATGGTCGCCGGAAAGCGGCGTGATGGTTACGTCCGTGGCGTTGTGCGCGGCCTTTTTCTCCACGCGGAAATTTTGGTCCGCCTGCGCGGCCACCTGCGCCAGGTGCGTTACGCAAAGCACTTGGCGGCCTTCGGCTGCCTTGTGGAGCTTTTCGCCCACCAGGCGGCCCGTTTCCCCGCCGATGCCCGCGTCCACTTCGTCAAACACCATGACGGGTACGGTAGGCGCCAAAACGGTTTTCAGCCCCAGCATCACGCGCGAGATTTCCCCGCCGGACGCGATGTTTTTTAAAGGCCGTAAAGACTGGCCCGGATTGGGGGAAAACAAAAATTCCACTTTGTCCGCACCCGTGGGGCCGGGGTTTTCTTCGTCCATTTCCACGGCGGCGGAAAAGCGCACCTGGTTAAAACCGAGGGGGCGGATTTGTTCCGTGATGAGCGCGGAAAGTTTTTCGGCCGCGGCCATGCGTTTTTCGTGCAGTTTGCGCGACAGCTGCAACAGTTGCTTTTGCGCCGTTTCCAGTTCTTTTTGCAGTTCCTGTTCGTGTTCTTCGGCGTTTTGTAAATGTTGGATTTTGGTTTTTAAATCGTCGGCCGTGGCCAGCACGTCCTGGATCTCGGGGCCGTATTTGGCTTTTAAGCGTTTTAATTTTTCGTGGCGGCCGAGCATTTTATCTAACGCGTCGGGTTCTAAATTGATGTCGTCTTTATAGGAAGAGAGCGTGGAGGCCGCGTCTTCCAGCGTGAGGACGGCGGAATTTACGTCGGCGGCCAGGGCGTTTAAGTTTTCGTCCAGTTCCGCCATGCTTTCAATCAGCCGCGCGGCGCGCGCGGCGCGCGTAACGGCGGAGTCTTCGGCCGCGTAAAGCTCTTCGTAAGCATCGGAGGCTTCTTCAAGCAGCCGTCCCGCGTGTTTCATTTTCGGGAGCGTCTGCTCCAGCTGCAAATCTTCATCCGCCGTGGGGTTTACGTCTTCAATTTCTTTTAATTGGTAGGCATACAGGTCGAGCAGACGTTCTTTTTCCTGCTCGTTAAGGTGCACGGCGTCCAGTTTTTCACGCGCGTCCTGCATGGTTTGCCAGGCGGCTTTGGTTTGGGATAAAAGGTCTTCGTATTGGGCGAATTTATCCAAAAGCGTCAAATGGACGGAAGCGTGCATCAAACTTTGGTGTTCGTGCTGGCCGTGAAAATCCACCAGGTACTTCCCGATTTGCGCGAGCGTGGAAACGGTAACGGCGCGGCCGTCCACGTACGCTTTGCCTTTGCCTTTGCGGTCCAGTTCGCGGCGCAGGGTAAATGCGTCGCCGGAAATTTGCTGTTCGCGGCGCAGGGTTTCGGGGAGCATGTCCGAAGAAAATTCGGCGGTTACGCGCATGCGGTCCGCCCCGTCTTTAATGACGGATACGTCCCCGCGCGCGCCGAGCACAAAGCCCAAGGCTTCAATAACGATGGATTTCCCCGCCCCCGTTTCGCCCGAAAATACGTTTAGGCCAAAAGCGAAATCAAGCGTTAAGTCCGAGATAATGGCAAAATTTTCTACACGCATCCGTTTTAACATCAGCGGGCCCCCCAGTTTAGTTTGCGGTTTAAGATGGAAAAAAAGTCGCGCTCTTCGGTGCAAAGCAGTTTGGCTTTTAACGGGCTGCGCGTGAGTTTTACGCGCGCGCCGGGCGGCAGGGTTAAATTGATTTGGCCGTCTACACTGAGTACCGCGCCGTCTTCTTTATTTTTGAACGCGGGTACCAGTTCCAATTCGCCCCCGGCGGGCAGAATCAGCGGTCGCTGGTGGAGCGTGTGCGGGCAAATGGGCGTAATTAACAGTACGTCCACCCCGGGTTCCACAATCGGGCCGCCGGCCGCCAGCGAATAGGCGGTGGAGCCGGTGGGCGTGGAAATAATCACGCCGTCGCCAAAATACGGCGGCAGTTTTTTGCCGTTGAATACGGCGTTTACCGTAAACGCACGCGGATGGGCGGCGCGCAGGACGCAGTCGTTAAACGCCAGGTATTCCCGGGGTTTCCCGTCCTGCGGGATGATTTGCGCGCGCAGCATAAACCGTTCGTTTACGGTGCATTCGTCACGCAGCAGCTGTTCCAGCCGTTCTTTAAAATCGGAGATTTCACACGCCGCCAAAAAACCCAGCGTGCCGCAGTTTACGCCGAACACCGCCATATTAAGCGGTGCGGCCGCACGGGCGCAGCGCAGCATGGTGCCGTCGCCCCCCATGCAAATTAACAAATCGGCGGATGCGTCCAGGCCGTCCAGCGCGGTGATGGCGCGTGCGGGCAGGCCGCGGTCCTGCAGAAAAGTGCAGGCTTCCTGCGCCAGCGCCCGGACGTTGGGTTTGTTTTCGTTAAAAAAGATGACGGCGTTTTGGAACTTCATAGTTCTTCTATTTTAGCAAAAAAACGCATGGGTACGCGGCGCGCGGAAGGGGCTAATCCTTTTTCGGGGAAGCGGGAAAAAATCAAAATGCTATAATAAGGTATACAGAAGGGGGAAACAACTATGTGGGATTACACCGATAAAGTAATGGATCATTTTAAAAATCCGCGCAACGTGGGGGCCATCCCCGACGCGGACGGAACGGGCCAGGTGGGCAGCCTGGTGTGCGGCGACGCGCTTAAACTGACGATTAAAGTAAACAAAGATACCGAAGTAATCGAAGACGCCAAATTTGAAACGTTCGGCTGCGCGAGCGCGATTGCCTCTTCTTCCATTTTAACGGAAATGATTAAAGGCAAAACGCTGGAAGAAGCCTCTAAAATCACCAACCAGGACATTGCCGACGCGCTGGGCTCGCTGCCTTCCGAAAAAATGCACTGCTCCGTCATGGGTATGGAAGCGCTGGAAGCGGCCGTAAAAAGCTACCGCCAGGGCGGCAAACCCGTGGTGTTTGAACAGGAAGAAGAAAAAATCGTCTGCCACTGTTTTAACGTGTCGGAAGAAGCCATTATCAAGGCCATCCGCACCAACCATTTGACCACGGTGGAAGACGTCACCCACTTTACCAAAGCCGGCGGCGCGTGCGGCCGGTGCAAGGGCGAAATCCAAAAGATTTTGGATAAAGTAAACGGCGCGTGCGAACTGCCGTCCCGTCCGGCGGAAAAAGCGTTTTCGCAGATGACGCTGGTGGAAAAAATCAAAAAGTTGGAAAGCGTTTTGGAAGAAGATATCCGCCCCAAACTGAATATGGACGGAGGATCTGCCGAACTGGTGGATTTAAACGGCTCCGTCGTCAAAATCCGTTTGACGGGAATGTGCCACGGCTGTGCGGGCGCGGCGGGCACGCTTAAAAATTTTATCGAAAAAACGCTGAAGGAAAAAGTGGACGCTTCCCTCAGCGTAGAGCAGGCTTAATATGAAAGTAGTGTATTTGGACAACAACGCCACCACCCAGTGCGCTCCCGCAGTAGTGGAAGCAATGCTGCCGTACTTTGCCGAAAAATACGGCAACGCTTCCAGTATGCACGCGTTCGGCGGCGGCAACCGCAAAGCCATCGACGAAGCGCGCAAGCAGGTGGCCGCGTTGTTAAACGCGCAATACGCCGACGAAATTATTTTCACTTCCTGCGCCACGGAAAGCGACGATACCGCCGTTTTTTCCGCCGTGCGCAGTTTTCCCAAAAAGAAGCATATCATCACTTCCGCCGTGGAACATCCGGCCATTATGGCCCCGTACCAATACCTGGAAGCCCAGGGCTACCGCGTGGATTTTATCGGCGTGGACGAATTGGGCCGCTTCGATATGGCGCGCTTTAAAAGCGTAATTGACGAAGACACCGCCCTCGTATCCGTCATGTGGGCCAACAGCGAAACGGGAACTATTTTTCCGATTGCCGAAATTGCCAAAATCGCGCACGAACACGGTGCGCTCATGCACACGGATGCGGTGCAGGCGGTGGGCAAAATCCCGGTGGATGTACAGACGGCCGGGGTGGATATGCTGTCTTTATCCGGGCACAAATTTCACGGGCCCAAAGGCGTGGGGGCGCTGTACGTCAAACGCGGCACGCGTTTTATGCCGTTTATGATGGGCGGCCACCAGGAAAAACACCGCCGCGCGGGTACCGAAAACGTCCCGCTGATTGTGGGCCTCGGCAAAGCGGCCGAACTGGCGCAAACGCGCCTTTCGGACGGAACTTCCGCCCGTATTGCGGCGTTGCGCGACAAGTTGGAACAGGGCATCTTGGCGGTTATCCCCGACGTGAAAGTAAACGGGGACCCGGAACACCGCGTGCCCAACACAACCAACGTCAGTTTCGGCTACATTGAAGGCGAGTCTATTTTGATGTATCTGAACGACTTTGGCATTTGCGCTTCTTCGGGTTCGGCGTGCACGTCGGGCTCGCTGGAGCCTTCGCATGTGTTGCGCGCGATGGGGGTTCCGTTCCAGTTTGCGCACGGGTCCATCCGGTTTTCGCTGTCCGACCAGACGACGGAAGCGGATATCGACTTGGTGCTTAAAGAACTGCCGCCGATTATCGAGCGGCTGCGCAAGATATCGCCGTTTTCGCGCTTAGCCGCATAAACGGACCGTCTTTTTAGAACGCCGCACTTAACCGTGCGGCGTTTTTTTGTATGATAAAAGAATGAAAAAATTATTTTTATTCCTTATTTTAGCGGGGCTTTCCTGTTCCGCGTTTGCCAAAACTATCGTGCTGTATCATACCAGCGATACGCACGGTTTTTATTATCCTAAAAACAACAGGGGCGGTTTTGCCGCGCTGTCCGCACTCGTTCAGAAAGAAAAATATCCGTATTTACTGTTGGACTCGGGCGATTTCGCCAACGGTACGATTGAGGCCAAAAATTCCAAAGGTCTTACCAGCGTGCGCCTGATGAACGCCGCCGGCTATCAGGCGGTTACCGTGGGAAATCACGAGTTTGATTTCGGCGACGAAGGCTTGGCGCCGATGTTTGCGGAAGCGGATTTTGCGGTACTGGCCGCCAATTTGTTGGAAGCCGAAACGGACACGTACCCGAAAAACGTCCGTCCGTACCAAATTTTTGATGTGGACGGCGTGAAAGTGGCCGTCATCGGGCTGGCCAACCGCACGCCCACCAAACCCACTAAAAAATACAAATTTACCAAACCGCTGGCCGCGCTGGAAAATGCGCTGGCCCGTGCGGAAAAAGAGGGCGCCGCCGTGGCGGTGGTGCTGGTGCATGATTCGTACGGGGATTACCAAAACGGTTCCCTGCCGTATATGGGGGACATCGGCAAAAAATTTTCCGGCCGCGTGCAGGTAGTGCTGGGCGGGCACGCGCACAAAATTTTTCAAAATAAACGCGTCGGCGGCGTGTTATATGCCGAAAGCGGCAAATACGCCGAGAGTGTAACCCGGGTGTCGGTGGAAGTGGACGATAAAACGGGAAAATTTAAAAAGGCCTGGTCCAAATTAATCTCGCTGGACGTTAAAAAAACGGGTTCGGACAAACGGGTGGCGGACCTGGCCGAAAGTTTCCGCACGCCCGGGGTAGACACGGTGCTCGGGCACGCGAAAGAAACGCTGTCGAATAAATCCCGCGGCGCGGAAAAAGATTCCCCGCTTGACAACTGGATTGCCGATTTGGGGCGCGCATCCGCCGGGGCCGACCTTTATATCCACAATACGGGCGGCACGCGTACGTCGATGGAAAAGGGGCCCGTCACCAAGCGGGATTTGATTGATATTTTCCCGTTTGACGATACCGTCGTAATGCGGGAAGTATCCGGCCGCCAGCTGCGCGCATTTATTAAAAACGGGCTTTTGCCGTGGAACAAATACGCGTATTCCGGGGTGAAAATAAGCTATTCCCGCACGCGGGACGGCAAAGTCCGCAACCTTAAAATTTGGGTGAACGGGAAGCCTCTTGAAAACAACCGCATGTACCGGGTGGCCACGAACTCATTTATCGCGCGGCAGAAAATTTTTGCGGACGCGCCGAAGCCGGATGCGGGAAACGCAACCGTCTATGGACTAATTGAAGAAGCGTTGAAACAAGGCCGCGTCCGTGCGCCGGATACAGGGCGGATTGTTCAAAAATAAGGGTTCAGTTTACGCCGCCCGCTCTTGAGCGGGCGGTTCTTTTTTTGTTAGCATAAGAGTATCTGCATAAGGAGTGTTTTCCATGAAAAAAACATTTTTATTGTTAGCTGCCTGTTTGCTGCCGGCCGTTTTGCCGGCCGAAACCGTTACGGTGTACCATACGAGCGACGTACACGGCTTTTTTTACCCGCGTGAAGGCCGCGGCGGTTTTGGCGCCCTGGCCGCTGTGATTAAAGACGGGCCGGAAGATTACTTGCTGCTCGACTCGGGGGATTTTTCCAACGGGACCGTGGAAACGCGCAATTCCAAGGGCTTAAAAGCCGTTCAGCTGATGAACAAAATGGGCTATCACGCCGCTACGGTGGGAAACCATGAGTTTGATTTTAAGGATAAAGGCGTCGCCCCTATTTTGGGTGCGGCCGAGTTCCCCATTTTAGCCGCCAATTTTTATGATAAATCCACGGGGAAATATCCGGCGCATGTGGCTCCTTATAAATTTTTTGAGGTGGACGATGTAAAAGTGGCCGTTATCGGCCTGGCCAACCGCGTCCCCACCAACCCCGCCAAATCGTATTCGTACGGCAAACCGTTAAAAGCGCTTGAAAAAGCCCTTAAAGAAGTGGAAAAACAACACCCGGATGTGGTGCTTGTCATCGTGCACGATTCGCTCAAAGACGAAAAGCACGGCACGCAGTCTTACGTGGGTGATATCGGCCGCAAATTTGCGGGCCGCGTACATGTGGTGATGGGCGGCCATGCGCATAATATCTTCCAGAACGAATATATTAACGGCGTGCTGTTTGTGGAAAGCGGCTGTTATTTGGATAACGTCAGCAAAATCACCATCGAAACCGACGACGAAACGGGCAAAGTGGTGTCCGCCAAGTCCGAACTGATTCCGCTTATCGTGGAAAAAACGGGCGAAGACGAAGATATGAAAGAATACGCCGATTCCCTGCGAGAACCGGGCGTGGACGTGTCCGTGGGCGAAGCGGCGGAAACGCTTTCCAAATTCCCGGTTAAAGAAGGCGTGCAGGACGCGCCGCTTAACGTATGGATTGCGGATTTATTAAAAGCGTATTCCGGCGCGCAGATTGCCATTCACAACAACGGCGGTACCCGCGTGGATATGAAACAGGGCCCCGTCACCCGCCGCGACTTAATTGAAATCCATCCTTTCGACAACACGGTCACGCTTGTGGAGGTGGACGGTAAATTCCTGAAAAAATTTGTAAAAACCGGCTTTGCCCCGCGCAGCCTGTTTACGTATTCCGGCCTGGAAGTGGCGTACAAATTAAATAAAAAAGGCAAAGTGAAAGACGTGGAACTTTTTGTGGACGGCAAACCCGTGGAAAACCGCAAAAAATACGTCATCGCCACCAATTCTTATATTGCGGGCGGCGGTAGCGAAGGGTTCCTCTTCAAAAAAATCCCGGCGGAAAACAAAAAACTGGCCGGAGAAACCACCATCCGCGACTTAATGGAAGAAGGCCTTAAACAAGGTCCGCTTTCGGCCCCGGAAACCGGGAGAATCCACCAGCGTTAATATGCGTTTTTTGACACTTGTTTTTTGTGCGGCGGGGATGCTTTTGGGCGGCTGCGTGCGGGAAGAGTTAAAGACGATTGACGTCTTTTACACGGCCGACGCGGAAGGGTTCTATTGGTCCCGCCCCGAGCCCCGCCTGGAAAACCGCGAAGCCGGCGGCTACGCCGTACTCAAAAGTTTTTTGGATAAACAGGAACCCGCCTTCCTTCTTTTTGACGGCGGCAACTGGTTCGGTTCCGCGCCGGAAGGTTCCATGACTAAGGGCGCGTACGTGGCCGAGCTGGCGGGGACTCTCCCGTATACGGCGGCGTCGGTCAGCGATAAAGATTTTGCCTACGGCTGGCCTTCTTTGCGTTCCGTCGTGCGCGAACTCCCCTATCCGTTTGTCGTTTCCAACCTTACGCTCGAAAACAAAATCCCCTGGCCGATGCACGATTACCAAATCCGCACCGTGGACGGCATCAAAATCGGGATTTTTGGTTTAGTCGGCGCTTCCGCCATTAACAAAAATAAATCGCGTCTGCCCGGTTTCCGCGCGCAGGACCCGGTGGAAAGCGCGCAGAAAATGGTATCGCTGTTAAAAGAAAAAGGCGTAGACTACATTATTTTGCTGAGCTCGCTGGGCGATTCCGGCTCTGCCGGCGATGCGGAACTGGCGGCCGAAGCCGGCGGCATTAACCTTATTTTAAGCGCCAATAAAGATTTGGAAAACGCCGAAACCGACCAGGTGGGTGAAACGTTTATCGTCTATCCCGGCGCAAAGCTGGACGGCGTGGCCCACGTCCGCCTTTCGTTTGATAAAAAGACAAACCAATTCCGCGGTGTGTCTTTTGAGGACGTGGCGTTGTTGAAGGAATCGTTTGGCGAAGACGTGCAAATCGCTTCCCGCGCGCAGACGCTTTTAAACGAAACGCGCAAGAAAATGAATGCCCGCGTGACGGAGCTCCCGCACGCGCTGGAAACGTCTTTGTCGCGCGAATCGGAACTCGGCTCCCAGCTGGCACTGTGCCTGCACCGCTGGGCCAAATTGGACGGCGCAGTCATCAATTCCGACTCTATCCGCGCGCCTCTCCCCGCCGGGCGCGTCAGCGAGTACGACTTATATAAAACGTATCCGTACGGGGATAATATCACGTTTTTAACCATGCGCGGCGACGCTCTCTTGCGCGCGCTGGAAGCCTCGTTAAACGAGAAAGACAATTTCCCGCAAGCGGCCGGGTTTACCGTTACGTATAATCCCTCCGCTCCCGCCGGACAAAAAATCAAACAGGTGGTGCTTGAAAAAAACGGCCGCGTGGTGCGCCCGCGCGAAACATACCGCATCGCCGTGACGGACCATGTTCTTGCCGGCGGCCTGGGGCACGACAAATTTATTGATTCTTTAGAATTTAAAAATACGTTTGTGGAAGCGCGCCAAATTATGCGCTCCTGCCTGGCGCGCCAAAAAGAACTGCCCGCCAAAACCCAACACTGGAAAGTTGCCAAATGACGTTTATTCACCCCTTAAAAATCGGTTCCGTCACCGCCGCCAATAACCTGCTCCTGGCCCCCATGGCCGGGATTACCGATTCGCCTTTCCGCGTATTATGTTTGCGGGGCGGGGCGGGGATCGTGTGTGCGGAAATGGTGTCGGCGCATGCGCTTCATTACGGTAACGCCAAAAGCGGGCGGATGCTTCAGGTGAACCCGAAAGAACATCCCGTTTCCATGCAGATTTTCGGTTCGGACGAACAAACCATCGCCGAAGCCGCCAAAAACGCCGAAGCGGCGGGGGCGGATATTGTGGATTTAAACGCCGGGTGCCCGGTTAAAAAAATTAATAAAGCCGGGGCCGGGTGCGTACTCATGAAAGACGAAGCCAAGCTGGCGCGGCTGCTGGAAGCGGCGGTAAAAAGCGTTAAAATCCCGGTTACGCTTAAAACGCGTATTGCGCTGAACCATAAAGAATTTTTAGGCGCGCGGCTGGCCAAACTGGCCGAAGACTGCGGCGCGTCGGCGGTTACCTTGCACGCCCGCGCGGCGGTGGACGTACACAGCGGCGAGCCGGATGTGGACGCGTTGGCAAAGGCGTGCGCGGCGGTTAAAATCCCCGTCATCGGCAACGGCGGCGTGCTGAATGCGGCGCGCGTAAAAGAATTTATAAACGCCGGATGCCGGGGCGTGATGATTGGCCGCGGCGCGGTGGGCAACCCGTTTATTTTCCAGGATATTATCGATGAACTGGCCGGCAAAACGCCGTCTTCGCAGGACCCCAAAAAACGCCTCCAAACGTATTTGGGTCTGATTGAGGAAAACGCTTCTTTCTACGGGGAGCGTATCGGCGTAAACCGCAGCCGCAAAACGGCCGGATACTGGATAAAAGATTTCCCCAACGCGGCGGACGTACGCGGTAAATTTGTGCGTCTGGACGCGCTTTCGGACATCCGCAACCTGTTTGCGGACGTTTTGGCCGGGCTGTAAGGGCCGATATTTTCTGCAAAAAAATCCCGCATTTTGATATAATATATAGGAAACCACGAGTCATTAAGACAGCGGCCACCACTCCGCTGCGCATTAATTACAAAAGGTAGAAACAAAACATGACAAAAACTTTTTTGCCTTCCGTAAAGGAAGTTGAAACCACCCGCAAATGGCATCATATCGACGCCACGGGCCAAACCCTGGGCAGACTGGCTACCCAAATTGCCGTTCTTCTTATGGGCAAACACAAAAAAACCTATACGCCTAATATGGACTGCGGCGACTTCGTCGTCGTTACCAATGCCGGCAAGGTGAAACTCACCGGTAAAAAACTGGAACAGAAAGTTTATTTCTCCCACTCCGGTTACGCCAAAGGCGGTAAAGAAACCCCGGTTAAACGCGTGTTGGAAAACAACCCCACCAGAGTACTGGAACTGGCCGTTA
Organism: uncultured Elusimicrobiales bacterium; assembly: GCA_910576915.1. Classification (GTDB taxonomy): domain Bacteria; phylum Elusimicrobiota; class Elusimicrobia; order Elusimicrobiales; family Elusimicrobiaceae; genus Avelusimicrobium. The sequence goes on from CAJTJT010000003.1 coordinate 174,835, forward strand.
AGAGAATGTTGGACGAGAACAAACTCCGCGCGCCCAGAATGAAACGCTTAAGACTGTTCGCCGGCGAAGAACACTCCTTCACCGAACGCTTTGGTAAATAAGAGGGATAGAAATTTATGAACAATACGAAAGAACTCAAAACCGGAAGAAGAAAAACCTCCGTCGCCACCGTGGCCTTGGCCAAAGGTAACGGGGTTATCACCGTCAACGCCAAATCTTTGGATGAATACTTCGGCAACCACGCCCGCTGCAAAGCCGCCGTTAAGGCTCCGCTCGTGGTTACCAACCTGGAAAAAGAATACGACGTTACCGCTAAAGTAGTGGGCGGCGGCGTTTCCTCCCAGGCCGGCGCTTTGCGCCACGCGATTGCGCGCTCTTTGGCCGTAATCAGCGAAGATCTTAAAAAAGCCGTGAAAAAAGCCGGTTATCTTACCCGCGACCCGCGTATGGTCGAAAGAAAGAAACCCGGTCAGCCCGGCGCCCGCAAACGCTTCCAGTTCTCCAAACGTTAATCGTTGGATATTGGAAACTTGCAGGATATGTTTTACAAACCCCGCTCTTCGGAGCGGGGTTTTTGTGTTTACTTTTTGGGTCGCCAAAAAAGTCGTGCATGCCTTTGGGGCATATCTTAAACAGGGTGGTCCAGCTAGTCAGGAGGGGCAGACAAGTCTCCTGCCCCCGGCAAGTGTTGTTACGTAGCTAAGCAACATGTCAGTAATGGTGTGGCCCAGCTAATCAAAAGAGTGCGGACAAGTTGCCTGCCCCCGGCAAGGGGGTTGACTCGTTTTTTTTTTTTGATAAATTGGGGATATGAACGAAACTTATCAAAAATTATTCTCCGGCAAGAAAAACGCCGGATTTACCTTAATCGAATTATTAGTCGTTGTTTTAATCATCGGTATTTTATCGGCGGTGGCGTTGCCGCAATACCAAAAAGCGGTGGAAAAATCCCGTGCGGCCGAAGCGGTGCAGCTGCTGCGTTATATGCATCAGCAGGGAGAATTGTGTATTTTGGCGAACGGAGAACAGGCTTGCAATCAGGTCCGTAATGAAGATGCGGGAATAGAGTTGGGGGCCGGCTTTGAATGCACCTTTAATGGCGATGAAGAAGTGTGCTGTAATAAAGATTGGTGTTATGCAAATGGTTCGCTCTCCTGGGGTTCTTATTGTGCTACAGGGCTTGTTAACGGCCCTATAGCCAGAAGAAGAGAAGGCAATCTGTCGATAGATGAAGCATTAAAATATACGTTGCAGTATGAAACTTGCGAAAGTGCTCCGTATAAAGGGCAAATTGTTTGTTATGACAGTGAAAAATGGTGTAAATTATTTCACGGAGAAGGCAAACCGATTTAGGCGTGTGATAAAAAAGGCCCGGAACAAAAAGTTCCGGGCCTTTTTTCTTTCAGAAACTTTTATTTTGCTTCTTTCTTTTCTTCGTCAAACGCGGGTTTTACTTTGGGGCTGTTTGCCACCAGGTCTTTAATCGGTTTGATTACCTGCGCTTGTTTTTTCATGGTGCACGGCCCGCCGATACAGCCGCCTTTGCAGCTCATCACTTCCAAAAGCTGGAAGTCTCCCGCGCCTTTGGCGTAAGCGTTAAGCATCAGCATGGCTTTTTTATCCAGGCCGTTAATCGCCAGTTTTTTAAATGGACGTTTGCCGTTTAAGGCGTTTTCTACGGCTTGGGCCACGCCGCCCGTTACGCCGTAGTAGCGCGCTTCGCCGGAGATGCTTGGGTCTAGCGGCATTTCTTCGCATTCGGCGGGTTTGATGCCTTTGGCGTCCAGCATGGCGGCCAATTCTTCGTAGGTCATTACGTAGTCGATATTCGGGTCCTCCATACCTTCCACGCGTTTGGACACGCAGGGGCCGATAAACACGGTGGTGAAACCGTTTTTCTTTTCGATGTCGGCGGTGTACGAAGCCGGCGTTTTGGTGTGGGATACAAATTCTTTCAAAGCCGGCAGGTGTTTTTTGACGGCCTGAATCCACGCCGCGCAGCAGGAGGTGGTCATAAACCGCGCTCCGCCTTCCAAGCGTTCGATGAGTTCGCGCGCTTCGTTGGCGGTGGTGATGTCCGCGCCTTCGGCGACTTCGGTTACTTTATCGAAGCCGGCTTTTTTGACGGCGGTCATCAGCTGCGGCAGCGTGCAGTTAAACTGGCCGACGATAGACGGCGCAATCATCGCGCACACTTTGCGGGTGCTTTTGATGGAGCTTAAAATGTCGATTAACTGGCTGCGTTCCATAATGGCGCCGAACGGGCAGGCTTCCATACAGTGGCCGCAGGAAATACATTTTTCGAAATCAATTTCCGCAAACCCGTTTTCGCCTTTATGAATGGCGTTTACGGGGCAGGATTGTTCGCACGGAACGGGCACATACGTAATGGCGTTGTACGGGCAGGCCTCTTTGCACTGGCCGCAGTTTTTGCACTTGTCGGCGTCGATTTTGGAGCGTCCGTTTTCAAACGAAATGGCGCCGAATTTGCACGCCTGCTGACACGGGCGGGCCAAGCAGCCTTGGCACGCTTCGGTTACGATGTGGCGCGCTTTTACGCAGCCTTTGCAGGCAATGTCCATAACGGTAAGCGGTACTTCGGGCACGTCTTTGCGCAGGAGGGCTTCTTTGGCGTAGTCGTTAAGAGAGGTCGCCTCGTCGTCTTTTTCCACGCTGCAGCCTAGCGCGGCCAACGTGCGGGCGCGGAATACGGCGCGTTCTTTGTAAATACAGCAGCGCACCGCAGATTTGGAATCCTGCGGGATGACGTCAAAAGGGATACGGTATGCTTTAGTTTCAAGCAATCCTTCGTCAAAGGCTTTCACGACGCGTTTTAACGCTTCGCGTTTAAAGTATACGGCTTTATTATCTGATGTGTTCATAATTACTTATATTTTACCATATTTGGGATATTCTATTGGACGGCCAAGCGTGCCAACAGCGGGTTGTGGTCGGAAGCATTCGTACTCCGCACTCCGGCGGCCAGCGTTTTTAAGCCGCGCGTGAATAAAAAATCCACTTTCCGGCCCAAACAGCGTGTGCGCGTATCGGGCGAAAAGGATACTTCCGTCAAATCGGCCGCCGCGGCCAGTTCGTGTAACAGATTACGTCTTTTTTGGTTCCACGCGTTAAAATCGCCGCCTAAAATGACGGGGCCGTCAAACCCCAGTAACAGTTCGGCGGCGCGCGCGAGGTTTTGTTCAAACGGCTTTAACCCCGTAAAATTAATGGCGTGTACGTTTACGGCAAGCAGTTTTTGCCCCGTTTCCAGCGGAAGAAGAACGGCGAGCGTCATTTTCGGCATTTTTAAAAGCGGTTCCCGCGCGCCACGCTTGAACCAAATTTGTTCCGGCACCGTTTTGGCCCCGGTGGCGACGCCGATGGGTTCCTGTTCTTTAAGCGAGAAAAAGCTGGCCGCGTGCGTCCAATATAGCGGCGTCTGTTCCAGCTGCGTGGTAACGCAGGGAGTAAGGCGCGCTTCCTGCGCCAGGAAAACGTCCGCCGCCGCGGCCAGCGCGTTAAATTCTTCCGCCCAGCCGGCGCATTTGGATTTTTGCCAATTCCACGCGCATACGGTAAACTCGCGCGGCAGTGTTTGGCGCGCGGGGCGGCCTGCGTGGGATAAAGTTTGTTCCGGCCGGGGTTGTTTATAAAACATGGTTTTTTAATAATAGGGCGTGAGCAATTTAAAAGCGTTATCCGTTATTTTGCGCCAAAAAGACGGGTGCAAATGTTCTTCCGGCTTTTCGCCGCGGGCGATGCTCTTTTTGTGTTCGATAATTTTTTCCACTTGTGCGGCCAGGTCTTTATCCACACATTCCAGGTTACATTCAAAATTTAATTTGAAACTGCGTACGTCCCAGTTGGCGGAGCCGAAAAACAGCCACGCACTGTCCACCAGTAAAATTTTGCTGTGGTCAAACGGCGGGTGCGTACGGTAGATTTTTACACCTTTTGTAAGCAGGCGCGCAAAGTTGGCGCGCATGGCGCAGTCCATACCGAAGATGTTGCTTTTGGACGGCAAAATAATTTCCACGTCTACGCCGCGCATGGCGGCGATTTCAAGAGCGGTCAAAATGTTGTTTTCGGGCAGGAAATACGGCGTAACGATTTTTACGCTCTTTTGCGCGCAGGACAGCGCACCGAGCACCATCATTTCGATTTTGCCGAAATCGCTGTCCGGCCCGTCGGGGATAATGCGCGCGGGCATTTTTCCGTTTGGGCGGCCTTTGGCGCGGAACGAAGCGGGCACAAAATGTTTTTTCCCGGCGAAAATCCAGTCTTCTTCAAACACGCGCGACATTTGGTCCGTTACCGGGCCTTCGACCTGGAAAGTAACGTCGATAATCGGCTCTTTGGGGTTCGTTTTTACTAAATTTCCCGCGGCGATGTTCATACCGCCGAAAAACGCTTTTTCCCCGTCCACAATCAGCATTTTGCGGTGGTTGCGCAGGTTGAGAAACGGCAGCGCGACGGGGCTTTTGGACGGTAAAAATACGGCAAACTCCACGCCTTTTAATTTTTTAAGTGCGGTGGCGATGGTCGGCTTGGAATAATTAAGCCCCACGCCGTCCACCATCACTTTTACTTTCGCGCCGTTTTTGACGGCCTGCTCCAGGGCGGGGATGAACATTTGGCCCGCTTTGTCGTTGTCAAAAATATAGCTTTGCAGGAGCACTTCTTTTTTGGCTTGTGCGATTAGCTTGCACATTTCGGGATAGGCTTCGTCCCCGTTTACATACGGTTTGGCCCGGTTGCCCAGGGCAAAACGCTGGGGGTGCACTTTATACCCCAGCCGCATGAGCTGCAAAAACGGGGCGGGGATTTCCTGTTCAATTTCTTTTTGGCTTTTGCCGGTTAAGGTAAAAATATCCGGCCCTTTATTGCGCAGGGCAAGCGCGCGGCGGCGGATGCGGTTAATGCCGAATAAAATGTAAATAATACTGCCCAGTACGGGGGCAAGCCACACAAGGCCGATCCAGCCGATGGAACTTTTTACATCGTCTTTTTTTAGCAGAATGTGCATTGTGACGCTGATTTGCAGCGCCAAATAAAATAAACCTGCCAGTCCGACGGAGTGAAGTGGTATGTTTGTATCCATAGTGTTATTGTACGCGTGCCGAGCGCTTTGCCAAGCCTAAAAACGGGTTATTAAAACGGGCTGACGGGGATAGGCGTTCCGGCGGGGACTTTGCTGGGCGTCGGCGGCGGAAATTTGGGATTGTTTACGCGCGGCATATACATTTGGTCTTCCACCGTACCGCCGTAAGCCAGCGCTTTAATGGGTTGGCGGCGCGCGGCTTGACTTTGTTTTTGCTTTTCAAGCCGGGCGGCTTTGTCTTGCGCCTGTTTGTTTTGGGCGCGGAGTTTTTCGTTGGCTTCCGTTAATTTTTTGGCGTAATCGGCGTATGCTTTTTCCCCGGCCAGCGTTTGGGTTAGTTCGTCTCCGTCAAACACAAAATAGTAAGGGGCGGGTATTTTATGGTTCACGTCCGAATACGTTTGTTTGTAGACGGCCAGCGTTTTCCCGGCGGTTTCGTCTTCCAGCGCGGAAGCCGTAGCCGTGCTGCCGTAAACGCGCAGAAAATCTTTTAGGCTTACGCCCATGTTCACGCCGTATTTTAAATTGACGGCCAGGACGTCTTTTAAATTTGCCGCACAGGCGACGAAGGTTTGCGGGTCTTCGGCTTTGAATAAAAATTTGCGGTAATCGCCGTCGTTCGTGCCGTAGCGGACGAACGCGTATTCTTTACCGTTGGCCGAGCGGAGAATATCGTCTTTGGTGGAAACGTTTTCTACGGAATAGAGCACGTGGGTGCGGTCTTTTCCGCGGAACAGGCGGGTAAGCTGCAGGGCGTTTTTATCCCAGATAGACACGGTTTTTACGGGCGCGGTCTGCGCGCCGTGCATTTCGATAACGATTTCCGGCTCTTCCTGGTAATAGGGTGCCGCGGCCGCCGGACTTGCGAGCCAAACCGCCAGCAGGGTTATCATAAAACGTTTCATGTTCCCAGTGTATCATTTTGGCGACTGCTCGCCAAGGCCTTGCGCCGTTTTTTTTTTTTGATACAGTAGGAATTGTTCTTAGTTAAAGGAGTTAAGCAAATGAAAGGTTTTACGTTAATTGAATTATTAGTGGTGGTATTGATTATCGGAGTTTTGGCGTCTGTCGCGTTGCCGCAGTATCAGACGGCTGTTTTAAAAAGCCGCAGTGCGGAAATGCTGGAATTGGGGCGCGCTATGCGGGAAGCACAACATCTCTATTATATGGCAAACGGCGTTTGGGCGCAGAATTTGGAGGAGTTGGATATTCAGCTTCCCTCCGGGTTTGAAACGACGGCTTCCGCTCCGTCCCGGGCGGTTACCAAAGACAGAAGTCCTTTTAATTTGCGGGTGGATATTTACCGTTCGGAACCGAAGGTGGAGGTTAGCACCGAGCCGGAACAGCTCACGTATTATTTTTGGATGACGCAAGAGCGGAACGGGGCGGTTTTTTGTACGGCGGCGGTTGGCTCGTCTGGCGAAAAAGTATGTAAATCACAGGGCCGTTTGGGCGGGAGCGGCTGGTACGGCTCTAATACCAATACCTATATTTTAAATTGAACTAAAAACGCCCCGGGTTCACCCGGGGCGTATCTGTTTGCGGCTATTCAAATAATTGCGTACTTAAATACCGTTCGCCGCCGTCGGGCAGCAGCGTAACGATGTTTTTGCCCGCATTTTGCGGTTTTTGGGCTTCCTGCAGGGCCGCCCACAGCGCGGCTCCGCCCGATATCCCGGCCAGCACGCCTTGCGTTTTTGCCAGTTCGCGCGCCGTTTTTACGGCGTTTTCGTAGGCGACGGGTATGATTTCGTCCAACACGGAGCGGTCCAGCAAGGACGGTACAAAGTTGGCTCCGATTCCCTGAATTTTATGCGGCCCCGCCTGCCCTTTGGATAACAGCGGTGACGCTTCCGGCTCCACCGCCACGATTTTGACGTCCGGGTTCTTTTTCTTTAAAAAATGTCCTACGCCCGTAACGGTTCCCCCGGTGCCGACGCCGGCCACAAATACGTCCACTTTGCCGTTTAAATCGCGCCAGATTTCGGGAGCGGTGGTTTCTTCGTGCGCGAGCGCGTTGTTCGGGTTGTCGAACTGGCCGGGCAGAAAGGCTCCCGGCGTGTTGTCGACAATTTCCAACGCCGCGTCCACCGCGCCCTGCATCCCTTTGGCGGCGGGCGTCAGCACGATTTGCGCGCCCAGCGCTTTAAGCAGTTTTACGCGTTCCGCGCTCATGCTTTCGGGCATGGTTAAAATACATTTGTACCCGCGCGCGGCGGCCAAAAAAGCAAGCCCGATGCCCGTGTTACCGCTGGTGGGTTCCACAATCGTTCCTCCGGGGCCTAAACGTCCTGTCCGTTCCGCCGCGTTTAACATAAACAGGGCGGCGCGGTCTTTTACGCTAAACGGGTTGAACATTTCCAGCTTGGCCCACACAATACCCGGCCCCGGGTTTAGCCGCGTAATTTGTAAAAGAGGCGTATTTCCGATTGCTTGTTCCAGCGTGCTTGTTTTCATTTTTTAACTCCCAAAACCGAATTTTGCGTTTTACCCGCAAAGAACGCTTCAATGTTCTTAATAGTAGTATTCAAAATACGGTGCACCGCGTCAATAGAGTTAAACCCGATGTGCGGCGTGATAATCACGCGTTTGTGTTGTAAGAGTTTGCTGTTGGCGATGGTGTTCATGGCGAAATCGAGGCCGATGTCCTGGTCTTTGATGATGATGTCGTCATGCAGCAGGAAGTCCTCATTTTCCAACACGTCCAGCCCGGCTCCCGCCACTTTGCCCGTAACGATGTGTTTGTACAGGCTTTCGGTGTCAATCAAGTCGCCGCGGGCGGTGTTGATGATGATGACGCCGTCTTTCATTTTGGCAAATGCGGCGTCGTTAAGCAGATGGTGGTTGTCTTTGGTGGACGGCGCGTGCAGCGTGATAATGTCCGACTGGGTGTATAACTCGTCCAAAGACACGTAATGAATGTTGTAAATGCGCTGGAATTCTTCGTTCGGGTACAGGTCGTACGCCAGCACGTGCATACCGAACCCGCGCGCCAGTTTGGCCACATGGCGGCCAATGGCCCCGGTGCCGATGATGCCGATGGTATGGTCGTACAAATCAAATCCTAAATAATCGTTGATATGGACGGACGCGTTTTTCATGTCGTTGCGCGCTTCAATAATTTTGCGCGACAGGTTTAACAACAGCCCAAACGTATATTCGGCCACGGTGGCTTCGCCGTATTTCGGCACGTGGACGACTTCTATGCCGCGTTTTTTGCAGTATTCCAGGTCGATATGGTCGATACCCGTCGAGCGCGTGGCAATCAGGCGCAGTTTGGGGTATTTATCCAACGTTTCGGCGTTCATTTTGGCCGCGGTGTGCACAAAGACGGAAATCGCCTCCGCGTCTTTAATTTTTTCGTAGGTTTCCGGGTCGGTGTTTTCGATGCTGTTTTCCAGGTAGATTACGTCGCAGTCGCACATTTTTTTATCGTGCAGATAGTCCCGCGTGATGCGGTCTGTGTCAAAAAATACAATTTTCATAATAATACCCCCTGTTGAGTCTTTTTTAGTATAGCGCGTGCGGCAATTTTAACCCAACGCATTTTTATATTAGTTTTGCGTAATTTAAATTAGTATAAAAAACGAATGGGTATAGAGGGAAAATTTTATACAATTTTGGAAAGCTGTTTATTTTTCCCAAGGGGGGATATGTAATGAAGCGTATGTTTTCATCCGCCGCTTTTTTGGCGTGCGGATTGTGTGTTCTGTTGACCGCTTGCAATAAAAAAAGCGAGCAAGCGTCCATGCCTGCGCCGGTTGTCAGCGCGGTGACGGTTATCCAAAAAGATTTGCCGTGGGAAATCGAGTACCCTGCGCAGGTGGCGGGCTCGCTGGAAATTCAAATCCGCGCGCAGGTGGGGGGTATTTTGGAAGCCCGTTTATATAATGAAGGCGAATACGTAACCGAAGGCACGCAGCTCTTTCAAATTGATGATAAAGAATATAAAGTGGCGCTGGAAAAAGCCCGCGGCGCGTTAGCCCAGGCCGAAGCCGAAGAAAAACGCACCCAGCGCACCTATAAACGCATGAAAAGCCTCCGGGCCGACAACGCCGTCAGCCAGCAGGATTACGATAACGCCCTTTCCGCCTACGAATCTGCCCAGGCCAACGTACAGGTAGCCAAGGCCGGCGTGAGCGATGCGGAAATCAACCTGGGTTACACCAAAGTAACGGCGCCTATCTCGGGTATTGCGGGCAAGGAAGCGCAGTCCGTGGGCAGTTTAATTTCCGCCTCCGGCGAATCGGGCCTGCTTACCACCATGGTGCAAATCGACCCGTTATACGTCAACTTCTCCATGCCGGGCCGCCAGTTCGAAAAATTGGCCAGCGGTTATTTGTCGGGCCAGATTTCGCTGGGCAGCGAAGAACAGCAGATTTATCTAAATTCGGAAGAATATCGCAACGTCAGCGCGAAAGAAGCGCCCGTTTATGTGGAAGCGCTGCTCGCCAACGGCAAAACGTACCCCGAACGCGGTAAAATTATCTTTTTCGACAGCAGCGAAAACGCCCAAACTTCCAGCCTGGCGATGAAAGCCTCTTTCCCCAACCCCAAACACAGCCGTGCGCTCATGCCCGGCCAGTTTGTGCGTGTAAGGCTGGTAGGCGCGATATATAAAAATGCGGTGTTGGTGCCGTCTTCCGCTTTGCTAAATACGTCCAACGGGTTGGTGGCGTACGTGATTGACGCCAACAATACGGTGGCGGCCCGCTCCGTGCAGGCGGAACTGCAGGACAATATCTATATTGTCACCGACGGTTTGAAAGCGGGGGAACGCATTGTGGGCGAAGGATTGATAAAAGTCCGCCCCGGCCAGCAGGTTCAGCCCCAGCCGAAAGCGTTTGACGTAAACGTCGAAGAACCGCAGGTCCCGGCCGCTTCGGCCGCGGATACCACCGCCCAGCAAGCGGCCGCCGCACAGCAGGGAACGGATGTTTTCGAGCAGGCCGCCGCAGACAAACAGCCTTCGGCGGAAGCCTCTGCGGGCAAGTAAGGGGAAGTTATGTTTTCCAAATTTTTTATTAACCGTCCGATTTTTTCCACGGTAATTTCACTTCTTATTTTGCTGGCGGGTATTGTTTCCATCACCATGCTGCCTATCGAGCAGTACCCGGATTTAACGCCGCCCACCATCGCGGTAACGGCCAGTTATCCCGGCGCCAGCCCGGAAGTAATCGCCAACACGGTGGCCGCGCCTTTGGAACAGCAGGTAAACGGCGTGGAAGACATGCTGTACATGAACTCCACGTCTTCTTCCAACGGCGACATGACGCTGACCGTTTCCTTTAAAGTAGGTACGGACCCGGACCAGGCGATGATTAACGTCAACAACCGCGTGCAGGGCGCTACGGCCACCCTGCCCGAAGACGTGCGCCGCTACGGGATTGAGGTGAACAAAAAATCATCCTCTATTTTGCAGTTAATCGCGCTGTATTCGCCGGGCGGCCAGACCGACACGACCACCATCGGCAACTACGCGCTCTTAAACATTGTAGACGATTTGAAACGTTTGGAAGGCGTGGGCGACGCGCAGGTGATGACGTCCAACGATTATTCCATCCGTATTTGGATTAAGCCGGACGTATTATCCCAGCGCGGCCTTTCGGTGAGTGATTTGGTGGGTGCCGTGCAGGCGCAAAACGCCCAGCGCGCCGCGGGTAAAATCGGCCAGCCGCCGCTTCCCGTCAGCGTGGACCGCACGTATTCCATTATCGCGCCCGGCCGCCTGGCTACGCCCGAAGAGTTCGAAAACATCATTCTCCGCGCCAATGCGGACGGTACTTCGCTCCTTTTAAAAGACGTAGCGCGCGTGGAACTGGGCAGCCAGACGTATGAATTTAACGGCAGCTACAACGGTAAACCCGCCGTACCGATCGGGGTCTATTTGTCCCCGGGCGCCAACGCCGTGGCTACGGCCAAAGCGGTGGACGCGCACATGAAAACACTGGCTGAAAACTTCCCGGCGGATTTGGATATGGCGTACAAAGTAGCGTACGATACCACGCTCTTCGTTTCCGCGTCTATTGAAGAAGTAATCCACACGCTGGTGGAAGCCATGATTTTGGTGTTTTTGGTGGTGTACCTGTTCTTAAAAGACTGGCGCGCCACGCTGATTCCCTGCCTGGCGGTGCCGGTGTCTATCGTCGGCGCGTTTGCGGGGATGTTGCTCCTCGGGTTCTCCATTAATACGCTGACGCTTTTCGGGTTGGTGCTGGCCATCGGTATGGTGGTGGACGACGCCATCGTGGTTATCGAAAACGTGGAACGTATCATGCACGATGAAGGCCTCGGCGTAAAAGAAGCCACGATTAAAGCCATGGAAGAAGTTTCCGGCCCCGTGGTGGCGATTGTGCTGGTGCTGTGCTCCGTGTTCGTACCCGTGGCGTTCATGGGGGGACTCACGGGCGTGATGTACCAACAGTTTGCTATTACGATTGCGGTGTCCGTGGTAATTTCCGGCTTGGTGGCTTTGACGCTGACGCCCGCGCTGTGCGCGCTTCTTCTTAAAAAGCAGGATCATCCCACCAAAGGGTTTTTCTACCAGTTCGACCAATTCTTTGAAAAATTCACCGGCAAATATACCGGCTGGGTGTCTTTTTTCATCCGCCGCGTGCCGGTGTCGGCCGTTATTATCGCGCTTATTTTTGCGGGCGCGCTGGGGCTTTTTAAAGTTGTCCCCGGCAGCTTACTGCCCGAAGAAGACCAGGGGATGCTGATGGTGGTGGCGCAGCTCGATCCGTCGGCTTCGCTGTCGAGCAGTACGGCGGTGGGGGACCAGCTGGAGAAAATTTTGCTCTCCCAGCCGGCCGTGTCGCAAGAGCTTACGTTCTCGGGCTTTGATTTGCTGAGCGGTACGCAGAAAAGCAACAGCATTTCGTCGTTCGTAGCGCTTAAACCGTGGAAAGACCGCAAGGCCAAAGGCATGTCTTCCACCGATGTCGTAGCCAAAATTTACGGCGAGGCGTTGTTTAAAATTCCCGCCGCGCTTGTCATGCCTTTTAACCCGCCGCCCATTATGGGTATGAGCACCACCGGCGGTTTGGAAGGATACATCCAAAACCGCGGTTCCGGCGGCAGTGACGAACTGGAAAAACAGGTGCAGGCGTTTATTGAAGCGGCCAAAAAACGGCCGGAACTTTCTTCCGTCAGCACCACGTTCTCGGCCGCTGTACCGCAGTATACGATGAAAGTGGACGAAATCAAAGCGCAGTCCATGGGAGTCACGCTTTCGGAACTGTATTCCACGTTGCAGGGCACGTTCGGGGTGACGTACGTCAACGACTTTACGTACTCCGGCCGCAGTTTTAAAGTAATGATGCAGGCCGACGGCAATTACCGCGCCACGCCGGACCAGATTTCGGGCATTTACGTGCGCTCTTCCAAGGGGGCGATGGTGCCGCTTTCCACGCTTGTCACGCTGACGCCCAGCCTGGGGCCGGATATGGTGGAACGCTTCAACGTGTTCCCGGCGGCAAAAATCATTGCCAACCCGGCGCCCGGCTACAGCTCCGGCGACGCTATCCGCGCCGTGGAAGAAACGGCCAAGTCCGTGCTGGATTCCACCTTTACGCTGGCCTGGACGGGTACCACTTACCAGGAACAGCTGGCCGGCAGTTCGTCCGCCAACGCGCTTCTCTTAGGTATGCTGGTGGTGTTCTTAATTTTGGCCGCACAGTATGAAAAATGGAGCCTCCCCGTGGCCGTTTTGCTGGCGGTTCCGTTTGCCATTTTCGGTGCGCTGTTGGGCACCTGGGCGCGCGGTTTGTCTAACGATATTTATTTCCAAATCGCGCTCGTCGCCTTGGTCGGTTTGGCTGCCAAAAACGCCATTTTGATTGTGGAATTTGCGGTGCTTTTGAAAGAGCAGGGCTTGTCCGCGGCCGAAGCCGCCGTACAGGCCGCCAAACTGCGTTTCCGCCCGATTGTAATGACGTCCCTGGCGTTTATTTTAGGCTGCGTGCCGCTTGCCATCAGCTCCGGCGCGGGTGCCGCCAGCCGTCATGCCATCGGTACGGCCGTGGTGTTTGGTATGTTGGCGGCCACGTGTATCGCGCCGCTGTTTATTCCGCTTTTCTTCTGCTGGTTTACCGGCAAAACGAAAGCGCCCGCACAGGGAGAATCCTTGGAACATAAAGAGGAACAAATATGAGAATAATCCGTTTTACCGCGCTGGCATCGTGTCTTACGCTGCTGGCCGGGTGTATGTTGGGGCCGAATTATAAACGGCCGGAGTTGGAACTTCCGACCGGTGAAGCGGCCGATAATTTCAGCGTTTTTACGAACGCCAAATGGTGGGAAGTGTTTGACGACCCGGTGTTAAATCAGCTGGAGTCGGACGCGCTTACTTATAATAAAGATTTACAGGCCGCCGTCGCGCGTGTGGACCAGGCCCGCGCCGCCGTGGGGATTGCCCGGGCGGACCAAATGCCCAGCCTGTCGGCCGCCGCGGAATCGGGCCGCGCCGGGAACGATAAAGGTTCCGGCCAAACGCAAAGCACGGCGGGGCTGTCGGTTTCGTACGAGCTGGATTTGTGGGGCAAATACCGCCGTTTGAGCGAAGCCGCCCGCGCCCGGCTGCTTTCCAGCGAAGCCTCGCGCGACACCATCCGCCTTACCTTAACCGCCGATGTGGCCAACAACTATTTTGCGCTCCGCATGCTGGATGAACAGCTGTTAATCGCTCAGCGCACGTTAAAGGCCCGCCAGGAAAACGTCCGCATTTATGAAAGCCGCTATAAAAACGGCTACAGCACGGAAGTGGATTTAAAACGCGTGGAAGCCAACATGGCCAGCGTGCAGGCGCAGGAACGCCAGCTGCAGCTGAAAATTACGCAAACCGAAACGGCTTTATCCGTGCTGGTGGGGCGTTCCCCGCGTGAAATTGTGGAGAGTAACATCACCCGCGGCAAGACGATTAACGAACTGACGCTCATCCCGGATGTGCCGGGAAACCTGCCTTCCGATTTGCTCGCCCGCCGTCCGGATATCCGTTCCGCCGAAGGGCAGTTAATCTCCGCCAATGCCAATATCGGCGCGGCGCGCGCTTCGTACTTTCCGTCCATCCCGCTGACGGCCTCGGCCGGATACGCCAGCGGGGCTCTCGACAGTTTGTTTATGGGGCCTTCCGGCGTGTGGGCGCTGGGCGGGCAGGTGCTTGCTCCTATTTTTGAAGGCGGCAAAATCCGCGCGCAAAATAAAAAGGCCGAAGCCGAATATCGGGAAATGCTTGCCACGTACGAAAAAACAGTACAGGGCGCGTTTAAAGAAGCGTATGACGCGTTGGCCGCCAACCGTTTGAACCGCGAAATTTACGAATCGTACAAACAGCAAACGGCCGCCATGCAACGAAGCTACGACTTGACCAAAAAGCAGGAAGATGCGGGGCTCATCGGCGTGACGGATTTGCTGGACGTGGAAGAGAATTTGCTCTCCGCTGAAATGAACCTGGCTTCCGCCCGCAACGACGAACTGGCCGCCATTGTCAATTTATCCAAAGCCTTGGGCGGCGGTTGGAATGTGGAAGAAGGGTTTGGGCCGTATGAAGGGCTGGTCAAAAAGCAGCAGGCCGAGTTGAAAAAATAACAACTGATGTTAACTGACGTTTTACGCACAACGGATAAGAAAGAGATTTCTTATCCGTTGTTGCTTGTCCGGGCAACCATTTTCCACATTTGGCTAAATTCGCGTTCCTTTGCCACTCAGTGTACCTAGCAGTACTTCTTCGGGCAACTGGCAACGCAAATTTAGCTCAAATCTAAAAAATCAGCCGAAGCTATGCAATGTCATTCTAATCTGCACGGCATATTATACAGCGTCGTCCTGAACTTGTTTCAGGATCCAGTTATCGGGGCTGTTATTCTGCTTGGCGTCATCCTATAAGGGGCAACCTACAGGTTTTTTGGGAGCATTAAAAAGCTACAATATTATTATGTCACGCCTAAAAGGTTTTTTGTGCGGGGTGCTCACTTCCGCCACGTTTGGGATGATTCCCTTATTCACCCTGCCGTTAATGGCGGCGGGGATGACGACGCCCTCCATCCTTTGCTACCGTTTTTTATTTTCCGCGCTGCTGTTAGGCGGAATTTTGGCGGCGGTGCGGGAGTCTTTTTTCGTTACCCGCAAGCAGTTTTTTACGCTTTTTTGGCTGAGTCTTTTATATACGGGTTCCGCGCTCTGCCTGTTCTGGGGATATAATTATCTCCCCAGCGGGGTGGCCACTACCATTATTTTTCTGTATCCCGTTTTTGTGGCGCTGTTAATGGTGTTGTTCTTCGGCGAAAAATTTTCTTTTTTTACTTTTTCCGCCATTCTGCTCGCTTTGGCGGGCGTGGCGCTTTTGTCCGGCGCGGGTTCGGCGCAGGGCGTACAGTTAAAAGGAGTGCTGATTGAAGTGGGTTCGGCGTTGTCTTATGCGTTATATATCGTGGGGGTGAACCAGTCCTGCGTCAAAAATATGGGCGCGTGGAAACTGACGTTTTATGTGTTTTTGTTTGACGCGCTGACCTTTTTCTTTTTTGCACTTTTTAACGGCGGCTTACAGCCGGTTTCCGGCGCGGCGGCGGGGGTAAATTTGTTTTTGCTCGCACTGGTGCCCACGGTGGTTTCCAACTGGTCTTTGGTGTATGCGATTAAAAGTATCGGCTCCACTTTTTCCGCCGTGCTCGGCGCGTTTGAACCTGTTACCGCCATGCTGATTGGCGTATTTGTATTCGGGGAACCTTTTACGCACAGCCTGGCGTGCGGGTTAGGGCTGATTATCGGCGCGGTGTGTTTGATTATTTTAGCTCCGGTTATTAAAAAAACGTATCGCCGGGGGAAACTGGTGTATATTACGCGGCTGCGGCGCATTCACCCGGGTTTGTTCCCTTATCATTGACGGGTTTTGCTACAATATAAAAAATTACTTGTAAGGAGAATCTATGCTTCTTTCCAAACGCGGTTCCATGCACACGTTTATGTTCGCTTTAATTATTTTGTTCGGCTTTGGCCTTGCTTTGGGGCTGCCCCAGTACCAAAAACACAAAAATATTTCCGAAGGCCGTACCGCGCTCAACCGCGGCGGCGCGCTGGCGTTTGCCCAGGCCGCTTATAAACAGGCGCACGGAACGTATACGCAGGATTTTTCCCGTTTGGATTTGCCGGAAGAACTGGCTTACTGCACGTTGCAGGAAGCAGGCAAAGCGCTTTTGTGCGGGGAGTATTTATTTACGCAGGAAGGGGGCGTGCTGAAAGCGTCCCATGTGCGCTTTCCCAAATGGCTGGAGTTTTATTTGGATGAAGGCCGTGCGGACTGCTCGCACGCGGGCGATTCCGATGCCGGGCGCCACATTTGCGAAGGCATTAACGGTTCGTTTCCCATTAAAATTTGATAGGATAAAATAAATTATTAATTAGGAGCTGACATTATGAAAAAAGCATTGGCGGGGTTACTTGTATTGCCGTTTTTGTTTGCCTGTTCTCCCAGCGTTAAACGCGTGGAAACCAACTTGGTAAAAGACGTGGGCGGCGGCTGGAACGATACCGACGCGCAAATGGTGGCGCAGGAAATGATTACCGACTGCCTGCAAAGCGGCTGGTATTCCAAATTTACCACCCGTTACGGCAAAGAACCGACGGTCATCGTCGGTACCGTAACCAACAACACCATGGAGCATATCAATACCGCCGTATTTATTGAAGAAATGCAGCGCGCTCTTATCAATTCCTCCAAGGTGGATTTTGTGGCTTCTTCGTCCGAACGCGGCGAAATCCGCACGGAACGTTTGGAACAGGACGAATTTGCCTCCGAAGCCACGCGCAAAGCGTTCGGCAAAGAAGTGGGGGCGGATTATATGTTAAGCGGCGTCCTCAATTCCGTGGTGGACAAAGCAGGGTCCAAGGCGCTCGTGTTTTATCAGGTGAATTTGAAACTCATCAACATCGAAACGAACCAAATCGTCTGGAACGGCCAGAAACAAATTAAAAAATACGTTAAAAGAAGCAAAGTAACCTGGTAGGTTTTTATATGAAGAAGGCGCGCATATGTTTATTGGGGCTGGTACTTTTTTGCTCCGCGTGTGCGGCGCCTTCTTTGCGTTATAAAAAAGAGGTGGACTCGTTAATTGCCGCCGGAAAATTTAACGAGGCGGAAGAACGGGTCGTATCCAAAAAAAATAAACTTTACTCCCGCAAAGACGCCACCCTTTTTTATTTGGACCGCGCCGTCCTGCTGCACGACGCGGGCGACACTTCCCAAAGCGACCGGTTGTTCGCCGCCGGCCAGGCTAATATCGACGAATTGTACGCCAAAAGCGTTTCAGCTTCCCTCGGCCGTTTTTTGATTAACGATTTAACCACCCCCTATTACGCTCCCGCCTACGAGCAAGCCCTTACTTACTATTACCGCGCGCTTAATTTTTTGCAAACGGGTGACGTTTCTTCCGCCGCGGTGGAAGCGCGCCGCGCCGTCTTCTTTCTGGACCACCTGCGCGCGGAGAAAAAGAAAGGATATAACGACGACCCTTTCGTGCAATACTTTGCGAGCCTGGTGTTTGAATCCGTCGGCCAGCTGTCGGATGCGCGCATCGCGCGCACCAATGCGCTTAACGCATATGCCCGGCTGGGGGCGGCTTTGCGTGTGTCGGCGCCGGATTTCCCGGTTCCGGCCAACGCCGCGCGGTTGGGGGAGATTATCGTCATCCATTCAAACGGGCTGATGCCGCTTAAAAAAAGTGATACGCTGCAGGTGGCGTGGGACCGTGCCGTTTTACTGGCTTCCACAGCACAGGAGGGGGAAAATGTTTCTCCCGAAGTGCAAAACGCCGTATACGCCGGGCTTGCCGGGAACGCGGTTACGCTGTCTTTCCCGTCTTTCGAACGGCAGCCGTACCGGGTGGCGATATCAGCGCTGGAAGCGGGCGGACAAACTTTTTATACGCAAAAAGTGGCCGATTTCGCCGCCGCCGCCAAGCTGGATTTGGAAGAAAAAATGCCGGGTATTTTATTCCGCACGGCCACGCGCGCGGTGGTGAAAGAAGCCGCCGCCGTGCAGGCACGCCACGCGGCCGCCCAGGCCGCCAAGGATGATACCGTGGGCGAACTGGCGGGCATGTTTGTCAGCGCATTGGGCGCGGCGGTGGAAAAGGCCGATACGCGCCAGTGGTTTACGCTCCCGGCCGAAGTGCGCATGGCGCGCGCTTTTGTTCCGCCGGGGGAGCAAAACATCCGGCTGTTATTGCGTGACGGATATGGTAATATAGTAGGAGAACGCGTATTTGAAAACGTACGCGTACAACGCGGCGGACGCGTATTTTTGCACGTCCGTACCGCTTATTAAGAGAGGGTATATGAAAAAACTGTTACTGGCCTTTTTAGCCTCCGTGGGGTTATGTGCGTGTTCGGGGCTTAATAAAAACACCGTGTCGTATCAGACGGCTAAATACGATACCGCCAAATACTATGTGGTGGCGGGCGAAGGGATGACGAAAGAAGAAGCCTCCCAAAACGCGCTTACCAATATGCGCCGGGAGATGATTCAAAACGCGCCGGACGCGGCGGAACAGGGCGTGGTGCCGGATTTGATGGCCAACGCTTCCGTGGATAAAGTGTGGCGCGATGCGGACGCTTCTTCCAAACATTATTATGCGTTAGCCGTTTTGCCGCGTTCAAACGCGCGCAAAGTGTTGGAGCCTCTTTTAAAACAGGCCGATTTAAAACTGGCCGGGCTGGCTGCGCAGTTTGCTTCTCCGGCGGACCCGATGGCGGATTTAAAAACCGCTTACAAAATGCAGCCGGTAGTGCTCCGCCGCCAGGCGCTGGACGATTTGTACCAGTTTTTATCCGCCGACCGCGAAAGTTTTGAACCGGCAAACTTCCTGCCGTACAAAAATGCGCTTAAAGAAAAACTGGCCGCCGTTTTGGTGGCGGTGGACGTGGAAGGCGTGCAGAGCGAAGTGTTTGTGACGTACGTGGTGGACGCCTTAAACCAAATGGGTCTTGGCGTGGCCGATATTGCGGACCCGGACCAAGTGATTTTGGTTAAAGTGGTTACGGAAACGGACGGGTACAATTCTAAGAAAGTAGAAGGTCTTATTTGGTGTTCCAGCGGTGCAGCCGTCAGCCTGGTGGATGCCCAGCGTAACGTTACGTTTGCGCGTTTTAACGTGCATGAACGGGCGGGTACCTCGCGCGCGGCCGACTCTATGCGCCGCAGCATGCAGGCCGCCGGCGAACAGGCCGCCAAGCAAATTACCCAACGCCTGGAAACTTATTTAAAAACGAGATAGGAGATAATACATGAAAAAACTGATTCTTTTAGCCGCACTGTTGGCTCCCGCGCTGCTTAGCGCGCAGGAAACTTCCGCTCCGGCGGCGCAGCCGCAGCTGAGCGCGGAGGAGCTGGCCGAACGCAACAAAATGCTGTATTCTTTGGGTTTTTTGTTGGGGGACAATTTAAAACGCCAGCTGGTGCTTGATAACGAAGACGATTATAAAGCCTTATCCCAGGGTATGCGCGACAGCCTGCTTAACAAAAAAGCGCAGACGGACGTGGAAAAATACAAACCGCAGATTATCGAAAAATACGAACGGGACGCACAAACCATTTCCGCCAAATACGCGGCCGAACAGCAGGAATACTTGGCCAGCTTTAAAAAAGAGAAAGGGGTAAAAGAGCTCGACAACGGCACGCTGATTAAACTTTCCCGCCCCGGCAAAGGCAAACAGCCCAAGGCCGACGGCACCGTAAAAGTGCATTACACGGGCACGCTGATTAACGGCGAAAAGTTCGACAGCTCCCGCGACCGCGGCGAAGCGTTCCAAACCAAACTGACCGATGTTATCCCCTGCTGGACCAAAGCCATGCAGCAAATGAAACCCGGCGCGCGCGCCAAAGTGGTCTGCCCGGCCGAAACGGCGTACGGCAGCCGCCCGGTGGGCCAAATCCCGGCGAACTCCGTTTTGGTGTTTGACGTGGAAATGCTGGAATCGGATTTGTAATGTCCAAATTAAGTTATACTTTGATAGCAATTATGGCGGCCGCGCTCATTTTTATGGGCGCGGTTCGCGGTTATCAGCTCTATCAGCGTAAAACGGCGCAGTGGGAAGAAGAACGCGCACTGGCGCAGGATGCGTTTTCGTTTCAAAATGTGCCGGTGTCTTTAGCCGCGCCGCAGGCGGAAGTAATGCCTTTCCCGGTACGGTTTGACGCGTCCGCCCATCAGGACGTATTTTTGGAGGACGCCCCCTTGGCGCCGGAGCAGGAAGTCCGCCAGGCGCAGGATACCATCGCTTCGATTTTGGAAGATTACAAAGACGACGAAAACCTCCGCTCCTTTAACCGCGAACTGGCGGCCGCTTCGTCGGGCCGGGCGGTGGATTTAAGCGCGCTTTCCGGCGGGGATTTGCACCAGCTTTTGCAGGCCAATCCCGAAATCAGCTCGGTCGTAAGCAAGCATATGCAAAACCCGGATTTTGCCAAAACCGTCCAGCAGATTTTAACCAATCCGCAATTTATCAAAAGCGTGCAGGATTTGCAGCGCGCCGGGGCGGAAGCCTCGTCCGCGCAAAAAAAAGCTGAATAAATTGGGGAAAATATTGTATTCTATAGAATATCAGGAGGCCGAACCGTGCTGAAGATTTTACTCAAAGCCGCCATTTTGGTTTTTATTATTTTAAGTATTTATTTTATCGTCAATCCGGCCGCGTGTTCCAACTTGATGATGGGCCGCGTGACCAACTCCACCGAAACGGAACCGACGCTGCAAAACGACCCTGCGGCGCACGGGGAAATGTTCGTTCCGGCGGGGGACCAGCCGCTTGAAAACGCGCCCGCGGCGGGCGAAGGCGTGTTTGACACCAACACGCTTAACGAACCCGTAACGCCGCCCGCGTATTCGCAGGAAGATATCGACTATGCTGTCGCCAGCCGCTATGTGGAGCTGGAAAACGAATACGCCCAGAAAAATAAAAAAGGCAAAGACGCCGCAAAAGAAATTTCCTACATTGTCATGGATGATTTCGAACTCACCCAGCAGGAATGGGAATCTTTCTTGCAGCGCGCGACGCAAAGCAACCTGTTCAACAAGGTCCGCAGCGACATGAAAGCCCAGTAAGTTTTTGGTTTAACAACGCAAACGGCTCTCTTTACAGAGGGCCGTTTTTTTGTCGTCCGGCGGTTTCAGCAGTACGCCCTAGCCCCCGCCTATAACACAAGGGCAATACTCCTGCCCCCGGACGCTGCGCGGTGCCAGGGGTTGTATTGTTTTTTTTTTTTGATAACATAGAGTCATTCCGAGGAGTTGTTGCCCAGAATCTCTCACTGATGCTTTTGTTCGTCAAAAGCGGTAGATTCTGAGCAGAAACCTCTCAGAATGACTTTTTTGATAGGAGAAAAGCAAATGAAAGGTTTTTGTGGTGTCATTCTGAATTTATTTCAGAATCCATATCAAATGGAAACAATACCTCATAAACTGCCTGGATTCCGGCTCCATGGCCGGAATGACGACAGAAAGAGCGGTTTTACCTTAATCGAGCTATTGGTTGTCGTTTTAATCATTGGTATTTTGTCCTCGGTCGCATTGCCGCAGTATACGCGCGCTGTTGCGCGGGCGCGTACGGCGGAAGCGCTGTCCGTCATCCGCTCCATTTCGCAGGCGGCGGAAACCTATGTGATGGAAACGGGTTCCTGGCCTGAGTCGTTTGACGATTTGAGTGTTACTCCTTCAGGGGAATTGGCAACATACAAAAAGGATCATGATCAAATAGTAGGCCGCCATTTCAGTTTTGTATTGATTGACGGACGTGTGGATGTGGGTTCGCTCTTCAGGGAAGATTTTCCTTCTTTCTTGTATGTTTCGGATTTGGCCTCGGGCATGAAATCGCCCGTTCCCGGCAAGCATTTGTTTTGTTATTATGTGGAAAAAGGCACTGCCGCAGATCAAAAAATGGAACAAATGTGTAAGGCAATGGGCGGCGGAGAGCGCCATGCCGTTAACGGCGGAAAATCCATTTGGTTCGCTTTAGATTAATAAAAATCCCCGGACATTAGCCCGGGGATTTGTGTTTAAGCGGCGGTTTTTCCAATCAATTTTAAAAATTCTTCTTCGGTTAGTACGGGTACGCCCAGTTCATTGGCTTTTTTCAGCTTGCTTCCGGCCGCTTCCCCGGCGACTACATAAGACGTCTTTTTCGATACGCTCCCGCTCGCTTTTCCGCCGTATTCCTTGGCCAGCAGTTCGGCTTCGGTGCGCGTCATGGTTTTAAGTTCCCCGGTAAACACCAACGTTTTGCCGTCCAGTACATTGCCGGAGAGTTCTTTTTTGGGCTGCGTAAAGTTCAGCCCCGCCGCGCGCAAACGTTCAATTTGTTCCAGCGCGCGGGGACTACAGAAGAAATCGTAGATACTTTGCGAAACTTTCTCGCCCACTTCGCGTACGCTTTGCAGGTCGGTAAGCGGCGCGTCTTTAAGTGCGTCAAGCGTCCGGAAGCGGTCCGCCAAAATTTCGGCCGTTTTTTCGCCCACAAACGCAATCCCGAGCGCAAATAAAAGTTTAGAAAGCGGTTTTTGTTTGCTGGCTTCAATGGAGTCCAATAGATTTTGGGCTTTTTTGTCTTTAAAATTTTCCAGATTAAGTAGGTGCAAAAAAGTAAGGCCGTAGATGTCGGCAAAATCGGCCACGTATTTATTTTCCAGGAGCTGGTCCATCACCACGTCGCCCAGGCCGTCGATATCCATGGCGTTGCGGGACGCAAAGTGCAGGAGGCGCGCGCGCAGCTGGGCCGGGCAGGAAGGATTGATGCAGTAATAGCCTACTTCGTCCTGCTCTTTATAAACGGGGTCGCCGCAGGACGGACATTCGGCCGGCGGGAGCACTTCCTGCGTGCCTTTGTGTTCGGCCACTTTTACCACTTTGGGGATAACTTCGCCTGCGCGTTCGATAATCACCGTGTCGCCCACGCGCACGCCCAGGCGGCTGATTTCATCAAAGTTGTGCAGTGTGGCGTTGGAAATAATTACGCCCGCGCACGGGACGGGTTCCAGCTCCGCCACCGGGGTGATAATACCGCTTCTGCCGACGGAAAAAAGAATGTTGTTTACCGTGGTGGTGGCTTGCGGGGCGGGGTATTTAAAAGCAATCGCCCAGCGCGGGCTTTTGGCCGTAACGCCCAAAATGCGCTGGTATTCAAAACGGTTTACTTTGACGACGAGCCCGTCCACGTCAAACGGTAAATTATGGCGGGAGGATTCAAACTGGTTGTAAAAACGGATGACTTCGCTGATAAGCGTCGTTTTGGTGCGCGCGGGGCAGATGGAGAAACCCCAGGTGCGGCATTGGTCGATAAATCCGCTGAAGCTGTCCGCCGTGATGTTCCCCGCCCCGAAAGAATGGGCAAAGAATTTGAGCGGCCGGGCGGCGGTTACCGCCGGGTCTTTTTGGCGCAGGGAGCCTGCGGCGGCGTTGCGCGTGTTGGCAAATGTGTTTTCGGCTTTTAAAATTTGGGCGGCGTTTAACGCTTCCAGGTCTTTTTTATCTAAATACACTTCCCCGCGGATTTCCAAAATTCCGGCCGGGGCGCCGGGCAGTTCGTGCGGAATGTTTTTGATGGTGCGGACGTTGGCGGTAATGTCTTCGCCGGTTTTTCCGTCGCCGCGGCTGGCGGCCTGGATGAGTTTCCCGTCCAAATAGGTAAGCGAGCAGGACACCCCGTCTATTTTTGCTTCCACCACCATTTCAAAATCTTCGCGCTGGAGGGTTTTGGCGGTGCGGTCGTACCATTCGCGGATTTCGTCGGGCGAATACGAGTTGTCAAGCGACATCATCGCCGCCGCGTGTTTAACGGGTGCAAACAGCGCCGCCGCTTTGCCGCCCACCCGCTGGGTAGGCGAATTTTTGGTGCGGTATTGGGGGTACCGGTCTTCTAAATCTTTTAATTGTTTGTAAAGTTCGTCGTACTGCGTGTCGGACAATATGGGATTGTCCAAATTATAGTAAAGGTTGTTATGGTAATTGACCAGCTTTTTCAGCCGTTCAATCTCTTCTTTCGGGTGCATGTAACGTGGTTATTTGCGTTCTTTTTTCAGTTGGTCCAAAAGACCGTTGATAAACTTGCTGGAGTTTTCGGTCGAGTACTTTTTGGCGAGTTCAATCGCTTCGTCAATAATGGCGGGTACGGGGGTGTTTTCGGGGCTGAACACCATTTCGTAGGTGGCCATGCGCAGGATGGAGCGGTCCACCGCCGACATGCGGTTAATCGTCCAGTTTTTGGCGTAGGAAGAAACCAGTTTGTCGATGGCCGGCAGATTGTTGGCCGTACCCGTGATTAATTCTTCGCAAAACGGGAAGCAGTCCCCTAATTCCTGTTTAAAATCTTCCGCGTAAGCCGTTAGCTGCAACGTGTCGGCAGTTTTGGCGCTGTCGGCGTAGTAAAGTGATTGCAGGGCACATTCCCGGGCCATTCTTCTGTTGCTCATGATTATCCCCTTGCTGTAAATGGTGTAAATTTATATCTATTTTAGCAAATTTAAGACGTTCTTGCTTGTCCGCTGTCTAATCTTTTTTTGCGCTTGCGGAGAATTTTCGAAATATTTAAAATAATCCTATCCTATTCTTAGGATATTTGAATATGGGGGGTTGTATGAAACTCAAAAATGTAATGCTGTTGTTGGGGGTAGCAGTCTTGTGCGCCGCCGCCGTTTGGGCCCGGAATATGGCCGGGTATACGTCCCGTAATGTGGAAAATTTGGGTGCGTTTACGGCGCTGGACGTACGCGGGGACGCGGAAGTGGATTTTATGCAGCGTGCGGATGCTTCCGTCACTCTCAGCGGACGGGACAAACTGGTTAACGCCGTCCAGGTGCGCGTAGAAGCCAATACGCTGGTCATTTCGTTTGCCGAGCCGATGTTCGGTAAAGACAAAGATAAACTGCATATCCTGGTTACGGCGCCGGAAGTGACTGCCATCACCGTTAGCCAAAACGGCGAACTGGACGTGCGCGGCGCGTTACAGGCAGATGCGCTTACGCTGACCGCTTCGCAGAACGGCGATATTTCCATTGATAATTTAGACCTTAACACGCTTTCCGTTACGGCGTCCGACCGGGCGGAAGTGGACGTAAACCGCCTGGCGGCTAAGTCCGTGCGTGCGGCGGCTTCCAACCATGCGGAAATTGAGCTGGGCGGCATGGCGCGGGAAGTATACCTGGAAAACAACGGTTCCGGCGATATTGACGCGGGCAGCCTGCGCGCGTTTTCCGTCAAAGCGGTGGTGAACGGTTCGGGCGATGTGGAAGTTTTCGCCACGGACACGCTGGACGCCTCCGCCATGGGCCGCGGAAAAATTGAATACAAAGGCGTTCCGGCGCGGATTAACCCCGTCGGCAATACCCGCAAAATTGTACAGGATTTATAGTCCTTACGCCCAAAGGCTCCTCTTTGGAGGGGCCTTTGGCGTATTTTAGGCTTTTGTGGGCCCCAAAACCGGGGCAAAATTGACACCTTTCCCGCTAAGTTTGTATAATAGAAAAGTCCTAAAAGAGGACTATTTTTTTGAAAGAATAATTAAATGGCCAGATTCGATAACAGAAGAACGTACAAAAAAGATTTGTACACCAGAAACCAAAATATCCGCGCGGCGGAAGTGCGCGTAATTGATTCCGACGGAACCATGATTGGCGTTAAGCCGATTGCGCAGGCCATCGCGCTGGCCAAAGAGCAAGAACTGGATTTGGTGGAAATTTCCCCCAACGCGGTTCCTCCCGTTTGCAAAATACTGGATTATAACCGGTATGTATACGAACAGGGCAAAAAAGCCGCCGAGGCCAAAAAGAAACAAACCAAAGTAACCATGAAAGAGCTGCGCATTAAATCGCGCATTGCTCCGCACGATTTGGACGTTAAAATCCGCCAAATTGAAGATTTCTTGCGCAAGAAAGACATGGTGCGTTTTGTGGTGGTATTCCACGGACGCGAAAACCAGCATAAAGACATTGGCATGCAAATTTTGAACGATACCGCCAAACGGTTGGAAGAACTCGCCAACGTGGACGGCGGCCTTCAGCAGATGGGCAACCGCATGTCGATGACGTTTGTGCCTAAAAATTAACCGATTTTTTAGGTTCTTTTTGTAGTGACTGGGTACGGGGCTTGACCGGCTCCCGGCACAGGTAGGGTAAAAAGAGCCATTTTACACAAAGGATAATACAATGCCTAAATTAAAAAACCACAGCGGCGGCAAAAAACGCTTCAGAAAAACCGCCACGGGTAAATTCACCCACAGAAAAGCCGGCAGAAAACACTTGTTAACGCCTGTTTCTGCCTCCATTAAACACGGTATGAGAAAGACCGGCGTCATTACGCCCGAGTCCAACAAAGGGAAGATCTTGGAAAAATATCTCCCCATGGCCAAATAAGAGGTTAGAAACATGAGAATTAAATTCAGCGTTCCCAGACACGCAAGAAAGAAAAAAGTATTGAAAAGAGCCAGCGGCTATTACGGAGATAAATCCCGCCGCTTGCGCATGGCCACGCAGCAGCTGGATAAATCCGGCGTGCACGCTTACGTGGACCGCAAAGACAAAAAAACCACCTACCGCCAGTTGTGGATTACCCGCATCAACGCCGCGGTAAGAGAGGAAGGTTTGTCTTACTCCAAGTTCATCAGCGGCTTAACCAAAGCCAACATTACGCTCAACCGCAAAATGTTGTCCGAAATGGCGATTAAAGACCCGGTTTCTTTTAAGAAATTGGTCGACACCGTCAAAGCCGCCGCGAACTAAGTTAACATTTGTTTGCAGCAAACCCCGCTCTTCGGAGCGGGGTTTTTGTAATACCCGGGGAAACCATAGGCGGGAGCCTATGGAGGAGAGGAGAAGCAGGACTCTTCTATGCTACAATAGGGCAT